>NZ_JBPTMA010000003.1:0-426961 GCF_051546305.1 Microbacterium wangyouchuni
TCGGCTCATTCGGCGGCATCACCCGATCACGCCATACCGAAGTGTCACCACCAAATCAGCAAGAAGCGTTACCGATGTCCTGAGACACAACCGTCACCAATGTCCTGAGACTTCACAACACCTGTCTCATGCAGGAAACTGTTTCTCGTGGTCAGCGGTTGATCGTGTCGGCGTCCCAGTGCAGGCTCGCGCCCTCGGGGATCGGTAGCGCCTCAAGCGCAGCATCCGCGCAGAGCGCTTGAATCAGCGCCGCCGAGCCGGCGACGATCGTGGAGTCGTAGTCGATCTCGCTCACCATCACCCAGGCGCGGTCAGCCGGCCACAGGATGCTGGGATGCTGCGCCTCCGGCGCGAAGCCGTGCTCCTCAGCCGGACGGTCGCGCCACGGCACACCGAGCACCCAGTCCGGGTCGGCGAACACGGCCGGGGCGGCGGAGAAGAGCACGTGATCGCGGCTGGGGAGGGAAAGCCGCTGGCCCTGTGAGATCTCGTCCGAGACGATGCCAGGCTGCCACTTCGCCTTGCGGAACGGGTTGTTGAAGCGGTCGTGGAAGCTCTGCTGCAGAACCTGCGCATGTGCCGGGTCGTCCGTGAACTCGAGGAAGGCGCGACTTGAGGTCTCACCGAAGTGTCCGACGAACCCGCCCCATCCTTCCCAGATCGCAGCGAAGCCGGCATCCGGAGTTGACGTGTGCACGATGAGGTGCCGCGCGATGGCGGCGAGCAGAGTTGGTGGAATCTCTCCCTCGAAGGGCGACGTGAACTCGCGGCCATCCGGAGCGATGCGCGTGCGCCAATCGCCGTCCGGCGGGGTCTTCACCAGACGCTGCCACTGGGCGAGCGCGTGCATGGTGGTGCCGAAGGCGTCGGCGGTCCCGGCCCAACTGGCTGGCGCATCGACGAACAGTTCGCTGAGACGGGCGTGCTCGGCATCCGGCATCCGGTTCCACTCGTCCATCGTCGGAACGGCACGATCCGGCAGTGAGCGCACCTGCGCGGGGTGGAAGATGCGCGCATAGGCCTCAAACCCGCTCGGAACAACACTGTGCATCGTGTTGTTCTCGGCCAGATCCTTATTGAGTCGCTCGCGCAGCCAGTCGCCGACAGAGACGTCCGAGATCCACTCCATACCGTCCACGCTATCGACCGTGTTCGCGACACGCCCGCGATTCCGTTAGACTGTTCAGGTTGTCTGTCTATCGGCCCGCAATCGGCGGTCTGCGGACGGACACGTGCACACACCCTCCTGCTCTCGGGAAATTCCCGGAAGCCGTTCTAGTCCGAAGGAGGTGGGTAAGTGACGCACCAGTACGAACTCATGGTCATTCTGACCCCCGAGATCGACGAGCGCCAGGTAGCCCCTACGCTCGACAAGTTCCTCAAGGTCATCACCAACGATGGTGGCACTGTGGACAAGGTCGACATCTGGGGCAAGCGCCGTCTTGCATACGAGATCCAGAAGAAGACCGAGGGCATCTACGCCGTCGTCAACTTCACAGCAACGAGCGAGACCACACAGGAGCTCGACCGTCAGCTGGGCCTGAACGAGCAGATCATGCGCACTAAGGTTCTTCGTTCAGAAGAAGCTCAGGCGATGGTTGCTTTCGAAGCTAAGCGCTCCGAAGAGAAGGCTGCTCGCAAGGCCGCCAAGGCAGCGAAGGCCTAAGACTCATGGCCGGCGAAACCGTCATTACCGTTGTGGGAAACCTCACGGCCGACCCCGAGCTGCGTTACACGCAGAACGGGCTGCCGGTGGCGAACTTCACCATCGCATCTACCCCGCGCAGCTTCGACCGTGCCGCGAACGAGTGGAAGGACGGCGACGCGCTGTTCCTCCGTGCGTCCGTCTGGCGCGAGTTCGCTGAGCACGTGGCGGGTTCTCTGACCAAGGGCATGCGTGTTGTCGCGCAGGGTCGCCTGCGTCAGCGCTCCTACCAGGACCGCGAAGGCAACCAGCGCACGTCGATCGAGCTGGAGGTCGACGAGATCGGCCCCTCGCTTCGGTACGCGACAGCGCAGGTTACCCGTGCGGCTTCTGGCGGTTCTGGCGCGGCTTCCGGCGGTGCCGGTGGCGGCGGTGGACAGGTGCGTCCCGCGCAGCAACAGCAGGCGTCGTCAGAGCCGTGGTCTACCCCCGGCTCGTCGACAAGTGCGGATGCGTGGAGCACTCCGGGCAGCTTCGGCGACGACACCCCGTTCTAAACAACTTCTGGATCCGGACGCTTCGCTCGTTGAAGCGACCGGCATCCGCTCATCAAAGGAAAAACCATGGCTGGAAAGTCGAGCGGCGACCGCCGCAAGCCGCGGAAGGGTGGCAAGCCCACCGCTCCCGCGAAGTCGATCCGGGTTGGCGTCATTGACTACAAGGACGTCGCAACCCTTCGCAAGTTCGTCTCGGAGCGCGGCAAGATCCGCGCCCGTCGTATCACCGGTGTTTCGGTGCAGGAGCAGCGTCTGATCGCCACCGCGATCAAGAACGCACGCGAAATGGCTCTCCTGCCCTACGCTGGCGCAGGCCGGTAAGGGGTAACGACATGGCAAAGCTGATTCTCACGAACGAGGTTGCCGGGCTCGGAAGTGCCGGTGACGTTATCGAGGTCAAGAACGGGTACGCCCGCAACTACCTCATCCCGCAGGGCTACGCCACGGCGTGGACCCGCGGTGGTGCCAAGCAGGTCGAGTCGATTCAGGCTGCCCGCAAGGCTCGTGCGATCCACGACCGCGACGAGGCTGTGGCTCTCAAGGACGCGATCGAGGGCGCGAAGGTTCGCCTGGCTGTCAAGGCCGGCGCTACCGGACGCCTGTTCGGTTCGGTCAAGACCGACCACGTTGCCACTGCTGTTGAGGCTGCTGGCATCGGTTCGATCGACAAGCGCAAGGTGACCATCACCGCGCCGATCAAGTCGACGGGCATCCACGAGGCGACCGTGCGTCTGCACGACGACGTCGTGGCCGTCATCACCCTTCAGGTTGTCGCGGCCAAGTAGTCCGCAACACCTTCGCAGAACGCCTTCTACCTTCGGGTAGGGGGCGTTTTGCTGTGTGTTGGGGGTGTCCGTGCGGGGTGACAGGGGTGGATGCCCCCGGAAAATAGGGAACGCGCCCGAGAAAATCAAGACTTGACTTCTCCCCAGGTTGTACACATCCCACACACTCATCGCTCAACCTTCAATCAGGTGTTTAAACAGAATCTCATCCACAGGCTGGGGAAACTCTAAACCGCAGATCAGAGCGAATAAATCGGCAAAAATTCACCTGTCACCACAGGGTTATCCACACCTGTTTTACACAGACACTCCCACGTTCTCCGCAAACTGTCCACAGGGTTATCCACAGGCCATGTTGCGTGTGGATGAGGTCGCTCGTAGCGTGGACGAGCGACCAGATGTCGGTGGTGTGTGGTTCGCTCATTTCGACCGCAGAGGACACCGTGGTCGCAAGGGTTGCGGGCCCGATCCCGGGCCGCATCAGCCACCAGCGCACCGAAGGGAGCACCGTGTCGATTGCCGACATCTCGGAGGACCGTCTCGGAGGACAGCGCAAACCGGAGCGCGTGCCGCCGCACGATCTCCTCGCCGAGCAGAGCACCCTGGGCGGAATGCTTCTGTCGAAGGATGCCGTCGCCGATGTGATCGAGACGCTCAAGGGCGCCGACTTCTACATCCCCAAGCACGAGCTCATCTTCGAAGCGATCCTCACCCTGTACTCGCACGGTGAGCCCACCGACGTTGTCGCAGTCACTGACGAGTTGATCAAGACCGGTGAGCTGGGACGCGCCGGTGGCGCCGACTACCTGCACACGCTCACCTCGATCGTGCCGACCGCGGCGAACGCCGGGTACTACGCCGGCATCGTCGCCGAGCGCTCGATCCTGCGCCGCCTCGTCGATGCGGGCACGCGCATCGTGCAGCTTGGCTATGACGGCCAGGGCGATGCGACCGATCTTGTCAATAACGCGCAGGCCGAGATCTATGCGGTCTCCGGTACGCAGACCGCGGAAGATTACGTTCCGCTGACTGTTGCGGTGGATGCTGCGATGGAAGAGATCGAGGCGGCCAGTGGCCGTGACGGCTCGATGACGGGCGTGCCCACCGGGTTCAAAGAACTCGATGAGCTGACGAACGGTCTGCACGGCGGTCAGATGATCGTCGTGGCAGCGAGGCCCGCTGTCGGCAAGTCGACGCTCGCGCTCGATTTTGCTCGTGCTGCGGCGATCGGGCACAACCAGCCCGCAGTCTTCTTCTCCCTCGAAATGGGCAAGAGCGAGATCGCGATGCGTCTGCTCAGCGCAGAGGGCGCGATTCCGCTGCAGCACATGCGCAAGGGATCGCTCGATCCGCGCGACTGGACCACGGTCGCTGCGACCCGCGGACGCATCAACGACGCACCCCTCTTCATCGATGACAGCCCGAACATGACGCTGGTCGAGATCCGTGCGAAGTGCCGCCGCCTCAAGCAGCGCGAGGGCCTGCGCCTGGTCGTCATCGACTACCTGCAGCTGATGACGAGCGGCAAGCGCGTCGAGTCGCGCCAACAAGAAGTCTCGGAGTTCTCGCGTGCGCTGAAGTTGCTCGCGAAGGAGTTGCAGGTGCCGGTCATCGCACTGTCACAGCTGAACCGTGGTTCTGAGCAGCGCACGGACAAGAAGCCGCAGATCAGCGACCTTCGTGAGTCCGGGTCGATCGAGCAGGATGCCGACATGGTGATCCTGTTGCATCGCGACTCGGTCTACGACAAGGACATTCGCCCGGGCGAGGCCGACCTGATCGTCGCCAAGCACCGTAACGGCCCGACCGCGACGATCAACCTGGCGTTCCAGGGGCACTACTCAAGGTTCATGGACATGGCTCCTGGTGGGGACTTCAACTGAGTTGTAGGCTCCGCGTATAGATTGCGGATTCCACGCGACTTTGCGGACGATTCTGCGAATCCGCAAACTAGCGCGGAATCGTTGCGGTGACGTACTGTCCCTTCTCGCTCGAGTTGACAGCGACCGAGACGCGAAGCCTCCGGAATCTGTGACGAACGAGACCACCCGGTGCCGACGACTTGTCTCACGAGACATGTCAGTAGTTGCGTTCCGGACTCACGCCTCGACTTTTCTGCCGGAAACGTCGCGCGGCCCGTTTCGGCAACCACTTAACTGGCGGGTTGGACGGACCTCGAGCGACGATCGGTGACCTGCCCAAAACGACCGATTTCGGCAGCCGCGGGGATGAAGCTGGATGATGGAGACATGTCGGTTAATCGTTCCTACATTCGCGTCAAGGCCATGCTGGTTGTACCTGACCCCGATGGCTCTCGTCATCTCGTTAGCGTCAACGCCCCAACCGTGGAGAATCCGGCTGGATATCATCGGCTGGTCGGAGGGAGTGTCGAGCTAGGCGAGACGCATCGGGAGGCGATAGTCCGCGAAGTGAATGAGGAGCTTGGAGCGCGCATTGTTGGTCTCAACCACCTCGGCATGATCGAGAACATCTTTCGCTTTAACGGAGAGGTCGGTCACGAAATCGTCGCTTTGTACTCCGGCACGCTCGATCCGACACCTGCCGAAGAAGGAGGGACACTCACCGAGTCAGACGGTTCGGTAGTGCCTGTGGTGTGGCGCCCATTCGACGACGCGGGCCTCACTGTGCCTCTATATCCCGCCGGGGCCAACGATTGGATTCGCTCTTCGCTCAACGCCTAGGAGGTCCGCACCCACACGGCCCAAGGTGTTGCGGTCAACGTTATCGGCGGCCGAGCGTCGCGATCCGCTCAAGCTGCCATAAACGATCGTTTGCGGCGGTACTGATTGATGCGTGACCGACCGTAGGCGGCCACAGTGAATAGGCTTCGGTCATGTCGGTACGCAGAGCAGTAGAGGCAAGGTGCTGCGTGCATTCCTTGCTGAGCAACTGGCCAACGGGGCGATCCTCCTCATCTCAGAACTTGACGGTGCGGCCGCCGGCTACCTGCTCGCAGAAATTAGTGCGCGACCGGCGAATCCATTCCGGCATGCGTCCAAGAGCCTGTACGTGCACCACATCGCGGTTGACCCTGCCCTGCAGCGTCGGCGCATCGGTCAGGAACTGATCGACGCTGCTGTGGCTATCGGACGAGCAGAGAACGTTGATGCCATGAGACTCGACTCGTGGTCCTTCAATACGAGCGCTCACGCATTCTTCGAGGCGGAGGGATTCACGCCACTCAACGTGGTCTTCGAGCGAAAGCTGCTCTGACAGCCAGCAGCGGCAGCTCGGGCGCACCGAACCCGTTGCCGAAGGCCGGTTCTGGAGAACCTTTGCGGCATCCCGTTCCGCCAACGCGGTGCGAGCGCGCCTGCTTCCGGACGAAGTTTCGGACAACCTCGACCAGGAAGCGCTGCGGTACTGAATGGTCAGCCGCTTACGGTCGGCGGGAGCTTCAGTTGGACCGCGGATCCGAACCAGCCTCGCTTTTCGGTCTCGGTGGCAATGACTCGACCCAGTCTTCAACGGCAAGTGCTTCATTGCTGCCTTCAGCGAGCACCTCGACCTTGGGGTTTGCGTCGTTGCCCCAGAGACTCTTGCGCCAATCCTCGGCATCGGTCATGCCGTCACCGGGCATGATCACGATCAGTTTTTCGATCGTCGGAAGGTTCCACATGACGCGATTCAGTCGTCTTCCGAGCACCTTCAAGGTGCTTTCGTTCCACGCCGACATCTTCTCAAGTACCAGCGTGGGCTGATCGCCCTGGCGCACCAGATGATCGACCACCGGCGGTTGCCCCCGGCCGCTTCCTGTACCCCCGGGGACGCGGGCATTCTTCTCGGCCGTCGCCACTCCCGCTCCCTGCTTAAGCGAAGACAGCCATGCGGGGTCTTTGGCTTTCGCGACGGTGGGGCGTGCCTCGGTGGTCGGCGCACTTGATTCCGGATCCAGATCTGCCTCCTTCTGCGCATCTTTGAAGGCCTTAGTGTTGCCGCTCATGTTCTTGAGCTGTTCCTCAAGCTCCACGACGGTGTCGTCGTCGACGGCTGCCCGCAACGTGCGGAGGAACTCAGACATTTCGTCTTGGTCAAATTCAAGCGGGACACCGGCTATCTCAAGCATCTTCGGGAGGCGTCCGATCACCATGAGCGCGAGGAAGAGCGCCGCGATGATCACGAGGGCCGTGCCGCCGAGTTCCGGAGAACCGTTGCGCAGTAACAGCAAGGCTCCCCCCGCGGCAGACGCGATCCCCAGCACCCCGAACAGAACGCGCTGGTATGTCGGAATCTCTGCGGCCCCGCGCCTTCCGATGGGCGGCGTCTTTGCGCCCGATGCTCCTTTGGCCACCGTCTGCTTCGTCATGGTTGCACCCTATCGGTCGCGTGTCTGCGCTCGTGCTGGTTGCAAGCGCCGAGGGCACGTTTCCAGCTGGACCTTAGGTCCGCCGCTAGTCGGCACCCTCACTCGGTAGTTCCGGTGCGCACACCCCGCGCAAGCGTCCTTGATAGCTTCGAGAACATGATCTTGTTCGGCGGAGTCGCGGCAATAGTCGGAGTCGTGCTGTTCCACGTGGCGCTCGGGATGACCCTGCGAGCGAACCCGGTCACCAGAATTCCGTTCCACCGAAACGCCGTGGCCATCCCGAGCGGTTCAGTCGCGCTGCGCGCCCTGGGCGCGGGTCTCATCGTTCTCGGAGCGGTTCTGCTCGGCACGATCGCCTGGTACTGGCCTTTCATTGTTGTCCTGGCCGGCCCGGTCGCGGCGTTGATAGTCATCACCCTCCACAACCGGAAAGTCGCGAACCGGTCGGCAGGACACAACGCGAGCGCTCAGTAAGACCCCTCGTCGGGCGACCGGACCGCTGCCGAAGCATGTGTCAGGGAGGCGTTCACGAACGCAGTCGTCCGGCGTAGAATCCGCCGCATGCCCAACATCATGGTCAGTGACGAGACACGCGAGTGCGTGCGCGCCGCGATGGTCGCTATCCCGCGCGCGGACTTTCTGCCGGATGCCGTTCGGCACCTTGCCGACTCCGATCGTCCGGTTCATATCGGGTGGGATGCCACGAACTCGCAGCCATCGACGGTCGCGCGGATGCTGGATCTGTTGGCCGCGCAACGGGGCGATCGCGTGCTCGATGTCGGCAGCGGCTCCGGCTGGACGACCGCGATCCTCGCCCGCATCGTCGGCCCAAGCGGCACCGTCATCGGAGTCGAACGGGTTCCCGAGCTGGTGCAGTTCGGACGGGAACGACTCGAGGCGACCGATGTTGACGCCTGTATCGAAGCTGCGACCGCCGGAGTCCTCGGTCTTCCGGCATCCGCTCCGTTCGATCGCATCCTCGTCTCCGCCGATTTCGAGCGGATGCCCGATGACCTCGTCTCGCAACTGGCAGAGCAGGGGCGCATGGTCGCCCCGATCGGCGGCCTGATGACCGTGGTCGACAGGCTCGACGGTCGCGTACGCAGCCGCACGGATGCCGGACTCTACAGCTTCGTCCCGCTGCGTGACGACTGAGATTTCAACCGCGGTCTCTGGACGAGTAGTGTTCCGGCATGGAACTGGAAGACATCTGGCCGCTGTTCGGACTGGAGATCACGACCCCGCGGCTGGTGTTACGGCCGGTCAGGGACGCCGACCTGCCCGGACTCGCGCAGGCCGCGCTCGACGGTGTTCATGAACCCGAGCGCACGCCGTTCAGTGTCCCGTGGACCGACGCCGGTCCCCGCGATCTTCCGCGAAACCTTGCCGCGTTTCAGTGGAGCCTGCGCAACCGCGTCGCTCCGCACCACTGGACCGTCGCATTCGCCGTCCATTTCGAGGGCCGCGTGGTGGGGTCGCAGGACCTCTCCGCGTATGACTTCGCCAGTCGACGCACGGTGGGCACGGGATCCTGGCTCACCCAGTCGGTGCACGGCCGCGGGCTGGGAACTGAGATGCGCGCAGCGCTGCTGATGTTCGCGTTCGATGTGCTCGAGGCCGAGTGGGCTGAATCGGGCGCCGCGAGCTGGAACGAAGCATCCCTCACCGTCTCGAAGAAGCTCGGCTACGAGCTGAACGGAGTCACCCGGGTATCGCCGCGCACCGGAGAACCCGTCGACGAGCAACGGGTGCGTCTCGAGAAGTCATCATTCGTCAGGCCCGAATGGTCCATCACGGTGCGCGGAGCCGAGCCCGCCCTCGCCCAGTTGGGGGTGCATGGGTAGTGGGGTGCCGGGCACGGGACGAGCTGCCGGTTCAGAGCGCGGTGTGAGTGGGAGAGCGCTCGGCGGCGGCGAGGTCGATGAGTTCGCGAAGATCATCGATCGGGAGGTTGGCGCCGAACGTGGGGTTTCCCGGCTGTAGGAGGACACCTGTGGCAAGCGGCCCGGTGATGATCGAGTCGAACCCCAACACGTCGATGAACTCTCCGACGCGCATGAGGTCGATGTCCCGGTCCCCGGCTATCGCAATGGCCTTTCGGTCTGCGGAGTCGGCAGGCCGGGCCTCTTCCTCAAGGTCGTGATACCCCATGTGGTTCAGCGCCTTCACGACGCGTGAGTCGGAAAGAAACTCTTGGACGATCTCGCTCGTCGACGTGCGCGGGTCATTCAAGTCGTCTCTGATGCCATCCGTCTCCCACCAGTAGTTCATGGCGTCGATCACGAGTTTGCCTTCGAGCTCAGCCACCGGAAGGCGTCGGTACTTGCCGAGAGGGAGCGCGAGCACGACGATGTCGGACTCTCGAGCAGCCTCTTCTGGGCGGACGGCAGTCGCCCCGGGCGTGAGTACTTCGATCGTGAGCGCGATCCGCTCTGGGTCTCCAGAGCCGGCGATGAGCACGCGGTAACCTGCGCTGACGGCAAGGCGGGCAAGTGCCGTGCCGACCTTGCCAGCTCCGAGGATGCCGATGGTCGTGCCGCCGCGGGAGTTGGTGTCCATATCGCTCGTCTCATTCATCGCCGAAAGGCCTCTCCGGTCGTGGACGATCGTGCGGGCGTCTCAGCAAGCAGCTCACGCACCATCGGGATCACCTTGCTGCCGTATAGCTCGACGGTGCGAAGACGTGCGCTCGCGGACATCGCGCCGCCGGCTGAATAGATGAGGTCGAACCGACCGGCATCCAGGGTGCGGATGGCGCTCGCCATCTTTCGAGCGACAGTCTCCGGCGAGCCGATGTACAGCGACCCGTGCTCAACGTCGGCCTCGAAGTCGGAGCGAGTCAGGGGCGGCCAGCCGCGCAACGCACCGATCCGGTCTCGGACCACCTTGTACCCGGGGTAGAAGGTCTCCTTCGCCTCTTCGTCTGTCTCGGCGATGAAGCCGGGGGAGTGCATACCCACCGGGTAGGCAGTGGTGCCCAGCTGCTCGGTCGCCCGCCGATACAGATCGACATACGGGGAGAAGCGGGCGGGTGCGCCGCCGATGATGGCGAGCATGAGCCGGAACCCGTAGTGCGCTGTGCGGAGCACGGACTGCGGTGAGCCACCGACGCCCACCCACGTGCGCAGCCGGCCCGAATCCGTCTTCGGGAAGACATCCGCCTCGTGCAGTGCGGCGCGTGTCGTCCCTTCCCAGGTGACGGGCTTCTCGTCGAGTAGGGCGTGGAAGAGGTCGATCTTCTCTTCGAAGAGCAGCTCGTAGTCGGAGAGGTCATAACCGAAAAGCGGGAAGGACTCCGTGAAGGATCCTCGCCCAAGGATGATCTCCGCGCGTCCGTTCGACAGAGCGTCAACGGTCGCGAAGCGCTGGAAAACTCGCACCGGGTCGTCGGAAGACAGTACAGTGACCCCGGATCCGAGCCGGATGCGCTCGGTCGCCGTGGCGATCCCCGCCAGCACAGTCTCCGGAGAGGAGATCGCAAATTCGGGGCGATGGTGCTCTCCGATCGCAACCGCGTCGATGCCCACGTCGTCGGCGAGTATCGCTTCCGCCACGGTGGCGCGAATCGCTGCACCATATGAGACGACATTGCCCTGGTCATCGCGGGGCAGGTCTCCGAACGTATCGATGCCGAACTCGAGCTGGGTGAAGTCGCTCATGATCTCTTTCTTCTCGTGATCTCAGGTCTCGTGATTTCAGGCATGGACGGCTTTGCCGCCCTTGACGATCTCTTCAGGAACGCGTCCGGTGAGGTGCCATTCGCTGGGATTCTCGTCGAGCAACTCGCGCACTCGAGGCGCGACGCGCTCGCCGAAGAGGCGGATGCTGTGCTCACGAGCACCCTTCGGCAGATGCAGCAGGTCGTACTTCAGATCGAAGCGGGACAGATGATTGGAGCGGACGTTGCTTGCGATCTTCTGCGCCACCGTCTCTGGTGATCCGACGAACAGCGCCCCGGTGTCGACCTCAATCTCGTACCGCTCGGCGGTGGGCGGGTAGAACCCGCGCTCCTTGCTCAGCGCGGTGACAACGGGCTGCCAGTACTTCCAGTGCATGTTCTTCGCTTCCTCATCGGTGTCGGCGATGAAGCCGAGGGAGTGCTGACCGATCGGCAGTTCCGCTCGTCCGAACTGCGAGAGAGCGCGCAGATACAGCTCGGCGTGCCCGGCGAAGCGGTCGGGACGTCCGCCGATGATGGCCATCATCAGTGGCAAGCCGTGCTGCGCCGCCCGGACGACGGAATCGGGGCTTCCGCCGATCCCCATCCAGGCGGGGATCCCTCCGTCTGGCATCCGCGGATGCAGGCGCTCGTTCTCAAGTGGCGCACGATACTGGCCCGTCCAGGTGACACGATCCTCATGCATCAGCCGCAGGAACAGGTCGAGTTTCTCGTTGAAGATCTGCTCGTACTCGGCGATGTCGTATCCGAACAGCGGAAACGACTCGATCGCCGATGCGCGCCCGAGCACCAATTGCGCCCGTCCGTTGGAAAGGCCATCAACGGTTGCGAACTGCTGATAAAGCCGGACCGGGTCCTGCGTCGAAAGGACGGTTACCGATGTTCCCAGCTGGATGGTCGATGTGGCCTGCGCCGCGGCGGCGAGGATCACGGGAGTGGCCGCGTCGACCATGCCCTCCCGGTAGTGCTCCCCGACGCTGAACACATCGAGCCCGACCGACTCTGCCAGCTGCGCCTCATCGACGAGCAACCGGAGCGTTTCAGCATCCGACAGCACTCGCCCGTCGTCGGTGGCGATGTCGCCGAAGGAGTTCAGCCCGAACTCGATGTCACCGATCTGAATTGCCATCATCAGCGCCCTTCTCGTCATCGGGCCATCCGAGTTGACGTGTCAATGCTGCAACATGGGTATTGACGTATCTATTCCAGGGAGACGAGATGGCCGAGAATCACCGGACGATGCCCACGCGAGAGCAACTGCGCATCTGGCGGGACTACATCGAGACGGCCAACACGCTGCGCGCGCGCCTGGACAGTCGTTTGCAGAGCGAGTCGTCGCTGTCGGCGGGGGACTATCAGGTGCTGCTCGCTCTGACAGAGGCGCCGCGGCGCACTCTGCGGTCTTCGGAGCTGGCGGCGCTGATCGGATGGGAGCGCAGTCGACTTTCGCATCACTTGGGACGGATGGAGAAGCGCCGGCTGATTGGGCGAGTGCCCTGTGTTGACGATGTGCACGGAGTGGATGTCACCGCGACGGAATCTGGTCGAGCGGCCTTTCGGACCGGATCCGTTCCGCACCTGCGAGCGGTGCGCGAGCTCTTCGTTGAGGCTCTCACCCCGCAGCAGCTCGCTCACCTCGACGACATCTCCGTCGCGCTTCGGCGGCATCTGGGCGTGGATGGCCCTGTCTCGAAGGAGTGAACCGGGATAGTCGAGGCGAGCGTGCTCACGGAGCAGTGCGCGAGCCCAGGTGGGTATCGACGGAAGGAGCCCCTGTACTGGTGCCCTGCCGCGATCCTCAACCCCCGCGCCGTATTGGTACGCCCAACCCGCCGTGAACACCCGCTCGATCCACCCTTTCATCAGCGCCGGCATCGACCACCAGTACACGGGGAACACGAAAGCGAGGCGGCCAGCCGCTTCTATCCGTCGATGCATCTCCTTGATACCCGGCGGGATCGACTCGCCCCAGAAGTGGGCGTGGTCCGCCGAGGTAAATCTCGGGTCGAATTGCTCGCGGTGCAGGTCTAGTACATCGATCGTATGGTCCGCTTGCTTGAACGGGTTATGGAAGGAATCCATGACCGCGGCGGGGTACCTATCGTGGAAGGGATGGGAGAAGACAGTCAGCAGGTGCATTACGCCGTCCGCTCGGAGTCGTCCGGGTTTTCCGTCGTGGATGCCCTGGCCTCAGGCACAATCACGACGAAATGACTCAGATCGATGGAAACGGTCGGTGGCAGCGCAATGTCGCTGGGTCGCAGTTCGTACATTTCACTCCTCCTCTGTAAGGCGGCTTTATGTGGCCCGTGACTCATACCCCGATGAGGAATGTGAGCGCGGCCCAGGTACTCACGGTGGCCACCGCTCCCCAGATGACGATCGCAACGGCCTGCCACAGCAGCACCCACGCACGCGGCGTTCCGCCGGCGACGAGGATCGCTGAGGTGACCTGGGTCGGGATCGCGAGGGGGCCGAGGATGCTCGCGCCGGGTACGCCGAAGCGAACGACCCACGTCCTGAAGCGCTGGCGTCCCTTCGACTCGGGCTGGACCGGCGCAGTCTCCTCGAATGCGGCACGATCCTCGTCACCCAGGGGGAACCGTGCGGCGCCCACTGTGGCCTTGACGCGGACTCTGTTGCGGTTCACGACGGCAGTGCGAGCGCGCGACGTGAGGGCCACCACGAGAAGTACGGAGAGGAAGTTGCCCACGACCGCGGCGATGGCAGCGACGATGAGGTTAAGGCCGCCGGCAATACCGATCAAGGACGCCCCCTCCACTTCGATGAAGGGGATCGCGCCGGCGAGCATCACGATGAAGGGCTGGACGATCTCGGGCACCTGGGCTACAAGGTCTTGGAAGTTGCTGATGAGTTCCTGAATCGGATTCATGATGGGGCTCTTCCTTACTTTCTGTAGGGGCGTTCCGGATGGCTGAGATTCAGCGATCCGATTGCCGCTGTTGCGGCCGTATCGCCAGGTTCGCACCGCTCGCCACGCCTTCGCATCGGTAGAAGTCCCGCTACTGGCCGCTCGCGCGAAGTCGCCTACACCTGGTTTGCGTTGCTCGCGTCGGTGATACTTACGTAGTACGGGCGCCGACGTGCTCTCTGGAGGGAGCAACATTGGTGGATCTGTTGGGCCGGGGCGCCGAGTGCGAAGCGGTCGACACGCTTCTCTCCAGGGCGCGGGCCGGGCTGAGCGGGACGTTGGTGGTGCACGGGGAGGCCGGCATCGGCAAGACCGCGTTGCTTGAGCATGCCCGAGGCGCGGCGGACGCATCCGGGTTTCGAGTGGAGTCCTCGGTCGGCGTCGAGTCCGAGACGCAGTTCGCGTTCGCGGGCTTACACCAGCTGTGTGCGCCGTTGCTGGACCACGCGGGTGCGCTGCCCGATCCGCAGCGGGCCGCTCTGGGGGTGGCCCTCGGGCAGCAGGGCGGCGAGGCGCCGGACCGCTTCCTGGTCGGTCTCGCGACACTCAACCTGCTGGCAGAGGTCGCCGAGGAGGGGCCACTGCTGTGTCTCGTCGACGATGCGCAGTGGCTGGATGAGGCTTCGGCCCAGGTCCTTGCCTTTGTGGCACGACGGCTGGGGGCCGAGCGGATCGCACTTCTGTTTGCCGTCCGGGACGCTGATCGGGATCAGCCGAATCGCGACCAACTCGGACATGGGCGGACGGCGTTGGCCGGATTACCAGAGCTGCGCGTGCACGGGCTCAGTGAGGTCGATGCACGGGCGCTGCTGGCATCCGCGCTCGCCACGCCCTTGGACGACAGAGTGCTCAAACGCATCGTCGCCGAGTCACGCGGCAACCCGATGGCGCTTCTGGAGCTTCCGCTGAGTGCCCAGTCCGCACAGATGGCGGGCGGGTTCGAGTTGCCAGGCGCACTGGATGTTCCGCGCCGCGTCGAGGAGAGTTTCAGACGCCGCTCTGGGAGCCTGCCCGCGGACACGCAGCTGTTGCTTCTCGTCGCGGCGGCCGAGCCCACCGGCGACGTGGCCCTGCTGTGGCGCGCGGCTGCACAGCTGGGGATCGCGGAGAGCGCGGTCGGACCCGCCGAAGTCGCAGGGCTCCTTGAGGTCGACAGCCGGGTGAGGTTTCGGCATCCGCTGGTGCGCTCGGCGATCTACCGGGACGCGTCACCACCTGAACAGCGCCGAGCGCACCACGCGCTGGCCGCCGCCACTGATCCGGACTTCGACCCTGACCGGCGCGCATGGCACCGCGCACAGGCGGTGCTGGGCGCCGACGAGGATGCCGCTGCGGAGCTGGAGCGCTCAGCCGGTCGAGCGCGCGCCCGCGGTGGGTTGGCTGCCTCGGCGGCGTTCATGGAGCACGCGGCCCGGCTGACCCCCGAGCCCGCTGCCCGTGCGGGCCGGTCGCTGGAAGCCGCATTCGCCATGCATGAGACCGGTGCGTCCGAGGCCGCATCGGATTTGCTCACGCTCGCCGGAGCCGGCCCGCTCGATGCGCGGCAGCAGGCTCGATTGGAGCTGCTGCGCGCTCGTATCGTGTTCTACCGGGCGCGAGCGGGCGAGGGCCTGGGGATGCTTCTGGATGCTGCCAGAGGCCTCGCCACGCTGGATCCGGCGCTGTCCCGCGAGACATACCTCGACGCATTGGATGCGGCGATCGTCACCGGCGGTCTCGGTCTCGGCCTCGGCGTGCGGGAGGTCGCCGAAGCCGCCCGCGCCGCGCCCGCCCCGCCCGGGTCGCCGCGGCCGGCGGACCTGCTGCTCGATGGACTCGTGACCACGTTCACGGAGGGGTACTCGTCTGGTGCACCCGGCCTGCGGCGGGCGTTGGTGGCCTTCCGCGGAGGCGAGTCGAACACGGATGCCGCGAGCGATGCGGATATCCTCCGATGGGGGTGGCTGGCCAGCCGGACGGCGATGGCAGTCTTCGACGACGAACTGCTCTACGCGTTGACCTCCCGTCACACCCAGCTGGCGCGCGAGGCGGGCGCCCTCGCCACTCTCCCGGCGGCGCTGCTCGTCCAATCCGTCATGCTGGTGCTCTTCGGCGAGTTCGCGCGGGCAGCCGAGCAGACCGCGATCGCGGCGGTGACCCAGACCGTACAGGTGCTCCACGCCCAACTCATCCTGGCTGCCTGGCGAGGCGGTCCGGCCGAGACCGCGGAGGTCTACGAGGCTATCGTTCAAGAAGCCGCCGCACGTGGGCACGGCACCGAGGTCTCGCTGGCACAGTACGGCATGGCCGTGCTGCACAACGGCGTGGGCGACTACCCAGCGGGCCAGGCAGCCGCGGCGCGTGCCTTCGAATCCGACGAGCTGACGCACAGCAACCTTGCCCACGCCGAACTCATCGAAGCGGCGTGCCGTTCCGGCCGACCGGAGAGCGCGGCCCATGCGCTCGACGAGCTCTGCTCACGGGCCGTCGCCAGTGGCACTCCGTGGGGGCTCGGGCTGGCGGCGCGCTCACGCGCGCTAACCAGCACCGGGCATGCGGCCGAGAAACTCTACCGGGAGGCGATCGAGCACCTCCGAGACTGCCGGATAGTTACCCACCTTGCCCGCACGCACCTCGTCTATGGAGAGTGGCTACGCCGCGAGGGCCGGCGCAAGGACGCCCGCGAACAGCTGCGCACTGCTCATGAGCTTCTGTCGGACATGGGCGCCGAGGCGTTCACCGCACGTGCCGCCCGCGAACTGATCGCCACGGGGGAGCATCCGCGCAAGCGGACCGCCCAGCCGACCGACGAGCTCACCTCTCAGGAGCGGCACATCGCGCGATTGGTCGCCACCGGGGCAACCTCCCGGGAAGTCGGTGGCCAGCTGTTCCTGAGCCCGCGCACGATCGAAGCCCACCTGCGCAACATCTTCCGAAAGCTCGGTATTACGTCCCGCCGGCAACTCCGAGAACTGTCACTTCTCTGACTCGACCGTAGGTATCCTCGCAGCTGTGCCCATCGGAATCGTCGCATCCCCTGGTGGCGTTGCACGGTCCTCGGTAGCGTTGGCCGCATGTCCATCAGGTTCGAGAACGTCGGGATCGCTGTGCGCGACCTCGAAGCGACGATCGCGTT
Source organism: Microbacterium wangyouchuni (assembly GCF_051546305.1). Taxonomy (NCBI): domain Bacteria; kingdom Bacillati; phylum Actinomycetota; class Actinomycetes; order Micrococcales; family Microbacteriaceae; genus Microbacterium; species Microbacterium wangyouchuni. The sequence continues at coordinate 17,041 of NZ_JBPTMA010000003.1, forward strand.
CTTCACAGACCTCGGACTCACCGTGGTCGGACGCGACACCGTCAGTGGCGAATGGGCCGATACGGCCGTCGGGCTCGACGGCAATCACGCGAAGATCGCGATGCTCGAGACGCCAGACGGCCACGGCCGCATTGAGCTCTTTGAGTACATCCACCCCGAAGCGATCGAGACCGAACCCACTCTTCCCAACGAGATCGGCATGCATCGCGTCGCCTTCTCCGTCGACGACATTGACGAAGCGCTCCAGGTCGCGGCCCGACACGGATGCTTCCCGCTTCGAGGTGTCGCGAACTATCAGGACGTCTACAAGCTCACTTATCTCCGCGGTCCGAGCGGGATTCTCGTGATGCTCGCCGAGGATCTGACGAAGGGCTGATCACGGCCGCACGCGAACCGTGCGCCCCTCGAACGACACCAGATCACCGTCGTGCAGCTGGCGTCCGCGTCGCCGCTCCTCTTCGCCATTGACGCTGACGTACCCGTCGATGATGACCTCTTTGGCGTCGCCGCCGGAGTCGAGAAGTCCCGAGAACTTCAGGAACTGGCCGAGGCGGATCATTTCGCCGCCGATGGAGATATCGTCGATCGGGTCGGTGCTGGTCACTCCTGAATGTTATATGGCGATACGTGCCATCCGTTTTGCAACGTGGCATTTTCGGGCATACTGTGAGTCTCGCACTCGCTGTGCCCGACGGTGAGATGCGTGAGGCGCTGCGGCGATGAAGCCGCGGAGGAGGAAGACCCATGAGCACTGTGCTGCCCGCACCACCGCGTACGACCGACCGTCGATTGATGACGTGGCTGTTCGTCATGAACGCCGCACTCCTGGCTTGCTACGCGAGTTTCATGGTCATCTTCATCCCCGATCAGGTGCAGCAGATCGACCCGGCGAACAAGGTCGCCAACCTGGCGATCGTGATGACTGCCGCCTCGATCGGTGCGATCATCATCCACCCGCTCATCGGCGCGTTCTCCGACCGCACCCGCAGCCGCTTCGGCCGGCGTGCACCGTGGATGGTCATCAGCGCCGCCACCGCTGCGCTGTGCATGGTGCTGCTCTCCGGTGCCGGCCAGCTCTGGACCCTCGGCGTCTACTGGGTGCTCGTCATGCTCGCGTTGAACGCGGTCGCCACCGCGCAGGCCGCAATCGTCCCGGACCGCATCCCGCGCGAGCGCTTCGGGGTGGCATCGGGAGTCCTGGCGATGGGGACGTTCGTCGGAATGGGCCTGGGCGTCGCTGGCGCCGGATTCTTCGCGAACAGCATCGGCATCGGCTACGCCACCTTCGGTGCGGTGATCCTCGTGGTCACGCTGCTGTTCACCATCTTCAACCGCGACTTCTCCTCGCGCGATCTTGAGGTGCCGCGCTTCAGCTGGAAGGAGTTCTTCGCGAGCTTCTACGTCAGCCCGAAGCTCTACCCCGACTTCTGGTGGGCGTTCGCCGGCCGCTTCCTGCTGATCCTCGCGTACCAGAGCGTGCAGTCGTACCTGCTGTACATCCTGCGCGACTACATCGGCGTCTCCGATGCAGAATCCACCGCTCTGAGCACGCCGCTGACCGCCGTGATGCTCGTTGGTGCCCTCGCGACAGCATTCATCACCGGCAAGATCAGTGACCGGATACAGCGCCGCAAGATCTTCGTGATCGTGGCGTCGCTGATCATGGCCGCCTCGCTCGCTATTCCTCTGTTCGCACCGAGCATCGGCGGCATGTTCGCGCTCGCGTCGATCTTCGGACTCGGTTACGGCGTCTACATGAGCGTCGACTCAGCCCTGATGAACGAGGTGCTGCCCAAGGCGGAGGCAGCCGCGAAGGACCTCGGCATCCTGAACATCGCCACGACTCTTCCCCAGGCGATGACCCCGGTGATCGTCTGGGCCCTGATCGCTATCACCGGCAGCTACACCGCGGTGTTCATCGCCGGCATCGTGTTCGCGATCGTGGGCGCACTGTCGGTCATTCCGATCAAGAGCGTGCGATGAGCGATCACGAGATCACCGAGCCGGTTCCGCTCACCGATGATCGAGGGCGGTTGAATCCGGCATCCATCGGGTGGGCGAGACAGCAACTGCACGACACCGACGGGGTCGGACGCGGATGCTACGGCTGGGGCCGCACGAAACGTTGGGAGTATTGGGGGATCGTCACCCCGACGCACATCTTCGCACTCACGATCGGCGGGCTCGACTACGCGAACGTCCGCCAGGTGTGGGTGCTGGAGCGCGCGACGCTCACCGCGATCGACGCCTTCGAGATCTCGCCGCTCGGCCGTGGGCTCTCGATGACCGGAACCCACGGAGCCGGAGTGAACACCTCACGCGGACGCACGATAGATCTTCGTTTTGAAGATTCGGATGCCGGCACCAGACTGCTCGCGCGCACTCCGCGCGTGCAGGTCGAAGTGCTCGCGGAAACCCGCCCGGGGCACGAGGCGATGGGGCTGGCGTCACCGCACAGTAGGTTCCTCGTCGACTACACGGTCAAGGACGTCGACCGCCCCACCACCGGAACGATCACGATCGACGGCGTCCGGCACGATGCATCCGGATTCGCCGTGCTCGACCATGCGCGCTCGCGCGGCCCGTACCGCACGGACTGGAACTGGGGCGCCGCCGTCGGCGAGGTGGATGGCAAACGGATCGGCATCAACTTGGGCGGGGGAGGACCAGACGGCCTCCGCAATGGCATCTCGCACACCGGCGTGACGATCGACGGCCGCGTCCATAAGATCCCCACAGTGCTGGAGTGGGAGTTCGATCCGTCGAACTGGATGGCGCCGTGGCGCATGACCACCGACCGCATGGAACTGACTTTCACGCCCTTCTATGACCGCTACGCGCGCACGAACCTGCTGCTGATCCGCTCGACGACGCACCAGTGCTTTGGGGTCTTCACCGGTCGGGTGCAGACCGATGAGGGCGAATGGCTCACGATCGACGGCCTGGAGGGCTGGGCGGAGGACGTGCACAACCGCTGGTGAGGCGGGGCGCGTTGGTACGCGCTGTCGAAGTTGCGAGCGCTTCCCGGATGATGCAGTATCTAGATACGAAATGTATCTAGATACTAGGGATGAGCATGGCGTCAATCGATGACTGGCCGGAGCGCGACAAGAAGTGGGCCTCGCGATACATGGTTGCCGTTGCGCACCCCCGTGTTCCCTCGGAGGCTCGCGAAGAACGGGCGCGTGAGCTGATTTCGTCGCTGCACGCGGCAGACGTGTCTGCCGATGTTCTCTTCGGCGACCCGGTGGAAATCGCCCGGGAAGATGTTCTTGCGCTCGGGACTGAGGATGAAGCCGTTGCCGCTTCAGAGGGTGGCGGGCTGCGGCAGGCGCTCGCCTACACCGGCACGGCCCTGACGTTCTTGGGTGCTTCGAGTGCGCTGGTGATGTTGACTCGCGGTGTGTGGCGAACCGACATCGGCGTCGGGCAACTGTGGGTCGTGCTCGGCATTGCCGCCGCAACGATCGCCGCGAATCTCGCCTGGACGCTTTTCATCGCCGGCAGAGCAAGATGGGCGATCGGCTTCGGCGTCGGAGGTGTTGCGGTCATGCTCGCCTGCGTCGGCGTGGCTGCGAACGCGGACCCCGACCGTACGCTGTTCGCCGACGTGCCGATCTGGATGCTGATGATTGCCATGGTGCTGCCCGGTGTCGCTGTACTCCTGGTGGCGCGTGCGGTTCCTCGGCGGCCCCTCCGATCCGCCTGGTCGGATGACGAGTGGCTCGCCCGCTTTCGTGGCGCAATGCGCAGCCGCGGAATCTCCGAGAAGGCCGCTCGGGAGCATGAGCGCAGTGTTCGAGCTGCCGCGCACGGGGACTGTTACGGAGAGTTCGGCCATCCGGTCGCGTTCGCGCGGTCTCTGGCCGCTGAGGACAACAGCGCAGCAGTACGCCGCTGGCGCTGGAGCACTTCCTTCGGCGTCGGGGTCCCGCTGATGCTGTGTGTCCTGATTTCGTTCACCGGGTCCTTCGGTGCGTGGAAGGAGCCCGCCATGCTCTTTCTCTTCATCAGCAGCGTTGTCACCGGTTACATGAACTGGCGGCATCGACCGAGAGGACAGGCGCAGTGAGCCTCGCATCCTGGCAGCGAGCGTCAATGCCGATGTTGATCCTCAGCGTGCTGGCGGCGCAGCCCCGACATGGGTACGGCATCTCGCAGGCGCTCGTCGAGGCGGGCCTCCAGCCGATCAAGGGTGCCCAGCTGTATCCGACTCTCGTGAAGATGGAAGCCGAGGGTGCGATCTCCGCCGTGTGGGAGCCAGCCGCTTCGGGCCCTGCTCGCAAGGTCTACTCGGTCACTGATCTCGGACAGGAGAACCTCGCGGCCTTGCGCGCCGAGTGGGAGGTGTTCCTCGCAGCGTCTCGAGCGCTCGGCGTCTGAGCGGTGCACGTCCGGCCGTGTGCGCGTCAGGCCGTGTGCGGGGTCAGGCCATTCGCTTGTCGGCGGTTTGCCGCAGCAACTGCATTCGGCTCACCATGCGAAACGCGTCGGGCCGAGCGGTCGCTGCGGCGAGGAACTCGGGCAGCGTGTGCGTCGAGACGAAGGTCGTCGCAACGCCGAGGTCAGCGATCACGTCGACGGCGTTGATGAAGCGCTGCTGCGCTTCGCGGTCGACGACATCGAAGGCGGGCACGTCGGTCACCACCCAACGCGGATGGATGCGCGCCCACTCCAGATACTCGATTGTCGAGGTCGGCGTCTCGCAGAGCTGATGGAACGAGATCCACAGCTCGTCTTCGCGGATCGCGAGCACCGGAAACTCGCGGCCCCGCACAGGCGAGAAGGTCGCCTCATCTTCGGCTGGCGCAGGTTCTGGGACGGTGTGCGTCCACGTGCCGGCGGCGAAACCGCTCGAATGATCCTGAGGGGTGGCGCGGTAGTCGGTCGGACCAGCGAGCTCGAACGTCTGCATATTCTCGGTGATGAGCGCGATTCCCGGTTCGAACATGTGGTGCCAGACAGGGTTCGGCAGTAGGTCGGCGGGTGCATAGTTCGACGTGGCGAACACGATCAGATCCTGCCGGAAGACGTGCTCCAGCAACCGGGTGAGCAATCGGGCGTCCCCGGAGTCGTGCACATGAAATTCGTCGAAGAACAGCACGCGGGAATCGCCCACGACATCGTCGATCGCGCGCTCGACGGCATCCTGCTCGTCGCGCCGGCGATGGATGCTGCGGTGCAGAGCATCCAAAAATCCGTGGAAGTGCACGCGGGTCTTGCGCGGCGTCGGCAACGCGTCGAAGTAGGCGTTCGCGATCCACGACTTCCCGCGTCCGGCTGGCCCGTGGATGAACAGGCTGCCATCCGCGCGGGTGACGCGTGCGAGCTCAGCGATCAGCTCGCGCTGCGTATCATCGAGCGCGAACCCGGCGGATGCTGCCTTCGCCTCGATCGTGGCGAGAGCCCGGGAGGATGTGACCCTCACACGAACCGCACGGTCTGCTGCAGTCGGGTGCGCACATCGAACAGTTCGTTGCCGCCGATGTCGCGCGCACCCGGCACGCCGCGGCGGAGTACGGTCGCCAGCGCGCTGCGCCGCACGACGACCACCGGGATGCCACGCACCTTGCCGAGCTCGTTGATCGCCTGCTCGAGATCGTCATCCGGCAGCACCACGATCGCCCCGCCGAAGCGCACGCGCGCGGCCTTGGCGATCACGCGCATGCGGGCGAGCAGGGTCGCCACTGGCGCCCGACCGTCCACGCCGCGTCCGATGATCTCGCCACGACGGAACCGCACGACCTCGCTGAAATCCTCCGACAGGATGCCGTAGAGCCCGGACGGGCTGAGCACCACGTGGTCGAGCTTGGCATCGGCATCCGCCCCCGCTTGAACGTCGTGCCACACGGTGAACCCCATGCCGAGATCCGAGACGGTGCGCGCAGTCTCCTCCTCGGCGAGGGCGTCGGCGAGCAGTCGCCGCACCTCGCGCGGCGCGGATCGCACCAGCGCCGGCTCATAGGGGTCGGGCACGTCGACGCCGTGGCCCGCCCACTCGCGGATCAGTCGCAGGTAGCGCTCGCGTCGCCAGCCTCCCGGATGTCCGTACGAGCGAGCGCGCGGACGCGTGTCGGTCTGCGGGCGGGGCGGCTGCCAGCCGTCCCAGCTCGGTTCATCGGATGCTGCCGAGAAACCGTGCCCGCGGTCATATGCGGCGCGGCCCTCGGGGGTGCCGATGAGATCCCAGGCGCGCTGCACCTGGATGAAGTCGGCGGCATCACCGCCGGTGTCTGGGTGCGTCTGACGCAGCCTCAGCCGGTACGCGCGACGCAGCTCATCGTCTGTCGCCGTCGGGTCGACGCCGAGAACCTCGTAGGCAGACGCGGAAAGGGGGCTGTCGAACATCAGTCCCTATTGTCCTCCACTTCGACCACGCGGGGATCCGGCATGATCGTGTCGATCTTCGGTTTGGCGTTCGTGTGCGCTCGCCACCAGACGACGAAGCCGACCGCGGTGAAGACGCCGTAGAAGACGTACATGAACCCGGTGGCGTAGTAACCGGCGCTGAACAGCAGGGGTACGCCGACGATGTCGACCGCCACCCAGATGAGCCAGAACTCCGTCCACCCCTTGGCCATGCCGTACGTCGCCAGGAGTGAACCGACAAAGGTCCAGGCATCCGCCCACACCGGTTCGTATGATCCGAGCACGCGGAACAGCGGCGTGAGGGCGAGGGTACCGAGCACCATGACGAGGACGAGACCGATGCGCGCACCGCTCGGCGCCCAGCGTGGGGTCACCTGACCGTTGTCGGCTCTCGCCTGGCGCCAGCGGATCCAGCCGTAGATCGCGACCGCGATGAACATGACCTGGCGTCCGGCCTGACCGAGCAGATTCGGCAGGGAGTGCTCGGGGCTGAGGATCGACCCGAGGAACACTGTCAGAAGCAGCAGGTTTCCGACGATGCCGACGGGCCAAGCCCAGATTCTGCGGCGCATGCCGCCGAGCGCGCTTGCGAGACCGAAGATGTTGCCGACGACCTCGCGGATCAGCAGTGTTTGCCCGCCGGGCAGCATCCATTGGGAGTTGAAGGCGTCAACGAGCCAGCGCAGAAGTTCCACGGTCATCCTCTCGGCGTCGGTGCTGCCGAGGGTGATGAGGGTCGATCTCTCGCGTCACCGCGAAATGTCGACCATCGTGCTTCTCCCATCCAGACTGTGACTGTCGGTACCGGAATTTCACCGGTTCAACCTCGGCCCCGGAGGGCTTCGGGTCGCGGACTATGACCGCCGGTTCGGAATTACACCGACCCCGGAGCACGTGTGTGTTCACTCGGAACAATACCCTGATGGGGCGTGTGAGCACTCACCAGGTGGCCCACGCGGCGACGCGCTCGGTGTCGAGGGCTTCGTCGACGGCTCGATAGTCCAGGTGGGGCGATCGCCATTTTCCGTAGGGATCCCACCAGGTGGGACCGCGGACTTCGGGCACCCCGTTGCGCATGCGAACCTGCCAGATTTGCTCATCCAGGGTGCGGTGGTGATGCCAGCACAGGGGAACACCGTTGCTTGTGTGGGTCGGCCCGCCGCGGGCGTGTTCGATCACATGATGGATCTCGCACCATTCCGCACGGATGTCACACCCGGGAATGAGGCATTTTCGGTCGCGGAGCACGATTGCCTGGCGTTGACGGCCGGTGAAAATGCGCGCACTGGTGCTGATCGCGACGATCGCGCCATGCTCGTCGAAGAGCACTCGTTCGACCCCGCCTGCACATGCCGCATGGTCGGCGGCGCCGAGGGGGACGTCGTATCCGGCGCCCTCCACGGTGGCTCGCCCGGTGCGGTTGGCGAAGTCTTCGTCGCGTACGGACACGACGAGGGTTGGCGCAGCGCCGCTGAGTGTGGGCATGCCTCCGGATGCTGCGGCGACCATCACGATGCTCGCGAACGCGTCGTGCCGCTTCTGCGCATGCGTGCGCAGATCGGCCGCCTCAGGTGGAGGCGATGCGGCTTTGTGAGCCGGGAGGCCATCGGCGCGGTCGAAGAGCCCCGCATCATCATCGGCGGTCGCGGCAGCAGGCGTGGCGCTGTATTCGGCCTCGGGGTCGGCGTCAGCGTCATTACTGCCCTCGTCATCACTCACGTCGTCGTCGGAGGGGCGGAATCGCACGGGACCTCCAGCGCGAGCCTCGTCATCCGCTTTCGGGTTCATCAGGCTGTCGACCAGCTTCTCCAGCTGTGCGGCGACCTCCGGGAGCAGCTCGCCGCGCACGGGCACGGATCCGTCCCGCAGGCGTCCGATCGTGAAGTAGCGGCGTCGCTTGCCCGCACGGTCTTTCGGCTCGGCGCCGTCCGGGTCGAGGCGGGCGATGATGTGCGCGGTGAGTCCGGCCAACTCATCGGTCGTCGGCGGCGGTGCGCTCTCGCCACCGTCACCGCGCGCGGCACTGTCCGCGCCACCGTCCGCGCCACCGTCCGCGCCACCGTCCGCGTCATCACCACCATCGCCGTCCAGCGGGAGCCCAGTCGCGAACCGCGCAAGCACCGCATCTGCGGCCAAGCGATCGGCGAGCCCGATCCGCGCGGCTTTTTGCAGTGGCACCGTGCAGGCCAAGAACCCGCTCACTGACATCGCCCCATCAGCCAGCGCTGCGGCCAGCTGGGGAAACCGCCCCGGCAGCAGCCCGCCCGATGTGATGTCGAACTCCCGGTGCACGGCAGTGGCCGCGGTGACGTACCGGCGGGCGGCATACCCGTCGACAAGAAGCGTTCGCCGCAACACCTCGGCAGCATCCCGGCATCCGAGCTGTGTGCTCAGTCGTGCCGCACGTTCACACTGATCCCGCTCAACCACACGATCTGTGGCCTCGACGATCGCACCATCCAACCGGCGTTGGATACGCCCCATAGCCTGCACGACGTCGAGAAGCTCACCATCGTCGACGAGTCGTACCCCGCCACGCACCGCAGAATCCGTCATCGCGTCGGCCAGCTGCCGATCGATGCGCTCCAACTGCTCTGCGAGGGATGTCATACTCCTATTGAACAGGGGGCCACCGACATTGAAATGCCAGGTCAGGGGCTATTCAGGAACTGTGGATAACTCCTCATCCGGCGCGGGCTGTGGAGAACAGGTCACGCCGCTGCGGCCACTTTCATCGGCGAGTCGCCGCCCTCGGTGAACGACGGTCGCTTGCCCAGCATCCGCCCGATCAGCAGGACGATACCCACGACGATCAGGCCGACCGCGAGCCCGGCGATCGCCGAAACCAGCGTCTCGCCGATCCATGCCACCACGCCGCCCAGCGGCAGCAGCAGCTCGTGAATCCCGTGCAGCATGTCGCTGAAGAAGACCAGCCCCACCTCGCCGAGATTCGCCAGCAGCAGGTGCCCACCGACCCACAGCATCGCGACGGTTCCCACGACGCTGATGACCCGGAACACCGCCGGCATCGACCGGACGATCCGAGCGCCGGCATGGCGCACACGCCGGGAGGGGTTCTTCGCCATCTTCAGCCCGATGTCATCGATCTTCACCAGCAGTGCGACAGCGCCGTAGACGATTCCCGTCATCATCGCCGCTATGACGGCGAGGATGGCCAGGGTCATCCCGAAACTCAGGCCGGCTTCGAGGTTCGACAGCGAGATGAGCATGATCTCGGTGGACAGGATCAGGTCGGTGCGAATCGCACCCCACACCAGTTTGTTCTCGTTACGGGCACCCTCTTCGACATGGCCGTGATGGAAGCCGAACCACTCCAGCACCTTCTCGGAACCCTCGAAGCAGAGATACGCACCGCCGATGATCAGCAGATACGGCAGCACCCACGGCGCGAACGCCGTCAGCAGCAGGGCGATCGGGATGATGATGACGAACTTGTTCACCAGTGAGCCGAGCATGATTTTCGCGACCACGGGCAGCTCGCGTGCCGGGGTGATCCCCTGTACATACTGCGGGGTCACTGCGGCATCGTCGATCACGACACCGGCGGATTTCGCCGACGCTTTGAGCGCTGCGGCGAGAATGTCATCGACGACGGCGAGCAGACCAACCGACATGTGCGTCCCCCAGGGGTTCAGAAAAGCGAGAGCACCAGACTACCTACCGGCGTGCCCGGTGAACTGGTCCATCGATGAGTACACCTTGAATACCCGATCGGCCACGAGATCCCATGCCCGCGTCGGCAGAATTCCGCGCAGTGCCATCGCGAGTTTCACGGTCCACGGGCGCAGCACCATGGGCGTGCCCTTCAGCATCCCGCTCCATGCCGCTGACGTGGCACGTCGCGGAGTCATGATCGGCGTCAGCAGCGGACCGCGCGCACCCTCGAACATGCCGGTCGATACGAAACTCGGGCAGAACGTGGTCACCTTGATGTGCCGGTGCCCGGCGGCTTGCAGCTCGAGGCGCACGGATTCACCCCACCCGATCAGTGCCCATTTGGATGCCGCGTACACGCTCATATTCGGATTCGCCAGCGTTCCCGCGGCGGAGGCGATGTTCAGGATGCGCTTCGGGCGTGAAGTGTCTGCGATCATCGCCGGCAGCACTTCGCGGGTCAGCCACATCGCCGCCAGCGTGTTGATGCGCATCGTCGCTTCGATGTCGCGCTCCGGATCGTCCTCCCAGAACGGGCCACCGCGCACGATCCCGGCATTGTTGATGATCACATCGGGCGTGCCGAAGTCGACGCGCACCTGCTCGATGCCGCGGGCGATCTCCTCCTGGCGCGATACATCCACCCGGTAGGCGCGCACCCCGATGCCGGACTGTGCAAGCTCCGTGGCGAGGGTGGTGGCGGCTTCCTCATCGATATCCCACAGCGCGACGGCGCGCGCGTGTGCGGCGATCGCGCGCCGGGCATAGATCTCACCCATTCCGCGCGCGGCGCCGGTGATGAGGACAAGAGCATCAGTGATCGGATTGTCAGCCATACGATCACCGTAGGACACCGGATGCTCCGGCGCGATCAATCCAGTTGAGCGAGGCTCCGCTGCAGCGGAGCGTAATGCTCCACGACGGCCTGCCGATATGCTTCGACGTCTCCGGCGCGCGCCGCGCGCAGCATGTCGCCGTGCGCCTTCGCGGTGTGGTGGATATCGGCGGGAGGTGCAATGCTGAGCTGGGGGAGCGCGGCGGTGTGCACGTCCCAGAAGGCGCCCACGAGCTGCCCGGCCAGGTGATTGCCGGTCGCATCGAACAGTGCGGTGTGGAAGATCCGGTCCTCTTCGAGGAAGAGCTTGCCCTGCTCGGCTTTCTCGATCATCGCGGTAACGAGTTGATCCAGCTCGGGGTCTTCTTCCCCCTGAGCCGCGTCGACCACGCGTTCGGCCATCGACAGATCCAGCGCCAGGCGCACCTCGACTACTTCGCGCAACGCATCCAGTGAACCCTCGGGATTCAGCACGCCCCGGAAGACGAGCGTCTCGACCATGGGTGCCAACGACATCCCTCCGACATAGGTGCCGTGGCCGTGGCGCACGTCGACGATGTCGAGCGTCGAAAGGGTGCGGATCGCCTCGCGAACCGACGATCGCGAAACGTCGAGGGTCTCGCACAGCTCGGCCTCAGTCGGGAGCGGGTCACCAGGGGAGAGCTCCCGCGAGAGGATGAGCTGTTTGATCTGGTCCGCCGTGGTGGAGCGCCGCATGCGTGACGCTCGACTCTGGGTGGAGTTCATCTTCTGGACCTCTCGTACTGCGTAATGTGCATTCGCGACGACGACTCGATCATCCCACTCTTGTGCTTCGGACGATCATGTGTTTAGAGTACATCAGACATCAGATGTCCTCAAGATGTCCGACACCCCCCACCCTGGAGCACACATGAACCGAAACATCACCCGCAGTCGCGGTGGTCGATTCGCCATCGCGGTTGCCGGCACAGTCGCCACAGCCGTCGTGTTGGCCGGCTGCAGCGCCGGAGCAACCAACGCACCCGAACCCGGAGCAGCATCGGGCGAAATCGACCCGAACGGCATCATCGAAGCCGGCATTTCTTACGCCCTCAGTGGCAGCTTCGATCCGATGGTGGCATCCGGTGCCGTCACCGTCGCAGCGAACTGGCACATTTTCGAGGGTCTCGTCGATCTCGATCCCGCGACGCGTGAGGCCTATCCGGCGCTCGCCGCCGATATGCCCACAAAGGTCGACGACACCACCTATGAGATCGACATCCGTGAGGGTGCGACCTTCCACAACGGTGATCCGGTCACCGTCGACGACGTCATCTACAGCTATGAGCGCGTCCTCGACCCGGCCAACAACTCGCTGTTCACCAGCTACATCGACTTCATCGACACGGTCACCGCCGTCGACGACGACACCATCCGGATCACCACCGACTTCCCGTTCTCGCTCATCGAAGATCGCCTCGGAATCGTCAAGATCGTCCCGCAGGCGCTCGTGGAGGAAGACCCGGAGGCGTTCGGCGCCAACCCGGTCGGCACCGGCCCGTACTCGCTCGTCTCAGCCACGCCCGAGGACAAGGTCGTGTTCGAGCGTTTCGAGGACTACAACGGCACGCGCCCCGCGCTCGCTGCCGGCATGAACTGGAACCTGCTTGCGGATGCATCCGCTCGTGTCACTGCGATGTCGACCGGCACGATCCAGGCGATGGAAGACGTCCCCTACATCGATGCCGAGGGTCTCGCGGCCACGGTCGATGTTGAGACGGTGCAGTCATTCGGTCTGCTCTTTGCGATGTTTAACACCAAGGCCGCACCGTTCGACGACGTGCGCGTGCGCCAGGCACTGTTCTACGCACTCGACATGGACAAGATCATTGAGACCGGCATGCTCGGCAACGCCGAGGCTACCACCTCGTTCCTGCCCAAGGATCACCCGGACTACCAGGAGGCGTCGACCGTTTACACCTACGACGCCGACAAGGCCACGGCTCTTCTCGAAGAGGCGGGCGTATCCGATCTGTCGATCGACCTGCTGATGACCGACACCGGTTGGGTGAAGGAAGTCGCGCCGCTCATCAAGGAGTCCCTGGATGCCGTCGGCATCAAGGTCAACCTCGAGATCCTGCAGTCGGCAGCCGTCTACGAGCGCGTCGACTCGGGTGACTACACCGTCGCAATCGCACCGGGAGACCCCTCCGTCTTCGGAAACGACCCCGACCTGCTGATGAACTGGTGGTTTGCGCCCGGCGTCTGGACTGAGACCCGTACCCAGTGGGCTGACACGGCGGAGTTCGCCGAGCTCCGCGGCCTGATCGAGGGCGCAGCGCAGCAGGAAGGTGCCGAACAGGGCGAGACCTGGGGCCAGGCCTTCGATCTCATGTCGGAGCAGGTCAGCCTGTACCCGCTGTTCCACCGCCAGCTGCCCACCGCATGGAACGGCGCAGAGCTGAGCGGCTTCCAGCCGGTCCCGACCACCGGACTGTCGTTCCTCGACGTGGGCGTGATCGCCAAGTAACCGGCTCGCACCCCACCGCGGGGGTGCGCTTCCCCCGGGCGCACCCCCGCAACCCCCGCGAACCCAGAACCCCGAACCAACCGGAAGGAACGGCACGTGTCCAACACGCTCCGTCTCATCGGCAGGCGTCTCCTCCAACTGCCGCTGATGATCCTCGGCATCACATTCCTCGTTTTCTTCGTGATGTCGTTCTCGCCCGTCGATCCCGCGCGCAACGCGCTGGGCGAAACCGCATCGCCGGAGGCGCTGGAGGCCTACCGCGAATCGCACGGGCTGAACCTTCCCCTGCTCGTGCGCTACGTAAACTTCCTGTTCGGCATGGTGCAGGGCGATCTCGGCACCTACTCCGCCCGCAGCCTGCCGGTGATCGATGAGGTCATTCGCGCCTTTCCCGTCACCCTGGCGCTGACTTTTCTCGGCCTCATCATCGCGGTGATCGTGGCATTCCTGATCGGTGTGCTCGCAGCCGTCTACCGCGACCGCTGGCCCGACCAGCTGATCCGCGTCTTCGGTGTGGCAGCGCTGTCCACTCCTTCCTTCTGGCTGGCGATCCTGCTCATCCAGCTGTTCACCCTCGGACTCGGGGTGCTGCCGGCATCCGGTCCGCTTCCGGATTTCTGGACAGACCCGGCTGGCTGGCTCGCACGCATGACGCTTCCCGCTCTCGCGCTTGCCGTCCCCGTGATCGGGCAGCTCTCCCGCGTGGTGCGCACCTCGATGGTCGAGGAGCTCGACCGCGACTATGTGCGCACAGCCCTCGGTGCGGGCATCCCGCGCGTGGTGGTCGTCGGCCGCAACGTGCTGCGAAACGCCTTGATCACCCCGGTCACCGTGCTCGGCCTGCGTATCGGCTACCTGCTCGGCGGCGCCGTCGTGATCGAGATCATCTTCGCCATTCCCGGGATGGGAACCCTCATCCTCAACGGCGTGACCAACAACGAACCCAACCTCGTACAGGGTGTGACACTGGCCGTCTCGCTCGCCTTCGTCGTGATCAACATCATCGTCGACCTCCTGTACGTCCTCATCAATCCCCGAATCCGGGCGGTGTGACCATGCGACGCAAACTCACTGAACGACTCTCCGCTCCAGGACTGCGCCTCGGCGGCCTGTCTCTGGGCGCCATCATCTGCATCGTGTTGCTCGCGATCATCGCACTGGCCGCGGTGTTCGCGCCGCTGGTCACAGCGTACGATCCGCTTGCTTCCGGCGCGCCGGTGCAACCTCCGAGTGCCGACCACTGGTTCGGCACCGACCGGCAGGGCCGCGACATCTTCTCCCGGCTCGTGTACGGCGGCCGCTACTCGCTGGTGATCGGGCTCGGCGCGACTGCGATCGCGCTCGCCGCGGCCTGCGTCCTGGGCACCATCGCCGCCACCGCGCCGAAGTGGATCTCCGAAGTGCTGATGCGCATCATGGACGTTGTGATGTCGTTCCCCGGCATCGCGCTCGCCGCGGTCTTCGTCGCCGTGTTCGGAAAGTCGCTGCCGGTGCTGGTCCTCACGATCGCGTTCCTCTACGTGCCGCAGCTCACCCGTATCGTCCGCGCCAACATCCTCGACCAGTACGGCGAGGACTATGTCTCATCCGTGCGCGTCATGGGTGCGCGCACCGCACGCATCATCGTCAAACACGTCGCCCGCAACGCGATGGCTCCGGTGCTCGTGTTCGCCACGGTTCTCGTCGCCGATGCGATCATCTTCGAGGCGTCGCTGTCGTTCCTGCAGGCCGGCGTCCCCGACCCCGAGCCCAGCTGGGGCAATGTGATCGCGGCCGGCCGCAGCCTGCTGATGGCGGGGGCCTGGTGGGCGACATTCTTCCCGGGCATCGTGATCATGATCACGGTGCTGTGCCTGAACATCCTGTCCGAGGCGATGACCGATTCGATGGTTTCGCCACGTGCGCGCAAGATCACGGCGGATGCTGCCAACACCGAAGAATCCACGAGCGACCTCGAAGAGCTCGCCGCCGGTCCAGACGACACCAATGTGATCGTCACGATCGATACCGCCGTCAACCTCTCCGTGCCCAGCGGCGTGCCCGATGTGCTGGTTCCCGGCACCCCGGTCGTGCCACTGGAGGAGCGCCTGGCGCAACTGCGCGAGCGAGAGCTGGCCCGTACCGATCGCTTCATCTACACCGGTGACGACGCACCGCTTCTGGACGTGCAGGACCTGTGCATCTCGTTCCCCCGCCACGGCGATGTCGATGTGGTCGATCACGTCAACTTCACCGTGCGCCCCGGCGAGACGGTGGCGCTGGTCGGTGAATCCGGGTGTGGAAAGTCGATCACGTCGCTGGCGATCATGGGCCTGTTGGATGCCAAGGCGAACGTGCGCGGAAAGATCATGTTCGATG
The DNA here is from genome assembly GCF_051546305.1 of Microbacterium wangyouchuni. Classification (NCBI taxonomy): domain Bacteria; kingdom Bacillati; phylum Actinomycetota; class Actinomycetes; order Micrococcales; family Microbacteriaceae; genus Microbacterium; species Microbacterium wangyouchuni. The sequence continues at coordinate 32,769 of NZ_JBPTMA010000003.1, forward strand.
GCCAGGACCTGCTCCAGATGGACCAGAAAAAGCGCAACGCGCTCCGCGGGCACGACATCGCCATGATCTACCAGGACGCCCTGAGCTCCCTCAACCCGGCCATGCTGATCCGCGCGCAGATGAAGCAGCTCACCTCACGCGGCGGCACGCGCAGCGCCGAGGATCTGCTGGAGCTTGTCGGCCTCGACCCGAAGCGCACGCTCGCCTCGTACCCGCACGAGCTCTCCGGTGGTCAGCGTCAGCGCGTGCTCATCGCCATGGCACTCACCCGCGACCCGCGGCTGGTGATCGCCGATGAGCCCACCACCGCGCTGGATGTCACGGTGCAGGCGCAGGTCGTCGAACTGCTCATGCGCCTGCAGCGCGAGCTCGGCTTCGCGATGGTGTTCGTCTCGCACGACCTCGCGCTGGTGGCTGAACTCGCTCACCGCATCACCGTCATGTACGCCGGTCAGGTGGTGGAACAGGGCACCACACGCGAGGTGCTCACCCAGCCGGTGCACGAGTACACCCAGGGCCTGCTGGGAGCCGTGCTCTCGATCGAGGCGGGATCGGACCGCCTGCATCAGGTGTCCGGTGTTGTGCCGTCACCGCGCGACTTCCCGGCCGGCGACCGGTTCGCACCGCGCTCGTCCGACCCGGCGCGCTACGCGGGGGTCACCCCGGTGCGCCGCCAGATTCCCGGCACCGAGCACACCTACTCCGCGCATCCTGACGATGCGCCCGTCGAAGCGATCGGAGCGGGACGATGAGCGAAACCGTCATCGAACTGAAGGACGTGCACGTGCGCTACAAGTCGCGCAGCTCCACGCTCTTCCACCGGGAATACGTGGATGCTCTCGCCGGTGTCTCACTGAACGTGAAACGCGGGGAGACCCTCGGAATCGTCGGTGAGTCCGGCTCCGGCAAGTCGACGTCGGCGAAGGTGCTCATCGGCCTGGAGAAGCCGACCAGTGGACAGGTCGTGTTCGCCGGCGAACCGGTGCGATCCTTCACCCCGGCCGTTCGCAAGCGCCTCGGCCGCATCCTCTCGGTCGTCTTCCAAGACCCCGCGACGGCGCTGAATGCCCGGATGACGGTGCGCGACGCGCTGCTAGACCCGCTGCAGGTGCACCGCCTCGGCTCCGTCGCATCGCGCGGGCGCAAGATCCGCGATCTCATCGGGCTGGTGGGGTTGCCGGCATCCGCTCTGGATGCCCTACCCAGTCAGCTCTCCGGTGGACAGCGCCAGCGCGTGGCGATCGCCCGCGCGCTCGTTCTCGACCCGCAGGTGATCATCGCCGATGAGCCGACCAGCGCGCTCGACGTTTCGGTGCGCGCGCAGATCCTGAACCTGCTCACCGACCTCAAACAGCAGTTGGGGCTGGGGATGGTCTTCATCTCTCACGACATCCAGACCGTGCGGTACCTCTCTGACGAGATCGCCGTCATGAACAAGGGGCGCATCGTCGAGTTCGGCGACGCCGCCGCTGTGTTCGACAACCCCACCGATGACTACACCAGAACGCTGCTGGGCGCCGCGCCCTCGCTGCTCGAACCGACCTCGTCGCACTGACGAACCCACGAGATAAGACCGGAACCACATGTCTGCTTCAACGCCCACCTTCACCGGCGTCATCCCACCCGTCGCCACCCCGATGCTGCCCGATCACACTGTTGATCACGCCTCGCTCGAGCGGCTGGTCGATCACCTGATCAGCGCGGGCGTCTCCGGGCTGTTCGCGCTCGGCTCGACCGGCGAGACCGCCTACCTCACCGATGACCAGCGCGTCGCCGTGCTGCGCACGATCGTCGCCACCTCAGAGGGCCGCGTGCCGGTGATCGCCGGGGCGATCGAGCTCACCGCCGCCCGCACAGCCGAACTCGCCCAGAAGCTCGTCGCAGCCGGCGCCGACGCGATCGTCACGACGGCGCCCCTATACACGCTGAATTCGCAGGCTGAGATCGCCGAACACTTCCGCACGGTCGCCGCGGCGATCGGCGTGCCGCTGTGGGCCTACGACGTGCCGGTGCGGGTGCATTCGAAGCTCAGCCTCGAACTGCTGCTCCAGCTCGGCAGCGAGGGCGTCATCCACGGGGTGAAGGACTCGTCCGGAGACGATGTCGGCTTCCGTCGTCTACTCGCAGCGAACGAGGCCGCCGGCCGTCCACTCACTCTGCTCACCGGCCACGAGATGGTCGTCGACGCGATGCTGCTCGCCGGCGCCGACGGCGTCGTTCCCGGACTCGCAAACGTCGAGGCTGAAGGATACGTGCGGCTTTTTGCCGCCGCCGGTCGTGGTGATTGGGTTGCTGCGCGCACCGAGCAGGAGCGCATCAACCGCATCTTCGACATCGTGTTCCAGCCCACCGGGCTTTCCGGCGATGCCACGGGGGTCGGTGCCTTCAAGGCCGCCATGCACGCCCGCGGCCTGATCGATCACGCCACCATAGCGAACACCGTCGAATCGTTGGATGATGCAGCGGTGCAGAGGGTGCGCGGCATCCTCGCCAAGCTGGAACTGCTGCCCGCCGCAGTCGTGTGATGACCGAGGTCGTGCTCGCCGTCGACATCGGCGGAACGAAGACCGCGGCTGCCCTCGCTGGCCGTGACGACGAGCCCCTGACCACGCGGGTGGCACCGACGCCCGCAGCTCACGGACCCGCGGCCGTCATCGCGACGGTCCTCGAGCTCGCGCAGCTCTTGCTGGCGGATGCCGCGCCGGGCACCCGACTGGTCGGGGTCGGTATCGGCACCGCGGGCGTCGTCGATACGACGACGGGTACGATCGTCTCGGCCACCGACACCTTCGCCGACTGGCCGGGCACCCGCGTCGCCGACCTCGTGCGCCATGGCCTCGGCGAGCTGCTGAATGCCGAGGCCCCCGTCGCCGTCCAGAATGACGTCGACGCACACGCACTCGGCGAATTCCGGCACGGCGCCGCAGCCGGAGCATCCAGTGCACTGATCGTCGCCGTCGGCACCGGCGTGGGTGCAGGCATCATCACCGATGACCGGCCGCTGCGCGGCGCGCACCACGTCGGTGGTGAGATCGCGCACATGCCCGTTCCCGGTGCCGAACATCTGCGATGCCCCTGCGGGCGGCTCGGACACCTTGAAGCGCTGGGATCGGGCATCGGCATGCATCGCCACTTCCTGTCCCTCGGCGGAGACCCAGAGACCCCGGATGCTCGGGGCGTGGCGGCGGCCGCGGCATCCGGTGATCCGATCGCGACCCGCGCGCTCGCTGAGTCGGCGGCCTCCGTCGGCCGTGCCCTCGCAGGCGCCGCAACGCTGCTCGACCCGGAGCGGATCGTCGTCACCGGCGGTGTGCCGAGCATCGGTGCGGCCTGGTGGCAGCCCATGCTCGCCGCATTTCGGGCCGACGCGATCGACGCCCTGCAGAACACCCCGATCCTGCCGGGTACGCTCGGCGACGATGCTCCGCTGCGCGGAGCCGCAGCATCCGCCTGGAGGAACCGATGAGATTCGACGACACCCTCGCCCTCCTGCACGGCGGCCTGATCGTTTCGTGCCAGGCGTACCCCGGCGAGGCCATGCGCGATCCGAACACGATGGCGCAGATCGCCGCCGCGGCGATCGTCGGTGGAGCATCCGCGATCCGCGTGCAGGGCATCGCCGACATCCGTGCGGTCGCAGGCCTCCCCGTGCCGATCATCGGGCTGTGGAAGGACGGCGAGTCGGACGTGTTCATCACTCCGACCCTCGGCCACGCGATCGCAGTGGCGGATGCCGGTGCTGACATCGTCGCGATCGACGGCACCCGGCGCCCGCGGCCCGACGCTCTGACACTGGCGGAGACGATCGCCGGCCTGCGCGCGCACTTCGCCGAGACCGGGCGTGACGCGCTCATCATGGCCGACTGCGGATCGCTCGACGACGCGATCGCCGCAGAAGAAGCCGGCGCCGACATCCTCGGTACGACCCTGTCGGGCTATTCGGGGGAGCGGCCGAAGACGGAGGGCCCGGACCTTGAGCTGATCCGCCTCATCGCCTCGCGGTGCTCCCTGCCCATCTGTGCCGAGGGGCGCATTCACACCCCGGCGCACGCCGCCGCCGCCGTTGCCGCCGGAGCATTCACGGTGTGCGTCGGCACGGCCATCACCCATCCGTCGACGATCACTTCCTGGTTCGTCGGTGCCGTTCGCGGTGCTGCCGATGGTGCTGCTGCTGATGGTTCTGTTCGCGGAGCGGATGCCGAGTGACCGCCCCGATCCTCGTCAGCGCCTATCCGGTCTCGCCGGCGTTCGTGGAGTGGGACCCGGAGCTGGAGGGTGAGCTCCTGCCCGCCATCTGCGCCCTCGACGGCGTCGCGGGGCTGGAGATCCCCTGGATCGGCGGCATCCACAAGTTCGACAACGACTGGTTCCTCGCGAATGTGCCTGCCGTTGCACTAGCCGTGACGCCCATCCCGTTCGTGATGGGGCAGCTGGCCGCAGACCGGGGGTACGGCATCGCATCGGCGTCTGTGGGTGGGCGGGCTGCCGCGCTTGCCGACCTCAGGCGTGTGGCTGCTGATGTCGCCCGGATCGTCGATGAGAGCGCGGCATCCGTCGCCGTCGTGACACTGCACTCGGCACCCCGCGCTGACTCCGGATCGGTCGATGCCCTCGCCCGGTCACTGGGGGAGATCGCATCGTGGGACTGGCGCGGCGCGCAGCTCGTGATCGAGCACTGCGACGCGCTCGTCGCCGGGCAGACGCCCGAGAAGGGATTCCTGACGGCCGAGCAGGAGATCGCCGCGATCACGCAGGCGAGCGTCGACATGGGCCTGTGGATCAACTGGGGCCGCTCGGCCATCGAACTGCGCGATGCGGATGCCGTCACCGCGCAGATCGCGCAGGTCGCCGCATCCGGCCACCTGGCGGGCCTGGCCCTGTCGGGTGCCGCGGCTGGGGAGAGCCCCTACGGGTACCCGTGGATCGATGCGCATCTGCCGATCCGGTCGACGTATCCAGCGTCGGAATCGCTGTTGGATGACGCACAGGTGGCCGCGGCGCTCGCCGCCGCTGGCGACGTGCCCTGGTTGGGCCTGAAGATCGCCCGACGCGCGTCGGATGCCACCGCAGCGGATGCCCTCCGGACGGTGCAACGCAATCTCGACGTGCTGCGGGCGCCGGTTCCCCTCAGCGTCCGATGCTGAGGCCGGGCTTGCGCTGGTGCACGGAGAAGTAGCGCAAGCCGTCCGGCCCGGCGATGAAACGGCGCTCGGAGCGGGGCGGCAGCCACACCATCGCGCCGGGCTGCAGCTCGATCGCGTCGCCTGCGGTCTCAAGCATCCCTGATCCATCGAGCACCACGATGAGCACGTCCAGCGCGGGTCCGACGTGCCGCTGGATCTCATCTCCTGCGGGCAGAACGATGACGTTCGAGTCGAGGCCGCGCGCGGCGGGCTCCAGTTTCCAGACTGCTCCGGCGGCCACGGCATCCGCTGCGGCGAACGCGTCGCCGACGATGCGGGGAAGGTGCGGCTCGACATCCATGGCTCCAGCATCCCACTGAAAATCGACCCTTGTCGGGCCGGACCGTTCTCGCTACAGTATGAGCATCTGACATCAGATGTCTTACCTCGCACGTACAGAAAGGTCTGTCCATGCACTATCGCCCCCGCTCCTCCCGCAGGCGTTCGCTTGCCCGAGTCTGCACAGCAGGTGCTGTCGCTCTCGCGCTCGTGTTCCCCGTATCCGCGGCCCACGCCGCAGCCGCCCCCGGCTACCTCACCGATCCGACCTCTGCCCCGGGCAGCTACTCCGAGCAGAACATCGGCTCGGACCGCACTGCGGACAACTTCTTCTACCGAATCCCCGCGCTCGCCCACCTGGGCGACGGAGTGATCCTGGCATCCTGGGACGCGCGACCCGGCAGTGCTGCCGACTCGCCGAATCCGAACTCGATCATCCAGCGCCGCTCCACCGACAACGGCCAGACCTGGAGCGATCTGCAGATCATCGCGGCCGGGCAGACGGCCGCACCCCGGCACGGCTACTCCGATCCGAGCTACGTCGTCGATCACGAGACGGGCCGCGTCTTCGCGTTCTTCGTCTACTCGAAGGATCAGGGCTTCTGGGGGAGCGTCTACGGCAACGACGACGCGAACCGCCAGGTCATGAGCGCCGCTGTGATCCAATCCGATGACCAGGGGCTCACCTGGAGTGAACCGCGACTGATCTCCGACGTCGTCAAGACCTCGAACGGCACGACCAGCAACGGCGTGTACAGCCCGGTCGCCGGCGACGTCCGTGGCGCCTTCGCCAGCTCCGGTGAGGGCATCCAACTGAAATACGGCGAGCACGCGGGCCGCCTCATTCAGCAGTACGCCGGCGAGATCCGCCAGGCGAACGGTTCCACCCTCATCCAGGCGTATTCGGTCTACTCCGATGACCACGGCGCGACCTGGCAGCGTGGCGAGTACACCGGCAGCGCAATGGACGAGAACAAGGTCGTCGAACTCTCCGACGGCAGTGTCATGCTCAACTCGCGCGACAATGCCCGCGGCACGCAGCGCAAGGTCGCGATCTCCACGGACGGCGGTGTGACCTACGGTGCAGTCGCCCGTGATGCCGAGCTGCCCGATCCCACGAACAACGCCTCGATCACGCGTCTGCACCCGGACGCCGCCCAGGGGAGCGCCGACGCGAAGAAGCTGCTCTTCACGAACTCGAACAGCACGACCGCTCGGGCCAACGGCGGTGTGCGCCTCTCCTGCGACGACGGTGAGACCTGGCCGGGGCTTCGGACGATCGAGACCGGCACCTTCGGATACTCCACCGCCACCGCGATCGGCGACGGCCGCATCGGCGTGCTGTGGGAGGCCGGGTACACCAACACCATGCAGTTCTCGTCATTCGACGAGGCCTGGCTGAACGCGGTGTGCGCACCCCTGTCTGTGCCGCAGGCGACGCTCGAACCCGGTGTCGCTACCGCCGTGCCCGTCACCGTGACCAACCAGGAGGCCGAGCCTCTCAGCGGTACGGCCTCGTTCTTCGTCGGAACCGGATGGACGGCATCCGACGCGCTGATCGACAACCTCGCGCCCGGCGCCAGCGTCACCGTCGATGTCGAGCTCACCGCGCCCGCCGGGGCATCCAACATGCAGAAGCTGCAGGCGGCCTTCACCGCATCCGATGGCCGGGTCAGCCAGACCACGGCGACGATGGTGCTGCCGCGCGAATCGATACTCGGCGCGACGCTGAGCCTGACGAATACGTCGGCGGCTCGCGACATCATCGCCGACCCCTACCGTGCGGGCGACGTGCTGTCGTTCCGCACGCGCGTGGTGAGCACTTCGAACGAGGCGACGATCGTGACGCCGGCGGAGAGCGCGTTCACCAGCGGTTTCGCACCGACGGCGTGCCGCTGGAAGAATCTGCCGGCCTACGACGCGTACAACTGCAACACACCCACGCGCACGTTGACGCAGGAAGACATCGACCGCGGCTGGTACACGCCGTCGTTCTCGTTCACGGTCGCTCCGGTGGACGGATCCGTCGCGGCTGTGACCGTGTCGCACGAGGGTGCTCCTGTGCTGTTGCGCGACGGTGTTCTGGATGCCACGATCACCGGCGAGCGCACAGACACCGACCGCGACCTCGCCGCCGATCCCTACGCGGTCGGCGAGCAGGTGCCGTACTCGTTCCGGGTCGACAGCACGTCGCCGGTGACCGCGGCGGTCGTGCCGACAGCCGGTGCCTTCTCGCCGTTCCTGCCGGCCGGTGCGGGCAACTGCCGGTACCGCGCTCTGCCGGCCGGGGACGGATGCACCTGCTCGACTCCGCGCCACACCGTCACCCAGCAGGACATCGATCGCGGCTACTTCGTCGGCGACACGACCTGGAGTGTGCAGGCGGCCGGGCAGTCGAACCAGGAGATCACCGTCGCCGCCGGCGAAGTCGATGTGATCGCGCGCAATCCGCATCTCACGGTCACGGTGAAAGGCGTGTGGGATGACGCGGACGGCAACGGGTTCGCTGCAGAGGGCGACACCGTCACCTGGACTCGCACCCTCACCAACGACGGCAACGTCGCGTTGGATGCCGTGACCGCAGACGGTGTCGCCCTCGGCGCCATCGCCGTAGGTGCGAGTATCGCGCTCGACCCGGTGACGGTCACGCTCACCGCTGCGGACGTGCAGGCGCAAACCGCTGCTCCTGCTGTGCTCGAGGTGGCTGCCGCCAACGGCGCCAAGGCCGCGGTGATCGACACGAAGGCGGCACCGGTGGCACTGCCGACCGCGTCGGCATGAGCCCGTGGAATCTGCTGAGCTGAGCGGTATCTGATCATTCGGGAGGGGCAGACGCGTCTGCCCCTCCCGAATTGCGTCAGACTGGTTAAACGACAAGGAGCGTTCACCATGACTGACACTGACACTGACACTGGCACCATCACCCGCACCCCCGGCGCTGAAACAGCGGTTCTCGCTGGAGGCTGCTTCTGGGGCATGGAAGACCTCGTCCGTCGCCAGCCGGGTGTGCTCTCCACCCGCGTCGGCTACACCGGCGGCGACAACGACCACGCGACCTACCGCAATCACCCCGGTCACGCCGAGGCGCTCGAGGTCGTCTTCGATCCGGCGGCGACGACGTTCCGTGACATCCTGGCGTTCTTCTTCCAGATCCACGACCCGTCCACCCTTGACCGTCAGGGCAACGACATCGGTTCGAGCTACCGCTCGGCGATCTTCCCACTCAGCCCTGAGCAGGAGCAGATCGCGCGCGAGACCATCGCCGACGTCGATGCATCCGGTCTCTGGCCAGGCAAAGCCGTCACCACGATCGAGCCCGAAGGCCCCTTCTGGGAGGCGGAGCCGGAGCACCAGGACTACCTGATCACCTACCCGAACGGTTACACCTGCCACTTCCCGCGCGCCGGATGGGTGCTTCCGCGCCGGGTTGAAGAGAGCGCCTAAGGAGCCTCTCCCCGCAGCTTCACAGCGATCTGACGGGGCTGATTCGGGATGATGAGAGAGTTCTCATCCCGTTCTCCTGTGCGACTTACGCCGTTTCCCTAACGTTCATATAAGAACGAAGCGCCCTCGCGCTTCAGGGAAGGGAAACTCATGTTGTCACTCTGGTTGGGGCTGGCCTCAAACATCGTCGGAATGACGGTCCTCGTCTATGTCGTCTACTTCCGCCGACACTTCCGCCGCGATCTTGTGCTGGCCTACATCGCCCTCAGCATGGGAATCTTCGCCGTCACCCTGCTCCTGTCCGGCAGCGGGGCCGGGATGGGACTCGGGCTGGGACTCTTCGGCATTCTGTCGATCATCCGGCTGCGCTCTGACACCCTCACCCAGGAAGAGGTCGCCTACTACTTCATCTCGCTGGCCATCGGACTGGTGAACGGATTGCATCCCGATCCCGCGTGGCTCGCGCCGACCGCGACCGCTGCGCTCGTGCTGGTGATGTTCCTCGCAGACCACCCGCGCTTCGCCATCCGCACCGAGCGGCAGACGGTGACCCTGGAGCGCGCGTACCCCCTGAAGAAAGACCTGATCCAGGCGCTGGAGACTCTCCTGGACGCGCAGGTGCTGCGCACCATCGTGATGGAGCTCGACATGGTGCGTGACCTCACCGTCGTGGATGTGCGCTTCCGCTCCCATGTCGCCTGCCGGCACGAGGAAGAGAAGGGTTTCGTCGATGCCGCTGAGCTGACCGGACCGGAACTCACTGTGCGCAGCCACGCGGAACAGGCAGTGCTGTCCCGATGAAAGCTCTCCTATCGCGTTCCCGCGCCGTGCTGGAGGACGCCGTGAAGGCTCGAGAGCCCATCGGACTGGGTGAGGTCGTCTCAGAGGCCGCCCTGCAGACGCGCGTCGACCGGAAGTTCCTGCTGAGGCCCGAGGAGTTCACGGCATTCGCGGCGCGGTTGGGCGATGCGTTCCGGATCATGGAGATCGATGGGCTGCGCACCTTCCGCTACGAATCGGTGTACTTCGACACGCGCGACCTGGCGCAGTATCGCGCGCATCGGCAGGGGCGCAGGCGCCGTTACAAGGTGCGCTCGCGCACGTACGCCGATACCGGACTGACGATGTTCGAGATCAAGACGAAAGGGGCGCGTGGTGCGACGGTGAAGCATCGTCGAGAACAGGACATGCAGGATGCGGGTCGGCTGACCCCGGCGAACACCGAGTTTTTGGGAAATGTGCTGGCCGAAGAATATGGCGAGCGGATGCCGGAACTCGGACCGGTGCTGGAGAGCACCTACACACGCGGCACGTTCGTCAGTCCGATCGACGGCGAGCGCGTCACGTGCGATGTGGAGCTCAGCTACGCGGACACGGATCAACGCATCGATGGACCCGATCTCATCGTCGTCGAAACGAAGTCAGCCGACGGTCGCGGCGTATCCGATCGTGCGCTCGCCGAATTGGGCATCCGTGAGGTGAGCATGTCGAAGTACTGCATCGGCATCGCGCTGCTGCACCCGGCACTGCCCGCGAACCGGTGGAGTCGCCTGCTTGCGCAGCGGTTCGATGCCGTGGGTGTCAGCTGATCGTTGAGACGTCGATGACGAAGCGGTATCGAACGTCAGCGGCGAGCACGCGCGCCCAGGCCTCGTTGACCTGATCGGCCGAGGTGATCTCTACCTCAGGGGCGATGCCGTGCTCAGCGCAGAAGTCGAGCATCTCCTGCGTCTGGGCGATGCCGCCGATGTTGGAGCCGGCGAACGAGCGGCGTCCGCCGATCAGCGTCCCCGCGCGCACCGACATCGGCTCGGCGGGGGCGCCGACGTTCACGAGCGTGCCGTTCAGCGCCAGCAGTTTCAGGTACGCATCAATGTCGATTGAAGCGGAAACAGAGTTGACGATGAGGTCGAACGAGTTCCGCAGCGTGCGGAAAGTCTCGCGATCCTCGGTCGCGAAGTAGTGGTCGGCGCCGAGCTTCAGCGCGTCATCCTTCTTGGCTTCCGAGCGTGAGAGCACCGTGACCTCGGCGCCCATCGCATGTGCGATCTTGACGGCCATATGGCCGAGCCCGCCGAGTCCGATCACGGCGACCTTCTTGCCCGGGCCTGCGTTCCAGTGCCGCAGCGGCGAGTACGTGGTGATGCCGGCGCACAGCAGCGGAGCAGCCTTCTCGTACGGGATCGACTCCGGCACCCGCAGCACGAAGTCTTCGGTGACCACGACCGACGTGGCGTAGCCACCCTGGGTGATCGTGCCATCGACGTCGGTGGCGCCGTAGGTGCCGATCGCACCCTTCAGACAGTGCTGCTCTTCGCCCGCCGCGCAGTTCGCGCATTCGCCGCAGGAGCCCACCAGACAGCCGACTCCGACGCGGTCGCCGATGGCGAACTTCGTCACCTCGGATCCGATCTCAGCGACGGTGCCGACGATCTCGTGACCGACGGTCAGCGGGTACTGCTGGGGCCCCCAGTCGCCCTGCACGGTGTGGATGTCGGAGTGGCAGATACCGGCCCAGCGGATGTCGATGCGCACATCATCCGGGCCCACGTCGCGGCGTTCGATCGTGCCGGGAACGAGCGGATCAGTGGCGGAGGTGGCGATGATGGCGGGGATGACAGTGGACATGTCTTGAGCGTAGACCCGGACGCTGCGTCCGGTGGGCATCGTCAACCCGCTGCGAGGAACTCCAGTGCGGCGTTGCGGAAATCACGCGACCCTGGCGCGTTGAAGTGGTGACGCCCGGGGATCTCGAAGAATCGGGCATCCGGTGCCTGGGCGGCGATCTGCCGGGAGCCTTCGAGTACAGCATCCTGCGATCCGGTGGCGAACAGCAGGGGCTGAGTGGGGGCCGTCGTGGGGTCCGGGTCGACGGTGCTGGATCGGCGCATGCCCTCAGCCAGCGCCAGGAGTGAATGCAGATCGTTGGATGCCACCCGCTCGGTCAGCTTGACGTAGTTACGGGTGGCGATGTCTTGAACAGGTTCGCCGTGGTCGAGGTATGCGCGCACCTGGGGGATGTCGAGCCGTTCGAGCGGGATGCCGTCCGGCACTCCGCCGAGGACTGCCCGGCTGATGCGCTGCGGCAGATCGCGCACGACTTCCCAGCCCACCCGTGCGCCGAGCGAGTATCCGACGTAGCGCGCATCCTCCACGAGGTAGGTGTCCATCACCGTTTCGATGTCGGTGGCGAGGGTGCGAACCGCGAAGGCATCAGGATCGTGCGGTTTGTCGCTGTTGCCGTGACCGCGCTGATCGATGCCGATGACGCGGTAGCCCGCAGTGCTGAGGTCGCGGATCCACCCGGTCAGCACCCAGTTGTCGCGGGTGTTTGATGCGAAACCATGCACGATCACGACCGTGGGGGCGTCGAAGTCTCCCCAGGAATAGGTGGCGAGGCGGGTGCCGTCTGCGGCATAGACGAGTTGGGCATCCGGCATGCTGGTCAGTTCAGAAAGAGGTGCGGCCACCTCTCCATCATGCTCCTTCTCACACGCGTTCGGCGGGCGTGCACCGTTTGAATAACATCATCCTTGCGGTGGATGCCGTTGTCTGCGGCCCTGCGTAGTGTTGAGTTCACGGAGGATGACCGGGGGGTCAAAATGTCGTCTATAGGTGTGTTTCGTGATTTGGCAGAGTTCTTCCTGCCGATCGGTTACGTCGGTGTCGCCATCGCGGTGCTGTGTGCGATCGTCGCGGCGATCGCATTGGCGCGCGGCGCGGCCGGTGCCAGTGGTGGGGCCGTCGCGGTCTGGCTGGTCGGGGCCATGCTGAGTCTCGCCTCCGGCTTTGCCGGGATGTGGATTCCTGCGTTGATCTCGGTCGCGGCGCTCATCGTGGCGCTTGTGGCCGGAGGGCTGCTGCGGGGAGTTGTGAATGCGTTCGCTGCGCGTCCGGAGCCGGTGCGGCAGGCGCGACCTGCCCCCGTCCCGACGGCGGCACCATCTGCGACGACGCCAGTGGTTGCGAGTGCTTTAACGGCTGCGACAACGGTTACGGAAACGAGTATTCCAACGGCAACGACTGCGACAGTTGCTGCCTCGAACGCAGCCCCCGGAGCACAGCCGGCTCTCGCCGCATAGCCCCAGCGGGAACGGATTTCGGGAACCGGCTTCCGGAACCGAATCGATTCGATAAGCTGATGCTCCGCCGGTTTTCGGCGCTCTGACCTGTCCTCTCGCGTTCCGGAAGTCCTCTACTCCGCATGGCCACCACTCTCACCACGGGCCGCCCGTGGCGCGTCATCCTCGCCTTCTCCGTACCGTTGCTCATCGGCAACGTCGTCCAGCAGCTCTATCAGGTGGTCGACACGATCGTCGTCGGCCGCGAGCTCGGTGTGAACTCGCTTGCGGCAGTCGGGGCGACCGGGTCGCTGCTGTTTCTACTGCTCGGATTCGCCTGGGGTATGACGAGTGGTTTCGCGATCCCAACCGCCCAGGCCTTCGGCGCGAAAGACCACGACGCTGTCCGCCGTTCGGTGGCCACCGGCACCGTGCTCGCCGCGATCGCCAGTGTGATCATCACCGTTGCGGGGCCCCTCCTGGCGGAGCCGGTACTGGTGCTCATGCAGACCCCGCCGGAACTTCTGGCGGAGGCTGCGCTGTTCACGCAGATCAGCTTCCTCGGCGGTGGCGCGACGATGTTCTTCAACTACCTGTCCGCCATCATCCGAGCGATCGGCGACTCGCGCACGCCGTTGATCTTCTTGACCATCGCCTGCGTGGTCAACGTTGCGCTCGTGATCATCCTGGTCGGGCCGGTGGGCTGGGGCGTCGCCGGTGCGGCACTGGCGACTGTCGTCTCGCAGGCGATCTCGGTCGTGTTGTGCCTCGAGTTCGTGAGGCGCCGGATGCCGGCGCTGCACGTGCGCCGTGCCGACTGGAGGATCACCAAGGCCGATCTGATCGAGCACCTGCGTCTGGGGCTGCCGATGGGATTCCAGGCCTCGATCATCGCCATCGGTACCCTCGTCGTCCAGGTCGCCCTGAACATGCTCGGCGCTGAGGCTGTCGCCGCCTACACAACGGCATCCCGTGTCGACAGTCTCGCAACTGCGCTGCTGGCGTCCCTCGGTCTCGCCGTGTCGATGTATGTGGCGCAGAACTTCGGCGGACGCCGTCCCGACCGTATCCGAGCCGGCGTCGTGCAGGCGACGTGGATGGCGATTGGTGCGTCAGTGATCTTGGGGGCCGTGCTGATCGCGTTCGGCACCCACCTGGTGCGCCTGTTCGTCGGCGAGGGATCGGACGAGGTCGTCGAACTCGCACACCTCATGCTCGTGATCAACGGCGCGACCTATTCACTGCTGGGTGTGCTCTTCGTGATCCGCGGTGCGCTGCAGGGGCTCGGGCAGGCGCTGATCCCGACCATCACCGGTATCGTCGAGCTCTTCGCCCGCGTCGGAGCGGCAGTTCTGCTCGGCGCCATGCTGGGATTCGGCGGCGTGGCGATGAGCAACCCTCTGGCCTGGATCGGTGCTGTGGTGATCCTGATCCCCGCCTATGTGCGCGCACATCGCGCGCTGGCAAAGATGCCGGTCGACCCGGACGAGCTCACCCTCACCACCCCGATCGCCATCCTCGGCCCCGACAACAGCTCGCTGAACGTGGACGCCCTCGTCACGCAGGCGGTCCCCGTCGTCGTGCAGCGTCGCTGGCGGAAGCTGCTGCGCCGCTAGCGGAAGCTACGCCGCTAGCGGAAGCTACGCCGCTAGCGGAAGCTACGCCGCTAGCGGAAGCTACGCCGCTAGCGGAGGCTGCGCCGCTAGCGGTTCGGCAGCACGCCGCGGCCGTCACGCAGCTCGAACACCAGCTGCGTCTCGGTGCCGCGGACGACGGAGTGCACGGTGATGTGCTCCAGCACGATGTCGCGGAGCGCGGCTGCATCGCTCACCGCGACATGCACGAGGAAGTCATCGACGCCGGCGACATGGAACACCTGAAGCACGCGCGGAATCTCAACGAGCGCGTCGAACAGAGCGTTCACCTTCGCGCCGGTGTGATTGGCGAGTCGCACTTTGATGATCGCCTGCAGACCGAATCCGAGAGCGGCCTCATCCACCCGGATGCGCACATCGCGGATCACGCCGCGATCGCGCAGAGCCCGCACGCGGTGGGCACAGGTTGATTCGGCCAGGCCCAACTGCTTCGCCAGCGCCTTGTTCGTGGTGTCGGCGCGGGCGCTGAGAACTGTGAGGATCTCGAGATCGATCTCATCGAGGGATGCCGCCGACTGTTGTGTTTTCGACAATGGGTGTCTCCATCTCCCGCCGTATTTCGTTCAGAATTCTGGAATGTACGCGAAACTCGGCGAATACTGTCAAAGTCTCGCACTCTCATTGGGTTTCCGGCAATGATGGAGGGATGACTGCACCCCTGCATCCCGACACCGTCGCCGTGCACAGTGGCCGCGCCGATCTCACCGAACTCGGCGTACACGCCCTGCCCATCGACCTCTCCACGACGAATCCGCTGCCCGACATCGAGCGCGGCGGCGACTCCTACGAGGCGATGGCGACCGGAGGGCGTCCGCCTGCTGACGGCAGCATGGTCTACGCGCGTCTGTGGAACCCGACCGTCGCACGTTTCGAAGAGGCCCTTGCCGAGATGGAGCACGCCGAGGCTGCGGTTGCATTCTCCTCGGGGATGGCGGCGATGACTGCGGCGATCCTCGCGATGACCTCGGCGACCGGAAAGCGTCATGTCGTGGCCGTCCGCCCGCTGTACGGCGGCACCGACCATCTGCTCGGCAGCGGACTGCTCGGAACCGAGACGACATACTGTCATCCCTCTGAGGTCGGTGTCAGCATCCGCCCCGACACCGGGCTGGTGGTCATGGAGACGCCGGCGAACCCGACCCTCGAACTCGTCGACATCGCCGCGGTGGTTGCCGCGGCCGCAGGCGTGCCTGTCGTCGTCGACAACACGTTCGCGACGCCGATTCTGCAGAACCCCCTCGATCACGGGGCCGCTATGTCGCTGCACAGCGCGACGAAGTACCTCGGTGGCCACGGCGATGTGATCGCCGGTGTCATCGCCTGCAGTGAGGAGCACGCTGAGGCGCTGCGCCGCGTTCGTGCGGTGACCGGTGGCCTGCTGCATCCGCTCGGCGCCTACCTGCTGCACCGCGGTCTCACCACCCTGCCGGTGCGGATGCGCCAGCAGCAAGCGAATGCGCAGCAGATCGTGCAGTGGCTGATCGATCAACCGCAGGTGGACGAAGTGTTCTTCCCCGGCCTCAATGGGGATGAGGAGGGGATTCTCGATCGGCAGATGCGCGGCACAGGTGCGATGATCGCGATCCGTCTGAGCGGAGGTTACGCGGCGGCGAGTGCCGTTGCGGCCGCCACGCAGCTGTTCACCCATGCGGTGTCGCTGGGCGGGGTGGATTCGCTCATCCAGCATCCGGCTGCTCTCACGCATCGACCGGTCCCGGAGGATGCCCGCCCCGACGCCGACGTGCTGCGCCTGTCGATCGGACTCGAGAACGCTGGCGACCTCATCGCCGACCTTGCGCAGGCGTTCGCGGCGATTGCTGCTGCGCCCGCCGCGTCCGCTGGGCCCGCTGCGCCCGCTGCCGCCGCCAACTCTGCGCCCGGCGCCGCGCACAACTCCTGAGAACTGGTCGCGATCGGGCCGGAATCGGCACTTGGCCCGCCGAAACCGCGAGTTTTTCAGGAGTTATGAACGGGTCGGCGCTCAGGCCTCGCCGGCGAGCCACTTCCCGAACGCGTCGAAGGAGTACGGGCGTCCGAGCAATGACGCAACGAGGTCGGCGGCGTCGGCCGCACCACCGCGGGCGAGAATCTCGTCTCGGTAGCGGCCGGCGATACCGGGCTCGAACAGATCGTCGCGGTCGAACGCACTGAACATGTCCTTCGCGATCACCAGGCTCCACATGTACGTGTAATACGCGGAGCTGTAGCCGGTGAGATGCCCGAATCCTGACTGCATGTGGGTGTCGGGGAGGCGCGCGATCACCGAGTAGCGGTCCGACAGCTCTGCGACAGCGGCGTCATGATCTGCCGGACGATCCTGGTGCAGTCGGTACGAGACGGCGGCGTAGAACATCTGCGTGCGCACCCAGCGACCGCGGTCGGAGTCGGCAGCTTCGCGCATGCGGGAGACGAGATCAGCCGGGATCGCCTCGTCCGCGGGGTTCACAGCGAAGCTGCGGAGGATCGAAGCATCCCACGCCCATTCCTCGAGCATCTGCGACGGCGCTTCGACGAAGTCCCACTCGGTCGCAACGCCGGAGAACCGTGCCCACGTCTGGTCACCGCCGAGCACGTGGTGAAGCAGGTGGCCGAACTCGTGGAACAGCGTCTTGACCTGCTCATGCTCCATGAGCCCGCGCGGGAAGTTGCACACCAGAACGCCCTCGGGCAGCTGCACACCCCGGACACCGCTGACGAGGTCGAACTGAGCAGCGTGCTTGTACTTGCCCTCGCGCGGGTGCAGGTCCAGGTGAATACGACCGATGCGTTCGCCGCGCTGCAGCACGTCGTAGCTCGTGACGTCCGATGCCCAGGCCGGAGCATCCACCGCCCGGTATTCCAGACCGAACAGCCGGCCGGTGACAGAGAGCAGACCCGCCCGCACCCGGGCGAAGTCGAAGTACTGGCGCACATCCTGCGCGTCGACGTCGTACTGCTCGCGGCGCACGAGCTCGCCGTAATACTCGGAATCTGCGCTGGTGATGGTGGTCGCTTCAGGGTCATCTTGCCGGGCTCGAGCCAGGAGCGCTTCGGCATCCGCGTTCGCCCGATCGGCCGATAGGTCGCTGATGTGGTCGATGAACTCGGCGATCGCGTCGCCGGTGCCGATCATCTTCGTCTCGGCATCGAAATCCGGCCAGGACGGATAACCGAGCATCGTGGCCTGCTCATGACGCAGATCCAGCAACTCGTGCAGCAGCGCATCGTTGGCCGGCCAGCCGCGAGCGGCGTAAGCGCGGGAGAGCTCCTCGCGCGCGGCGCGATCGTGCGCGTAGGTGCGAAACGGTCGGAAGTCCGGATAGTCGGTCGTGATCTCGACGAGCCCATCGTCGCCGGCCGGATGCGCGACACGGAAGTCCTCGGGGAGACCATCGAGACGCTCGGGCGAGATCCGGATGCTGCGCACATCGTCGCGGACGTTCCGGGAGAACTCCTGCTCGATCACGGTGATGCGCGCCGCGATCTCAGATAGGCGGGCGCGGGTGGCATCGTCACGGTCCACGCCGCCGCGGCGGAAGTCCCGCAGGGTGAGTACGAGCAACCGCGCCGCTTCGGCATCGAGTCCTGAGGGGTCCAGGGTCGCGAACACCTCATACAGCGCGCGATCCTGATCGCGTGCGGTGACGAGGGCGGCGGCGTCCTGCATCCGATCCTCGGCGAGGGCGCGCACGCTGGAATCCGGGTGAACCTCCGAGAGCAGCTCGGTCACGCTCGCCGCATTCCTGATCGCCGTCTCGCCGACGTTCCACAGCTCGAGCGTCTCCAGCGGCGTGCGATCGGCACCGTCTTTGAGTCGGTCGACGACCTCACACGCTTGGGCGAGGGAGGAATCGGCGCGCTCGGCGACGAAGGTCGCCCAGTCGTCAGCGGGCAGGGCGAGAGGTTCCACAGGCATTGCTCCAGCCTATGATGGGCGGCTACCGCCCCGCCCGCACCCGCCGCCGCAGTCGCTTACCGATCACGCCCTGGTGCGGAGCGAAGAGGTACGCCAGCGCGAACGCGCAGCCCTGCACGACGACGACGAGCCCACCGGATGCCGCATCGATCCAGTAGCTCAGGTAGATGCCGATGACGCTGCACAGTGCCGACATGACGGGGGCGATCACCAGCATCCGTCCGAAGCGATCGGTGAGCAGATGCGCGGTGGCGCCGGGGATGATGAGCATCGCAACGACGAGCACCACGCCGACGACCTGCAGGGCGACGACGGCCGTCAGCGCGAGCACGCCGAGCAGCAATGTGCCCAGCATCCGCGGTGACAGCCCGATCGCGAAGGCGTGCGTGGGATCGAAGGCATACAGGGTCAGATCCCGGCGCTTGACGATCAGCACGACGAAGGCGATCGCGGCGAGCACGATGATCTGCAGCAGATCGACTTCGGAGACACCGAGGATGTTGCCGAAGATGATGTGGTTGAGATCGGTCTGGCTCGGGGTGACCGAGATCAGCACGAGCCCGAAGGCGAACAGTGTTGTGAAGACGATGCCGATCGCGGCATCCTCCTTCACCCGGCTCGTGCCACGGATGAGCCCGATGAGCGCCACAGCGAGAAAGCCGAACACCAGCGCGCCGAGCGCGAACGGCGCCCCGACCACGTAGGCGAGCACGACTCCGGGCAGCACCGCGTGCGAGACGGCATCGCCCATCAGCGACCAGCCCACCAGCACCAGCCAGCAGGAGAGCAGCGCGCACACGACGGCCGCGATCACGGTGGTCACGAGCGCACGCACCATGAAGTCGTACTGCAGGGGCTCGAGAATCCAGTCGAGGATCACGGCGCCTCCAACCCGAAGGCCCGCGACAGGTTGGCGGGCTCCAGTGCCTCGGTGACCGTGCCGTGGAACAGCACCCGCCGAAGCAGCAATACCGCTTCATCTGCCAGCGATGGCAGCGCGTGCAGGTCGTGGGTGGAGACCAGCACGGTGTCGCCGGCCGCCGCGAGCTCGCGCAGCAGCCGAACGATTGTCGCCTCGCTGCGCTTGTCGACACCGGCGAACGGCTCATCGAGCAACAGGATGTCGGCACCCTGGGCGATCCCGCGAGCGACGAACGCACGCTTGCGTTGGCCGCCGGAAAGCTGTCCGATCTGCCGGTCGGCGAGGTCGGTGAGCTCCACTCGTTCGAGGGCCTCGTCAACGGCCGTGCGGTCAGCCGCGCGCGCTCGCCGCAGCATCCCCTGCGCACCGTAGCGACCCATCATCACCACGTCACGCACCGAGACCGGAAACGACCAGTCGACGTCCTCGCTTTGCGGGACGTATCC
Source organism: Microbacterium wangyouchuni (assembly GCF_051546305.1). Lineage (NCBI taxonomy): Bacteria > Bacillati > Actinomycetota > Actinomycetes > Micrococcales > Microbacteriaceae > Microbacterium > Microbacterium wangyouchuni. The sequence goes on from NZ_JBPTMA010000003.1 coordinate 52,654, forward strand.
GATGAGCCCGCGCCGGCGAGCGGATGCTGGATCAGCGCCGTGCAGGCGCACCTGCCCGGTGTCCGGACGCACGAGCGAGATGATCGTCTTGAACAGCGTCGACTTCCCGGAGCCGTTCATTCCGATGAGCCCGGTGACGCGGCCGGCCTCGACGCTCAGCGACACGTCATCCAGCGCCAGCAGGTCGCCGTAGCGGACCGTGACCCCGGTCACCTCGATCGCGCTCATGATCCGTCGCCGTTGCTTCCGCCGCCGGTGCGGCCGGTGAGTCCAGCAACGATCATGTCGGCGTCGTGGCGGATGAGTTCCAGATAGGTCGGGACCGGGCCGTCGGCGGTGGAGAGGGAGTCGACGTACAGGGTGCCGCCGAACGCGGCATCCGTCGCTTCGACGACCTGCCGCATGGCCCGGTCGGAGACGGTCGACTCGCAGAACACCGCCGGCACGTCATTGTCCTTCACGAACTCGATCACCGCGGCGATCTGCCGCGGCGTCGCCTGCTGCTCGGCGTTGACCGGCCAGATGTAGGCCTCGGTGAGTCCGGCATCCTGCGCGAGGTACGAGAACGCGCCCTCGCAGGTGACCAACGCCCGTTCATTCTGCGGAAGCTCGGCGAGCTCTGCAGCGAGATCGTCCTGCACCTGCTGCAGCTCGGACTTGTAGGTCTCGGCGTTCGCGGCGAAATCATCGGAGTGTGCGGGGGAGAGTTCACTGAACGCCTCGGCCATGTTGTCGACGTACAGCTGCACGTTTGACGGGCTCATCCAGGCGTGCGGGTTCGGGGCATCGGAAGAGTCGATCCCGATGACTTCCACCCCTTCGGAGACCACGATGTGGTCAACATCGACCGACTCGACGAACTGCTCGAACCATGCTTCGAGGTTGAGTCCGTTGTCGAGGATGAGGTCGGCCTCGGCTGCCTTGCGCACATCCCCGGGCGTGGGCTCATAGGCGTGGATTTCGGCGCCCGGTTTCGTGATCGATTCCACGCGCAGATGCTCGCCGGCGACATTCTGCGCGATATCTGCCAGGACGGTGAAGGTGGTCAGTACGACCGGACGGTCATCGTCATCGAGAGCGCCCGGCCCGGAGCATCCGACCAGTGCGGATCCGGCGGCGAACACCGCGAGAAAACTCGCCGCGATGCGTACATTTTTAGGCACACCGAAAACGTACCTTTTAGGCACACCGAAAACAAGCGGTGTCCGCCCCGCGGGGCGGACAGATGGATGCACGGATGCAGGGATGCACGGATGCAGGGATGCACGGATGCAGGGATGCACGGATGCAGGGCGATCGAACGGATGCAGGGCGAAACGCCGGTGAATGGCCCGGCATCCGTTCGATGGCCCTGCAAGTGTCCCGACATCTCTGCCCACAGCAGAGCCGCTCAGGGCGGATTCGGGCCCTGGCGATTGTCGCTCGTCGCACGCTGGAGGCATGAGCGAAGAAAACCCGACCCCACAGTTCAGCCCAGATGCCCGACGCGCGCTGTTTCATGAACGCATCCTGGTGCTCGACGGCGCCCTGGATGACGACAACGGCACGCTGCTGATGACGCAGTTGCTGAACCTGTCAGCGGAAGACCCCGTCGCCGACATCGCGCTGTGGATCCACTCACCCGGCGGCTCGGTGCCGTCGATGCTCGCGATCCGCGACATCATGAAGCTGATCCCCAACGACGTCGCGACGCTGGCGCTCGGCATGGCGGCCAGCGCGGGGCAGTTCCTGCTCTCCGGTGGCACCCAGGGCAAACGTCGCGCACTGCCGCACGCCAGGATCCTCATGCATCAGGGATCTGCCGGAATCGGTGGTTCCGCCGGGGAGCTCGAAACGCAGGCAGATGACCTCCGGCACATGCGTGACACCGTACTCGGGCTCATCTCCGACGACACCGGACAGCCACCCGAGCGCATCTTCGATGACTCGCTACATGACCGCTGGTACACCGCAGCACAGGCGCAGGAATACGGGTTCATCGATGAGATTGTCGACTCGATAGGACAGGTATTGCCCCGCCGCAGAGCGCGAGTCGGGTTGGGAACGGATGCCGCGGCATCCGCCCCGGAAGGAGTGAAGTCATGACCAGTTACACGATCCCGAACGTCATCGCGCAGCATCCGCGGGGTGAGCGCGTCATGGACGTCTACTCGCACCTGCTCGCCGAACGCGTCATCTACCTCGGCACGGGAATCGACGCGGGTGTCGCGAACGCACTGATCGCACAGTTCCTGCACCTCGACGCAGATAGTCCTGACGCCGGCGTCCAGCTCTACATCAACAGCGAGGGCGGCGACCCGGGAGCTGCCCTGGCGATCTACGACACGATGCAGCACATCCGTCCGGCTGTTGCGACGACGGTCGTCGGTCAGGCAATCGGTCCGGCCGCCCTCCTCGCCGCTGCCGGTGCGCCGGGCCAGCGTGCGGCGCTCGAGCATGCGCGGATCGTGCTGCATCAGCCGGCCGGGCAGTCCCGCGGGGCGATCCCCGACCTGATCCTCGCCGCCGACGAGGTGGTGCGGGTGCGCGCCGACATGGAAGCGGTGCTCGCCAAGCACACCGGGCGCACCGTCGAGACGCTGCGCGCCGATACCGACCGGGATCGGGTGTTTACGGCATCCGCTGCTCTGGAATATGGACTGATCGACACAGTGCTGGGGGAGCGCTCGGCGGGGTGACGGCGGTGTTACAGGTGGCGGCCGGTGATACGGATCGCGGATGCTGTCACGTCTGTCGGACGAATTCGCCGAATCCCTCCGACATCTGCAACATGGTCCGACATCCGTAACACGGCGGATGACAGGCGCCACAGGTGGATGCCGGGAGGTCAGACGGCCGCACCAGGCGGATGCCGGGAGCCGATCAGGCGGCGAGGCTGAATGCGCCGCGACCGGTCGACGCCAGAGCGGGTGCCGGAACCGCGGCCATGCGCAACTCATCGGCCACAGCGCTGGTCAAGTCGATGAGATTCGTCTCCAGCGCCCCGGAGATCGCGGCGATCATCTCGCTGGACGGCTCCTTCAGCCCGCGTTCGACCTCGGAGAGGTACTGCGGTGAGACCCCGGCCCGATCGGCAGTCTCGGTGAGCGTCTCTTCGCGCTCGTGTCGTCGGCGCCGCAGTTGGTCACCGAGCATCTGGCGCCAGAGCGGTTCCGGGTCGTTGTGATGACGACGCGGCGGGCGGGGAAAGGGGACGATCTCGGCCATGGTTCACGCTAACGCCGAAATCGGTCGCGGTGGCAGTTTTTCTGCTCAGGGCAGAACCCGCCCCCTCCGTTCGACAAGCGCAAATGGCTGCGTTCCGCCCCGGAGTACAGCCATTTGCGCTTGTTGAAACCCCGAACACGAACCAAACGTCACCCGGCGAGCTGCTCGGCGAGGAACGCGGCCTGTTTCTCCCAGTGCAGGCCCTGTCCGCCTTCGTGCTCGTTGAAGGGGTAGTCGACGATCTCGCGGGAGCCGCCCCAGTGGTTGTAGGCGGCGAAGACTGTCGACGGCGGGCAAATGGGATCCAGCAGCGCCACAGAGAACAGGGTCGGAGAAGTCGCGCGCTTGGCGAAATTGACGCCGTCGAAGTACGACAGCGTTTCGAAGGCCGTGGCGGATGCTTCGCGCTGCACAGCCAGGTAGCGGACGATCTCCTCGTAGGGATCGCGTCCGGTCATGCCGACGGCCCGTTCGAAGTGGCACAGGAACGGCACCTCGGGCATCGCAGCGACCAGCCCGGTGGAAAGACCAGCTGCGGCGATCGCGATGCCGCCGCCCTGGCTGATGCCGCTGATCGCGACGCGGGACGCGTCAACACGGTCGAGTGAGCGGATGGCGTCGATGGCGAGCACGGCATCGGTGAAGACGCGGCGGTAATAGTAGCTGTGCGGAGATTCGATTCCGCGCGTCAGATATCCGGGCACCGCGGGGCCCGAGCCGTGTGGATCTGCCGTGACGCCACCGGTTCCCCAGTTGCTGCCCTGGCCGCGGGTATCCATCAGGAAGTAGGCGTAACCGGATGCTGCCCACCCGAGCCGCTCGTGCGGCAGGCCCCGTCCACCGCCGTAGCCGACGTACTCGATCACGGCGGGGAGCGGTTCGTCACTGTCTGCTGGCAACAGCAACCAGCCGCCGATCGGGTCTCCGCCGAAGCCGCTGAATGTGACGTCATAAACTTCGACGGACTGCAGCGGAGAGTCGATTCGCCGGAGCTGAATCGGCTCAGCGAGGGCGCGGGACTCCGCAAGAGTCTGCTCCCAGAAGTCGTCGAAGTCAGCGGGCTCGGCGACGGCGGGGCGATAGGAGCGCAGCTCCTCGAGGGGCAGGTCAAAACGCGGCATTGCGGAATCCTTCAATCGGGGGTCGCACGGCAGTTTATCGGTGGGGTGCCCTGTGAGATGCCTCGCGCGATCGCCGGAGGACAGGGCTGGTCGCCGATCCCCGGGCAAGTTAGTCTTATAAATGGAGTCTTGTGCTCCACTCTTCCCCCCACGCAGCGACCGCTCGTGCTTGCTTCGACGCCTCGGTGTTCGGTGTTCGGTGCTTGAGCGGTGCGCCCCGCCAGAAAGGTGTTCCTTCGTGAACGACTCCGCCGACAACAGCAACGACGAGCAGGGAGCCGATTTCTTCGATCAGCTCACGCAGGGACAGGCGCGCGAGCAGGGCACCTTCACGATCGGATTCCGCGGATACGACCGCGGCGAGGTGGATGCTGCGATCGCCGGCCTGCGGATGCAGGTGCAGCGTGCGGATGCTGAACTGGCCCAGGCGCGTTCGGGTGTGAGCCGCGACGTTGCGTCGGTGCGCTCCGAGGTGGAGGCCGCACGGATCGAGAGCGAAACGCGCATCGCGGAGCTCGAGGCTCAAGCGGCAGAGCGCACCACGGCGCTTGAGGCCGAACTGGCCGCAGCTCGCGCCCAGGTGGATGACGCTGAGCAGCAGGTCGTGACGCTCACCAGCGAGCTCGTCGACGCCCCGAAGAGCGAAGCCGACGCCGAGGGATCGCGGTTGCAGTTCGAGGCAGTGCTGCGCGTCGCCGAGGAGCAGGCTTCGGTCCTGATTCAGAACGCTGCCGTGCAGGCCGAACGCCTGCTTGAGGCTACCCGCGCCGAAGCAGACACGCGCCGTGCCGAGCTCGACGTCGAGGTGCAGCGGGTCACCAAGCAGGCGCAGAACGACGCCGATCAGGTCCGGTTGCGTATCGACACGGAGTACACCGCCCATGAGGCACGCATTCAGCGCGAAGCATCCCATGCCGCTGAGAAGGTCGTCCAGGCCGAGCAGGAGGCGGCAACCGTTCGCACCGAGGCCGAGAAGGGCTCGGCGGCGCTGCGTTCGATGGTTGCCCGCGAGACCAGCCAGCAGCGTGCGGATGCTGAGCGCGAGGTGCGCGAGATGAACGCGCGCGTGCTGGAGTTCGAAGAGACCCTGACCCGCCGGCAGGACGAGGCGCAGCAGGAGTTCCTGCTCCTGCACAACCAGGCGGTCGCTCATGCCGAGCGCATCACCAACGACGCGAACGAGCAGGTGGAGTCGGCGCTGGAGCACTCCAAGCGCATTTCAGCGAAGGCCGACGACTATGAGCGTCTGATGCGTTCGCAGGCGGGCGCCATCGAGGCTGACGCCCAGATGCGTGCTCGCGAGACGCTCGATCGGGCACGAGTGAAGGCGCAGAAGATCGTCAGCACCGTCATCGGGCACACCACGGATGTGCTGCGTGACTCTGAAGATCGCACGCGCCAGCTGCGCTGGCAGCAGCAGCAGCTGAACAGCTTCATGGCTGAGGTTCGTGAACTCATCCGTCCGGATGGTGTCTTCAATTCGGATTCTTCGGCTGAGGATGAATCAGACGAGGACGAGATCGAGGATGCTGAGACCGAGCTCGACGAGACCGAGGATGCTGACCGGGTCGAGGAGAAGGACAACGCCAAGGCCTGAGTGAATTCGGATTCTTCGGAGGGCGCCGCAGCAGATCAGCTGCGGCGCCCTTTCGTGTTTCGTCCCTCCGGCCCGGGAGCGCCGTAACCTGGGGGTATGTCACAGATGGTGAGCATGGCTGAGTTGGCCGAGCTGATGAGTTCCGACGTGCGCATTCTCGACGTGCGCTGGAGTCTGGGTCAGCCGGATCGTAGAGCGGATTATCTCGAGGGACACATCCCCGGTGCGGTGTACGTCGACCTGGAATCTGAGTTGTCCCGGCCGGGCCGGCCCGACGAGGGACGACACCCGCTGCCGTCGACCGAGCAGGTTCAGGATGCTGCGCGGAGCTGGGGCATCAACGACGGCGACGTCGTCGTCGCCTATGACGATGCGGGCGGTTTGCCGGCGGCTCGCGCCTGGTGGCTGCTGCGTCAGGGCGGCGTCGATGTGCGAGTGCTCGATGGTGGCTGGGCCGCCTGGTTGGCGGCCGGTGGTGATGTCGAGACAGGATCTGCCGAGTACACCCGCGGTTCGGTGACGTTGCAGGATGTCGCAGGGCGCAGCCTCACGATCGATGAGGCGGCACAGTTCCCGGCATCCGGCGTGCTGCTGGATGTGCGTGCGCCGGAGCGCTACCGGGGCGAGGTCGAACCGATGGATCCCATCGCCGGACACATCCCGGGTGCGGTGAATCTCCCCACCACGGCGCACCTCGCTGAGGATGGAACGCTACGTGACCTCGATGAGCTGCGCAGGAACTTCGCCGCTGTCGGTGTGCTCGATGGCACGCCCGTGGCCGCGTACTGTGGTTCGGGCATCACGGCCGCTCACACAGCGCTGGTGCTCGCTGAGGCCGGGATAGACGCGAAGCTCTTCCACGGCTCCTGGAGTCAGTGGTCGAACACGCCGGGGCGCCCGATCGCAACGGGAGAGTAGCCGCCGCTTTCCCCAGACCTGCAGATCTCACTCCCGCGCATCGTACCCCCAGCGCAGGATGAGCATCCCGGGGCCCCACCCCTGGCGTACCTGATGGATCGCCGTTGCCCCATCGAGGCAGAGGGGCGTCACGGTCGTATCGTCTGGCGTCTCCTGGACCTCTTCCAGCCACGTCGGTAGCGCGTCAGGATGGAATTTTGTCCACAGCATCAGGTCGCGGCACCGCCTGGCCACGCCGTGACCGGTCTCGCTGGTGCCTGGGTAGCCGGGCGGGTACTCCAGCTTCCATTCGATCATCGCGGTCTGCGCCGGACCCAGCGGACGCTCGAGTTCCATCATTGCTCCGTGTACCTCACCGCTCGGGTGCGAGTAGCGGCGTGAGATGCGTCCGCCCCCGAGCATGCTGAACAGCGGCGCGGGAGTGGGGGCCCCCGGGGTCATATCGATATAGGGCACGTCGGTGATGGTTCCGGAGGTTGACTGCAGCAGCGTGCGGGTGGTGCGGGATATCACGAAGCCGTCTGCTCCGACCTCGGTGACAGCAGTGGTGGAAACGTCGCGTGCGGGGTCGAGCACAGCTGCCCCCAGTCCGGTGAACGTTTCAGCCGTGAGCTGTTCCAGGCGATCGTGCGCCAGCGGGTACTGCACGCGTCCTATCGGCCCGACCCGGTGCGTGGGTCCGATCAACGACATCAGGGCGCCGCGTTCCAGCGCGAGCAGCGACTCGATCTCTTCGACTGCTGCGATCGACCGTGGCCCTTCTGGCCGACGTGCGCCCGAGCGCCAATAGCTGAGCGTGGCCGCCGCGATCGGATTCCCCCCGTCTGCCAGACGCTCGCGAAGCCAGGTCATCGTGACCCCGCGCTCCACGATCGCCGCACGGAAAAGCGTGGTGAACTCCGGCCGGTGAACGCCGGTAACAACTTCTTCTTCGAACTTCACAGACGACCCCAGGTGTGTGAACGAGCAATCGGTATCTTTGAGCCTAAGACCAAGCGCAGACATCGGGGCCCGGTGTCAGAGGCGAGGTCATCGGCAGAACCCCCCTGCATATGGTGCGTGGTTCGGCGCTGCTCTGGGGGCAGCGCCGAACCCGCATGCTGCCGCTCGCGTCCGGCAGCCCGGTTGGAGTGCGTACTCTTTCGCGCGCGTAGACTGGACATATCATCCCGGAGAACCGAGGAATCGTCATGTCTGCCCCAGTCCGCACATTCACCGTGCGTCACGTTCAGTTGTTGCGCGCATTTTTCGCCGCCGTATCTGCCCTCATGATCACGTTCTCCTCCGACCACTCCGCTGTGGTCGGCTTCTCCGTCTTTGGCGGCTTCGTCGCAGCGAGCGGAATTGTTCTCGTTCTCGGTGCTTGGCTGGCCGTGCCCGCCGGGGCACGCGGGTCGCTGATCCTGCTAGCCGTGATCAACCTGGCCGCCGCGGCTGTCAGCAGCGTGCCGGCCCTGCGGGTGGATGCGGCCTTCTTCATCGTCGTGATTGTGTGGGCCGCGGCATCCGGTCTGGTCGAACTTATCGCGGGCCTTCGCGCGCGTCGCACGGATGCGACGGCGAAAGATGCCATCACGGTCGGCGCGCTCGGGCTTCTGCTCGCGATCATCCTGCTCGTCATTCCGGTGGGTTATTCGCTGCAGTACAGCGTCGAGGGCGCCGGTGAGCTGACGTTGACGGGGATCATTCTCGCTGTGGGCATGCTCGGCGGGTACACCGCGATCGTCGCGGTCTTCCTCGCGATCGCCGGATTCTCGCCACTCCGTGCGGAAGAGACGCCCCGGGGCGAGACGACGAAGGATGCCGATTCCGCTGCCGCCGCAGGCGAGCGGATCGAGAGTGGAGGAGCCGCGTGAGCGAGAACAAGCCCAACCGCCGAGAGCTGCTGCGCCCGCTGCACCTGCTCGGAATCGCCCTCGTGTGCGGTGTCTTCGCAGCCGTGGTCACGCTGGTGTCGGCCGGTGCCTTCACTGATCGGGTGAACACGTTGATCGCCAGTGGCAACTACGACGGGCTGACCCCGGTCGTTCTGGGCCTGGTCGTCGGCGGTGGCGCGTTCATCGTCACCCTGCTGGTCATGTCGATGCTGATTCTTGCCGTGGACCCGCGTGAGTACGAAGGAAAGACGCTCGACCGGCCCGTCCTCTACGACGAAGAGCCTGACGACCAGCCGAGCACCGACTCGACCGGAACTGACTCCACGAAGTCCTAGCTCCGGGGCCTGCCCGCGTCTCGCGACCGCGTCACACTAGTGGCGGGTTCGGCGCGGTTGCACCCGCCCTTTGTATGACGCGCGGCCGTTCCGTGTCACACAAGCGGTGACCTTGGCAGATCGCGACCCGCATCTTCTGTAACACGGGCCCACCCGCGGGCAACACGGGCAAGCCCGCGGGCAACACGGGCCCACCCGCGGGCAGTACAAGCCCGCCCGCGGGCAGCGCGCGAACTACTTGGCGAGGCGCTCCGCGATGCCGGTGTAGCCCGCGGGAGTCAGCGCGAGCAGACGCTGCTTGGCAGCATCGCCGATCTCGAGACCTTCGACGAAGGATGCCAGCTCCGCCGCCCCCACACGGTGACCGCGGGTGAGCTCCTTCAGCAGTGCATATGGGTCCTGGATGCTCGAGCGTCCGGCGACGACCTCGGCACGGATGACGGTCTGGATCGCTTCGGCGAGAACTTCCCAGTTCACGTCGAGGTCGGCCAGCAGTACCTCGCGCGCCAGGGAGATCTCGTTCAGGCCGCGGCGCAGATTGTCCAGCGCCAGCAGCGAGTGCCCGAAAGCGACGCCGATATTGCGCTGGGTCGTGGAATCGGTGAGGTCCCGCTGCATGCGCGAGGTCACCAGGGTCTGCGAAAGCGAGCCGAGCAGTGCCGCCGAGAGCTCGAGGTTCGCCTCGGCGTTCTCGAAGCGGATCGGATTGATCTTGTGCGGCATCGTCGACGAGCCGGTCGCGCCGGCAACCGGAATCTGCGTGAAGTAGCCGATCGAGATGTAGGTCCAGATGTCGGTGGCGAGGTTGTGCAGGATGCCGCCGGCATGACGCATCCGGTCATAGAGCTCGACCTGCCAGTCGTGCGACTCGATCTGGGTGGTGAGGATGTTGAATCCGAGGCCGAGCCCCTCGACGTAGGAACGCGCAACCTGCGGCCAGTCGACGGAAGGATCGGCGGCGAGGTGTGCAGACCAGGTTCCGGTCGCCCCGGAGAACTTCGCCAGGTAGTCGGATGCCGCAATCTGAGCGCGCACGCGCTCCAGACGCCACGCGAAGACAGCGAGCTCCTTGCCCATGGTCGAGGGCGTTGCGGGCTGCCCGTGCGTGCGGGAGAGCATCGCGGCATCCGCGTGTTCAATCGCCAGTTCGCGCAGCTTCGCGATCACGCCATCCAAAGCCGGCAGCCAGACGTTCTCGACCGCGCGCTTGACGGTCAGTGCGTACGAGACGGAGTTGATGTCCTCGCTGGTACAGGCGAAGTGGGTGAGCTCGGCGATCGAGTCCAGCTCGAGCGTCGACAGCCGGTCGCGCACGAGGTACTCGATGGCCTTCACGTCATGGCGGGTGACGGCTTCCTTCTCGGCGAGCCAGTCGATCTCAGCCTGGCCGAAGTCGCGGTACAAGCCGCGCAGGCGGTCCTTGTCAGCATCCGACAGCGGAGACGTCTCGAACAGCGAACGATCAGTGAGGGCGATCAGCCACTCGACTTCCACCTCGACCCGCGCACGGTTCAATCCCGCCTCGGAGAGGTAGTCGCCGAGGGCAGCGACAGCCGGACGGTAGCGTCCGTCGAGGGGGCTCAGTGGCTGGACAGGGAGAGCATTCGGGGAAGTCAGGGCAATCCTCCTGATCGGGCCCCACTCAGTTCTGGGGCGTGGTGCGGGGCGTCGTGCGGCTGGGACGCAGGGCGGGTTCGAGCTGACGAAACAAGCCGCGGGTCGCGGTCTCAATCATAGCCAGCACCGCATCGAACATCGCCGTGTCGGCGTAGTACGGATCGGGCACGTCCATGCCGTCGGCGTCGCGGTCGAAGGAGAGCAGCAGAATGACTTTGCCGACCTGGTCCTCGTCGCGCGCCCACTCGCGAAGAATGCGCTCGTGCGTGCGGTCGAGTGCGACGACGAGGTCGTTGTCGGCGAAGGATGCTGCGGTGAACTGCTTCGCGCGATGTTGCGAGCCGTCGTATCCGCGGCGCTGAAGCGTCTCGATCGTGCGATGATCGGCGCGCTCGCCGACATGCCACTCGCCGGTGCCAGCACTGCTCGACACGATTCGCGAGCCCAGCCCCTGGTGTTCAGCGAGGTCGCGAAACACCACCTCCGCCATGGGCGATCGGCAAATATTGCCCGTACACACGAAGATGACGCGGAAGGGGTCCGGCGATGTCACGGGATCCATTCTGCCGGTCGTGGCACCCCCTGCACAGCGATGACGTCCTATTTCACACAATCCGGCGTTGCAGCGGGCTGTGCACAGTTGCTGGGTTCTGCCCTCCGCACCGCGGGGTGAACCGGGCAGGGTTGGCACATGTTCACCTACGACATGGCGGTAGCACCCGCCACGGGGACACTCTTGGAGTGGATCTCGGCAATCAGAGCAGTACAGAAGGCGATCAGTGCGCTCGAAGACGCTGGAGCGGCGCTGATCCCGCTCCTGTACGAGAGCGAGTGGCAGGCCGACGGTGTGCGCCGCCTGCATGAGCTGATCGTGCAGCTGAAGGCGGGCACGGCCGCGGAAGCGGGGGACTTGGGCACACGCCTCTGGGAGATCCAGTCGAGGCCGACACCATGAGCGGCTCGGTCACCATCACGCACGGCGGCGCCATCGCGGTTGATCCGGAGGCGCTGCGGTCGGTGTCGCGCAGACTGCTCGCCATCGTCCCCACTCTCATCGAGGCGAGCTCCGCGGCGCGCACCGCTTACGGACATGTGCTGAACATGCCGGGTGTCAGGCCGCGAGTAAACATGGATGCCCTCTGGGCCAGTGCTGACCGTGCCGAGGCCATGAGTCAGCAGTGTCAGATGGCGGCCGAGAACACGCTGCTGATGGCTGACGTCTACGAACTGGTCGAGTTGAAGGCGGAGCTGGCGGCCCTCGAGATTCGAGAGGGTGCAGAAGCCGAGGCGATCATGGCGCGCATTGCCGAACTCGAAAGATCCGATCCGCGAGTCCCCGACATGGAGGCCTGGCTTCTCAAGGGATGGGACGAGGGGCGGTATGAGGGGCTACTCGAACAGCAGACCGGTCTTCCGTTTCTCGACGCCTCTCTGCTTTTCCTGCTCGCCTCGCGTATCGGCTCGAGCCGGATGGGTGTGCTTCGGCCGGGCGCGACGCTTTCAGGCGATGCTGCGCCGGTAACGGTGACACCGGTCAACACCAGCTCTCCGATCGCGCCACCGACGAGTCTGGCGGAAGCATTCCGCCGCTTTCCCGAGACGAAAGAGGCGCAGTTCAAGGTCGAGAAGTACACGATGGTCGACGGTGAAGAGCGGTTCGTGCTGTACGCAGAGGGCACATCGGCCCTGATGGGCGGCAATCCGCTCGACATGAAATCGAACGTTGAGCTGTACTTCGGTAACGAGTCCGCGTCGCACCAGGCGAGTCTCGACGTGCTCGCCGCGGCCGGTGCGAAAGCAGGCGACCGTGTCGACGTGTACGCCCACTCGCAGGGTGCGATCAACGCCGCCTATCTGGCGACGCAGAGCGAATTCGATGTGCGGGTTCAGGTGACAGCGGGCAGTCCGGTGCATCCGGCGCTTGAGGAGAACCAGCTGCTGATCGAGCTGCGCCATACCGATGACCTCGTCAGTGCGCTGGCTGGCGGGGGCGGGCCGGGAGGGACAGGTTCCCCGGACAGCTTCGTCGCGAGCCGCATCGGCGACCCGGCCTATCACCCGCATGACCTGCTGATGAAGACGCACTACCTCGACACGTACATCGAGACGGCAGAGATGGTGGATGCCTCGGGAGACGTGCGACTCGACGCGATCAGGGAGAACTGGCGCGAACTCAACCAGGCCGTGTCGATTGAATCAACGGAGTACGTGACCAGCCGATAGCCGGCGTCAGCTCAGCGGCGCTTCTTCTTCTGCGGACGCAGGATTGCTCCGAAGACGGCGTTGATGACCGAGATGATGATCGCAGCCAGTACGCCCCACCAGAAGTCCCCGACCGTGAGACCCCAGCCGAAGCCCGAGGTGATGGCCGCGGTGAGCCACAGCAGGAACCCGTTGACGATGAAGGAGATCAGCCCGAACGTGAGCAGATAGAGCGGGAACGCGACGATCTTGATGACCGTGCCGATGATCGTGTTCACCAGGGCGAAGATCGCCGCCACTGCCAGCAGCGTGAGCACGAGCTGCAGTGTCTCACCAGGGGCGAACGCTCTGATCGACACCTGCAGGGCGGGGATCAGAGTCACCACCCAGAGGGCGAAGGCGTTGATGACGACTCGAATGATGAAGCGCATGGTGGAATCAGTCTCGCATGGTGATCGACTGTGCGCGCGGAGATTTGCGGGCCAACGCTCGTAGACTCAGAGCGTGACTGAGCCGATTCTTCCCCGCATCCGTCCTGAGATCGCGGCACTGGCGCCGTATAAGCAGGGCCGTCAGGCGGGTCCCGATGCGTTCAAACTGTCCAGCAACGAGAACCCCTTCGACCCGCTGCCATCGGTCGTGTCGGCGCTGCAGAGCGCAACTCCGATCAACCGCTATCCGGATGCCGCAGCGACCCGCCTGCGCGAACGTCTGGCCAGCCGCTACGGCGTCGGCAGCGATCAGGTGCACGTCGCCAGCGGCAGCGTCGCGATCCTCTACCAACTCGTGCAGGCCGTGGCATCCGTGGGTGATGAGGTTATCTATGCCTGGCGCTCCTTCGAGGCCTACCCCGGTCTGCCGCTGGTCGCCGGTGCGACCGGCATCCCGGTCCCGCTGACCGAGGACTCCCGCCACGATCTGGACGCCATGGCGGATGCGGTCACCGAACGCACCCGCGCGATTCTCGTGTGCACCCCGAACAACCCCACCGGTCCGATCGTCACGAGCGCGGAGTTCGAGGCCTTCGTCGCCCGGGTCCCCGCCGATGTGCTGATCATTCTCGATGAGGCATATGCCGAGTTCGTCACCGCGGAAGACGCTGTCGATGGCCTCGCCGAGCGCGTCTACGAGCAGCATCCGAACGTCGTCGTGCTGCGCACCTTCTCCAAGGCATACGGCCTGGCTGGCCTGCGCGTCGGCTACGCGATCGGCCACACCGCGGTGCTCAATGCGGCGCGCGCGACCGGCATTCCGCTCTCGGTGACTGCGGCCGCCGAAACCGCGGCGCTGGCCAGCCTCGACGCGGAAGCAGAACTCCTCCAGCGCGTCGCCGTGCTCGTCGAGCGCCGCACAACGGTGATCGCGGCGCTGCGTGCACAGGGCTGGGACGTGCCCGACAGTCAGGCGAACTTCGTCTGGCTGCCCACGGGAGAGCGCACGGACGAGGTCGCCGCGGTCTTCCTCGACGCCGACATCGTGGTGCGGCCGTTCTCGGGCGACGGCATCCGTATATCCGTCGGAGAGCATGAATCCGTGGAGAAGGTCCTACAGGCTGCGCAATCCGTTGTGGAGCGCCGACAGTGATCCGTGCATCTGCTCGGCTAGCGTAGAACGGTGACCTCCTCAGAGACCGATATCGTCCGCGTCCTGGAGGCGGACGGCCGTTTTTCGCCCAGCCCTGCCGCCGAGAAGTACCTGCCGTTGATCGAGGCGATCAGCGACTCGGACCTCGAGCAGTTCTATCGAGACATGGTCGTCATCCGCGCGATCGATGACCAGGCGACCAACCTGCAGCGGCAGGGACAGCTGGCGCTGTGGCCGCCGAGCCGCGGTCAGGAAGCCGCCCAGGTCGGCTCCGCTCGCGCCGCGCGCACCCAGGACACCCTGTTCCCCTCCTACCGTGAGCACGCGGTCACCCGCATCCGCGGCGTCGACACCCTCGGCATCATCAAACTGATGCGCGGCGTCTCGCACGGCGGCTGGAACCCGATGGATCCAGTGAACGGCAACACCCGGCTGTACACGCTCGTGCTCGGCTCGCAGACACTGCACGCCACCGGCTACGCCATGGGTCTCACCTTCGACGGAAAGACCGGCACCGGAGACGTCGACCGTGACGAAGCCGTCATCGTCTACTACGGCGACGGCGCCTCCAGCCAGGGTGACGTGCACGAGGCGATGGTGTTCGCCGCCAGCTACCAGGCGCCGACCGTCTTCTTCCTGCAGAACAACCAGTGGGCGATCTCCGTGCCCGTCGCGACGCAGACACGGGTGCCGTTCACGCAGCGCAGCTCCGGCTACGGCATCGAAAGCATCCACGTCGATGGCAACGATGTTCTCGCCAGCTTCGCGGTCTCTCGGGTCGCGCTGGACGAAGCGCGCGCAGGCAAGGGCCCCCGCGCGATCGAAGCCGAGACATACCGTCTCGGCGCGCACACGACCAGCGATGACCCGACGAAGTACCGCGAAAGCTCCGAGGAGCAGGCCTGGGCTAAGCGTGATCCGATCACGCGCATGCGTGCCTTCCTCGAGGGCAAGGGCGCGGCCGCTTCGCTCTTCGAAGAGGTGGATGCCGAGGCATCCGCTGCCGCCGACGATCTGCGCGTTCGCACCCTGGAGCTCGGCACGCCCCCGGCGAATCTGATCTTCGACCACGTCTACAGTGAGCCGCACCCGCTGATGGCTGAGCAGCAAGCGTGGCGTGAAAACTACGAAGCGTCGTTCGGCACCGAAGGAGGTCAGGCATGACGCTTGAGACGATGCCGTTCAGCAAGGCACTCAACGCAGGCCTTCGCAAGGCGATGGAAGACGACCCGAAGGTCCTGCTCATGGGCGAGGACATCGGAAAGCTCGGCGGGGTCTTCCGAATCACCGAGCACCTGCAGCGCGACTTCGGCGACAGGCGCGTGCTGGACACCCCGCTTGCGGAGTCAGCCATCGTCGGCACGGCGATCGGACTGGCGATGGGCGGCTTCCGTCCGGTGTGCGAGATCCAGTTCGACGGGTTCGTATTCCCCGCATTCGACCAGATCACGTCGCAGCTCGCGAAGATGACCAATCGGCACGAGGGCGCCCTGTCGATGCCGATCGTGATCCGCATTCCCTACGGTGGGCACATCGGCGCGGTCGAGCACCACCAGGAGAGCCCCGAAGCCTACTTCTCGCACACTCCGGGGCTGCGGGTGGTCTCGCCCTCGACGCCGAACGATGCGTACTGGATGATCCAGGAAGCCATCCACTCGAATGACCCGGTCGTCTTCCTCGAACCGAAGAGCCGCTACTGGCACAAGGGCGAGGTCGATGTTGCACAGTCAGCGGCGGGGCTGCACGCCTCGCGCGTGGTGCGCTCGGGCAGCGACGTGACCCTGGTCGGCCACGGTGCGATGGTCACGACGCTGTTGCAGGCGGCTGCGCTCGCCGAAGGCGAGGGAACCAGCTGTGAGGTCGTCGATGTGCGTTCGCTGTCGCCCGTCGACTACGGCCCGATCCTCGACTCTGCTCGCAAGACCGGGCGCATGATCTACGCCCAGGAAGCCCCGGGCTTCACCAGCGTCGGCAGTGAGATCGCAGCGACCGTGATGGAGCGCGCGTTCTACGCTCTGGAGGCACCCGTGCTGCGGGTGTCCGGGTACGACGCGCCGTTCCCGCCAGCGAAACTCGAGGGTACCTTCCTGCCCGATGCCGACCGCATTCTCGAGGCCGTCGACAGGTCGATGGCCTACTGATGTCGTTCACAACTCCTGAAGAATCGGCCCTGCGGCCGACCGGTGACGCCGTTTTTCCCGATTCCCGCGTATTTTTCAGGAGTTGTGAACGCGGCGGACGAGAGGACCAAGCATGAGCACCCAGAACTTCAACCTTCCAGACGTCGGCGAGGGCCTGACC
The DNA here is from genome assembly GCF_051546305.1 of Microbacterium wangyouchuni. Lineage (NCBI taxonomy): Bacteria > Bacillati > Actinomycetota > Actinomycetes > Micrococcales > Microbacteriaceae > Microbacterium > Microbacterium wangyouchuni. The sequence continues at coordinate 69,413 of NZ_JBPTMA010000003.1, forward strand.
GAAGCCGAGATCGTCAGCTGGAAGGTGGCCCCCGGAGACACGGTGGCGATCAACGACGTGATTGTCGAGATCGAGACGGCGAAGTCGCTGGTCGAGTTGCCTTCGCCGCATGCCGGCACCGTGGGGGAGCTGCTCGTCGAGGAGGGCAAGACCGTGGAGGTAGGATCTCCCATCATTACCTTCGTTTCGGATGCTGCGACACCTGCCGGCGCTGCCCCCGCCGCTCCTGCGGCTGAGGAGGCCGGTGGCTCGGTTCTGGTCGGATATGGCACCGGCGCGGGCGCGACCTCACGCCGCACCCGCCCCGCCGTGCGCCCGGTGCGCTCGTCCGTCGGCGTGATCGCCAAGCCGCCGATCCGCAAGCTCGCCCGTGACCTCGACGTCGATCTGTCGTCGGTGACGGCGACCGGAGCCGACGGCGAAGTCACCCGGGATGACGTCATGAAGCACGCCTCGCAGGCCAGTGTCTTCCGCAATATCGAGACTCCGGAGTGGAGCACCGTGCGCGAAGAGACCGTTCCGGCACCCCAGAACGCCTCGGTGGGTCTGGCTCGCGGCATCGCCCCTGCGGGCCGGACCGAGTCGATTCCGGTCAAAGGCGTCCGCAAGGTCAGTGCTTCGGCGATGGTGCAGAGCGCGTACACCGCGCCGCACGTCACGGTGTGGAAAGAGGTCGATGCGACCCGCACCATGGAGCTCGTCAAGCGGCTCAAGGCCTCGCCGGACTACGCCGACATCAAGGTCTCACCGCTGCTGATCGTCGCTCGCGCCGTGATCTGGGCGGTCCGTCGCAACCCGATGGTCAACGCCGCATGGGTCGAGACCGAGGACGGCGCCGAGATCTCGGTGCGCCACTACGTCAATCTCGGCATCGCCGCGGCGACGCCGCGTGGGCTGCTGGTGCCGAACATCAAGGACGCGCAGGATCTCAGCATGAAGGATCTCGCCCGCGCGCTCAACCGACTCACGCTGACCGCGCGCGATGGCAAGACCCCGCCGGCTGATCAGCAGGGCGGCACCATCACGATCACCAACATCGGCGTGTTCGGGATGGATGCCGGAACCCCGATCATCAACCCGGGCGAGGCCGGGATCGTGGCGATGGGCACCATCAGCCAGAAGCCATGGGTCGTCGACGGTGAGGTGCGGCCGCGGTTCGTCACGACCGTCGCCGGCTCCTTCGATCACCGCGTCATCGATGGGGACAGCATGAGCCGTTTCATCGCCGATGTCGCCAGCATCCTGGAAGAGCCCGCCCTGCTCGTGGACTGACGGGCAGGTGCCTCAGCGGAGCGCTCAGAGCGCTCAGCTGGGGACCGCGGGGTTCGCGATGCTCGGCAGGAGATCTGCGGCTATTCGGATCGCTTCCTGGCGGGTGGAACAGCCGAGCTTGCGGTAGAGCGAGCGCAATTGCGACTTGATCGTGTTCGGTGAGACATGGAGAGCTCGAGCGATCGCCGCCGTTGTTCCATGTGTCGTAATCGCTTCGAGAACACGTTTCTCACGGCCGGTCAGCTGCGGACGCGATCGGAGAAGGACATGCTGCAGGTCAGAGATGTTTGCTGTCATGCTTTCGGACGACTGCGCAGGCACGCGCGCGGTGACGCGTTCGATCAACACGCTGGGAACCGATGCGAAGAGCCGGCGATGGTCAGGGTTGGCTCCCCACCGGGCCACTTTCGCCGCGGTGTACTCATCGAGATCCCCGGCGCGAGCACACTGAAGCCAGGCTGCCAGCAGAGCGCACTCCACGCGTTGCCCTAAGCCCAGCGTCGGGTCGGTGCTCAGAATGCGAATCCCGTTTGCGGCGGAGCCGAAGTCATCCGTATGCAGCGCCAATCTCACCGCAGTGAGCTGGGTGAACAGCCCCTGATGGGCACCATCTTGAGCCAAGATCTTACGCGCGGCTCCGAACTCCTCGGCTGCGGTCAGCGCCTCGACGGCGGCAGACGTCATGACATCGGAAGCGAAGGACCCGGGGCGTGCCGCATGCGTTTGGCTTGCGAGCTGCAAAGCCTCGAGAGCTTCGTGAGGGTGCTCGTGCGCCAGGAGAGCGCGCGTTCGTGCGAGGAGCGCAAACGGCCAGGTCACTTCGACGCTGTCGTAGGGCTCGAGCGCAGATATCTTCTCGTCGAGGTCGTCTGTCATCCGGTCGGCGCTGATGAGCGCGCTTGCAGCCACCATGGTGGCGGTGCTGGATCTCACATGTGCCGGCGACGGAGGTGCCTGCATGAAGGCATCGGCCAGCGCGCTGTCGGCATTGTCCAGGGAGCCGCGGACGGCGTGCGCGAGCGCGGTGCGGCTGAGCGTCAACCGGACCGCATCATCCTGGATCGACAGTCGTGCCAGTTGCGTCGCACTCGAGAACTCCAGGAGCGCACGGGCAGTGTCTCCCGCGCTCAGAAAAGTAGATCCGATCTGCAGGTGGTAGAACCAGAGCGGGCCATCGGTTCGGTCGCGCGAACAAGCACGGGTCTCGATGATTCGATGGGCGAACTGTCGGGCATAGTCCAGTGCTTGGGACTCATTGCCCTTCATGCGATGCGCGATCATATGCCCGAGGATCAGGAGATCGAGCTGGTCGGGGCTCAGCGCACGCGCTGTATCGGGATGAATCGCCGGCAACGACCACGTGGCAATGCGCGACGACGTGTATGACATCGGGTCAGTGATCAGAAGAACGGGGTGTTCTTCAATGACATCTCGAGGCAGGGCGCTCACCGCGGCGCGCATGAGATCCCAATCGGTGTTGAACAACGGCCAGCAGTGGAACAGGATGCTGCGGGCGATGAGTTCGTGGTTGCCGGTGCTGAGCGCGCGCTCAACCTCGACCTTCGCGGCGATCGCGTCATTCGGGTTCACCTGAGTGGCCCTCTTCTCGTCAAGAGTGCGGTGTCATCATCGGCTCGTCGGCAGCGCTCGGGGGAGACTACCGACGAAAAAGATCCGGTTCGCGTCCACCATCCCATAAATACTGTCTGGCGTGTCTCACCGGGTAAAAGGAGACGGCCGCCCGGCGCCGGGCGGAAACGTGCTACTTCCGTCGTGGTCGGAACCAGGGGAAGAGCGAACCGATGACGACGCCGGCGAGTAGAACCGCGAGAAACCATCCCCAGGCGGGCATGGTGAACTGAAGAAAGAGAAAGCGCAATGTAGCGGGGCCGACATTCGAGAAAACAAACGAAAGCGCGGCAATTCCCAGAAGAATGGCGATGATCGCCTTAGTGCTGTTCACTGCGCGATCTTTGCCGGTTGCGCCCGACTCTGGCTGTTGGTTCGTCATGCGTACTCTTTCTTCACTCTGTCGGTGGAAAATGAGCGATTCCCGCGAAGGGGCCTCTCTGAACGGACATTACCCACATTTGCCGCGCACCCGCGAGAGGGTGAAGCGCGGGTGAGGCTCTGATGAATCTGGGGGTGATGAAATTTCGGCATGGGGGCGGCAGTAATGCCCCGATGAGGACAGAGATGTGGGCGGTTCCGTCCGGGGTCCCGGTGAGCTGTATGCTCACACCTGTGGCCGATGTTCCCTTTTCCCAGCATGGGGAGTCCTGATGGCGAGCACTGTGGAAAATGACGAAAGTGTGAGCCGGTCGCAGACGACTCCGGCGAAACACCTGCCTGCCTTCTGGCGTCAGCATTGGAGGCTTTCGGACAGCGAATCCTTCGCCCTCATTCTGGCGGTTGGTGCTTTCGTCGTGAGCGGGCTGATCGCTGTTTCGGTTTTCTGGGGACGAGAACTCCCGATTTCTGGTCGTCAATCAGTGGGCGAATTCGCTGCGATCAGCGCTGCGATTGCGGCAGTGCTTTCTTTCGCCGGGTCGCGGTTGGCGGTGCGCTATCGATTGCGGTCGCGATCTGACCGGGCCACGCGACTGCGTTTTCAATGGTTCGATCTGGTGGCTTTGTCGCTCGCTCATGGCGTGATCGCGCTCTTGGGCTCCCTCGGCCTCGCCACGGTTATGCAGCAGAGTTTTCTGGGAGCTACGCTCTACGCTAATCCTGCCGCGGCAATCGTCGCCGCGTTGACGGCGCTGAGCGCCTTCTGCGCCTACCTCAGCGGGACGGCCATGTCCCCTCGGCACCTGTCGCTGGTGCTCGCGGTATTCCTCGCGGTGGGAATGATCACGGCGATGTTGAGTTCCAGCGACCCGCGGTGGTGGCAGCTGAACCTCTCCGCACTCGGGATCACACACGATATCTCGTCGCTCACTTTCAACCTGACGCTGATCGTGTCGGGTGTCATCATCACCACGATCGCTCGCTTCGCAACAGCCGGCCTGCCGTCTTCCACCTCATCTGAGCTTCGTCGTCGCCGCATCGTTTGGGCGCTCTTCGTGCTCCTGGGCGTAATGCTGTCTTGCGTCGGACTGTTCCCGGTCAACCGATTCCTCGTCATGCACAACACGGTGGCAACAGGGATGACAGTCGCCTTCGCGGTACTGACGATCGCGCTTCCGTGGCTCGTTCCCAGCATGCCCCGGATCTTCCTCCTGCTGGGCTTCGTCTACGTCGCCATCATCATCGGGCTGGTGGTGCTGTTCGTGACGGGCGTCTACAACCTCACCGCCGTCGAACTTGTATCGTCCGTGCTCATCTTCAGCTGGATCATCCTCTTCCTGCGCAACGTCGAGCCGAGCGGACAGCACGTACCTGACGTCAGCGGACACGCGCGGGACCCCGAGGAGCGACGATGACCGACCCCGACGACGGCGCGACCCTCACCCGCCGAGTGCGAGAGCTGGAAGCCGAGAACACCAGACTCAAGGGTGAGAGAGGCTCGTCGAGTCCCATCGCGGGCGGCCGCTGGCGCGCCGTGGTCTCGGCTGTGTGCATCGTGGTGGCGTCGGTCCTTGTTCCGGCATCGATTATCGGCGGATGGGCTCGGATGCAGCTGGTCAGCGAGGATGCGTTCGTCGAGACGCTCGCACCGCTCATCGATGATGACGCTGTACAGGACCTCATCATGGTGGAGACGATGTCAGCAGTGCGCGCACAGGTGGACTTCCACGCGCTGACAGACGAGGTCTTCGATGCGATCGCCGATCTGGGCGTGCCGTCCAGCGCAGCAACTGCCCTCGATATCCTTCGCCAACCAGCGGCGGAAGGTATGGCTGGGATCGTGGAATCGACTCTGGCGACCGCGGTGGCATCCGACGTCTTCTCTGACGTGTGGGCGACCAGTCTGCGGGGCGCGCATCGAGCATTCACTCTGGCATCCACGTCTGACGGCGGCGGCATTATCGTCCTGTCACACGACCGTGTGGGAATCGCCACGGGACCTCTCATCGCGGAGCTCAAAGAGATGCTCGTCGATCGCGGTGTCGGCGTCGCTGCGATCATCCCCGAGACTGATCGCATGATCGTGCTGGGCGACGGCGAGACGCTTCGTACCATTCGTTCCACCCATGCGCTGATTGAGGCGATAGGGCAGTGGCTGCCGCTCGTGGCGATCGGGCTCTTCGGCCTGGGGATCGGGCTTGCTCGCCGCCGGAGCACGGCAGTCCTCGGCGCAGGGGTCGGTGCGACGATCGGAAGTGGGGCGCTCGGGGTGGTACTCCTGATCGGTTCCGCCGGCGTCCCCCTCGTCGCAGCGGAACTCGGTTTCGTGTCGCCCGGAGTCGAAGCGATCTACGGGCACCTCACTGATGGCATCGTGCGCGGCGTGTGGCTGATCGTGGTCATCGGCATCATCACCGCTATCGGTGGATGGTTCTTCGGGCGCTCCTCGAGCGCGCTGAGTTCCCGGAGCGCTGTCGCAGCCGCGACCACATCGATACGACAGAGACTGGAGGCGCGGCACTGATGCTTTCTCTGCTCGGAGACATCCTGACGCTCGGCATCGGCGTCGCGATCAGCCCCCTCGCAATCGTTGCGGTCATCCTCATGGCAACCTCGGGTAAAGGTCGCACAAACGGCACGGCTTTCGTGCTGGGCTGTTACACGCTTGCCGTGCTGTTGGTCGGCGCGCTCGTCCTCATCGGACGTGCATCTGGCTCAGATGAGGCAGACTCCGGCGCTAACATCACCGTGGATGCTCTCGAGATCCTGCTCGGCGTGGGCCTGCTCGCCCTGGCCGTGCATCAGTGGAGCAAACGTTCAGAAGTCGAGCCGCCGAAATGGCTCATGGGGCTCGATCAGCTGACCATCGGGAAGGCTTTTCTGCTTGGCGTACTGCTGTCTGGTCCGCTCTCACCGAAGGACGTGCCACTGCTGATTGCGGCGAGCGGAAGAATCTCGCAGGCACATCTTCCCGCTCAGGAAGTCATCCCGGTGATTCTCCTTTTCGGTCTCATCGGGATCAGCGCGGTTGCGGTTCCGTGGCTGATCAGTGTTATCGCGCCGGGTTCGGTAGAGCGGCGCCTGACCGGTGCGCGGTCGTGGCTGTTGGCGAACCATTCCGTGGTGATGACGGTGCTCTTCGTGATCCTCGGTTTCAAGTTGATCGGCTCAGGAATAGCCGACCTTGCGGGCTGACCGATGGAGTCCGCGGGAGAGCGCGATGCGCGCGCGAATAGTGGTTCAGGTATGACGAATCTGCGGCCTCAGGACGATGGCGGGGAGAGTGCACGGTGTCGGTAGAACTTTTGGTCGTCATTCTTGCCGGCGTGCTGGTGATCGTGCTGGCGCATGTGCTCTCGAGTCGGATCGGTGTCGCTGGACCGTTGATCTTGGTGGCGATCGGTCTCGCCGTCGGCCAACTGCCGTGGGTTTCTGCCATCTCTGTGGCGCCGGAGCTGATCCTTGTCGGGGTGCTTCCTCCGCTGCTTTACTCGGCGGCGGTCTCGGCCCCGGCGATCGAGTTTCGTCGCGATCTGAGCACCATCAGCGGTCTCTCTGTGCTGCTTGTGATCATCAGCTCACTCGTCTTGGGGCTTTTCTTCTTCTTGATCATTCCGGAGATCGGCTTTCCGCTCGCCGTTGCGCTGGGAGCAATCCTGAGTCCAACGGATGCTGTTGCGACGTCAGTCGTTCGCAAACTCGGTGTGCCGAGGAGAGTCGTCACGGTACTCGAAGGCGAGAGTCTTCTCAATGACGCGACCGCTCTCGTCCTGCTGCGCACCGCGATCGTCGCGGTGGCATCGAGTTTCTCGCTGTTGGCGGCAGTCGGATCATTCATCTGGGCAGTTTTCGCGGCGCTCGTGGTCGGGGCATTCGTGGGGTTGCTGGCGCTGAGACTGCGCGCGTGGACCACCAGCGCGACCGCCAATACCGCGATCGGGCTCACTGTCCCCTACCTCGCCTATCTGCCCACCGAAGCTCTCGGAGGGTCCGGTTTGGTCGCGGCCGTGATCGCCGGAGTTGTCTGCGGACAGGGGGCGTTGAGGTGGCTGACCCCGGAGCAGCGCACATCGGACAAACTCAACTGGCGCACACTCGAGTTCTTGCTCGAGGGTGCGATCTTCCTCATCATGGGGTTGGAGCTGTACGGAATCGTTGAGGACAATCGTGCGGCCGGCGAGAGTCTGCTCCCCGGCCTCGGCATAGCGGCGCTGGCCTTTGTCATTCTGATGCTGGTGCGAACGCTCTACGTCATCCCGGTGCTGAGCCTGCATACCGCACGGGTGAGACGTGCAGTCCAGGGCCGCATAGATGCGAGCACAACCATCCCGCAGGACGACGACGAAGAAGGTCACTCCTCCCGCTGGCAGAAAGTCATCGGATCGCGTGCAGCACGCAATCCGAAGCACCTCGGAAAGCTGCGCGCAGATGTCAGCTATTTCGAATCGTCCCCGCTGACCTGGAAGCACAACACGATCATCGTGTGGGCGGGAATGCGCGGTGCGGTGACTCTTGCTGCCGCACAGACACTGCCCGAGAACACGCCGAAGCGTGACCTGATCATCTTCATCGCCTTCGTGGTTGCGGCAGGCAGTCTTCTGCTGCAGGGCCTTACTCTGCCGTATCTCGTTCGCCTGCTCGGTCTGCTCCGGCCCACTGGCGGCGGCCCGCCCCGCGCCGAGATTCGCGAGATCAATCGGGAGCTGAGGAAGGCAGCCAGCACAGCTCGGGAGAATCACACGCTCGTCCGTGCGGATGAGACAGAGTTCCCCGATGGTGTTTTCGCTCTTCCCGGTTCCTGGTTCGTAACCGCGCGCGACCCCGCAGCGCAGCCCGACAGGGCGGAGGAGCTGGCCTTCGAACTCGCGCTCCTCGCAGTGATGCGGGTGCGTCTTCACGAGCTGGGGCGGTCGGGGCGGCACACGACGAGCGCGCTGCGATATGCCCTTGACGAGCTCGACGCCTACGAGATCAGCGTCAAGCTTCAGCTCGGAAGCGAGGAATAGCAGTGGAAACGCGCCAGGTCGGCATTGGCTACTGAAGCACGGCACAGCCCGTGGGTCCGTGCGCTGGTGCGCGTCACTCCGGCGCGGATCCAGTGGGAGCGCGTTGGGCTCGCGGCTGTCGGTGTCACCGTGCCCGTCGGACTCAGCCTGCTGATCGATCCGCGGGATGCGACAGTCATCGGGGCCGGAGCTTTAGCGTCCATGGGCGCGCTGGTGGGATCGGTGATGGATACCGGCGCCGCCGGCGCCGAACGAGTACGACGAATCACGCTGGTGACGGCCGCGGCATCCATCGGCTTCGCACTCGGTGTCCTGGTTTACGGTCATTCCGTCTTTACCCTCGTGGCAGTGATCCTTGCCACGCTCATCTCCGCACTGTCTGGAGCAATCGGCCCGGTAGCCTCCAAAGCGGGACTGTACTTTCTGGTCTATGCGGTCACCGCCGCCAACGCAGATTTCGGCCTTGATCCCGCGTGGCAGGCGCCGTTGATCTTCCTCGCAGGCGGGCTGTGGCGGCTGTGTCTGACGGCAGTGTCGGCCGCGCTTATCGGAGTGAGGCTTTCTCCTGAGCGACGAGCCATTGCGCAGGTGTACACGGCACTGGCCGCCCAGCTGGCGGCACAGTCGGAGGCGGCAGCCAGCACGGCAGGGCTGAAGCTGACGAACGCCCTCGACGATGCATACGACACGCTGGTTGCATCGCGAACGAACATCACCGAACGAGACATCCGCTGGCAGGAACTGGTCACCATCCTCAACGCCTCGGCTCCCGCGGTCGATGCGGCGATCGCCGTGGCAGCGAAACAGGTGGTCGCGCCGAAGGAGACGATTACCTATCTGCGCGGGGTCGCCGCGTGGATCGCTGATGCGCGCCACCCGCTTCCGGAGCTTCCGGTGACGCACTCGGCGGGTGCCGAGGTCGTCGCCCTCCGCATGGCACTCGAACGCGTGGACCGAGCCGTCGCTCAATTTTCTGCCGCCGGATCGGGACGTGCAGAGCAGCTCGTCGCTCCTGATCTTCCTGCGAGGCAGACGTTCGCTGATCTGGTGCACCGGGTGGAAAGGCCGCTGTCAGCCGGAGCGGAGACGTGGCGCTTCGCTGGTCGGCTCGTTCTGTGCATGGCGATTGCGCAGGGAGTGTCCATCGCGCTACATCTGGATCGCCCCTATCTGGTCATGCTCGCGGTCGCGCAGGCGATGAAACCAGACTTCGGGTCGATCTTCGCACGGGCAGTCCAGCGTGGTTTCGGCACGATGATCGGTGTTGCCATCGCCGCGCTGACGATTTCTCTGGTTCCGCACGGAGGCTGGCAGATCCTCGTGATTCTGCCGCTGGCAGCGCTGATTCCGATCGCGATGCCGCGAAACTTCGGACTGTTCTCTGCGATCATGACGTCGCTGGCAGTGCTGCTGGTGGAGCTTCATGCCGGCGCAAGTGCGGGGCTTGTCAGTTCACGGCTGATGGACACGGTGCTGGGGTGTGCGATTGTCTTGCTGATCGGGTATCTGCCGTGGCCGGCGACGTGGCGGGCGCCCCGCAACCTGGCGAAGAACGTCGCGGGGCTGGCTCGATCCATCGCGCAGTATGCGGGAATCGCGCTGGAGGATCAGGTGACTGACAGTGATGCGCAGCGTGCGGCCGCAGCTCGCCGCGCGCTCTACCGCCAGATCGCGGACATGCGCACGTTGGTGGCTCGATCCCTGTCCGAACCCAGAATTGCCGATGCGGCGTCCGCGTGGATGCTGGAGATCGCCGCTTTGGAGCGGGTCACGGATGCGATCACCGCGGCAGCGACGACGCAGATCGCTTCCTCCACCACCGTCGATCGGCAAGCCACGGAACGTGCTCAGGCCGCGCTGCGGGAATTGGCGGATGCGATCGAGGCCGGTCGCGCGCCGCAAACGGTAGAGCCTTCCGGCTCGGGGCCGCTCGCGCTGATGGATGACGAGATCTCATCAGCGCGAGCGGCGGCTTCTGCGTGGTCAACGCGCAATGCGAGATCACGCAAACGGGTTCACCTACGCCGCGAAGCGGGCACGGAGCAGTGAAAGCTCGTCGGCAGTGAGGCCGGCCGAGCGGAGATATCCAGCAGCATCGCCATGGTGATCATCCACCCAGGCGAGAGCCTGTTCGATCGCTTGCGGCGGGGTGCCGGTGATCAGCAAGCGAAGAGCGGGAGTGATTTCAACGCCGTAGCTCGAGACTGCGTGGATCATTCCATCGGCCCAGGCCCCCGCGAGGTTGTTCTGGGAGGCGGCATAATCATCGATCACTGCCGCGCGCTCGACGCCTCCGGCATCGAGCATGAGGGCAGTCGCAAGACCGGTGCGGTCTTTGCCTGCTGTGCAATGCACCAGCACAGCGCTCGCAGATGACCCCTTCTCTGCGACAATCAGGCGAGCGATCTGCACGAATGCGTCCGCGCTGCCGGCAAGCATCTGCGTATAGAGATCCCCCAGGGTGGGAACGTCAAAATGCGCTGGCGGCGTCTTCGCTGAGGAAGAGTCGTTGCCCAGCTGCATCGCCATATCTGCCATCGCACCCTGGAGAATCGGCAGCTCCACGACAGTGATCGGGCGCGAGTCGGGGATGCGGTCGGGGGCGACAGTGCGCTCTGCCTGCGTACGAAGATCGACGATCACGCCGACGCTGGTCGCAGCGAGAGCCTCGAGCCCCTTCGGTGTCAGCGACGCGAGAGCATCCGAGCGCAACAGCACGCCAGGTGGCGTTACGCCACCGCCTCGGAGGGGCAGGCCGGCGGTGTCACGGAAGTTGTACAGGCCCTCGATCGGGGATGCGGTCATGGTTCAGCCTTGCTTACCGAATGTGAATGCACGCACGATGTTCATGATTCCCAGGACGCAGAGCGAGATGCCGAGGATCCACCACAGCACGGCTGCGCCCCACATCGGGGAGAACATCAGCATGATTCCGGCGAGGATGCTGATGATTGCGAAGACGATCGACCACGCCTTGGAAGCGGAGCCGCCGAGTGCGGACAACGCGACGACGCCCTCCACGATCCACATGACGCCGACCATCACCCCGAGCAAGACGGCCAGTGCAACGGTCGTCTGCGAAAGATTTGCGAAGGCCACGATGCCCGCTATGACGAACACCGCGCCCAGGACGATATGGCCGACCCTCGACCACGCGCCCAGGCCCTTGCTGAACACGCCGAGGCATGCGTAGACCAGGCCGGCAACAAGTGCGTAGATCGCGATGATCGCGGCGACGACGATCGCCGTCCTGCCGGGCCATACCAGGATCAGAACGCCAACGATGAGGGCGAGGACGCCGCCCACACCCAGTGCTGTGCGGATGCCAGTGAATGCGGGCTTGGGGGTAACAGCTTCTTTAGTCATTCCAGTTGCTCTCTCGTTGCATTTTCAACGACGATTCGAGGAATCGTTGGGCGATCATCTGCTCGCATAGTCAGCATTGCGAGCAATCCCGTAAGTTGCCATGACCGCTAGGAAAGTTCATCCCTGTGCTCACCCGATTCTTCACCCGTGCTCGCCCAGCGACCGTGGTGAGAATGGTTATCATTAGCGTGTACAGTGGACGAATGCACAAGCCCTACCTCGCCACCGCATTCCTGGCAGCATCCGCCCTCGTCTTGGCTGGATGTTCGTCCGCTCCCGCCGCAGAGAGCGCAGATGACTCCGTTGTCCGCGTCGTCGCCACGACCAATGTCTACGGCGCACTGGCCGAGCAGATCGGCGGTGAGCGGGTCGAGGTGTCCTCGCTCATCACCTCCGCCGCGCAGGATCCGCACTCCTATGAGGCCTCCGCTCGCGATCGCCTCACTGTGCAGGATGCTGACCTCGTCATCGAGAACGGTGGCGGCTATGACTCCTTCATCGATGCGTTGATCGGCGATTCCGACGTGCATGTGCTCATGGCGGTCGAGTCCGCACACGGCTACCCGGGTAATGAGGGCCATGAGGACCACGCGGACGAAGAACACGACCACGAGGGCGAAGAGCACGCGGACGAAGATGAACACGACGACCACGGCGATCACGGCGATCATGACGACCACGCGGGCCACGGCCACATCGAGGGTTTCAATGAGCATGTCTGGTTCGATCCGCACACCATGATCCACGTGGTGGAAGCCATCGCCGTGGAGCTGAGCGAGCTCGACCCCGACGGCGCTGCCGAGTTCACGGCCGCGTCTGACGCGATCATCGAGGAGCTGGAGGGTTTCGAAGCAGAACTCGAGACGCTCGGTGCCGAGTTCACTGGAGCGTCCGTCTTCATCACCGAACCGCTGCCCGGCTACATCGCCGCCGCTGCTGGGCTCACGGACGTGACTCCGGAGGGCTTCGCCGAGGCAGTGGAAGAGGGCAACGACGTGGCCCCTGCGGCACTGCTCGCCGCGCTCGACGTGATCGACAGCGGGGACGTGCACGTCGTCCTGACGAACGCGCAGACCGGAGGCAGCGAGACCCAGCGTGTCGAAGACGCGGCCGAGGCTGCCGGCATCCCCGTCGTGGCTTTCACGGAGCTCCTCGAGGATGGATCGTCGTACGCTGAGTGGATGCAAGATGCGATCCAGAACCTCGCCGACGCATTGCGGTCGTGAGTACGGGCGACACTGAGCGAGCTCCGATACTCGAGATCCGCGGCGCCGCCCTTCATCGTGGCAACCGCGAGCTGTGGTCCGGTCTCGACCTGAGCGTGGCGCCGGGGGAGTTCATCGCCGTGCTCGGACCCTCCGGCTCCGGCAAGACGACCCTCCTGCGGGCGATCCTCGGGCTGCAGTCGCTCAGCGAAGGCAACATCACGGTAGCGGGCGCTCCCGTGCGACGAGGCAACCCGCGCATCGGATATATCCCGCAGCAGCGGCCGCTGCCACCGGACACCAGCATGCGTGCCCGCGACGTGGTCGCACTCGGTGTCAGCGGAACGCGGTTCGGTCTTCCGGTTCCGCGCCGCGGCGATCGAGAGCGCGTGGATGCCCTGCTCGCAGGCGTCGGCGCCGCGCACTACGCCGAGCGTCCGGTCGGCTTGCTCTCCGGTGGAGAGCAGCAACGGCTGCGAGTCGCCCAGGCCCTCGCCGATGAACCCGCTCTCCTCCTGTGCGACGAGCCCCTGTCGAATCTTGATCTCGCGAACCAGCTCGGCGTCACGGAGATCATCGACCGGCACCGGCACGATCGCGCAGCCGCCGTGCTGTTCGTCACGCACGACGTCAACCCGATCCTGGGCCGCGTCGATCGCATCCTCTACATCGCGGGCGGACGCTTCGTGCTCGGCACGCCCGACGAGGTGCTGCAGAGCAGGGTGCTGACCGATCTGTACGGGACCCCCGTCTTCGTGCTCCGCGCCGGCGACCGTCTTGTCGTTGTCGGAGTCCCGGATGCCGAGCCACACCACGATCACGGCGACATCGACGCTGGAGAGAACGCATGATCACCGCGCCCCTGCTCGACTGGAGCGATGTCTTCTCCTTCCAGGATTACGGCGCACTCGTCGCGCTGCTGTCCAACTCGATCATCGCCGGTGCGGTGCTCGGCATCGTGGGTGGGTTGATCGGCGTCTTCGTCATGCAGCGCGACCTCGCGTTCGCGGTGCACGGCGTGAGCGAGCTGTCGTTCGCCGGGGCCGCCGGTGCCCTGCTGTTCGGCGGTAGCGTCGTGGCCGGTTCCCTCGGCGGTGCCCTCGTGGCGGCGATCCTGATCGGCATCCTCGGCGCCAGAGCCCGTGATCGCAACTCGATCGTCGGAGTGCTCATGCCGTTCGGCTTGGGCCTGGGCATCCTGTTCCTCTCGCTCTACGACGGACGCAGCGCCAACCGATTCGGCCTGCTCACCGGGCAGATCGTGTCGGTGTCGAGCCCCGATCTCGGCTGGCTGATCGGCATCAGCGCGTTCGTCCTGGTGAGCCTGCTGTTGATGTGGAACCCACTGCGGTTCGACTCGTTGGACGGTGTCGCCGCCGCCGCGCGGGGCATCCCGACCCGGGCGCTGAGCCTGGCATTCATGGTGCTGCTCGGGCTCATCGTCGCCGTCGCCGTGCACATCATCGGTGCGCTGCTGGTGATGGCGCTGTTGGTCACCCCCGCCGCTGCGGCGATGCGCATCAGCGTCGGTCCTCTGGCGGTGCCGCTGCTGGCCGCGCTGTTCGGGTTCATCTCGGCCGTCGGCGGAATTCTTCTCGCCTTGGCCGGCACGCTGCCGGTGAGCCCGTACATCACCACCGTTTCGTTCCTGATCTACGCGGTGTGCTGGGTCGTGCATCGCCAGCGCGTGCGCGTGCGGAGGCATGCTCATGCGTAGGTCCGCTCTCAGCCGCACGCCATAAACCGCGGCCTAGACTCGAGACATGGCTCAGCGAAACACCTGGCAGCGTGAACGAGTGCGCGAAGCACTCGCGGATGCGCGCGGTTTTGTGAGCGCGCAGAGCCTGTTCGCCACGCTTCGCGGAGAGAACACCGGCATCGGTCTGGCCACCGTTTACCGTGCTCTGTCTGGGCTCGCGGCATCCGGAGACGCCGACTCGCTGCAGAGCCCTGAGGGCGAAGCTCTCTACCGTGCCTGCTCGACCGAAGGGCACCACCACCACCTGATCTGCCGGTCGTGCGGGTTGACGGTCGAGATCGAAGCGAAGGACGTCGAGGCCTGGGCCAAGCGCACGGCATCCCTGCACGGCTTCAGCGAAGCCGAGCACGTCGTCGACATCTTCGGGTTGTGCACCCCCTGCACCAAGCAGCGCGCGGCGGGGGCTGCGTGAGCACGCTCGCCGGAAAGCGCCCTTCGCCAGGCTCAGGGAGCGGAAAACCAGGCTCAGGGAGCGGAGCGACCGGGTTGCCGCGGCGGCGGACACCGCGCTCGCCGTGGATCGGTGTCGGCATCGGCGCCATCATCATCGCCGCGCTGTTCCTGATCGACCGCTTCGCCCCGGCCCTGTTCCAGGATTCCCTGCCCACACGTGCCCAGGACGGACTCACGCTGGCGTTGAGCGTCCTCATCGAGGCGCTGCCGTTCATCGTGCTCGGCGTCGTCCTCTCGATCGTCGTGCAGGTGTGGCTGCCGCCCGATGCCATTCAGCGCTGGCTGCCCCGCCAGGGCTGGGCACGGCGTGCGGTGCTCTCGCTGCTCGGGATGCTGATCCCGGTGTGCGAGTGCGGAAACGTGCCCTTCGCCCGTGGCCTGATGATGCGCGGACTCGCGCCTGCCGAAGCGATGACCTTCCTGATCGCGGCGCCCATCGTCAACCCGATCGTCATCATCACCACACATGCCGCGTTCGGTTGGGACGGCGGCATCCTCGTCGCGCGCCTCGTCGGCGGCTACCTCATCGCCAACCTCATCGGCTGGATCTACAGCCGCCACCCCTCGCCGGATGCCCTGCTCACGCAGCAGTTCACCGCCACCTGCGAGCGCGTCTCGCATGAGCACGGCACGCCCACCAAGCGCAGTCTCACGCAGTTCCTCGTCGAGCTGCGTGCGGTCATGCCCGCGCTGGTGATCGGCTCGGCGCTCGCCGGAGCGGTGCAGGTGCTGATTCCGCGAGATGTTCTGCTGTCGATCGGATCGAACCCGGTGCTGTCGATCCTCGCGATGATGGCATTGGCGATGACGGTTGCGATCTGCTCGAACGTCGATGCCTTCTTCGCGCTGTCGTTCGCCTCGACGTTCTCGTCTGGCGCGCTGATCGCGTTCCTGCTGGTCGGACCGCTCGTCGACGTGAAGATGCTGGCGCTGCTGCGCACCACTTTCACCGCCCGGACGCTCGCCGGAGTCGTCGCGGTGGTGCTTGCCTGTTCCTTCGCGATCGGAATCGGGGTGAACGTCTTTGGCTGATTCACCTGCGCCGTCGCGTTGGCGCGCCATAGGCTCGCGCTGGCTCGGTCTCGGTCTTGCCGTGGTCATCTCCATCGTGACCCTGGGTCTCGGTATTGCGGGCCAGCTCACGCTCTACATCAGCCCCGAGTCGATCTGGTTCGCCTGCGCCGGTGCCGTGGTGGTGCTCGCCGGCGCCGTGTGGTCCTGCGCGCTGCCGCTCGGTACGGAAACCGATCACGGTCACGATCATGGCGAGATGGATGCCGCGGATCCAGACGTACCCGCGACTTCACGACGCCGCTCGCTCGGCATCGTGGGCGCGGTGACTGGCGGGGTCGTGGCCTCCGGTGTCGTCATCGCAGCGCTCGTCCTTCCGCCAGCATCCCTGTCGGTGGAGCTTGCCATGTCGCGCTCGGATGCGGGCGGCGCGCTGTTCGCGGGTGCGGACACGCCGACACTCGGAGTTGCCGACACCACGGCCTTCGGGATCGGCGAGTGGTCGAGCGTGTTCGCCACCGCATCGCGTCCCGAGTCCTATGACGGCTCGACGGTCACGCTTACCGGCTTCGTCACGCCGAGCCAAGACGCGGATGCTGTCAACCTGACGCGCATGGTGATCACCCACTGCGTGATCGACGCTCAGCCGGCCGCGGTTCCGGTCAGTGTTGATGCGGCTGAGTACGGAACCGGGCAGTGGATCGAGGTCACCGGCACCGTCAAGGCCGCCGAGGACGGCTCGTTGCGCGTCATCCCGACCTCGGTCACCGAGATCGACGAGCCCGGGGATCCCTATGAGTACTGAGGATCATTCGCCGCAGTCATCATCGCCGCCCCAGACTCGAGCTGAAGCACGCGCTGCGCGCGAGGCAGCTCAGCGTGCGGAGATCCCGCCGGTTCCGGTTGCTGAGGTTCCGGTCGTGGAGAGCGTCGGCGTGCCCGCGGAGGCTCTGCCGGTGCCGGATTCCCCTCCGTCGTCTCCGTCGTCTCCGTCGTCTCCGCCGTCGAGTGAACGGAGCGAGACCAAGCGGCCCGACACGCGCCGCTTCCGCCTGGCGCTCTTCGGCGTCGTCGGCGTCCTCGCTGTCATCGTCGCCGGCCTGAGCGCGCTCAGCCTCGCCCAGGGGCCACGGCTCACCGAAGTGCAGGTCGAACCCGCCGAGGCGATCGAGCTCTCCGGCAGTCGGGTCGTGCTCACCGCCAACCAGGCGCTGGAGCCAATCGACGCCTCGCAGGTCACGGTTGATCCTGCCGTGCCGTTCACGGTGGATGCCGCCGGCCGGAGCATCGGTATCCGATTCACCGTCCCCCTCGACGACGCCACCGACTACACCGTCCGCGTCGCCGATGTCGTGGGAACCGGCGGTGGCCCGGCATCTGAGCTGACAGAGAGCTTCACGACGCCGGCATCCGAGATCTTCCTCCTCAACCGCACCGACAAGGACGACACGATCTTCCGCACCGACCTCACCGGCGAGAAGGCGATCCCGGTGTTCTCCCACCCGCGAATCAACGACTATCGGGCCACATCGACCGGCCTGGTCGTCGCGGTCGAGGACGACGGCGGTTCGCGCATCCTGATCATGAACCGGCAGGCCAAGAACGTGCGCGAGCTGACGCTGCCCGGAGACGGCTATGTCAGTTCGGTGCAGGTATCTGATCGGGGCGGGCTGGTCGGCTACATCTATTCGGACCGCACGATCAGCGAGGACAGTGGCCGCGCGAGCGTTCTGGTGACCCAGTCTCTCAGCGAAGACAGTGAACCGCAGATCGTGACGGTCGGCGACGACGAGGCCAGTATCGCGGAGTGGCAGTTCGTGCCGGATTCCGCTGCGGTGCTCTTCATCGACTTTGCCGGGACGCTCTCGCTGGATGATCGCTCGGGGGATGCCGGTGCGCAGAACCTGGGCATCGTAATGCGACTGCTCGGAGTCTCCCGCGGCACCTACACCGCCATCGTCGAGAAGATCGACGGCAGCACGGTCGAACTGAACCTGGCCGATGGCTCGGAGACGCCGCTGGCAGCATCCGATCCCGACTTTGGCGCAGCCACCACGATCACTCCGTTCCCCGGTGGCACGCTGCGCCACATTGTGGCGCGCGACGAGACGGGGCTCCCGACCGGGCAGGCGATCATCCGCGTCGACGAGGCCGGTGCCGCCACACCGCTTCTCGAGGTGGCATCCGGCAGTGCGATCCTGCAGGCGTGCGCATCGCCCAGCGGGCAGTATGCGGCGGTGACCGTTGCGCCGAACCTGATCGACAACGCGTACGACGACATGGGTGTCGCGCTGCCGAAGGCGCTGGAAACCCACTTGATGGATCTGCGCTCGGGCGAGGAACTGGTTGTTCTGACCGGGTTCGACGTCTCCTGGTGCCAGATGGCGCCGGCATTCTGAGGTCATGACGCTGCGCCTGGCGACACGAGCCGATCTCGAGGGCCTCCCGCTCGATATCGCGCCGGGACTGCTGGGCGCGCAGCTGCAGACCGTGGTCGATGGCGTCGAGGTTCACCTGCGTATCACCGAGGTCGAGGCCTATCACGGGCAGGGCACCGGCCCCACACCCGATCCCGGTTCCCATGCGCGCATGGGCCGCACGGCCCGTAACGACACGATGTGGGGCGAGCCCGGACACCTCTACGTTTACCTCAGTCATGGCATCCACTCGTGCGTGAACGTGGTGTGCGGACCCGACGGCCTCGCCGGCGGAGTGCTGCTGCGCGCCGGGTCAGTCATTGCAGGGGCGGATGCCTCGGCATCCCGATCCGGCAGAACCGGACGCGACCTCGCTCGCGGACCCGGACGGCTCGGGCAGGTCTCCGGACTCCGGCACGCTCTGCACGACGGCATCGATGCGATCACCGGCGCCGCACTCAATGGTGCTCGCGCGCAGTTGTGGCTCGGGGATCCGGTCACCGGGATTGCTGCAGGACCGCGCGTCGGCGTCGCGGGTATCGCGGGGACGAGCGCGTTCCCCTGGCGGTTCTGGATCGACGGTGACCGGTCGGTCTCGCCGTTCCGCTGGGGACGCGGCGCGGCGGATGCTCAGGCCATGCTAAACTGACTCTTTGTCTGCGCACACTCCTGTGCGTAGTACGCGTGTCCTTCGTTCGCCGAGCTTTTGCAGAAGCGTCGGGGGCATGCAGACAAGGGATCTTGGGTGAGGCCGTCCGGCCTCACGGTAATGAAGGAGTAATTCACATGGCAGCAGTGTGCCAGGTGACAGGAGCTGTTCCCGGCTTCGGTCACAACATCTCGCACTCGCACCGCCGGACGAAGCGTCGCTTCGACCCGAACGTGCAGAAGAAGACCTATTTCGTGGCCTCGCTCGGCCGTAAGATCACCCTGAACGTGTCCGCCAAGGGCATCAAGGTGATCGACGTGCGTGGCATCGAGAACGTCGTCAAGGACCTCCAGGCGAAGGGTGTCAAGCTCTAATGGCTAAGAAGTCTCAGGACGTTCGTCCGATCATCAAGCTGCGTTCGACGGCAGGCACTGGTTACACCTACGTGACCAAGAAGAACCGTCGTAACACCCCCGACCGCCTCGTGCTGAAGAAGTACGACCCGGTCGTCCGCAAGCACGTCGATTTCCGCGAGGAGCGCTAAACATGGCGAAGAAGAGCAAGATCGCTCGTAACGAGCAGCGCAAGGTCATTGTCGAGCGTTACGCAGAGCGTCGCCTCGAGCTGAAGAAGACCCTGGTCGACCCGAATGCAACCGACGAGGCCCGCGAGGCCGCACGTATCGGTCTGCAGAAGCTTCCGCGCAACGCTTCGCCGGTGCGCGTGCGTTCGCGTGACGCCATCGACGGACGCCCCCGCGGAATGCTGACGAAGTTCGGCATCTCGCGCGTGCGCTTCCGCGACATGGCACACCGTGGCGAGCTGCCCGGTATCACCAAGTCGAGCTGGTAAGCATCGCTTTCTAGGGGCGAGGTTCTTCGGAACCTCGCCCCTTTTGCGTGCCCGGGGGCGTACATGGGTCCGCAGCGTGCCCGGGGCGTGCTTCGGCCCTTTGTGTGCCCGGGGCGTACTTGGGTCCGCAGCCTTGGGCGGAGTTCGCAGCGTTGGGCGGAGAATCCGCGGCTGGGGCTCCGCCCAACGCTGCGTTCTCCTCCCGAGCGTGCGGATGCTGATGGCGATGATGATGGCATCGCTGTCACAAGTTCTTCTGCACACTTCCGAGGTCGACGTGTTTCTCCACCGAACGTGCGATCTCCGGATGTGCCGGGGTGTTGGCAACGTCATGATCGAGCGATGGATCCGATCCTCGAGCTTCAAGACCGCGGTGGCGTCGCGCGCGTGGACACCCTGCGCCGAGCCGGCGTCAGCACATATGCGCTGCGCAGAGCGCGCGAACAGGGCTGGATACTTTCGGTGTGCCGGGGCTGGGTGGCGTTGGCCTCGGCCGACCCGATGCTGGTGACTGCTGCGCGCCGAGGTGTGGTGCTCAGCTGCGTCACGCTCGCCGCGAGAAGAGGGCTGTGGGTGCTCGATGCCTCTGACCCGCACGTTGCGGCCCCGGCGAACTCGGGTCATGCGAAGGTGGAGCGCGGCGTCATCCACTGGAACGAGCCGTTGTTCCCGCGGGATCCCGACTCGTGCGAAGACTCGATCGAGAATGCGCTCGTCCTCGTGGCGCGATGCCAACCGCATGAGTCGGCGCTGTCGGTATGGGAGTCGGCGCTGAAGAAGGGCAAGCTCGACTATGCCCTTCTCAGCCGCACCCCGCTGCCTCCGGTCGCGCGTCGTCTGCTCGCCGAGGCACGGCCCTTCGCGGATGCGGGGACCGAGACCATCTTCTTCACACGGTTGCGTTGGCTGAAGCTGCAGATCGTGCCGCAAGCCTGGCTGCTCGGGCATCCGGTGGATTTCCTCATTGGCGACAGGCTCGTGGTGCAGATCGACGGCGGTCACCATGTCGGCGCGCAGCGCACCAGCGACATCGCGCATGACGCACTCCTGAAGCTGCACGGGTATCACGTGATCAGGGTGAGCTACGCGCAACTCATGGATCACTGGCCGCAGGTTCAGGCACTGATCATGGCGGCCGTTGCCCAGCGTCTCCATCTGGCCCGCTGACCTGAGCATCAGCATCCCGATGCTCTTGCGCCTTCGGCCAGAGCAGAACGCGGCCGCACGCATTGGCGGAACAGCGGCTACACGCATAGGCGGAACGCGGCCGCACTCGTAGGCGGAACGCGGCCACACGCATAGGCGGAGAACGCACGCATGGGCGGAGACTTTGCGGCTGAAGCTCCGCCCAACGCTGCGTTTTCCTCCCAACGCGGCGGTGCAGCATCCCGGCGCGGCGGGTGCAGCATCCCGGCGCGGCCGTGGCGCGGCCGCGGCGCAGCGGTGGCGCAGCAGGCCCTCCGCGGCACCCAACAATGCGCCCGCAGCCACCCCAGACACCCGCAATTCTGTGACTGAAGTGGCAAAAGTGACGCGACACGCGCACAAAAACCCCAAAACCCGCGAAATGACGCGGAAATGTCGATGGTGGTTGATACATTCGAGGCGGTCACTCGACCAGGAGCATCCGCTCCGATAACCCAATCAATGCGACACTTCGTCGCTGGAGGATGACATGGCTGACAAGTCCATCACCAAGACCGAGCTCGTCGCGAGCATCGCTTCCGCCACTGGCCAGAGCCAGGCCACCGTCTCGGGCGTCCTCGACTCGCTCTTCGCCACGGTTTCTGACGCTGTTGCCAAGGGCAGCAAGGTCTCGATCCCGGGCTGGATCGCTTTCGAGCGTGTCGAGACCGCAGCTCGCACGGGCCGCAACCCCCAGACCGGCGCCGAGATCAAGATCCCCGCTGGCCAGCGCGTCAAGGTGACCGCTGGTTCCAAGCTGAAGGCAGCCGTCAAGTAAGACTGCTCCGCTCGTAAGGCCGTCCCTCCGGGGGCGGCCTTCGTGCATTCTCCGGGCCGAGCGAGCTTAGGCTGGAGGGGTGACTTCCCTCGGCTCCCGCACCGCGCAGTCCTCGGTGTACCGTGCGGGCGGCATCCTCATTCTTGCGATCGCCTCCGCTGTCGCCCTTATCGCCGGTCTCGCCTTCGGTGGCGGAGCCGCAGAGCAGCTGCTGCAGGACCCCGGTACGCTCGTGCGCTGGGGGCTGCCGGTCGCTCGCACCGTGAATAATCTCAGCGCTGCGGTGATGATCGGTTCGATCGTTCTCGCACTGTTCGCTCTCAAAGCGGGGGACAAGCCCTTTGAAACCGCGATGGATGCCGCATCCATCGGCGCCGCCATCTTCACCGTTTCCGCGGGAGCGACCGGGTTCCTGACCTTCCGCAGCGCTTTCTCCGGCATCCAATTCAGTCTTGACGATCAGTTCGGCGAGCAGCTCGGGCGTTTCTTCTTCGAGCTGCCCCTCGGTCAGGCCTGGCTGATCACGATGCTCATGGGCGCGGTCGTCACGATCCTGCTGTTCGCTTGGCGCACCTGGACTTTCGTGCTGATCACCGCTGTCATCGCCGTGGCATCCCTGCTGCCGATGGCCACCCAGGGGCATTCGGGCGAGCTGTCCGGACACGTGCTCGCCGTCAACTCGATTCTGCTGCACACGATCGGCGCCGCGGTATGGCTGGGCGGTCTGATCCTGCTGGTCATCCTGCGTGGCGCGCCGGGTGTCAAACCCGTCGCGCTGGTGAGCCGGTACTCGAGCCTGGCGATCGCTGCGTTCTTCGTCGTCGCGGTCTCCGGCATCGTCCGCTCGATCGTCGGACTCGGCGACTGGGCGGGGCTGTGGACGCCGTACGGCCTCATCATCCTCGCCAAGGTGGTGCTGCTGGGCGCCATGGGCCTTCTCGGCGCCTGGTACCGCGCGCGCCTGATTCCGCGGCTGGACGGCGAGCGGGCATCGCGCTGGTTCTGGATGCTGGTGCTGTGCGAAGTCGCACTCATGGGCCTGGCATCCGGTGCTGCCGCGGCGCTGGCGCGCACACCTCCGCCGACCGGCGATGTCGCCGCTATCCGCAAGACGCCGGCCGAAATCCTGAGCCGCGCTCCGCTGCCGCCGGAGTTCACCATCGACATGTGGTTCACCGGGTGGGACTTCGACATCCTCTGGGTCGTCGCTACAGCACTCGGACTTTTCTTCTACCTGGCCGGAGTCTGGCGGATGCACCGGCGCGGCGATCGCTGGCCGATCCACCGCACCGTGTTCTGGGTGCTGGGCCTGATCCTGCTGTTCTGGGTCACCAATGGTCCGCTGAACCTGTACCAGGAATACCTGTTCAGCGTGCACATGCTCGGGCACATGGTGCTGTCCATGGCGATCCCGCTGCTGCTCGTCTCGGGGGCGCCGATCACGCTGGCGCTGCGCAGCATCCACAAACGGGATGACGGCACCCGCGGCGCACGCGAATGGATTATGTGGGCGGTGCACTCGCCGTTCTCGCGCATCATCACGCACCCGTTCGTTGCGGCCGGTATCTTCATGGGTTCGCTGTGGGCCTTCTACTTCACCGACCTCGTGCGCTGGGCGATGTACGAGCATCTGGGCCACGAGTGGATGATCATCCACTTCCTGATCTCGGGCTACCTGTTCGTGATGTCGCTGGTCGGCATCGACCCGGTCCCGTACCGCTTGCCGTACCCGGGCAGGCTCATCACCCTGATCGCCATCATGGCGATGCACGCCTTCTTCGGCGTCGCCATCATGATGCAGGAGGGGCTGATGGTCGCGGAATGGTTCGGATCGATGGGGCGCACCTGGGGCCCGACACCGATGGAAGACCAGTACATCGGTGGCGGCATCGCCTGGTCGGTCGGTGAGATTCCGACGTTGATCCTGGCGATCACAGTGGCGATCCAGTGGAGCCGGGATGACGTGAAGATCCAGCGCCGCAGCGATCGTCACGCCGACCGCACCGGCGAGGCCGAGCTCGAGGAGTACAACGCCCAGCTGGCGCAGCTCGCCGATCGTGATCAGCTCCGCGCGGAGCGCGAGAGCGGCTGAGTCCGGTACGCGGCTGGCTCGAGTCCTGCCGAGTCCGGTGCCTTACTCGCCCGGCGAGCCGACCCGAATGGATGCCGAGCCGTCCTGCAGGATCACGATCGTGCCGTCCACCTGGAACGGCACGTCTTCGGACACATGCTGGATCGAGCCATCGAAGAGCGAGCGGATGTCGACCTCGATGTGCGCGACGGCTTCTGCCGCGGGAATCCTCCAGTGCGCGCCGTCCGGTTCGACGGTCACGGTCGGCTGAGAGCTGATCGACCACTCCGGAAGGCTCGCGAGCCGGTTCTGCACCTCGAGGCCGAAGGGGCAAGCCGTGGGCAGCAGCACCTGTTGCGTCGTGCACTGGGTGAGGAACTCTTCCACGCGCGTCTGCACGACCTCGACGAACCCCTCGGTGGGGGTCGTCTGCAGATCGACCGGGGTCTGCATCAGTGGAGAGTCGGCGAGGATGCTGACGCCGCGCGATGCGGATATCGCGGTGTCCACGGTCACGGAGTACACACCAGGAGTGAACACCAGCAGCGAGAGGGGATCGAGAGGGTCAGCGTCCGCGCCCGCCGGAGAGATCTGATGCCGATCGATCTGGAAGCCGTTGACCGCGAACTGGTCGGCACCCAGGACGCTCAGCGATATTGCGGCCAGCGGCGTGCGGGTGAAGCGCCAGTTCGGAGTGACGCCGACCCAGCCATCCTGCTCCACCTCGAAGGTGCTCGTTCCGGGGTGGGTGCCGGCGACATAAGACACCGTGACCGAGGTAACGCCGTCCGCAGCCTCTTGGGACACGACGGTGATGTCGCTGAGCGGAGCGAGCGCAGCACGGCGTAGCAGCGCCTCCGAGGAGACTGGATCGATGCCGGCCTCCTCGACGGTGAGGCGATCGATGGCGACGCCAGGAACAAGCAGCGCATCGGCGGCGCGGCCCTCGGAGAGCAGATCGAGGTACCGCGTGACAAAGGCCGCCGGACCGTAGAACTGGGTGTACAGCGCCAGCCCACCGGCGCCGAAAGCAGCGAGAAGCAGGATGCCCACGAGGGTCAGAATCGTGAGGTCGGTACCCAGGCGGCGCACACGCGGCGTCCTCGTCCCGGGCTGATCCATGGCGCCAGTCTAGAAGCAGCCCGCTGTGACAGTGCCGAGCGCCGCCGGATGGGGACGTACGATTAGTGTCGTGTCCTTTCCCGCACTGTCCGATGAGCAGCAGGAGCTGTATCGACTGATCGAAGACACCAGGGAGCACGTTTTCATCACCGGACGGGCCGGCACCGGAAAATCGACGCTGCTGCAGTACTTCGCCTGGAACACCGAGAAGCAGATCGCCATTTGCGCGCCGACCGGTGTTGCGGCCCTCAATGTCGAGGGCCAGACGATCCACTCGCTGTTCCGCCTACCGATCGGGCTGATCGCCGAGAGCGAGATCGAGCAGAACGACGCCACCCGTCGCATCCTGAACGCCATCGATACCCTCGTGATCGACGAGATCTCGATGGTCAACGCGGATCTGATGGATGGCATGGATCGAGCCCTGCGCCAGGCGCGCGGCCGTCGTGCCGAGCCGTTCGGTGGCGTGCAGGTCGTCATGTTCGGGGATCCGTACCAGCTCGCACCAGTGCCGCCGCGCGGCGACGAGTTGCGCTATGTGCAGGATCACTACCGCTCATTCTGGTTCTTCGACGCCAAGGTGTGGGCGGGGGCGACGATGGGCGAGGCGGATGGGCTCATCGACCTCGGCCGGTACGGCGCGCAGCTGCACGTGCGCGAACTCGTACAGATCCATCGACAGTCCGACGATGGCTTCAAATCGATGCTGAATGCGGTGCGCTACGGGCGAGTCACCGCCGAGATCGCCGAGGTGCTCAACACCCAGGGCACGCGCACGCCACCCGACCCGGAGCCGGGGGAGGTGCCGATGATCACGCTCGCCACCCGAAACGACATCG
Source organism: Microbacterium wangyouchuni (assembly GCF_051546305.1). NCBI lineage: Bacteria > Bacillati > Actinomycetota > Actinomycetes > Micrococcales > Microbacteriaceae > Microbacterium > Microbacterium wangyouchuni. The sequence goes on from NZ_JBPTMA010000003.1 coordinate 95,408, forward strand.
TCAACAACATCAATCGTCGTCACCTGGCGGCCCTCGCGGGTAAGGAGCAGACCGCCCGGGCTGAGATCAATGGAGATTTTGGGCGAGGGGATGCCTCGTACCCGGCGGATGCCGAGTTGAAGCTCAAGATCGGCGCGCAGGTGATGTTCCTGCGCAACGACGTGTCGATGACCGGCGAGCCGCCGCGCTGGGTGAACGGCACCATCGGCACGGTCAAGCGCATCCTCGGCGGCGCGGTACGAGTGGAGATCGACGGCGAGGACGTCGATGTCGAGCCGGCCGTCTGGGAGAGGTTCCGGTACTCCTACGATCCGAGCGCCAAGACTCTCAGCCGCGACGTGATCGCCGAGTTCATGCAGTTCCCGCTGCGATTGGCGTGGGCGGTGACGATCCACAAGTCGCAGGGCAAGACCTACGACCGGGCGATCATCGATCTCGGTGGCGGCGCATTCGCTCCGGGACAGACCTACGTGGCGCTGTCGCGGCTCACATCACTCGACGGGCTGTACCTGTCGCGTCCGCTGCGTCCCAGCGACATCAAGGTCGATGAGGACGTGCGCCGTTTCATGCGCGAAGCGTGGGAGAAGGCATCCACTCCCGAGGTCGACGGCTCCTGACACTTAGGCGGCCGCGCGCGCCCGATCGAGGTCTTCGAAAAGCTCGGTGTTGAAGCGGTACGCCAGCAGCACCTCGTCGATGACGCGTTCGCGTTCCGCATCATCCCAGGGCGCAGCATCCAACTGCTCGCGGTAGACGTCCTTGAAAGACTTCGGGTCGGCGATGTCGTCGAACAGGTAGAAGCCGATCCCGTTCGTTTCGAACCCGAACCGGCGCTGCATGACCCGGCCGATGAACACGCCGCCGGACAGATCGCCGAGGTAGCGAGTGTAGTGGTGTGCGACGAACCCGCCAGGCCAGGCGGCACCGACCTCGCGGATGCGCTGCACGTAGCGCTGGGTGGTCGGCAGCGGTGTGATCTGCTCGCGCCAATCGGCGCCGACGAGGAACTCCAGGTCGGATTCCAGGGCAGGCAGCCGGGTCAGCTTGTCGGTGATGAAGACGGCCGCCACCGGGTCGTTTTTCAGCTGCTGACCCATCGACTCCAGCGCGTCGTAGATGAAGTAGTGCTGCGAGACCAGGGCGATGTAGTCCTCGCGGGAGCCCTCGCCCTTCAGCAGGTCGGACATGAAGCCCGCGTGCTCGCTTTGTGAGTGCGATGTCGAGGAGCGTTCACGCAGGGCCGCTGAGAAGGAGATGAGTTCCGCCATGCGCTCAGTGTAAGGGTCGCCTAACTGAAACAGAAGGGTCGCGCTCGATCAGTCATGCGGACGCGCGGCCACGCCGAGTCGCGCGCACGCTTGGTCGTACAGTGCGACGATCTCGCGGCGCACGTCTGCGCGCTCCGTGATCGAGCCACCGAGCCACGGGATATCCAGCTGCTCCGGGATTCCGGCGCGCACGATCTGCCAGATGCCGCCGGTGCCGGTGAAGTCGATCATCTCGGCGCTCGTGATCTTCAGATCGGATGCCGCGGCGTTGGCCTGTGAGATGAGGAGGTTGTCTGCGGCATGGTCGTTATTCATGTGGTGGAGAACGGCTGAGACGACGTCGTCTTCGAAAATATGGGGCACCTGTTTACTGTACGTCTCCCCGAAGTGGACCGCTTCGGTGACGAGTTTGCAGGTGAGCGCTTTAGACTCGGGGCAGAAACCATTCCGGGAGCCATCTTCATGCACCTTCTTCCGTCGCGCCGCTGGCGTGCCGCCACCGCGGTTGCCGCAGCGCTCGCTCTTGTCCTGACTGGCTGTTCGGCGCCCGCGGAGAACTTCTCCTACACGCCCCCCGAGCAGGTTGACCAGGCATTGCCGGAGGGCACCGTCGCCCAGATGCAGGCGGCGGTCGAGAATGCGATCTCCGCAACCGGGTCAACCGGTGCGATCGTCGGCGTGTGGGTGCCATGGAGTGGCACCTGGGTCACGGCCCTGGGGACGCAGTCGGTCGAAGACCAGACCGAAGTCACCACGGATATGACGTTCCGCATCGCGGATACCACCCGGATGATGACCTGCGACGTCCTGTACGGCCTCGCCGATGACGGTGTTGTCGAGCTCGACGGGATTGTGCCGGACTATGTCTCCGGTGTGGCGCACCTCGAAGATGTCACCCTGCTTGACCTGTGCAACAGCACCAGCGGAGTGGGCTCGTCTGAGGCCGCCGTTTCCGGCATGTGGCTGAACACCCCGGAGCGGGTGTGGGCGCCGTTGGAGTTGGCATCCTTCGGTCTCGGGCAAGACCCGGCCACACCGCACACGACGTACCGCGATTCGGATGCCGGATACCTGTTGCTCGGCCTCGCCCTCGAGCGGGCATCCGGTAAGAGCGCTGCGCGGCTGATCTCTGAATACGTCACCTCGCCGCTGGGCCTGGCAGGCACAGCGTTGCCCGCAGCGACCGCAGCCAAGCCCGGGAGTAACTCGCTGAGCGGAAACTACCTGCCGCCGATCGAGGGCGGCTACAACTGTGCGGCCCCGGTCGATATCACCACAGCGTCGTCGAGCATGGGATACACCGACTCGGGCGTCGTCTCCACGATCGACGACCTCGGAAGCTACGTTCAGGCCGCAGCGCGCCAGGCTTTGCGCCCGGAGGGTGCCGAACCCGACCGGTTCGCGAACCCGCTTCCCACCGCTCCCGGGGCTCCATCCTGGTATCAGGTCACCGGTGGGGCGTACCTGGTTGGGTCGATGATCGGCCAGCACGGGTGGACACCGGGATACGCGAGCTCGGCATACTCCGACCCGACGACGGGCTTCACCGTGGCCGTGGTGCTCAACAACTCCAGCGCCGGATCCGCGCCTGCTGCCTACCTTGCATGGGAGCTTGCGGCGATCGCGTCGAAGGCTCCGGCCGCCAGCGGACAGACCGCGCCGGAGTTCGGTCTTCCGTTCACGGCCGAGCAGTACCACGACACCATCGCGAACCTCACGACCTGCGCCACGCCGCCGGCCGCGGAGTAGGAGCGGGCGGATCCCTTTACGCTGGGGGCATGAACCAGACGCAGCAGTCTGATCGCGCTCGCCGCATTGTCGTCGCCCTGGCGGTTGTCGGTGCTGTGGTCGCCGCGCTATTCGGGTCCGGGGTGTTCGGAGGCGTCAGCATTGCGGATGCTGCGGGCGGTGCGTTCGCTGCGGATGCCACGGTGCTCGCACCTGCCGGCCTCGCGTTCGTAATCTGGTCTGTGATCTATCTGGGACTCCTCGGATACGCGCTGTGGCAGTTGTTGCCGGGGCAGGCGGCGAAGCCGCTGCATCGCACGGTCGGGTACGGGGTTGCGGCATCCGCCGTGCTGAACGCCGCGTGGATCGCGTGCGTGCAGGCCTGGCGTATCGCCGAATCGTTCGTGCTCATCGTGATTCTGCTCGGCGTGCTGCTGGTGACGTTCGTGCGCGTATGCCGTCGGTCTCGACGGGGCACCCTGGCCGAACTGGTGCTCGTGGACGGGATGATCGGACTGTACCTCGGCTGGGTGACGGTGGCGTCCGCGGCGAATCTGGCGGCATGGTTGGCAGACATCGGACTGGGCGCGTGGGCTGGAGAGTCGAGCGTGCCCGGGGTGATCACGCTGATCGTTGTGGGACTCATCGCCGTGTTCACGGCATGGCGTGGCGGCCGGTTGGCGCCGGCTATCGCGACCGGGTGGGGGCTGGCGTGGATCGCTGTCGGACGCTGGTCGGGGGAGCCGGAGGCGCCGGTGGTGGCGACAGTGGCGGTCTCGCTGGCGGTCGTCGTGCTCGCTGTTGCGGTGTCGCGATTGCGCGCACGCGTGACAGAGTCGCCGGGTCGAGAGCGTTTGTCAAGCCCGTCTGTCGGATGAGCTGAGCGCAATACGGTCGCCTCAGGAGGTCAACATGGCTACGAACAAGACACCCGCAAAGACCAACGCCCGAGGAGGCTCGGGGTCCAAGCGAACGAAGCGTCAGAATGCCGAGAAAGGATTCGTCGCGTCCAAGGAACTCAGCGCGCACTTGCAGGCCGTGCTCGTAGATCTGATCGAACTGTCGTCGCAGGGCAAACAGGCGCATTGGAATGTTGTCGGTCGCAACTTCCGTGACACGCATCGCCAACTGGACGAGATCATCGAGGCCGCGCGCATGTTCAGCGACACCGTAGCTGAGCGCATGCGAGCGATGCATGCGGTTCCGGATGGACGCAGCGATGTCGTTGCATCCACCACCACGCTTCCGGAGTATCCGCAGGGCGAGGTCGACACGGCAGAGACTGTCGACCTCATCACGGTGCGTCTTGAGGCCACCGTAGGCACCATGCGTGAGGTGCACGATGCCGTCGACTCCGAAGACCCCACGAGTGCCGACATCCTGCACGCCATCATCGAGAAGCTCGAGCAGTTCGCGTGGATGGTCAGCGCCGAGAACCGTAAGCCTGCGGCTGGCAGCTGACCGCCACCACGGAACTCAGCCCAGCGGCCAACCGGTGTATGCCTCGGCGAGGTAGGTGCGACCGGCTTCGGAATCGACGAGCGAGCGCAGCTCACCGATCTGGCGACGCTGGTCGAACTCGTTGTGCTCGGGCAGGCTGTGCAGCATGCTTGTCATCCACCACGAGAAGTTCTGCGCTTTCCAGATGCGGCGAAGGGCTGCCTCGGCGTAGCCGTCGATCAGCCGGGTGTCATTCTCGGTCAGGAGCGCGTTCAGCGCGTCGGCGAGGATGACGACGTCGGCGATCGCGAGGTTCATGCCCTTGGCGCCCGTCGGTGGCACCGTGTGTGCGGCGTCGCCGACGAGGGCTGCGCGGCCGTGGCGCAGTTCTCGGGCAACGAAGCTGCGGAAGCGCAGGACGTCGCGCTGGAAGATTGTGCCCTCCTTCAGCGTCGTGCCCGGTACCCGTGACTGCAGCGTCTCCCAGATCTGCGCTTCACTCAGGGAGTTTGGATCGGCGTCGGGGTCGCATTGGAAATACATCCGCTGCACCTCGTGGCTGCGCTGGCTGATGAGGGCGAAGCCGTTCTCGGAGTTGCTGTAGATGAGCTCATCCGCGCTGGCCGGTGCTTCGCAGAGGATGCCGAACCACGCGAACGGGTACTCGCGGAAGTAGCCGTCCCGGGAGGTGCCGGCGATGGCAGGGCGGACCGCGGAGCGCGACCCGTCGGCCCCGACCACGAAGTCCGCCTCGATGACGAGTTCTGCGCCGTCAGCATCCGTTGCGATGACCCGGGGGTGGTCGGTATCGACGTCTTCGACGCGGGATGCCGTGACGCCGAAGCGCAGGTCCTGGCCTGCGTCCAGACGCAACGCCAGCATGTCCTTCAGCACCTCATGCTGCGGGTAGAGCCAGACGCTGCGTCCGACGAGTCCGGGGAAGTCGATGCGGTGGCCCTCGCCCTGGAATCGCAACTCGATGCCGTCATGGCGATGACCGACGGTGTGCACGCGGGTGTTCGGGTCGATCCGCGTGAGTAGGTCGACGGTGCCCTGCTCGAGGATGCCGGCGCGGATGGTCTGCTCGATCTCCGCGCGGGAGCGCTGGTCGATGATGACGGATTCGATGCCGGCTTCGGCCAAGAGGTGCGAGAGGATCAGGCCCGCGGGGCCAGCCCCGACGATCGCGACTCGGGTGCGGATGCTGGTGCTCACGGTGTCTCCTTCGACGGTGCCTAATGGATGCTACGCACCAGTGTGCCGCGAAGCATCGAGTCACCTCGGCGCAATCCCATTGAATGAGAGTCAGTGCGGCTGGCGCAGGTCCTGTTCGATTGCCCGGGCGGCGCCGATCAGCGCGTTGATCGCCGGCGTCGGTGCGGTGTCGCGGGGGAGGATGACCGACAGTGCGGCGATGACCTCGCCGTGATCGCGTACCGGCACGGCGACGCCGGTCGAGACGGCCTCGACGGAGCCGGGGGCAACGACGTAACCCCGCCGCCGGATCGAGGTGAGCTGCGCGCCGAGCGTCTCAGCATCCGTCACCGTCTCGGGTGAGACGGCGCGAAGGGGGCCGCTCAGCACGTGCATACGCACCTCGGGGTCGGCGTGCGCGAGCAGGACGAGGCCGGATGAGGAGGCATGCAGGGGCAGGCGCCCGGCGACGCGGGTGATGTTGGCGCCGGCATCCGGGTGGGAGAGGCGCTCGAGGAACAGTGCCTCCTCGTGCTCGAGCACGGCCAGCTGGGTGTGCTCGCGGATCAGGGCCTGCACCCGTTCCATGTGCGGGAGTGCGGCTTGGCGCAGGCGAAGTGCGGTCGAGCCGCGCAGGGCGAGTTCCCACAGGCGCATTCCGAGGCGGATGCGCATCTCTTCGTCGCGCTCGAGTAGGCCTGCGGTGACGAGGTCTCCGACGATCCGATGCGCGGTGGACGATGGGAGGCCTGCGCGTTCGGCGATCTCGGTGGCGGTCTGGATGGTCCGCTCGGTCGTGAATGTGTCGAGGACGCGCACGATGCGCTCGGTCATCGAGTCGCCGGAGCGGGAGTTCGCCATGGGGCTAGCTTCGCACGCACGGCGCGTGTACAATCGTTGGCACCCCAACTATCCCGAATCCTCGGAAACTTTCTCCGGCCGGCCCGGAGTGATCAAAGGAGATCTGATGCAGTTCTACCGCGACGGCTACCGCCCCGGAGACCCCGACATCCAGCCCGCAGCTGCCCAGGTCGCGGCTCGCGGCGCCGGGTTCCCCGAGCGGGTCGACGTGCTCATCGTGGGCACCGGGCCCGCCGGCACGGTGCTTGCAGCCCAGCTGGCTGAGTTCCCCGACATCACCACGCGCATCGTCGAGCGCCGCGAACAACCGCTGCAGGTCGGGCATGCCGATGGTGTGGCGTGCCGCACGGTCGAGATGTTCCAGGCCTTCGGGCTTGCCGACGCGCTCGTGCGCGAGGCTTACTGGGTCAACGAAGTGCGCTTCTGGGGGCCGTCCGAGCAGGATCGCTCGAAGATCGTCCGCACGGGCTGGGTGGAGGACACCCCCGAGGGGCTCAGCGAATTCCCGCACGTGATCGTCAACCAGGCGCGGATGCAGGAGTACCTGCTTGAGCACGCCGCGAACTCGGCGAGCAAGCTCGAAGCTGACTACGGTATCGAGTTCACGGGTTTTGAGATGAACGACTCCGAGTATCCGGTGACCGCCCGGCTGCGCCGGGCCGATGGCGACGAGTTCGTCGTGCAGGCGAAGTACGTGATCGGATGCGACGGCGCTCGCAGCAACGTGCGCCGCTCACTTGGAATTGAGCTCCAGGGCGACGCTGCCAACCACGCCTGGGGCGTCATGGATGTTCTGGCAACCACCGATTTCCCGGACTGGCGCACCAAGAACGTCGTGCAGTCGGCCGGCAAAGGAAGCCTGCTCATGATCCCGCGCGAGGGCGGCAACATGGTGCGGTGCTACGTCGATCTCGGTGAGGTCGCGGCTGGTGACAGCGACATCCGCAACAAGACAGCCGAGGAGCTGCGCGAGGTCGCGAATGCCATCCTGCATCCGTACACGATCGACGTGCGGCAGGTCGCATGGTCGAGCGTTTACGAGGTCGGCCAGCGTCTCGCCGATCGCTTCGACGATCTGACAGCGGATGCTCCGGCGGATGCCGTTCCGCACCTCTTCGTCGCCGGCGACGCCTGCCACACGCACAGCGCGAAGGCTGGCCAGGGGATGAACGTCTCGATGCAGGACGCCTTCAACCTCGGGTGGAAGCTCGCCGCCGTCCTGCAGGGGCGATCGGATGCCACGCTGCTGCGCACATACTCCGAGGAGCGCCAGACGATCGCCGCCGATCTCATCGCGTTCGACAAGTACTGGTCGACCTTCATCGCGCAGCCGGCGCTGGATCCCGAGCATCCGGAGCGCGGCGGTGTCTCGCCCGCCGACATGCAGGCGGAGTTCGCTCGCCAGGGCCGATACACGGCAGGACTCGCGACGAAGTACACGCCGTCGACACTTACCGGGGCATCCGACCATCAGCAGCTTGCGACCGGATTCGAAGTCGGCGCACGCTTCCACTCGGCGCCCGCGCGGCGGGTCGCAGATGCGCGCCGGATGGAGCTCGGTCACTCGCACCGTGCCGATGGTCGCTGGCGCATCTACGCCTTCGGCGACGCCTCTGGGGCGGCACTGCGGGAGTTCGCCACGTGGCTGAGTGACGGAGCGGACTCGCCGGTGCGCGCGTTCACCGCAGCGGATGCCGATATCGACAGCGTCATCGACGTGCACGCCGTCTTCCGCGGCTCACACCATGACATCGACGTCACGGCTCTGCCCGAGCTGCTGCTTCCGACGTCGGGTCCGCTGGGGTTGCAGGACTGGGAGAAGGCGTGGGCCACCGACGCCAAGGACGACATCTTCGCCGCTCGCGGGATTGCGGCGGAGGGTGCGATCGTCGTGGTTCGTCCGGATCAGTACGTAGCCCACGTGCTTCCGCTGTCGGCGCGCGAGGAGCTGACCGAGTTCTTCGCGGGGTTCCTGCTGCCTGCGTGAACCTGCGTCACTGATCGAGATTGGCTGAGAGGATGGATGCCGTGATGACCATGGCCGACCTCCCCGAACCGCAGCGCCACGTCGGAAACCTCATCCGGCGCGCGCAGCAGCTGCATCTGGCGACCTGGGCGCGCGTGGCTTCGAGCGAGATCACGAGCGCGCAGTACAGCATCCTCGCGGTGCTGGACCGTCTCGGCGAGGCGAGCCAGCGTGAGCTGTGCGACGAGGTCGACCTCGACCGATCGACGATCGCCGACCTTGTGCGGCGCATGGAGAAGGCCGGGCTCATCGCGCGCCGCCGCGCCGAGGGGGATGCGCGCCGGAACGTCGTCACGCTCACCGAGCTCGGGGAAGCGGAGCGTGCGCGCCTCGTGCCCCTGGTGATCGAGGTGCAGCGCGAGCTCACCGTGAACCTGGGATCCAGTGAGGTCGACGGGCTCTTCCGCGGGCTCTGGCAGATGTTGGAGACCGCGCCGCGCTCGTGACTGCTGGGCATGGTTGCTGAGGTTCGAGCGGTAGCCTTCAAACATGCCATTCTCCGTGCTCGCCGCCGCAACTCCGTGGGCGCCGCTGACGCCGGAGCGCGCCGCCGCCCTGCTCGCGGGTAGCGAGGTGCGCTGGTGGCTGTCTGGTGGAGTCGCGCTGGATCGCTGGCTCGGCCAGCCGGTCCGCGAGCGTTCCAACATCGACGTGAGTGTCGTCGCATCCGACCTCGCGGCGCTCATCGCAAGCCTGCCTGCTGGATTCAGTGCCTGGGCGCCGGCCGAGGGCGAGGACGAGTACATTCCGTTCGCGGATGCCCCGACGGATGCTGACCTTCAGCCGGTGCTCGTGCGTGATGACGAGCAGGATGCTTGGGTGCTGCAGATCAACGCCGAGGACGGCGCTCCGCGCGCCTGGACGTACAAGCGTGACCCGCGACTAACCCTTCCATGGGATCGTGCGGTGCTCGACATCGACGGCATCCCCACCGGTGCGCCTGAGGTGCAGCTGGTCTGGAAGGCGCTGCGCCCGCGCCCGGAAGACACGATCGACAAGGATGCGGTGCTGCCCAGTCTCTCGCCGGAGGCGGTCACGTTCTACGAGACGGCCCTGCTGCGCATCCACCCGCACTCGACGTGGGCGATCCACGTGCGCAGCCCCTTCGCGCCGGCGAAGGCAAGTTGGAACAAGAAGAAGCCGTAGCCTGCCCCGCGAGAAACGCCTTTCTGCATGAGAAAGGTGCTGCTGGCCCATGTCCCATGCTGAAAGCCATTTCTCGCGGACGGCTGGGCGACTTTACGTGAATTGAAGCGACTCGTCAGTTGAATTCACGATAAGTTGACACGTCGCTCGCGTCTAGGCCGGCGCGCGTCGATCGTCACAAGAAGAACCGCCCCGGAAACCGGGGATCACTGGATGACGCTCAGCTCCGAAACCGGCGTCTCGAGAACGGATCCCTTCGCCCCGACGGAGGTGAGATCGGTGCGCGGGGAAGCCTGAGCGGCGTGGCGTCCGGCGATCCGACCAGAGACCATCGCCCAGCCGATATGCAGACCGTGGTTCAGCAACTGCAGTCCGCCCTGCCCCGTGGAGCCGGCAGCGTACAGCCCGGGAATCGGAGCGCCCTCCGGCGTCGTGACCTTCAGCGTCGTGTCGACGGCGAGCCCGCCGTCGGCAAGAGTGATGTAAGACTGCATCGGACCGAGCGCGTAGTACGGGCCCTCGCTGATACCCGCGCCGAACGAGGTGCGTCCGAACTCCGGGTCCTCTCCTGCCGCCCCATACTCGCGAACCTTCTGGATCGTCGTGCGGAGCCGGGCCGGATCGATCCCGGCCTTCGATGCGAGCTCCTCGATCGTGTCGGCCTTGTGGAACATGTCAGGACGGTAGCGTGCGTAGTCTCCGACGTAGGCGTAGGCGACACCGGGGAACGTCGAAACCGGGTTCGGCCACGCTGAGAACCGCTTTGCGAGCGCTTCGTCGAACACCATGTATCCCCGGTTGCTATCTGCCGCGACTCCGCGAGCAAGCAGCTTGTCGGAGTCTTCATTCGCGACGCGCTGTCCCTGCTCGTTGACGAGGATGGCGCCGGCGGCATACATGGTGTTGTTCGGCCCGACCCAGCTCGTGAGCGCTCCGCGCAGGAGCACTGCGAGGAGGCGCTTGGGTAGTCGCTCGGCGACCAGGCGCACCAGACGCGAGACTGACGGATGCGACGGCAGCAGCTTGATCGGATCAGGGAAGCGCCCTGGCGGGAAGCGCAGCCCCTCATAGAGGCGGTCCATCTGCAGCATCACGCCGCCGACGTCGCTGCCCAGACGGAACCCGTCTCCCGTGTTGCTCTTGTTCACGGCGGGCACGCGCGCGGCGTCCTCGCCGACATACGCTGCCTTGAGATCGGTCGCGGCAGAGTAGTCGCCTGTCGCGAGCACGACAGCACGACGGCCGAAGTACTCCACGCCGTTCGCGCTCGCGCCGATGACCTCGCCATCGGCGTTGCGCAGCAGCCGGTCTACGCGGACGTTCGTGACGACCTGCACACCACGCTTGCGCGCCTCGCGCAGCAGTGCCGTCACATACGCGCCCGCGTTAGGCAGCACGTTGTGCATGCGGGGCTTCTCGTATGGAGGCTCGGGAGTCGGGCCGAGGAACTGCACGCCGATACTGGAGAGCCATTCGAGTGTTGCCCCGGCGTTCTCGGCCAGCACGCGCCTCAGTGCGACGTTCTCGCGCGCCTCGTCCTTGCCGTTGGCGACCTTCATGTCTTCGATGAACAGATCGATCGAATCGTTAACGCCGGCGCGGTATTGGTACGCGGTGTTCGCCGCGGTGAAGCTGCCCACCGACATTCCGGTGCTGCCACCGGGGCGGGCGCATTTCTCGAGGACGATGCTCTTCGCACCGCTGGTCGCGGCGGAGATCGCGGCCGTGAGACCAGATCCGCCGCCGCCGATGACCAATACGTCTGTCGTCACACTCATTCGTGCGTCCTTTCCAAGAGGGCGGCGTCAGCGGCACTGCTGCCAGCCCACCGTCCGGTGATGTAAGCGGGGGCCAATCCGCCCGCGTATCCGACGTTCGACAGTCCGCCGATATCTGCCCCTGCCGCATAGAGCCCGGGGATCGGTGCACCGTCCGGATCGAGCGCCTCCCCGCGCGTCGAGATCGACACACCCCCGAAGGTGAAAGTGATCGACGGCTGCACCATGAGCGCATGGAATGGTCCGGTCTGCGGAGCTCGGGCGCTCGCTGAGACGGGGATGCCCGATGCCCACCCAGCACCGGTATCGGCCGCGGAGCGATACGCATCAAGAGTGGAAGCGAGGGTCGTGGCATCCACACCCCAGGAGGCGATCTGCGCGATAAGACCATCGAGCGTGTCGGCGCTCGCCCACAGTCCGCCGGCCGCCTTCGCCGTCTCGAACCTGTCGGTGGCGCCGAGGCCGGGGAACGGTTCCTGCCGCGCTTCGGTGAGGTGCACGTGCTCGTCGAAGATCAGTACTCCGCGACTTTCCGGCTGGCCGAGCACGATCTGATTGATGATCTCGTCACCGAGCGTCTCGTCGACGAAGCGCTCGCCGCGGAGATTCACGAACAGGGTGGACCCTGAGTAGTACTGCGAGTACGGCAGGTAGTGCTCTGGTTCGAAGGTCTCCAGCGGCCAGGGAACGAGGTGGCCGTAGTACGACGCCATGGATCGGCTGCCGCCGGCGCCCGCCGCGCGGGCCATGCGCAGGCCGTCTCCCACATTCCCGACGTGCGAGCGCATCAGCAAGTTGTCGGCCTGCGGGCCGATGTAGCGGGTCAGCATCTCCGGGTCACGACCGAATCCGCCGGTCGCGAGTATGACACTCGCCGCGCGGTACTCGACCGGGCCGTCGGCGGTTGACGCGACGACACCCGTCACGCGGCCGCCGACGATGAGGAGTTCCCGCACCGGAGCGTCGGCCACGATCATGCCGCCGGCAGTGGTGACAGCATCCCGGCACGCTGCGAGAATCGCGTGGATGTCGGTGGAGTACCCGATCCCGAAGGTCATGATGTCGCTCGTCGGCTCGTCGGCCACTCGTGCACCTGTTGCACGAACCTCTGCGATCGCATCCGGGAAGTCCGTCACCACGCGCTCGCCGAGAATCGCATCGCCCTGGGGGATACGGCGCTGATACGAATCCAGGTCCGGCGCTGTCCATAGCATCCCCGCCGACAGTGCCGCCGATCCACCGAACGTCGCTGACTTCTCCAGCACTGCGACTCGCGCGCCTGCGCGTGCGGCCGCTGCCGCGGCGGACGAACCGCCGATGCCCGAGCCGACCACGATGACGTCGAAGGAGTTCACGCCGCAGCTCCCGCGTCGGATGTCCCGGACCGCTCCGCAGCCTGACAGGCAACGTGCAGTCCGAAGATCGCGCCCTTCCCGAGCGAAGTGCCGGTCATGTACGCCGCACCGTGGAAGCCGCCGACGACTTCACCGATCGCGTAGAGCCCCGGGATGACCTCACCCTCGACATCGACGACCTCGGCATCCGGTGTGACCTTCACCCCGCAGTACGTCGTCGTCATGAGTGACTTCGCCGGGTAGGCGTAGAACGGCGCCTTCGTGATCGTGCGCAACTCGCCGATTCCGTTGCAGAGGCTCTCCCGGCCGAGTTCATCTGCTGTGCCATCGGCCACCGCGCGGTTGTAGCGCGCGACCGTCTGAACCAGCTGATTGCCATCGATGCCGACGATCTCCGCGAGCTCTTCGAGAGTGTCGGCGTGGTGCAGGTGACCGAGCGACTCGATCGCCTCCATATCTTTCAGCGGGATGCCGGGGTGCGACTTCGCGCGGACGTCGGCGTCGAAGATCTGCACTCCGAGACCGTCTTCCTCGTCGAGGACCGCGCGGCCCAGAGTCTTGTACGACTGCGACTCGTCGGTGAAGCGCTCGCCCGCCCGGTTCACGATGATCGCGCCCATGTAATAGGCGGTGAGCAGTTCATGCACATGGCCCGTCTCGGGGTGCGAGCCGTACGTTCCGCTCACGAAGGACATATCGGCCATGTCTGCGCCGAGCTTCCACGCCATCCGCAGGCCATCTCCGGTGTTGCCTTTGCCACCGAAGGGGATCGCTGCAAGTTGCTCGGGTGCGAAGATTTCCATCAGTTCGTTGCCGCGGGTGAACCCGCCGGTCGCGATGACCACGCCCTGGCGGGCGATCACGTCGATCTCGCCATCGGATGACGCAAGGGTCGCGCCCGTGACGCGGCCGGATGCGTCTGTGATCAGACGAACCGCGCGATGTTCGCGCAGCGTCGTGCCCCCGGCCGTGTCGAATTGCTCGTGCAGTCCTGCCATCACCTCGGTGATCGCCGTGTTGTGGCTCCGCTTCGCCGACTGGCCTGAGCTGATCTCGATCTCGCGGAACTGCACGCCGTGCTCCTTGAGCCAGTGATACGCCGCATCCTGACGATCCAGATACGCGTGCAGGAGGGCGGGGTCGTTGCGGAACTCACCGACCTCCTGCATGTCCTTGAGGAACAGCTCGGTGGAGTCCTCTTCACCCTCTTCGCGTTGCTCTTCGGTGTCACTGAAGGCGAACCAGCCGCCGCTCATCACGGTCGACCCGCCGAGGTCAGCGGTCTTTTCAGCGAGGATGACGTCAAGGCCGGCTTCTGCCGCGGCAGTGGCAGCGGTCTGCCCGGCGATGCCGCTGCCGAGGACGAGAAGATCTGCGGTGCGCGTGGTCATCGGTTCGTCCGTGCCGTTCGCTGGGGGGCGCGTGCCGTGTTCTGTGCAACGCCCAGCTCGTCGAGCGGCGTCTTGTAGGTCTCGCGGCCCGAAGCGATCGCGATCGCCGAGATCACACACGCGATGCTCGTGAACACGGCGGCCGGCCACCAGGCATCGCTGTTCGCGGTGGAGATGGCCTGGATGATGACGGGCGAGAATCCGGTCAGCACGAGTCCCAGTTGCAGACCGACGGCCATACCGGTCACGCGGTAGCGCACGTTGAACAGCTCGCTGAAGTACGCCGGGTACACCGAGTTCGTCGCCGCGAAGCCGATTGAGACGCACAGCAGCACGCCGACGAAGATCATCGGGATGTTCGCCTCGCCGACTGCCCAGAAGAACAGCCAGACAGCCGCGGCGCCGAAGAGGTTGCCGCCGATCAGTACGGGCTTGCGACCGATCTTGTCGCTGAGGCTGGCGAACAGGGGCTGCGTGACGAGCGCGACGACATAGCCGACGATCACGACCCACAGCATGGTGCCAGCTTCGATCCCGGCGATGTTGGTCGCGTACGTCAGTCCGTAAACCGGAACGGTGGTGCTGATCACGACGAGGAAAGCGGCGAAGATGACGCGGACCACGTCGGCAGGCTGATGGCGGAGCACCTCGCCGAGCGGGATCTTGGCGGTGGTTCCCATCTCCTTCTCGACGGTGAACGCTTCGGTGTCGCGCACCGTGCGACGGATGATGAGGCCGACGACAAGGATGAGTGCGCTCAGCCAGAACGGTACGCGCCAGCCCCACGAGAGCAGCTGGTCTTCGGGGAGGGCCGCGACGCCGATGAATGCGAGCGTGGCGAGGATGTAACCCACCCAGATGCCATTGATCGCCCATGAGGTGTAGAGCGCTCGGCGGTCCGCCGGAGCGTGCTCGAGGGTCAACGAGGATGCGCCGGAGAGCTCACCGCCCACGGACAGGCCCTGGCACAGGCGCAGCACGATGAGCAGCGTGGGGGCGAGGATGCCGACGCTGTCGTACGAGGGCAGGCAGCCGATGAGGAACGTCGCGATACCCATGACGAGCAGCGTCAGGATCATGATGTTCCGTCGGCCGAAGCGGTCGCCCAGGTGGCCTGCGAGGAAACCGCCGACCGGGCGCGCGATGTACGCCACGCCATACAGTCCGAGGGCGTAGAGCAGGCCCGTGGCGCCGGCATCCGGGAAGAAGACGCGTGCGAAGACGAGCGCCGACGCGGATGCGTAGATGTACATGTCGTAGTACTCGAGCGCGGAGCCGATGAAACCCGCGAGCGAGGAGCGCTTGCTCTGGTTTCCCGGAGCGCGCATGCTCGCCGTTTCGGTGAGGATTTTTGTCTTCGTTGACATCGGGAGGTTCCTGATTCTGTGGTTGTTCGGTGGATGGGGAAGCTGGTCGCTCAGCAGGTGAGCATGCCGCCGTTGACGTCGAGGCTCGCGCCCGTGATGTACGAGGCGTTGTCGCTGATGAGGAACTCGATCGCGTCCGCGATCTCACTCGGCTGGGCGAAGCGTGCCATCGGAACCTGCCCGATCATCTGCTGCGCCTCGGCCGATGGCACCCCGCCAGTCATCTGCGTCTGTACGAATCCGGGCGCGACGCCGTTGACGCGGATGTGGAAGCTCGAGAGCTCACGCGACAGTGAGGCGGTCACGTTCTGCAGAGCGCCCTTCGAGGCGGCGTATGCGATGGATGACGGAAGGAAGGGCGGGAATGTGTCGCTCGGGAGACCGCCGGTGCCGAGGCGCGACACGATCGAGAGGATATTGACGATG
This sequence comes from Microbacterium wangyouchuni, assembly GCF_051546305.1. Lineage (NCBI taxonomy): Bacteria > Bacillati > Actinomycetota > Actinomycetes > Micrococcales > Microbacteriaceae > Microbacterium > Microbacterium wangyouchuni. The sequence continues at coordinate 111,388 of NZ_JBPTMA010000003.1, forward strand.
GATGCCGATCCGTCTGTTGGCATGTGCCGGAAGGCTTCTTGCACCAACAGCAGCGGCGCCTTCACATTGACGGCCATCACGAGATCCCATTCGTCGGGAGAGACGTCGTAGAACGGACGCTTGCGCCCTTCGTCCTTGGGAGAGATTCCAACCCCGTTGACGAGAACGCTCAGCGTCCCGAGTTCGCGGGCGGCCTCGACGGCGGCGCGGTTCGTTTCGGGGCTGGTGAGATCTCCGGTGACCACTCGGTGGCCACCGTTCGGTGTGGGAAGGGATGCTCCGACGGCTTCGGCCGAATCGGCGGAGGCGTCGGCGATAACGACCCGGTAGCCGACCGAGGCGAGTCGCTCGGAGACGATGCGGCCAATGCCGCCGCCTCCGCCCGTGACGATCGCGCTGCGCGTGGTGGTGTTCATAAGTGCTCCTAGTAGGTGGCCCGGCCACCGGAGGCGTCGAAGACGAAGCCCGTAGTGAACGAGGAATCGGGAGAGGCGATGTAGGCGACAAGGCCGGCGATCTCTTCGGCCGTGCCGAACCTGCCCATCGGAATGAGCGACTTCTGCACCTCGCGACGCTCTGCCGTCATCCCCTGGATAAGGGGGGTGTCGATGGATGCCGGGGCGATGGCGTTGACGGTCACGCCGCTTGCCGCGTACTCGCGGCCGATCGCCTTGACCATGCCGATGACTCCCGCCTTTGATGCGGAGTAGGCGGCCATCTGCGGGTTGCCCTCCTTGCCGGCGATCGAGGCGATGTGGATGATCCGGCCAAAGCCCTGTGGCACGAGGTGCGCAAGTGCGGCCCGCGTGACGGCGAACGCACCGCCGAGGTTCAGTCCGACGATCCGGGAGAAGGTTGCTTGATCGGTCTCGAGGGTGGGCGCGACCGGGCCGAGGATGCCGGCGCAGTTCACGACGATGTCGAGGTGCGCGAGGTGTGCGGATGCTTCGGCGATGGCACGCGCGACGCCTTCGGGGTCAGTGACGTCTATCGAGCTGGTAGTCGCGCCGAGGTCAGCGGGCCATTGTGCGGTGGCGAGATCAAGGGCGACGACCTCGATGCCGTCTGCGACGAGTCGGCGCACGATGGCCGCGCCCATTCCGCTCGATGCGCCGACGACGATAGCGCCGCGGTCTGCGTCTGTTCTGATCGGCATTGAATCCTCAAACTTCATCGTTCGTTGGGGTACGGAGTTTTTCCCGGACGTTGCGATGATAGAGGGATATTGCGCGCTAAGCAATGCAAGGTAGTCTGTTTTGCGTGATACGCAAAGATGCTCCGCGAGTTGAGTCCGTCCACCGGGCGCTTGTCCTGCTGAAACTCCTGATCGAAGAAGGAAATCTGGGGGTGACGGAAGCGGCAGCGGCGCTCGATGTCAATGCCTCGACTGCGCAGCGTCTGCTCGCGACGCTCGTGCAGGACGGCTTTGCCGCGCAGGGGCGCGATCGTCGGTACTCGGTCGGGCCCGCTCTGCATAACCCCGGCCTTTCGACACGGATTCCGCAGCTGACCGATCGACTGCGTCCGGCGCTGGAAGACCTCTTCGAGCGGACGGGGGAGACTGTGCATGTCGCCGCGCTCGTCGGCACGCGCATTCTGCACTTGGACGGCATTGAGGCGCGCACGCACATTCTGCGCTTCGGACTGCGCGTAGGAGTGTGGCTCCCAGCGCACGTCACGTCCGGTGGAAAGGTTCTGCTGGCGGATCTGACCGACGAAGAGGTCGACGCGCGTTACAAAGTCGCCCTGGCGAGCCCAAGAGCGCAGCACGTCGGTGTCGACCTGGATTCGCTTCGGGAGCAGCTCGATGATGTGCGCCGATCGCGGATCGCATGGAACTTCGAAGAGAGCGAGCCGGGCGTCGCCGCGCTGTCGATCTCGGTCGGGGAATTCGGAGGTCAGCGCGTGGCCTTCAGTATTGCGCTGCCGATCGCCCGCTTCACCCGCGAACTCGGCGAGAAGTGGATGCAGGATCTCATCGAGGTGGCGGACGCCGTCGCCGGGCGGCGTTCCTAAGAAGAATCCGTCACGCGGGCCTGCGCCGGTACTCGCCGGCGGCGACGGCGTCGAGCACCACGTGACGGAACCACTTCTGGGCCGGTGACAGGCTCGCCTCGCGCCGGGTGTACAGCGAGACCGGCGTCGACTGCGCGGGCCACGGAAGATCGGTGATCCGCAGCCCTTGGAACCATCCGCTGAACACCTCGGCGACGTGCCTCGGCAGCAGTACGACGAGGTCGGTGGCCTGCAGCACAGCGGGCACGGTCGCGTACTCCTCGACCGTGAGTGCGACCTGCGACATGAGCGCGTGCTCGGTCAGCACCTGCAACGGGAACACGTGCCCCCCGCGCGCTGAGACGCGCACGAAATGACGTCCGGCGAACATGTCCGCCCCGGTCAGGGGTAACGGATGCGCAACTGAGGTCAGCGCCACGTATTCGACGGCTCGCACGTGCGTGCGCCACAGCCGCGGACTGCCGATCATCGAAACGGTCATCGCCAGGTCGATCGTGCCGCGGATCAGTCCGTCCTCGACCTGATCAGAATCCAATCGTTGCACCTGCAGGTGCGGACTCGCCGCTTCCCGGGCGAGTGCCGCCATGATCGGCGGCAGGAACGTCTGCTCGCCGATCGAGGTGAGCCCGAGCGCCAGCTCGCCGCTGAACCCGGCGGGCTCGAACGCATCCGGATCGCTGACCGTTTCGTCGATCTGCGCGAGGGCTTCGTGCAGCGGGGCGAACAATGCAGTGGCTTTCGCCGTCGGCACCATGTCCCGCCCCTCACGGCGGAACAGCTCATCGCCGAACTTCTCGCGCAGGCGCCGCAGGGTGTAGCTGACGGTCGGCTGCGTCACGTGCAGGCGTTCGGCAGCGGCTGTCACGCTGCGCAACTCGTAGAGCACGACGAAGGTGCGCAGCTGGTTGAGATCCGCCATGACCATGTATAGAGCGTATCTATAGTTTGGGTGCAAAACATCTATTGGACTGTATGGAAACGGCGACCTAGAGTCGTGAGCAACAGCATCCGAGTGACAGCATCCGAGTGACAAGGACGACACACGTTGATCATTGACATCCACGGCCATTACACGACGGCTCCCGCGCAGGTCGGCGCTTGGCGTGAACAGCAGATCGCCTTCACGAAGGGCGAGGGCGACGCTCCTGACCCCGCCGCGCTCGAGGTCAGCGACGACGACATCCGCGAGAGCATCGAGAAGAATCAGCTCCGCCTGATGAACGAACGCGGCAGCGACCTCACCGTCTTCAGCCCGCGTGCATCGTTCATGGCGCACCACATCGGCGACCGTGAAGTCAGCGCGACCTGGGCACGCATGTGCAACGACCTCGTCGCACGCGTCAGCTCGCTGTTCCCCGACCGGTTCATGATGGGCGCCATGCTCCCGCAGTCCCCGGGCGAGGACCCGAAGACCACCGTCGCGGAGATCACTCGCGCCGTCGAGGAGCTCGGGGCTGTCACGGTCAACATCAACCCCGACCCGTCGGCCGGCCGCTGGACGTCCCCGGCGATCACCGACCGGTCCTGGTACCCGATCTACGAGAAGCTCGTCGAGTACGAGCTCCCGGCCATGATCCACGTGAGCTCCACGTGCATGCCCGACGTGATGCACACCACCGGTGACCACTACCTCAACGCCGACACGACGGCCTTCATGCAGCTGATCCGCGGCGGCGACACCCTCTTCAAGGATTTCCCCGACCTGAAGCTCGTCATCCCGCACGGCGGCGGGGCGATCCCTTACCACTGGGGCCGCTTCCGCGGACTCGCGATGGCACTCGGCAAGCCCGAGCTCGAGGAATACCTGCTCGACAACGTCTACGTCGACACCTGCGTCTATCACCAGCCCGGTATCGACCTGCTGACCGACGTCATCCCCACCGACAACATCCTGTTCGCGAGCGAGATGATCGGCGCGGTCCGCGACATCGATCCGCGCACCGGTCACTACTTCGACGACACCAAGAAGTACGTCGACGCCACCGCGAACCTCACCGACACCCAGCGGGCCCAGGTCTTCGAGGGCAACGCCCGCCGCGTCTACCCGCGCCTTGACCGCGCCCTGACCGCTCGCGGTCTCTGAGAACGAGAGAAGAAAATGCGACTGAATAACCTCGGCATCGTCCACACGAACATCCAGCGCCCCGACCCCGATGACGTCGCGCGCCTGTCGAAGTTCGGCGTTGCGACCATCCACGAGGCGATGGGCCGCGTCGGCCTCATGCGCCCCTACATTCGTCCCGTCTACAAGGGTGCGGCGATGTGCGGTCCCGCCGTCACCGTTCTGCTGCAGCCCGGTGACAACTGGATGTTCCACGTCGCTGCCGAGCAGGTGCAGGAGGGTGACGTGATCGTCGCCGGCTGCACCACCGAGAGCGAAGACGGATTCTTCGGAGACCTGCTCGCCACCTCCCTCACCGCTCGTGGCTGCAAGGGCCTCGTAATCGACGGCGGCGTTCGCGATGTTGAGGACCTCGAGAAGATGGGCTTCCCGGTCTTCTCCCGCGCGATCAACTCCAAGGGCACCGTCAAGGCCACGCTCGGTTCCGTCAACGTGCCGGTCGTCGCAGCCAATGCCCTGGTCAACCCGGGAGACGTGATCGTCGCCGATGTCGACGGTGTCGTTGTGGTTCCGCGCGAGCTCGTCGGCGCGGTAGCGGATGCCAGCCAGAAGCGCGAAGACAACGAAGAGGAAAAGCGCCAGAAGTTCCGCGACGGTGTCCTCGGACTCGACCTGTACGGCATGCGCGAGCCGCTCGCCAAAGCCGGCCTGGAATATGTGGAGGACTGAGCATGGCGCACGGTGACACCACGGGTGACTTCACGAAGTCAGAAGGCTGGCTGGACTGGTACGACGGTCCCACGAAGCCGACGTTCACCCTGCCCGCAGGAGCCGTCGATGCGCACTGCCATGTCTTCGGCCCTGGCGCGGAATTCCCCTACGCCCCCGAGCGCAAGTACACCCCGTGCGATGCTTCGGCTGAGCAGCTGTTCGCACTGCGCGACCACCTCGGTTTCGACCGCAACGTCATCGTGCAGGCCACCTGCCACGGCGCAGACAACTCCGCACTCGTCGACGCGCTGAACCGCAGCGAGGGCCGTGCCCGTGGCGTCGCCACCGTTCGCCGCGACGTGACCGACGAGCAGCTCGCCGAGTTGCATCAGGCGGGCGTTCGCGGTGTGCGCTTTAACTTCGTCAAGCGTCTCGTCGACCGGGTCCCCACCGACTCGCTTGACGACATCGTTCAGAAGATCACGCCTCTCGGATGGCATGTGGTCATCTACTTCGAGGCAGAGGATCTTCCCGAGCTCTACGACTTCTTCTCCAGCATCCCGGCGCCCGTCGTCGTCGACCACATGGGTAGGCCTGACGTCACGAAGGACGTCGACGGCGAAGAGTTCGGCCTGTTCTTGCGCTTCATGCGCGAGAACGACAACGTGTGGACCAAGGTGTCGTGCCCGGAGCGGCTGAGCGTCGCCGGTCCCCGCGCCCTTAATGGTGAGCAGCAGGCGTACAGTGACGTCGTGCCGTTCGCCCGTCGCGTGGTTGAGGAGTTCCCCGACCGCGTGCTGTGGGGCACCGATTGGCCCCACCCCAACCTGAAAGACCACATGCCTGACGACGGGCTGCTGGTCGATTACATCCCCCAGATCGCGACGACGCCCGAGCTGCAGAAGAAGCTGCTCGTGGACAATCCGCGCCGCCTCTATTGGCAAGAAGGAGAATGACCATGGCACTCGATAAGCCGTACAAGGACATTCCTGGCACCACGATTTATGATGCCGACCAGGCCCGCAAGGGCTACCACCTCAACCAGTTCTCGATGTCGCTGATGAAGCCGGAGAACCGTGCGCGCTTCCTCGCCGACCAGGAGGCCTACCTCGACGAGTGGCCGCTGAACCCGGTGCAGCGTCAGGCCGTGCTCGACATGGACATGAATACCATGATCGCTGAGGGCGGGAACATCTACTTCCTCAGCAAGATCGGCGCCACGCATGGGTTGAGCTTCCAGCAGATGGCCGGCTCCATGACCGGCATGAGCGAGGCCGCGTACCGCGACATGATGGTCGGCGGTGGGCGGCGCCCCGAGGGCAACCGTCTGAAGGATCTGGACGGCTGGACCCCTCCTGCGCCCGGCGAGAAGGCCGAGACCTTCCGCCCGAATGCGCCAGCGAAGTACACCTCCGCGTTGTTCACCTCGCACGTGCCGGCTATCGGTGCCGCGATGGATCTCGGCAAGACCGAAGAGCCGTACTGGAAGAAGGTTTTCGACGGCTACCAGTGGACGCGCTCGTGGGTGAAGGACGAGAAGCCCGACGTCGTCATCCTGGTTTACAACGACCACGCCACCGCCTTCGACGCGTCGATCATTCCGACCTTCGTGCTCGGTACGGGCGCCGAGTATCCGGTTGCTGATGAGGGCTACGGCCCGCGTCCGGTTCCGGACGTCAAGGGTTACCCGGAGCTTGCTGCGCACATCGCCCAGTCGGTCATCCAGGATGACTTCGACCTCACCCTCGTCAACGAGATGGTCGTCGATCACGGCCTGACCGTTCCGCTGTCGCTCGTGTTCGGTGAGCTCAGCCCCGAGGAGCAGTGGCCCGTGCGGGTCATCCCGCTGGCGGTGAACGTCGTGCAGTACCCGGTGCCGTCCGGACGTCGTTGCTACGAGCTGGGCAAGGCACTGCGCCGCGCGCTGGACAAATGGGACGGCGAAGAGCTCAACGTGCAGATCTGGGGCACCGGCGGCATGAGCCACCAGTTGCAGGGCCCGCGCGCCGGCCTCATCAATGAGGAGTGGGACAACGCGTTCCTGGACCACCTCATCGAGGACCCGCTGGGGCTGACCGAATGGCAGCACATGGAGTACGTTGACGAGGCGGGCTCTGAGGGCATCGAACTCGTGGACTGGCTCATCGCCCGCGGTGCGATGGATGACCAGTTCGGTGGGGATGCCCCGGAGCTGAATCACCGGTTCTACCATGTGCCCGCGTCGAATACGGCGGTCGGACACCTGGTGCTAACCAACCCGTCCGCCCAGAAGGAGTAATGCATGACTGACAAGATTCGCGTTGCCGTCGTCGGCGCTAACGGGGCCTTCGGCATGAAGCATCTCGATGGCCTGAAGAATATCGAGGACGCCGAGGTGACTGTCGTCAGCGCCACCTCGCAGGAGAAGGCGGATGCCGTCGCCGCGCAGTACGGCGTCGCGAACGCCGTCGTCGGTCTCGAGGCCGTTCTTGAGCGTGATGATGTGGATGCTGTCATCCTCGCGACACCGACCGGGATGCACGCGGAGCAGACGCAGGCCGCGCTCGCCGCGGGTAAGCACGTGCAGGTCGAGATTCCGCTGGCCGATTCGTTGGCGGATGCCGAGGCTACGCTCGCTGCGGCCGAAGCGGCAGAAGCATCCGAGCTGGTCGCGATGGTCGGCCACACGCGCCGCTTCAACCCCTCGCATCAGCTCGTGCACAACCGGATCGCCGCAGGTGAATTCGCCGTGCAGCAGATGGACGTGCAGACGTACTTCTTCCGCCGCACCAACACGAACGCCAAGGGTGAGGCGCGGTCGTGGACCGACCACCTGCTGTGGCATCACGCAGCGCACACGGTCGACCTGTTCGCGTACCAGGCGGGCAAGATCGTCGAGGCTCACGCTGTCCAGGGGCCGATCCACCCGGACCTCGGCATCGCCATGGACATGGGAATCCTGCTCAAGAGCGAGACCGGCGCGATCTGCACGCTGTCGCTGTCGTTCAACAACGATGGACCTTTCGGCACGTTCTTCCGCTATATCGGCGACACCGACACCTACATCGCCCGCTACGACGATCTCTTCACCGGCAAGGAAGAACAGATCGACGTGTCGAACGTCGCCGTCAGCATGAACGGCATTGAGCTGCAGGATCGCGAATTCATCTCGGCGATCCGTGAGGGACGTGAGCCCAACTCCTCGCTTCGGCAGGTCATCGACTGCTACCGGGTGCTCGGCCAGCTGGAGAAGCAGCTCGCGTGACTGTGCTTGAGGGTGGCGCGCGGGCGCTTCCGCGGATGGGGCTGGGCTGCATGAACCTGAGCCACGCGTATGGCGTGCCCCCATCCGAGGAAGAGGGGCTCGCACTGCTGCGTGCTGCTCTCGATGACGGCGTGACGCACCTCGATACGGCCACGCTCTACGGTGCCGGTCGTAACGAGGAGCTCGTCGGTCGCGCTCTGCGTGGACGCCGCGACGAGGTCGTGCTGGCCAGCAAGGGCGGCATGGCGATGGTGGATGGCGTCAAGGTCATCGATGGGCGGCCCTCGACCTTGCGTGCGCAGGTGGATGCTTCGCTCTCACGCTTGGGCGTGGACCACATCGACCTGTACTACTTGCACCGGTGGGATAAGACCGTACCGATCGGCGAGAGCGTCGGCGCCCTTTCCTCTCTCGTGGATGCCGGAAAGATCGGCGCGATCGGGCTTTCGGAGGTGTCTGTTGAGCGGCTGCGCGAAGCGCAGGCGGTCGCTCCCATCGCCGCCGTGCAGAACGAGTACTCGCTGTGGAGTCGGAACCCGGAACTCGGGATGCTCTCCGCGACGCGTGACGCCGGGATCGCGCTGGTCGCGTTCTCCCCGGTCGCACGTGGGTTCCTCAGTGATTCCGTTGCTGATCCAGGTGAGTTGGCGGAGAAGGACATCCGTCGGGCGATGCCGCGGTTCTCTTCTGACAACTGGCCCGCGAACGAAGCACTGCTGCCCAGATGGCGCGCGCTCGCCGCAGAGGCTGAGTGCACCCCAGCGCAGCTTGCGCTCGTATGGCTGCTGTCGCGGGGCGAGCATGTCGTGCCGATTCCGGGCACCACGAGCGTCGACCACATGCGCGAGGACTTCGCTGCCCTGTCACTTTCGGTGGATGCCGCGCTGCTGGCGCGTGCCGGTGAGCTGATCTCCACTTCCACCGTTTCGGGTCCGCGCTATGCGCCCGGTCCTGCCGCCGAGGTGGATGCAGAAACTTTCGAGGACGCATCGTGAAGGCGATTTCCTCGATGGCGACCCGGCGGGTGCTGGCGGATCTGACAGCCGTCACAGCTGCGACCGGGCTCGCCCGTGTCGACATCGAGTCGGTCGGGGGAGTGGATGCTGCGGACCGTGTGGCGGCGGGCGAGGCCTTCGACCTCGTCTTCCTCGCGCAACCGGCGCTGTCTCGTCTGGCCGACGAAGGGCACGTGGATGCCGCCACCGTGGTGCCGCTCGTGCTCTCTCAGGTGGCGGTGGCCGTTCCAGCGGTGGGCGCGGGGCCCGCGGGGCTACCGGCGGGGGCGGCATTCGACTCTGCCGAGGGCGTGCGCGAGGCGCTGCGCGGCGCGAACCGCATCGGCTATTCGACGGGCCCCAGCGGCGCAGCGCTCGTGTCGATGATCGAGGAGTGGGGGCTTTCTTCGGAACTGGAGGGGCGTCTCGTGCAGGCGCGTCCGGGGATTCCTGTGGCCACTGCGCTGGCTGCGGGCGAGGCCGATCTCGGGTTCCAGCAGCTCAGTGAGCTCGTCGGACAGCGCGGCATCCGCATCCTCGGCGTCATGCCCTCCGATTGTGCAATCGACACCGTCTTCGCGGGTGCGGTGGCAACGGCATCCGTCGACCAGGAGCGCGCCGGTCGGGTGCTGAAATTCTTCGCGTCGCCGGCGGCTGCGCCGATCAAGGTGCAGAACGCGTTCGGGGTGCCGGGGCGCTGACGTCGCCCTCCCGTTCGGCCGGCACGCGTGTCGGTCGGCGCCCCTGTTTGCCCGGCACACGGTGGCGCGGCCCAGAGCCTCACGCGTACACTTCCACTCACCGGAAGCGGTTCGTCACGAGGAGGTGGCCGATGGCTGGACGTACATCCGAGCCAGGGCAGAGCGTCGCAGGGCGAGTGCTCACGATTCTGGCGCTCTTCGAGAGGTCGCTCTCACCGCGAAGCCTGACCGAGATCAGCACCGAGACCGGACTGCCGTTGAGCACGACCCACCGCCTGGTCGCCGAACTGGAAGCTTGGGGCGCGCTGCAGCGGGACGACAACGGCCGCTACCAGATCGGGCTGCGGCTGTGGGAACTCGGCCAGCACGCGGGACGTCAGGTGCGCGAGATCGCCCGCCCGCTGCTGCAGGACCTCTTCACCCTCACTCAGGAGACGGTGCACATCGCAGTCAGGGAGAATGCCGAGGCGCTGTATATCGACCGTGTATACGGCACTAGGCGTGTACCGCAGGCTTCGCGCGTCGGTGGCCGACTGCCGTTGCATGCCACCGCAGTCGGCAAAGTGCTGCTCGCATTCGAGGAGCCATGGGTGCGCGAGGCGATTATCACGCAACCGCTCGAAAGACGCACAGCGCTGACGCACGTCGATCCGGATGCGCTGCGCGCTGAGCTCGCAACGGTGCGGTCGCAGAGCTTCGCCACGACCGTCGACGAAACCAGGCTCGGGGCAACATCGATCGCCGTACCGGTGTTCCAGCTGGGGGTGGTCGGCGCTGCCCTGGGGCTGGTCACCACGACAGATGCCGCGTCATCGATTGAGCGTCATCTTCCGGCGATGAGGGGGATCGCGCGACGCCTCGAAGCGAGTGTCGGCGGCTTCCCGTTGCAGACACTTCAACAAGCCGCTTCCACTGGGCGGAAGTCGACCACCCGGAAGCCTGATCCGAAGCGTTAGATGAACAGTAGTTCCGGCGGCCCACCTTTACTTCACGGAAGGTCGTCGGAATCCCAATGCATCAGGTGCTGACACGAAGGAGTCGTCATGGCGCTCTCGCCAACCGAAGCCCGAGCCGCAGCTGCAGCCGGCTGCCCCATTGATCACAGTGCAGCCGCTCAGGCTGAGGCCGCCCACGATCGTCACGGCTATGAGCCGTTCGATATGAAGAACCCGTTCCCGTCCTACACCGAACTGCGTCGCAACGAGCCAGTCATGTACGACGAGCGCATCGACTGCTGGGTCGTCACCCGCTACGCCGATGTGAAGTCGACGTTCGAGAACTGGGAGACGTTCTCCAGTGAGAACGCGCAGGCACCGGTCCGTGAGCGCGGCCCGCAGGCCACGCAGATCATGAAGGACGGCGGCTTCACCGCCTACTCCGGACTCTCCGCTCGTATGCCTCCCGAGCACACCCGCATTCGAGCCATCGCACAGCGTGCGTTCACCCCACGCCGTTTCAAGGCACTCGAGCCCACGATCCGCGAGAACACCCGTGCCGCGCTGCAGGAGATGCTCGCGAACCCCGACCGCACCGGCGATTTCTTCGCCCAGGTCGCCTATGACATCCCGACCATCACGATTCTCACTCTGCTCGGCGTCGACCCTTCGCTCGTTCCCACCTACAAGCGCTGGTCGGATTCCCGGGCCGCGATGACCTGGGGCAACCTCGACGATGATGAGCAGGTGCCGCACGCGCACAACCTCGTCGAGTACTGGCAAGAGTGCACCGCACTGGTGACGGCCGCACACGCAGATGGCGGCGACAGTCTGATCGCCGACCTCGTCTCGGCGCAGGACGGTGGAGCGGAGATCACCGATCACGAGATCGCCTCGCTCTGCTACAGCCTGCTGTTCGCAGGGCACGAGACCACCACGACCCTGATCGCGAACTGCATTCGCGTGCTGCTGTCGCATCGCGATCAGTGGGAGCACCTCGTCGACGACCCCAGCCGCATCCCCAGTGCGGTCGACGAGGTGCTCCGCTTTAGTGGCTCGATTGTCGCCTGGCGCCGCCGTGCGCTGGCCGACACCGAGATCGGCGGCGTGGCGATCCCGAAGGGCGCGAACGTCCTGCTGGTCATGGGCTCCGCCAACCGCGACGCCGAGGTCTTTGAAAACCCCGACGCTTTCGACATTGACCGCAGCGACGCCCGCAACCACCTGTCCTTCGGCTTCGGCATCCACTACTGCCTCGGCAACATGCTCGCCAAACTCCAAGCGAAGATCGCCCTGGAGGAGACCATCGCCGCGGTCCCTGGCCTGCAACTGGCCGAGGATGCCGACATCGACTTCCGTGAGAACCTCTCGTTCCGCGTGCCGCTCTCCGTACCTGTCACCTGGGAGGCTTGACATGAACGACTACCTCTTCATCCGCTTCTTTGACGAGGCAGGTGCGACGACAATCGAAAACCTCGGTGGCAAGTGTGCATCGCTGGTGAATCTCACATCGGCGGGGATGCCGGTTCCTCCCGGCTTCGCCGTGACCACTGCTGCATATACGTCCTTCGTGGAACTCACCGGCCTCGCCGATGAGATCGATCATCTGCTCGAGGGCCTCAACGCCGACGACGTGTCCGAGGTCGACGCCGTGTCGGAGAAGATTCGCGCCGAATTCTCCACCCGTGAGATTCCGGATGCCATCGTCACCGAGTTCGATCGCGCCTACGCCGCACTGCAGCAACGCTTCAGTGAAGAGCAGCCAGTGGCGGTGCGCTCGTCGGCCACGGCTGAAGACCTACCGGATGCAAGTTTCGCCGGACAGCAGGACACCTACCTGTGGCTACGCGGTCGGGATGCTGTCGCTGAGCATGTGCGCCAGTGCTGGGCCTCGCTCTACACCTCGCGTGCCATCGTCTACCGTCTGCGCAATGAGATCCCGGACGAGGGCCTATCTATGGCGGTCGCGGTGCAGAAGATGGTCGACGCGAAAGCGGCCGGAGTCGCCATGACCATCGACCCCTCCAACGGTGACCGCTCCACTATCGTCATCGATGCGGCCTGGGGCCTGGGTGAATCCGTGGTCTCCGGCACTGTCACTCCCGACAATCTGCACATCGACAAGGTCCTCCTGACGATCTCCGAGGAGCAGATCGGCGAGAAGCACATGGAGATGGTTCCGGATGCTGCATCCCGCGGCGTCGTCGAGCGCGAGGTGGAGGCAGAGCGCCGCAGCATCCGCTGTCTCACTGACGAAGAGGTCACCGCTGTTGCGGCGATCGCGAAGCGCGCGGAGAAGCACTTTGGCTCACCCCAAGACATCGAGTGGGCGATCGATCGCACACTGCCCGCCGGTGAGAACCTGCTGCTGCTGCAGTCCCGCCCCGAAACGGTGTGGTCGACGAAACAGCCAGATCGCGCGCCGACGAGTTCCGGTTTCGGAATCGCCAGTATCACCCAGTCTTTGATGACCCAGATCGGCCGCTGAGCCGCTTACCCGAAGTTTCCGAAGATCCCGCAGTCCCCGAAAGGACGCAGTCATGTCAGAGTCGACCGCTGTAGACACCACCACCACCGCACGCAATTCCTTCCCCAGCCCCTATGAGCAGGAGCCGCCTGCCGGCGCCGAGGGGTGGAAGGACCTCTACGCCTACAACCTCGTATTCCAAGACAACCTCCGCGAAGTGGAGGAGAACAAGTTCTGGTTCTGTGACAGCCAGCACTGGCCCACGGTGACCAAGCCCTTCGAGACGATCGGCTTCGAATTCGCCGTCGGCTGCCTCGGCCAGTACAACGCTCGTCAGCTACTCATTCCCACCGCGAACGGCATCGAATATCGCATCCACAACGGCTACGTCTTCATGTCGCCGGTTGCGGTTGATCCGCAGCACATCGAGGCGCGTGTTCCGGAATTCATGAAGCGCGCCGGGCACTACTTCGAGAATTGGGACAGCCTGCTCGAAAACTGGCACAAGAAGCTCCGTTCTACGATCGATGAAATTGAAGCACTCGACTTCACCGGACTGCCGGATGTCATCCCGATCGAGGACGTGCTGGCAGGCAAGGGCACGAGCCCCGCCACGGAGTTCCTGGAGAACTACGACCGCCTCATTTCGTTGGCCTACCGTGCCTGGCAGTACCACTTCGAGTTCCTGAACCTCGGCTACGTCGCCTACCTCGACCTGTTCATGTTCTGCAAGGAGTTGTTCCCGCGGATCCCCGACCTCGCCATCGCGACGATGGTGCAGGGCGTCGACATGGAGCTGTTCCGCCCGGATGACGAGTTGAAGAAGCTCGCCAAGATCGCGGTGCGTGACGGATTGAGCGATCTCTTCTCGGATGCCCCGGATGCCGAGGCGACACTGGCGGCGGTCGCCGCACATGCTTCCGGTTCAGCGTGGATGCAGGCGTGGAATGACGCACAGGACCCGTGGTTCAACTTCACAACAGGCAACGGCTTCTACGCACATGACCAGTACTGGCGTGATGTGCCGGCGATCCCGCTGGCGTTCATCAAGGGCTACATTGATCGACTGCAGGCCGGTGCGGACATCGACCGAAACGTGGATGCGCTCGTCGCAGAGCGCGACCGCATCACTGACGAGTACGCCGAGATGCTCTCGGGTGATCAGCTGGCGGCTTTCCAGGGCAAGCTGGGCCTGGCTCGGGTGGTTTATCCCTACGTCGAGAACCACAACTTCTACATCGAGCACTGGACCATGGGCGTTTTCTGGCGAAAGGCCCGCCAGCTCTCGAACGTGCTGCATGAGGCGGGTTTCTGGGCCGAGGCGAACGACATGTTCTACCTGCGCCGTGATGAAGTGCGCGAGGTGCTCTTCGACTATGTGAACGGGTGGATGGTCGGCGCTCCCGCGATCGGCCCCTCACGCTGGCCCGCAGAGATCGAGCGTCGCCGCGGCATCGTGGACGCACTCTCGACCGCACGACCGCAGCCTGCCCTGAACACGCCGCCGGCGGTCATCACCGAACCTTTCACTCTCATGCTCTGGGGAATCACCGATGACCAGATCCAGAACTGGCTGGGCAAGAGTGACGTCCCCGAGGGAACGCTGAAGGGCATGGCTGCCTCTCCCGGCATCGCCGAGGGCCCCGCGCGCGTCATCGGCTCCGCAGATCAACTCTCCGAGGTGCAGGACGGCGAGATCCTCGTTGCTCCCGTAACCGCTCCCAGCTGGGGGCCGATCTTTGGCAAGATCCGCGCAACCGTGACTGACATCGGCGGCATGATGAGTCACGCTGCGATCGTCTGCCGTGAGTACGGGATGCCCGCAGTCACCGGCACCGGTACCGCATCCGTGAAGATCAAGACCGGCCAGCGGCTGCGTGTGGACGGAAGCTCCGGCACCGTCACGCTGCTGGATGACTGAACGGCCCAGGAGCTGACATGACCGGTACATCGAATGCCCGCACCGTCGTCGTCACCGGCGCCGGTGGAGGCCTCGGAGCTCAGTTCGCGCGAGCCTTCGCCGAGTCAGGCGATCGAGTGATCCTCGCCGACATTGACGCGGATGCGGCCGCCAGAACCGCTACTGAGATTTCGCGCACAGCCGCCGTTCCTGCCGTCGCGGTGCATGTGGATGTCACCGACCGTGCGTCGACGGATGCCCTAGCCGCCGCGGCGATAGCCGTTGGGGGATCCGTCGACGTACTTATCAACAACGCAGCCATCTACGGGACGGTCACGCGCTCGCCGTTCGAGGACATCGACGAGGGTGAGTGGGATCGGGTGATGGCGGTGAACCTCAAAGGTCCGTGGCAGGTGACTCGTGCCCTGTCGCCGCACCTCGCCACTGGAGGACGGGTGATCAACATCTCTTCGGCGACCGTCTTCAGCGGATCTGCGCAGTGGGCACACTACGTCGCATCCAAGGCCGGTGTCATCGGCCTCACCCGCGTGCTCGCCAAAGAGCTCGGTGTGCGTGACATCACCGTCAATACCGTCGCGCCCGGGTTCACTCTCACCGAGGCCAGCAACGCGCTGATCGAGAACGCCGCCGAGTACGGTGTCGACCGCGGGGCGATCCGCCGACCAATTTCGCCCGAGGACATTGTCGGGACCGTGATGTACCTCGCTTCACCCGCCAGCGCATTCGTCACCGGGCAGACCATCGTCGTCGACGGTGGACGCCAGTTCATCTGAGCACCGATATCTGATCGAAGGAGACCAATCATGAGCACCGTCATCTACACCGCCGACAATGGCATCGTCACAGCGATTGACGGCCGCCCAGGGGATTCGATCATGGAAACCGCGGTCCGTAACGGCGTGCCGGGCATCGTCGGGGAATGCGGGGGGAGTCTCTCCTGCGCCACCTGTCATGTCTTCGTGGCCGCGGATACTCGCGATCTTGTCGGAGTACCGGGTGATCTCGAGGACGAGATGCTCGATGGCACTGCCGTCGATCGCCGAGACGAGTCTCGTCTGTCCTGCCAGATCAAGCTGCAGGACGGCTGCGAATACCACGTCACCACACCGAGCGACCAGATCTGATTCGGAGCACACCATGAACGCGACACTCATCGTCGGGGCCTGTCAGGCCGGCGTGCAGATCGCATCGGTCATGCGCGACCGCGGCGACACCGCCCCGATCATCCTCGTTGGTGAAGAGGCACACCGTCCCTACCAGCGCCCGCCTCTGTCGAAGGGGTGGATCAAAGGCGAGCTGCAGCCAGACGACGTGATCCTGCGCACCCGGGAATGGTTCGCCGAGCGCGATATCGAACTCGTGACCGGCGACCGGGTCGTCACGGTGCACCGCGCCGCCGACGGTTCGGGCACCGCGGTGACCGAAGGTGGTCGCCGCATCGCCTTCGATCGTCTGGCGCTCACGACCGGAGCATCCGCTCGTCGTCTGCCCTTAGAGGGCACTGATTATCACGGCGTGCACTACCTGCGCGATGCGGATCATGCGATCAGCCTGCAGCCCGCGCTCGCCGACGCGTCGGCAAAGAATGTCGTCGTGATCGGTGGCGGCTTCATCGGCCTGGAGACTGCGGCTGTCGCCCGAGGGCTCGGTAAGAGCGTCACGGTGCTCGAAGCCGCACCTCGCCTCGTCGGACGCGTCGTCGCGGAGGAGACCAGCGCCTTCTATCTGGGCGCGCATCGGCGCCGCGGAGTGCAGGTCGTCCTGGACGCGCGCATCTCGCGCATCATCGGCGGAGATGCCCGCGTGGCCGGTGCCCAGGGATCCGTAACCGGAGTCGAGTTAGAGGACGGCACCGTCATCCCCGCAGACCTCGTTCTGATTGGCGTCGGCGTGATCCCGCGCACGGAGCTTGCCGAGCAACTGGGCCTAGACGTCGAGGGTGGCATCGTCGTAGATGCGGCGGCCCGGGCATCCGATGGTCTGACGGTTTCGGCAGGCGACTGCACCATGATGCCCAATCCCTACCCGCTCGGTATGGGCGGCAGCATCCGGCTGGAGAGCGTCAACAACGCACTCGAGCAGGCGAAGATCGCGGCCGCTTCCCTTCTCGGTGAACCGGCGGAGTACCGCTCGGTGCCGTGGTTCTGGTCGGATCAGGGCGATCTGAAGCTGCAGATCGCGGGCCTGTCGACCGGCTACGAGAGCGTCGTCGTGCGCGGCGATCCCGATACCGAGAAGTTCGCGGTGCTGTACTACCGCGAAGGGCGATTGATCGCCGCCGACGTCGTGAACCACCCGGCGGAGTTCATGGCGATCAAGTCGGCCCTCATCAAGGGCGGGACGATCTCACCCGCCGCCGCGGCCGACGTCAGCACATCCCTGAAATCCGCCATCGTCCTGCCTGACGCAGTGAACGCCTGAAATCGGAGTCATCATGACCCTTCCCGATACTGTCCCCGTAGACATCAGCCCTATCGCCGCCGCGGCTGCGAACGACGACCTCGACCCGCTGTGGCGCGCCATTGTTGCTGAGTCGCGCTCGCGGCAGAACGACATCCATCTGCCCATCTCATTCGCTTTCGCCGAGCGCTTGTGCGCCTCGCACCCCGAGGCAGACGCCCTGGTCGTCAGAGTCGCCATTGTGCTGCATGACACGGGTTGGTCGCGCGTCGACCAGGACCGCATCATCTCCGAGGGATTCTCCGGTGACTGGCGTCGGGCGGATGTTCGATACGAACATGAGCGGCACGGCTGCGACATCGCCCGCGAGGTGCTGCCGCCGCTGGGGTACGACGAGGCCTTTATCGAACGCGTGACTGCGATCATCGATGGTCACGACACCCGCCAGGTGTCGCACTCGATCGAGGACAGTCTCGTGCGCGACGCCGATCGACTCTGGCGGTTCACGCCCACCGGAATCGCGCTCGCTTCGTCGTGGTTTGGCATCACGCCCGCCGCGTACTGTGCACGACTGCGCGTAGAGATCGTGCCTGAGCTACTCACCGACGCCGCAGTGCGCATGGCCGAGGCCGAGCTCGGCCGCGCCGAAGTGCTTCTGAAGATCGAGCAATTGTCATGACGATGCTCGATGACGATTTCGTGGTGGCGATGCGTCATCGCCACCACGAAGCTGCCGCCGGATTGCCCTACACCCACGTCTCTGGACACCGCATCGGCGGAGCCGAGACGAACGGGTCCGGCGGCGGCGTCTCCCCGGTTGTGGACCCAGCCACGGGGGAGCGTTGGGGGTCTGTTCCGGATGCTGATGCGTCCGACATAGACGCGGCAGTTGCCGCAGCTCGCGCTGCCTATCCCCAGTGGGCGGCGCGGGCTCCCTCCGATCGTGCCGAGCTGTTGCGCCGCATGGCGGATGCGATCGAGAACAGAGCCGATGTGCTCAGCCTCACCAACACTCTGGAAAACGGATCACCGGTGGCCGAGACTGCCGGGGCCGCGGCAAATGCGGCATCCATCTTGCGAGTGTTCGCAAGCCTGGCCGGGCAACTCGAAGCGGGCGACGTGCGCGCCTTTCCAGATCGACGCAACGAGACCGTCGTCGCGCAGGACCCCATCGGCGTGTGTGCGCTCATCGCGCCCTGGAACTTTCCGATCAACCTCGTCGTGATCAAGCTCGCCCCTGCGCTCGTTGCCGGGTGCACTGTCGTGATCAAACCCGCGGGGCCCACTCCGCTGTCCATACGGTTCCTCCTCGACGCCGCCGAAGAGGCCGGGATTCCGGCGGGGGTCATCAACCTCGTGACCGGTGACGGTGCGACGGGCGAGCTGCTCGTGCGCCATCCTGGCATCGACAAAGTGGCTTTCACGGGGTCGACACCGGTCGGGCGTCGCATCGCTGCCGCGTGCGGCGAGCTGCTGCGTCCGGTGACCCTCGAACTCGGCGGTAAGTCGACGGCGATCGTGCTGCCGGATGCTGATTTGGATGCCATGTCGGCGGTGCTTCTGCGCAGCAGCATGCGCAATACTGGCCAGACCTGCTACATATCGACCCGCCTGGTCACCACTCCCGATCGGTATGACGAACTGGTCGACATGGTCACAGCGACGGTTGCGGCAGCGCCCGTCGGAGACCCGCTGGATCCTGCGACCGTGTTCGGCCCGGTCGCCACGTTCGCGCAGCGTGATCGGGTGCTCGGGTATATCCGCGCGGGTGTGGCAGAGGGCGCCAGGGCGACGGTCGGCGGAGACGTGCCCGAACCGCTGCGGGGTGGCGCGTTCGTCGCCCCGACCGTGTTCGCCGACGTCACGCCCGACATGACCATCGCCCGCGAGGAGATCTTCGGACCCGTCATCACTCTGCTCCGCGCGCCGTCGGTGGACGCGGCGGTCGAAATCGCCAACAACACGTCGTTCGGCCTCGGTGGGATCGTCTTCGGCGGAGATGAGGATGCCGCGTTCCGTGTGGCTCGTCGCATGGACACGGGCTCCGTCGGAGTAAACATGTTCGCTTCGAACCACTACGCGCCCTTCGGCGGGCGACATGATTCCGGGCTCGGGGTCGAGTACGGGCTGGAGGGGCTCAAGGCGTATCTCACGCCGCAGTCTGTGCATCGACGCGTGCGCTGACTGTAGGCGCCGCTGCGTCGGGCTTCGTCGTCCGGTACACTTGTCGGTCGGAATCTACGGATGTCTGTCCAGAACGGGCGGATGCCCCGGCATCCGTGGATCTCGACCGACATCCGTACCCGGCGAGGGCCGAGGGCTGGTCGATGACACTGCAAAGGCGTAGGCTCGTATCGCCAGGCGAACTCACGTTCGCACAGCGAACGCCACGGGAGAGTGCAGTGACCACTTACATCTACGACGCCGTGCGCACACCGTTCGGGCGTGCGGGCGGTGCGCTCGCCAGCATCCGTCCCGATGATCTCGCCGCCATTGTCATGCGGGCAAGTGCTGAGCGCACGGGGCTTGACCCAGCGCGTATCGACGACGTCATCTTCGGCGACGCGAACCAGGCCGGTGAGGACAACCGCAACGTCGCACGCATGGGCGCGCTGCTGGCGGGCTTTCCTACTTCGGTGACCGGGGCGACAGTGAACCGGCTGTGCGCATCGAGCGTGGAAGCGGTGATCCAGGGTGCGCGGGCAATCGAATCCGGGGATGCCGAGATCATTCTCGCCGGCGGCGTCGAGTCGATGAGTCGGGCGCCGTACGTCGTGGAGAAGTCAGCGAAGCCGTACCCGGCGACCGGCAACCAGATGATGTGGAACACCGCGATCGGTTGGCGGATGACGAACAAGGCCCTTCCGACGCACTGGACGATCTCCAACGGCGAAGCAGCGGAGAAGGCTGCGCGGGTCGCGGGAATCAGTCGTGAGGAGCAGGATGCTTTCGCCGTCCACTCGCATGAACTCGCCGCCCAGGCGTGGGCGGATGGCATCTATGACGGTGAGATCGTGCAGGTGCCCGGAGCGGAACTGACTCGCGACGAAGGCATCCGCGACGGCTCGACGGTGGAAAAGCTCGCGGGGCTGCGACCGCTGTTCGCCGAGGATGGCACCGTGACCGCGGGCAACTCCTCGTCGATCAACGATGGGGCATCCGCCGTGCTGCTGGGCACGGAGGGCGCCTTGCCGGACGAGCCGCTCGCGCGCATCACCGGCCGCGCCGCGCACGGTGTCGATCCCGATGACTTTCCGATCGCGCCGATCGAAGCAGCGAACAAGGCGCTCGCCCGAGCAGGCCGCACCTGGGCGGACGTCGATTTCGTCGAGCTCAACGAAGCCTTCGCATCACAGTCGCTCGCGTGCCTGCGCGGTTGGCCGGAGCTGGAGCCCGAGAAGCTGAACATTCACGGCGGGGCGCTGGCCATCGGGCATCCGCTCGGCGCATCCGGCGGCCGCATCATCGGCCACGCCGCGCACGAACTGCGCCGCCGCGGTCGTGGTGTCGCGGTTGTCGCGATCTGCATCGGTGTCGGGCAGGGCCTCGCCGTGGTCCTCGAACGCTAGGGCGGTTCAGAGTGCTCCGGTGTGCTGCGGGATGCGATGGCCGCACCGGGTTGGGCGGAGTTCGCACTGTTGGGCGGAGGTTTGATTCGCATTCCTCCGCCCAACGCTGCGTTCTCCGCCCCACGCTGCGGCCCGATGCGGCCCGATTCGCGCCGATCAGTGCTCGTGTGCGCGAACGATAGGGTTTCGATGTGACTGAATCGGATGCCGCGCCCAGTGCAGATTTCGTGCAGTCGCTGGCTCGGGGGCTCGCTGTCATCCGCGCCTTCGATGGGGAACCGGCCGAGCTGTCGCTCGCCGAGGTCGCCCGTCGCGCAGACATTCCTCGGGCCGCGGCCCGCCGGTTCCTGCGCACTCTCGAGCAGCTCGGCTATGCGATCGCGACGTCGGATGCCCGATTCCGGCTGACCCCACGGGTGCTCGAGCTCGGCTACGGGTATCTCTCATCGCTGTCGCTGCCCGAGATCGTGCAGCCGCATCTGGATGCGCTCTCGCACCGAATCGGCGAGTCGGTGTCGGTGTCGGTACTCGACGGCGCAGACATCGTCTACGTCGCACGCGCGGCTGCGCGGCGCATCATGAGTGTTCGCATCACTGTCGGCACCCGCTTCCCGGCGTTCGCGACGAGCATGGGGCGCGTGCTGATCGCGGCGGAGGCATCCGACAGGGCGGCTGAGCTGCTGGCAAACGCGCCTCTCCTCTCCTACACCCCGATGACCACCGTGGACCCCGCTGCGATCCACCAGATTCTCGACGTCGTGCGCGATCAGGACTGGGCGATGGTCGACGGCGAGCTCGAAGAAGGATTGCGGTCAATCGCCGTTCCGCTGCGCGGGCGCGACGGTGCAGTCGTCGCCGCACTGAACGTCTCGACAAGCACGGCCCGGGGATCGGCGGATCAGGTGCGGGCGGAGATGCTTCCGCCGTTGCTCGAGACTGCGGCCCGCATCGAAGGCGAATTGGGTGCAACCAACCGTTGAATGCAAAAGTAGGGGTATGAGCGAGAGAATTCGGATCGGTATCGCCGGCTACGGCAACCTGGGGCGCGGCGTGGAGGCCGCGATCGGCAAGAACCCGGACATGACGCTGGTGGGTGTCTTCACCCGTCGCGACCCGGCGCAGCTCACGCCGCTGAACCCCTCGACAGACGTCTTCAGCATGGATGATCTGACCGCGAAGCGCGACGACATCGACGTGCTCATCCTCTGCGGCGGCTCCAAGGACGACCTGCCCATCCAGGGCCCCGAACTGGCCGCGCACTTCACCACCGTCGACAGCTTCGACACGCATGCGCGCATTCCGGAATACTTCGCGGCGATGGATGCTCCGGCTCAGGCCAGCGGCACGACGGCGTTGATCTCGGTCGGGTGGGATCCCGGACTCTTCTCCATCAATCGGCTCTACGGCGAAGCGCTCATTCCCGAGGGCGACACCTACACGTTCTGGGGTCGTGGACTCAGTCAGGGGCATTCGGATGCCGTTCGACGCGTCGACGGCGTCGCCGCCGGAGTGCAGTACACCCTGCCCGCCGAAGCAGCGATCGACGCCGTGCGTAGCGGTACGCGCCCGCAGCTGAGCACGCGTGAGAAGCACACTAGGGAGTGCTTCGTCGTGCTGGAAGAGGGTGCGGATGCAGCATCCGTCGAGCAGGCGATCGTGACGATGCCGCACTACTTCGCCGATTACGACACGACCGTGCACTTCATCTCGGCCGAGGAACTCGCCCGAGACCACCAGGCGATGCCGCACGGCGGATTCGTGATCCGCAGCGGCAACACCAGCGATACGGCAGCGCAGGTCATCGAGTACCGTCTCGCTCTCGACAGCAACCCCGAGTTCACCGCCAGCGTTCTCGTGACCTACGCTCGCGCTGCTTTCCGGCTGAACAAGCTCGGCCAGCACGGCGCGGTAACGGTGCTGGATGTTCCGCCCGCGATGCTGTCGCCCAAGAGCGGAGCAGAACTGCGCGCCGAGCTGCTCTGACAATTCGGGAGCATCCGAGGGCAGTGCTCCCGCGTTATGCGTAGGGGAACGTAGGATTTGAGCATGCAGCTGAATGAGACGCGCGCCTGGAACCGGTTCTACGCGCCCGGGACGCCCATCGACATCGAGCCGGTCACCGGGTCGCTGAGCGATCTGCTCGACGAGCGCGTCGCCCAGTGGTCAGACCGACCGGCGATCGCGTTCTTCGACCGGACGGTCAGCTACCGCGAACTCGGCGATCGCGTTTCCCGCGTCGCGAACGCGCTGCGCGAGATGGGCGTCACCGCCGGCGACCGCGTTGCGTTGATCATGCCGAATGCTCCTCAGCACGTCATCGCCTTCTACGCGGTGCTGCGCCTGGGTGCTGTCGTCGTCGAACACAATCCGCTGTACACCCGCGATGAGCTCGAGGTGCAGTTCCGTGACCACGGCGCGACCGTCGTCATCACCTGGGACAAGCTTGTGCCCACTCTGCGCGCACTGCCCGCCGAGCTCGGCATCCGTGACATCATCTCCGTCGATGTCACCCGCGCCATGCCGTTCGCGATGCGCCTCGCGCTGAAGCTGCCGATCGCGAAGGCCCGCGAGTCGCGCGACAAGCTGACCGCGTCGGCGCCGGGAACCATTCCCTTCTCGAAGCTCGAGAAGAGCGCGCCGCTTTCAGCGTCGCATCCGCGCCCCGCGGCATCCGATCTGGCGTCTCTGCAGTACACCTCCGGGACCACCGGCACGCCCAAGGGGGCGATGATCACGCACGTGAACCTGTGGGCAAATGCTCGCCAGGGTGCGGCGTGGATGCCGGACTTCACGCGCGGCGACGGTCGCATCTACGGCCTGCTGCCGATGTTCCACTCGTTCGGTGTGCTGCTCTCGGTCATCTACTCCGTTGAGACCGGGTCGTGCGCTGTACTCTTCCCGACGTTCGACCCGGCCCTGGTCGAGAAGGCGGCGAAGAAGTTCCCGCCGACGTTCGTGCCGGCCGTTCCGCCGATGTTCGACCGTCTCGCTCGTGTCGCGAAGGAGGGCAAGCTCGATCTCTCCGGTGTCGTCTACGCGATTTCGGGTGCCATGACGCTGACCCCGGCGATCGTGAAGCGCTGGGAGGACCAGGCCGGCAGCATGCTCAACGAGGGTTACGGGCTCACCGAGACCAGCCCGGTCGCGCTGGCGAACCCGTTCACGGATGCTCGTCGCATCGGCGCCATCGGCATCCCGTTCCCATCCACCGACATCAAGGTCGTCGACCCCGCCGACCCGAGCCGCGAGGTCGAACTCGGCGAGGCGGGGGAGTTGCTGATTCATGGTCCGCAGGTCTTCCAGGGTTACTGGAACCGGCCGGAGGAGACGGCGGCCACACTGCTCGAGGGCGGCTGGCTGCGCACCGGTGACCTCGTTGTGCAGGACGACGACGGCTTCGTCACGGTCGTCGACCGCAAGAAAGAACTCATCATCACCGGCGGCTTCAACGTCTCACCCAGCGAGGTCGAGCAGGTGATCGTGACGGTTCCGGGTGTTGCGGCATCCGCTGTCGTGGGAATTCCGCGCGGAAGCGGTGCGGAGATCGTCACCGCCGTCGTCGTGCTGGAAGACGGCGCGACATTCGATGAGGATGCTGCGCGCGAAGCGGCTCGTGAGCGTCTGGCCGAGTACAAGCGCCCGAGCGCCTACGTCGTGTGGGAAGAGCTGCCGACGTCGTTGATCGGCAAGGTGCTGCGCCGCAAGGTGCGCGACACGCTCATCGCTGACCGCAAGGCGACGCGCGCCGCGGAGGACTGATTCTTCCTCCGCTCCGGTCGCACTTCGTGCTGCCAAAACGCGCGAATAGCAGCACGAAGTGCGACGGGAGCAGGGATGTAACCCCGCGCGGAGCGTACGGGCGCGGAGCGCGGGCGGAGCGCGCCGCGCGGAACCTAGCGCGGGTCGAGCACGAACCGGTCGCGCGCGGCGAAGATGCCGAACAGTCCCTGCAGCGACATGGTCACCAGCAGGATGATCAGCGGAACTGTCCAGCTGCCGGTCAGAGCTTGTATGCCGCCGAACAGTGCGGGTCCGACAGCAGCAATCGCATAGCCGACCGACTGCGACATGCCTGACAGTGCGGACGAGGTGCTGTGGTCGCGGGCCCGATCTGCCATGAGCGTCAGCGAGACTCCGAGCGAGATGCCGGAGAACACTCCGAGCGGCACGACCCAGACGCCGATGGCATCCGGCCAGATCATGAGGCCGATGATGCTGAGGATACCGAGTGCCGGGAGCGCCGCCGGAGTGATCCGTGCGCCGCGCCCACGCATGACGAACACGACGGTGAGCGAGCCGACCAGGGAGAAGATCTGGTAAACCATCACGTCGACACCGGCGAGGACGGCGCCGCGGCCGGTGTCGACGGACATCGTCGCGAGCCACGTCACCAGTACGTAGAACGTCGTTGACTGCACACCCATGTATCCGGCCACTTGCCAGGCCACCGGGTCACGCCAGATACCCAGGCGAGTCGCCGGCACCGCGGACGCCGCGCGCATCGCGCGCATCTCGCGGCGACTGACCTGCCACCACATGACCAGGGCAAGCGGTGCGACGACCGCGCCGGTGATCAGCAGTGAGATTCGCCACCCGGCGCCGGCATCGTCACCTGTGAGGCCGGCGATCGGAACCGCCAGTCCGGATGCCACGGCGCCAGCACCGCCCAGAAGCGCTGAGTACACGCCCATCATGAGGGGCACCCGCAGCGGGAAGTCGCGTTTGATGACGGCCGGCAGCAGCACGTTTCCGATCGCCAGGGCGACGCCGATCAATGCGGTTCCGATCCAGAGCCAGGCGGTGGAGCCGGGCAAAGAGCGCACGATGGCGCCGACCGCGAGCAGCCCCATCGCGGCCAGCACGGCGCCGCCGAGGCCGAGCCGGCGGCCGAAACCGTGGGCGAATGGGGACACGATCGCCCACGTAATCAGCACGACAGTTGACAGCGAACCGAGTAATGCGAGCGGGATGCCGGTGTCTCCGGAGATCCGGTCGATGAGCGGCCCGACCGCCGACACTGCCGGACGCATCAGCGTCGCGACCAGGCACAGCGCGATGATCGCGAGGACAACCTGCTTGCGTCCGCGTTGTGTCATCTGTTCGGTCCTTTCACACACAGTTCAGGTCGCAGTTGCTGCTGCTAAAACACACGTTTAGCGGCAGCAACTGCGACCTGAACAGAGGGGTGGGGCGTGGATCAGGCGCTGGTCGCCTGCTCCTCGCCGCCGGCGTTGTTCTTGGCTCGTTGGATCTCACCGTAGATGTGATGACGCAGTTCCACGAACCGCGGGTCCGAGCGTGTCGTCAGCTGGTCACGCTCATCGGGCAGGTCGATCACGATGTCATCCTGCACGACCGTCGGCCGGTTCGACAGCACGATGACGCGCTGACCGAGATACACCGACTCATCGATGTCGTGCGTGACGAACAGCACGGTGACGCCGAGCTCCTTCCAGATCTTGCGGACGAGATCCTCAAGGTCGGCCCGAGTCTGCGCGTCGACGGCCGCGAACGGCTCGTCCATGAGCAGAACCTGCGGCCGGTAGGCCACCGCGCGGGCGATGGCGACGCGCTGCTGCATGCCTCCGGAAAGCTGCCACGGGTACTTGTCTGCCGCATCGGCGAGTCCGACCGCTGCAAGCGCTTCGCTCGTGCGCTGCTGGCGCTCAGCCTTGGCGATGCCGGCACTCTTCAGCGGCAGCTCGACGTTCGCCTGCACGCTCATCCAGGGGTAGAGACTGCGCCCATACTCCTGGAAGACGACCGCCATGGTCTTGGGTGGCCCGGTGATGGCCTTGCCCTCAAGTTCGAGGCGTCCGGCGGTGGGCGGCAGAAGACCGGCGATGCACTTGAGCAGCGTGGTTTTGCCGGCTCCAGACGGGCCGACGATGCAGACCAGCTGTCCCTGAGGGATGCTGAATGTCAGATCACGGATCGCTTCGACAGCCTCGCCACCGGGAGTCGGTGACGGATAGATCTTGCGCAGACCGTCGACGAGGAGGACAGGGGTGTTGGTGTCTTCAAGATTCACGTTGGACTTCTCTCAATCCGTGGTACCAGCGGAGGATGTAGCGCTCCGTGTAGCGGAACAGCACAGCAAGTCCGAGACCGATCAGGCCCAGCACGAGGATGCCGCTCCACATTTCCGGTATCGCAAAGTTGCGCTGGAATTGGACGATGGTGAAACCGAGACCGGCGGAGGTGTACCAGAGCTCGGAAATCACCATGAGGATCAGGGCGATCGACAGGCACTGGCGCACTCCGGCCAGAATCTGTGGCGCCGCTGCGGGAAGGATCAGATAGCGCAGGCGCGCCATCCGGCCCAGGCCATAGCTGCGGGCGGTGTCACGCTGAACTTCATCGGTGGCGCGAACGCCCTCAACGGTGTTCAGCAGCACGGGCCAGAGCGACCCGAAGATGATCACGAAGACCTGCATCCGCCAGTTGACGCCGATGATGATCATCAGCAGCGGAAGCAGCACGGGCGGCGGGATCGCCCGGAAGAACTCCAGCAGCGGTTCGAGCAGTTGGCGAAGCGGCTTGAATGAGCCGATCAGCAGGCCGAGACCCACGCCGATGATGATCGAGCCGGCGATCCCGAGGAACAGGCGGCCAATGCTCGGCAGCACATCCTCCGCGAGGCGTTCGCCGAACCAGGTGTCGAAGAACGTCGTGACCAGCTCGCCCGGCGTCGGCACGAAGAAGCTGGGATTGACGATCGTGGAGATCCACCACAGCAGCACCAGGACGATCGGCAGGGCGAGTAGGAAGAAGACAGACTTGAGGAGTTTCATCCGGCCACATCCATTCGCACTGAGGTGTGCCAGGCGAGCACGCGGCGCTCGACGAACCGGGCCACCAGATTGATAGCGACGCCGATGAGTCCGGTCGCGAGGATCAGGGCGTACATGCTCGTGATCGCTCCGCCCTCTCGCGTCTCGGCGATCTGCTTGCCGAGGCCAGGAGTTCCGATGATGAGTTCGGCGGTGATCGCGAGGATTAGTGCGACGGCGGCGGCCAAGCGGATGCCGGTCATCAGATACGGCAGCGCGGTCGGCCACATCACGTGCCGAACCCGCTGGAACCGGGTGAGACCGTAGCTTCGTGCCGTGGCATCCGCGACGGGATCCACGTCCTTTGCCCCATAGATGACCTGCAGCAGAACCTGCCAGAACGCGGCGTAGACGATGAGCAGGAGCCCCGCTTGGATCTTCGTGCCGAACAGGAGTACAGCCAACGGGATGAGCGCGACAGATGGCACGGGGCGGAGGAACTCGATCGTCGAATGCGTCAGACGCTCGAGGAACCGGCTCGATCCGATGAGGAAACCGATCACGGTCGCCGCGACTACGGCGATGATCAGACCCAGCGACCAGCTGAGCATGGTGGAGCCGACATCGCGCCAGAAGGCCTTGTCGACGACGTACTCGCCGAAGCGGATGAGTACCTCGCTGGCCGGGGGAACGAATCGGGAATCGACCAGGTTCAGTCGTGAGGCCGCTTCCCAGATAGCCAGGAATGCGATCACACCGACTGCGCCCAGCCAGGGACCGGCCCCAGGCGAGGGGCGACGGCGTAGCCGCCGCACCTCGCTCAGGGTGTTGATGACAGCTGTCACGGCAGCAGGTTATCGAAGTCCGGCTCGGCCTTCAGGACGCCATAGTTCTGGGCGGCAGCGGCGAGCTTCTCAACCGAGGCACGATCCATCTCCGTCGGGAACCTCGGCAGCGTGATCTCTGCGAGAACCTCCGGCGGAGTCTTCGTGTAGGTGCCCATGACCTCGCGCACGACATCCGGGTTGGAGTCAGCGAACTCCAGCGACTTGGTCATCGCGGACTGGAACTTCTCAAGCAGTTCCGGGTCGATGTCGCTGAGGGCGAAGTATGCGGCGATGTCGAGCTTGGGGTCGAAGTCAGCGTAGGCGTAGGTGACGACGTTCAGGCCGGCTTCCAGCGCAGACGTGACGAACGGCTCCACGACGAATGCTGCGTCGACCTGGTCGTTCTCGACGGCCGCGATGGCGTCAGGGAACGGCACCTCGACGAAGTCGATCGTGGAGGAGTCGGCGCCGGCTTCATCGACGACCGAGCGAACGACGGTGTCGTTGATGTTTCCGACGCTGTTGCTCGACACGGTCTTTCCAGCGAGGTCGGCCGGACTGACGATGCCGGAGTCGGCCTTGGAGACGACCGCGCCCATGTCCTGGGTGGTGTCGCCAGTGCTGGAGACAGCAGCACTGACCATCGTGATGTTGAGGCCCTGATCGGCTGCGACCATCAGTGACAGCTGGTTGCTGAAGCCGAATTCGTAGTCGCCGGAGACGACGGCCGGAACGATCGCTGCGCCACCGGTAGCGGTCTCGATGGTGAGGTCCAGGCCCTCGTCTTCGAAGAAGCCCTGGGCATCGCCGACGTAGAGCGGTGCCGTGTCGGCGATCGGAATCACGCCGACCGTGATCGGAGTCAGGTCAGCAGCAGAGCTACTGGTGTCGGCATCGTCGGTGCCTCCTGCGGGGGCATCGGAGTCGGTGCAACCGCTCAAAACCAGAGCGGTGATCGCCGCGAGGGCGAAAAAGCCTGCCTTTTTCATGTCACTCCATTGTGTGAAAGGGGTATGGATTTCGGGTGGCTGCTGTGCCACTCGATTCGATGACCGTACCCGCGCTTTGACAGCGTTGTCAATTCTGTTTACGAGATTGATAACAATCCGCGTTCGACCTTCAGTGGACGGGTGTCGCCTCGGCGAACTGCGTCAGGGTGGCGATGACGCTGCCGACATGGGTCTCCATCGCGGCGCGGGCGCGGTGCGGGTCGCGCGTGCACACGCCCTCAATGATGTCGAGGTGCTCGGGAAATGAGGTGTTCGGTCGACCGGGCACCAGGAACAGCTGGAACTGGTGGCGCACCATCTGGCCGTTGAGCTGCTCAAGTACCCGGTTTGCGGCGGCATGCTCGGCGATGTCGCGGATGGTGCCGTGTAACAGGGAGTTGAGTTCTGAATACCGCATCAGCTCATGGTTCTCGATGGCCTCGCGCATGTCCTCGCCGACCTGGCGGAGAAAGATGATCTGCTCCTCGGTGACTCGTTCGGCCGCTCGGGCGGCGACTAGGCCCTCGACCGACTGGCGGATCTCGGTGATCTCGACCGCTTCCGCCGGCGTAATCTCGCGGACGCGCGCGCCGCGGTTCGGCGTCAGTTCGACGAGCCCTTCCGCTTCGAGTTGGATCAGCGCATTGCGGAGGACAAAGCGGCTTGCGCCGTACTCCTCAGCGAGGTCGGCTTCGATGAGGCGCTGGCGTGGTGCATAAGCTCCGCGCAGGATGGCGGAACGCAATTTACTGCGGACATCGGGATTCTCGGGCACCGGACGTGCTCCTCTCAGGTCTGCAAGATTGTTGACAATCTAGCGCATGGCGACCCGCGGTGATCGCGTTTGTGCTGTTCCGGTCGCACGTGACGCTGCTAAAACGCGGGTGTAGCAGCGCAAAGTGCGACCGGAGCGGGGGTCACGGATCGCATGGAACCTCGAGGAGAGCGAGCCGGGCATCGCGGCAATGTCCATCTCGATCGGTGAGTTCGGAAGTCAGCGGATCGCGATGAGCATCGCTCTGCCGATCTCGCGATTCACCGCCGAACGCGGCGAAAAATGGTCACACGACCTCATCGACATCGCCGATGCGATCGCCCAGGGGCGCAGCTGACGGGGCCCCACGCTCCGCCAGCGCCGAGGCGATCCGCTTGATCGCCTCGGCCATCAGCGGCCGCGGCATCGCGAACACGAAGCGGGTGAAGCCGACGGCGGCTTCACCGCATGCGGCCCCATCGGTCATCGCGACCCCGGCGTGCTCCCGGAACCAGGCGCCGAGATCGCCGGTGAGGCCGGTGTTCCGGAAATCGAGCAACGCGATATAGGTACCCTCCGGCATTGTCACGCGCACATCGGGCAGGTGCGCGGAGACGAGGTCCGCAAGCGTGCGCCGGTTCCCGTCCAGATACTCGACGACCTCGGCCAGCCACCCCTCGCCCTGGGTGTACGCCGCGACGTTCGCCACCGCGCCGATGGTCGATGTACCGTGGCCGGCCCAGCCGCCGGCGCGCTCCCAGAGCGCAGCATCCGCCTCGTTGGAAATGATGATCTGCGCGCACTTGAGGCCGGCGAGATTCCAGGCCTTCGACGCGGATGCTGCGGTAATTGCGTGATTCGCGGCAACGTCGGAGATTGAGGCATACGGGATGTGCTGTGTTGGGGCGTAGACGAGCGGCGCGTGGATCTCGTCCGAGAACACGCGTCCACCGGCGGCCGCCACTGTTTCGGCGATCTGCTCCAGCTCTGCGCGCGTGGCCACCGTGCCGAGCGGATTGTGCGGATTGCACAGCACGAACAGCTCGCCGCCATCGGCGAAGGCTGCGGCGACGGCGGTGTGATCGATGTGCCAGCGGCCGTCGGCCTCGATGCTCGGAACCTCGATGACCCGGCGCCCGTGCATCTGCGGAACCATCAGGAACGGCATGTACGCCGGCGTCGGAACGATGATCGCGGCGCCGGGACTCGTGAAGTGCTCGATCGCGAACTCGAAGGCGGCGATGACGTCGGGGAGCGCGTGCACCTGCGCTGGATCGATCTGCCATCCGTGCGCACGGGCATAGCGATTCGCCGTCGCCTCGGCGAGTGAATCCGAGAGGTGGGTGGGGAGGTAACCGGTGAGCCCGCGTTCCATCGCTGCACTGACGGCCTGCGTGACCGCTGGGGCCTGACCGAAGTCCATCTCTGCGACGAAAGCCCCGATCATGCCGGGAAAGGCCGTCCACTTCATGCTGCCCGCATCACGCAGGTCATCTTCGGTGAGCGCGTCGAATTCCTGGGACATGATCGCTTCCTCTCGCAGGTCACGGAGAACTCCGGGTGAGAGTCCTCCGTGACGAGCGTAACCACGATCTGCGACGAGGAGGCACGCAGCAGCCGACTACGCGCAGCAGCCGACTACGGCTGCGGCAGTGCCGCCGACCGCTCGACGCGACGCGCCTTGCGAGTGATGCCGAGCCCGCGCGCGCCGATCTGGCTGAGCTGCTCCTCGCGGAAGCGGTTCGCCCACTCCACCTCGTAGTCCTCCTTCGGGAAGTCCGCCGGGCTCTCGCCGCGACGGAACCGATCGGCGACATCTTGGGCGTAGGCGGCGTTCTTCGCGCACATGGGGGCGGCGGGAATGTAGATGACGTTGCCCCAGCCCTCCTGCTGCTCAACCGAGGCGACGCCGTGAATCACATCGGAATGCCACCACACCGAGTCGCCGGGCTGCACGG
The DNA here is from genome assembly GCF_051546305.1 of Microbacterium wangyouchuni. NCBI lineage: Bacteria > Bacillati > Actinomycetota > Actinomycetes > Micrococcales > Microbacteriaceae > Microbacterium > Microbacterium wangyouchuni. The sequence goes on from NZ_JBPTMA010000003.1 coordinate 143,710, forward strand.
TGGGGATGCCGGCGCGTGCGCGCATGAGCAGTGGATGCCACTCCTCGCTGATGCCGAGGGCCATGCCCTGCGCCGCGCCGCAGAGGGAGTCCTCCGGCACGTCGTCGAGCAGTGGGCGGATGAGGATGTACGCCATCGCCTCGGGGATCGGGACGGTCCAGAGCACACCCTGGTCATCCTGCATCTCACTCATCGCAAGCCACCCCTGGAAGCTGCGGAACACGCTGCACATCGTGGATGACGGGTACTCGTCGACCTCGGTGCGGAAGGCGCCGTCCCACGGGTCGTACGATTCGATGTCGCCGTGGAAGATCGACTCGAACACCTGCTGATAGGCCGGCGTGAACCAGCGCTCGATCGATCCGGAGTCGGTGTGCGCACCCAGGCCCTTCGACGTCGTCCCCGGTGGGCGGCGACGGATGCGATCGGGGTACATCGAGTCCTGATCCGGGTCGAACCAGGTCACCCCGCGCGATTCGCTCTTCCACAGTCGGTTGAGGAAACTCTGCGTCTTCGCAGTGTGCTCGTGCTGGCGCGCCTCCATCTGCGACGGTGACCAGTAGATCGGATAGATCTCCGGCTTCGAAGCATCCAGCGTCCCGAAGAAGTTGTCCGCAGGTCCGCGGTACTGCGTCATGAAATCGTTGCTGTCGACGTAGTTCACCAGGGACTGATCCCACTCGGTCGCCTGTTCGGGGGAGACCTGACCGCGTACGACGGCGCAGCCGCGACGGTGGATGAGATCGATGGTCTCCTGTGGGACGGTGCCGGCCTCGATATCGGCGTACTGCACGATCGGCCAGACGTTCTCGCCGCGGGCGTGCGCGGCTTCGATCTCGAGAACCTTCGGCTCGATGAGCGCTTCGATTCGTTTGAAGTAGGCGCCCACGTCGCCGATCTGCTCACGCAGCATCCGTTTGATGGTCCGTACCGCGGCCGGGAAGTCTTCGGGCGGGGATGTCCAGCTCGTCTGCTCTGACATGATGTCTCCTGATGATTCGGGATTCAGTAAGGTATGATTACTGAATGCGTTGGACCCACCATAGGAGATGCGGATGACGACGTCAACAGGCCCGGGTGTCGACCGCACCGTGCCGCGGCCGGAGCTTTTGGCATCCATTACCGACGCCAGCGTCCTTGCGGCGATCCGCAACGCCGACGAGCCGGCATCGCGTGCGGAGATCGCGCAGGCGACCGGACTCTCCAAGCCGGCCGTCTCCACAGCGGTCGCTCGCCTGGCAGCGCGCGGAGTGCTGCAGGAAGTCGGCATCCGACAAGGGCGCCGCGGTGGAGTCGCCACTCTCTTCCGCATCGATCCGGACCACGGCCGCTCGCTCGCGATCGTCATTCAGAATGATCAGATCACCGTCGTCTCGCGCGATCTCGCCGCCGTTGTGCGCGCCGAGCATCGCGCCGTGGTCGCCCCCGACAGTGATCCGGCCCGCATCGTCGCGCAGACCAACGCTCTGATTGCGGATGCTGCGCGTGAACACGCCGCCCGGGTGCTCGCCGTGACCGTGTCGATCGCCGACCCGGTGGATGCCCGCACCGACAAGCCGGCCGTGCTGGAGCGCTCGGTCTTCCCGGCGGCGCTCATCGACCCGCGCCGGGATCTGCAGCTGCCGGCCGGTGCCGATGTGGTCATCGACAACGACGTGAACTGGGCGGCTCTCGGCGAACTGCGCGAGGGCGCGCTGCGGGAGTGCACGAACTTTCTCTACGTGTACGCGGGGGAGGGGCTCGGCGCCGGGCTTGTGCTGGATGGGCGCCTGTTCCGCGGCAGTTCCGGACTCGCCGGTGAGATCGGATACCTGCGCGCCGACGAGACCCAGGACATCACCCAGCACCTCGCCCGTCTGGGGCTGGGGACTGCCGAGCGCTACGGCCTGGACCCGTCTCGGTTCCCCGGACTCGATGACGAGAGCCTCACCGCGGTTGTGGATGCCCTCGCCCGAGCGGTCGCGAACGCGGTCATCATCGTCAACCCCGAGGCTGTCGCGCTGGGTGGGCCGCTCAGCCGGATCCCCGATTTCGCCGAACGCCTCGGCGACGGCATCCGTTCGCTGAGCATCGATCCGCCACGGGTCATCGTCAGCGCATCGACGCCGCTGCGCGGTGCCGCGATCGAGGCGCATCGGCTTGCGCTCGCGCAGATCGGACTTCCGAAGGAGATGACGGCATGAGCGCCCTGCGCCCCGCGTGGCTGCGCGAATTCGATCTGTCGCTGCCGATCACCGCGCAGTACCTCGTCACCGGAAATGTGCACGATCTGCATCTCGATGGGGATGACGGGCACTTCCTCACGACCGTCGATGCGCTGCTGCGCTGCCTCGTCGAGAATGCGTACGACCTCGTCTACCGCTTCGATCCACTCGAGGGCATTCTGCTCGATCATGCGGGAGCCGGCGTCGTCAGCAACGACTTCTTCCCCGATGCCCATCTGGGCCGCGCAACCGTTGGTGCCATTGCGAAGGTCGCCGATCTCGCGCTGCAGGCGACGGCCGTTTCGCATCTTCGTGTCGCGCTGATCATCGACGGGGCGTCGGCTCTCTGGGTCGACGACATCAGCGTTGAAGTCTCCCGTCTGATGCTCGTGGCTCGCCGGCTTGCCGCGCGGGATTTCGTGGTGGATGCGGTGGATCCTCTTGCTGCGCGTGTCGCAACCAGCGGCAGCGGGCGGGGCGTTTCGCCGCGAAATGCCGTCATCTGGGTCGGTGATGCCGAGGCGGATGCACCCGGATGGCTCCGTGAAGCCGACAGTACTCGTGCGCTGCGGGTGCCGCTGCCGACTCTCGGTGCGAGGCGTCAGGCTGCGATGGAGCTTCTTCCCGCGCTGGACGGCTTTGCCGATTCGGATGCTGATGTGCGCGGTGCCGCGATCGATCTGCTCGCGGCGACCACGCAGGGGGTGACGTTCCGAGGCATCCGAAACATCGTCGCGCTTGCGCGCGATCAGGGAACAGCGCCGGGGAACATCGACGAAGCCGTCCGCAGCCATCTGCTTGGTGTGGTCGACAGTCCGTGGCATGATCCGCATCTGCTGGCGCGCGTGCAGGGGGCTCGCGAAAGCGTGCAGCAGCGCGTTCTCGGACAGGCGCGCGCCGTCGAGCGGTCGTTGGATGTGCTGTTGCGGTCTGCGCTCGGGCTTACCGGTGCCCACCAGGGGCGTCGACGTGGCGGTCCGCAGGGGATCCTGTTCTTCGCCGGCCCGACCGGGGTTGGCAAGACCGAGCTTGCGAAGGCGCTCGCCGAGGTGCTGTTCGGTGCCGAAGACGCCTACATCCGCTTCGATATGAGTGAGTTCTCCGCTGAGCACAGCGAGGCGCGTCTGATCGGCGCTCCTCCCGGCTATGTCGGGCACTCAGCGGGAGGAGAGCTGACGAATGCCGTGCGCGAGCGGCCGTTCTCGGTGCTGCTGTTTGACGAGATCGAGAAGGCGCATCCGCGGATCCTCGACAAGTTCCTGCAGATTCTCGACGAGGGTCGTCTCACCGACGGTAGCGGCAGCACCGTGCACTTCAGTGAATCGCTGATCGTGTTCACCTCGAACCTGGGTGCGGTGGATGCTTTTGTCGAGTCCGATCGAGATGCGCGTCAGCGTCGCATCCTGAACGAGATCCACCGCCACTTCACCACCGAGCTCCAGCGCCCGGAGCTGCTCAGCCGTATCGGTGACAACATCGTCGTGTTCGACTCGATCTCTGCCGCGACGGGAGCGCAGCTGGCCGAGCGTTATCTGGATGCCGTGATCGACACCGTGCGGTTGCGGCGCGGTGTCGCGTTGGAGCTTCAGCCCCAGGTGCGCGCCGATCTGGTCGCGGCAGCGCTGGAGCGGCTGGAGTTCGGCGGGCGTGGCGTTGCGAGTGTGATCGAAGCGGCACTGGTCAATCCGCTCGCGAGAGTGCTGGCGGAATCGGGTGATGCCCGGACGGTTTCTGTGAGGGGACTCGCGCGGGTGCAGGATGCGTGGGTTTTGAGCGTGGCGTAGCCCGGGGCACTCCGATGGAAGTGCTTGTGTGAGTTCTCAAGCTAGTTGGCACACTGAAGGATAGTTGGCACTGATGTTGGCGCGGCTTCTCGCTGCGTCCTGGCATCCGTGTTCTCACACTAGTTGGCATAAATCCAGGAAGAACTTCCTGGTCAACGCACTTTTCATGCGGATGACGTCTCGCTATGCGGTGTCGAGAAGGTCCGCCACGCGGCGGGGCGTCATCAGCCAATGCCGGTCGGTCCAACTGCTGATGTCATCGGTCGCCGATAGACTGCGGGCATTTACTGAGGGAGTACAGATGGCACGTCGTCGTGGTCTTTTCGCTGAGCTTCAGCATCAGGCGAAAGTGGCGGAGCAGCGTCAGCAGGCAGCGATGCGGCAGCAGGCGCAAGCTGCGAAGCGGGCCGAGTCTGCTCAACGCGCTGCGGAACGCGCGAGAATGGCCGCGGATCGCGCTTCCGAGCAGGACCGCAAGCGGCTTGAGCGTGAGGCGGCGTTAGCTTACGCTGCTGCTCGTGTCGCCGAAGCTGAAGAGCTGACTTCTGACCTAAACGGCAAGTTCGCTGAGCTTGATGATGTTCTCGCGGGGACGCTGTCGGTTGATGACTTCGTCGATCTTGAGTCGCTCCGTGCGGTGGTAGTTCACCCGCCGTTCCCGCATGTGGATCTGCAGATACCGATCCCCGCCCCAACGCCGATTCCTGATCCTTCACTGCCGGTAAAGCGAGAACCCGAGCCGGTGAAAGGGCTGTTTGGGCGCAAACAGAAGCAGGAACAGGCGGTTGCTGCTGTTGAGGAGCAGTACGCGGTCGACTACGCAATATGGGAGGCGGCCCGAGAGGAACTGCCCGCTAAGCGTGCGGCGGCGTCGGCTAGGCACGCGGAGGCTGAGCGGCAGCGTGAGCAGAGTCTCGCAGCGGCGATTGCGCGTTATGAAGACGAGAGTGCCGCGCGTGAGCGTGCGGTCTCTGCTCAGAATGAGGAGTTGGATCAGTTGATTGCTGGTCTTGGCTACGGAACTGTGGATGCTGTGCAGGAGTACGTCTCTATCGTGCTTGCCAATTCCACGTACCCGGAATGGCTTGAGATTACGCATTCTGCAAGGTTTGATCCTGCTGAGGCCGAACTAACGATGCGAGTCCTGGTTCCAGGTCCGGGCGTTGTGCCCACATCGAAGCACTACAAGTACACGAAAGCAACGGACGAGATCACACCAGTCGCCGCGACCCAGAAGGATACAAAGGAGCGTTACACCGCACTAGTTCACAACGTTGCGTTGCGTTCGCTTCATGAAGTGTTCGAAGCGGATAGGCGCACGCTGATCAAGACGATTGCGCTCGAGCTCGGAACACAGACGATCAGCCCCGCGACGGGCCAACCGACTTACGTGCCGTTCGTCGCGGTGGCTGCGAGTCGTGAAGAGTTCGACAAGCTCGATCTTTCCGGCGTCGTGCCCGCGGCAACGCTGGAGCACCTTGGTGCTGCCATCTCCAAGAATCCACACGGACTCCTTCCGGTTGTCGCTGGCGGGGTTCGGCGCGCACGATGAGCAGCACTGGTCTGTCGTTTAATCCTCCGCCTGGCTGGCCTCAGCCTCCGTCGGGTTGGGTGCCACCGGCAGGCTGGACGCCGGATCCGTCGTGGCCCGAGCCACCTCTGGGGTGGCAACTGTGGGTGGTCGATTCGCTCGAAGCTCCTCAGCAGAGCGAGGCAGAGGAGCCACTGGAGGAATTTTCTACTGCGAACGAGGAAGTTGAGTACGCGGGCGACTCTGGCCGTCTCGCGTTTTTGGAGGCCGAGAACGCGGCATTGCGCGCGCAAATCACGGAGTCCAGTTCCGCGGAGTACGTGGATCTCGACGATGCGCGCGTGCTGCAAGACGTTGGAATCTACCGTTACCACCATCCCCTGGAGTCCGCTGCGGCGTATCAGGATCAGTTGAGAACTCTGGAGAAGGAGATTGCAGCACTCGTTCTTGCCGGAAACGCGATTGTCCGATCTGAGCTCTTCACGTTCAACAACTCTCTCGCGCAAGGGCGCCGGATGACGGATGACCTCGCCAAGCTCATGCTCCGCGCGTACAACGCCGAAGCAGACAACTCGATTCGTGCTCTCCGTGCCGGCAACGTGGTGACAGCGAAGAAGCGCCTCGATGCGTCGCGCACCGCGATTGCGAAGCTAGGCAAGCTCATGGAAATGCGCATCAGCGACGAGTTCCATGACCTTCGGGTGCGCGAGATTGAACTCACTGCAGACTGGCTCTTCAAGAAACAAGAAGAGCGCGAAGCTGAACGTGAGGAACGAGCGCGCCTTCGAGAACAGAAACGAGTTGAGAGGGAGCTCGCAGAGGAGCGCGCCCGACTAGACAAAGAGCGGTTGCATCTGATCAACACTCTTGCTGCGTTGCAGCAAAGCGGTCATGTTGACGAGGCCCTTGCGCAGCGGTTGTCGGCTGTGGACGAGGCGATTGCGCAGAACGACTATCGAGCGGCGAATATTCGAGCTGGGTACGTGTATGTGATCTCTAACCAAGGCGCGTTTGGAAAGAACGTCGTCAAGATCGGGCTGACGCGGCGCCTTGAGCCTCGCGACCGCATCTTCGAGTTGGGTGGCGCATCGGTACCATTCAGGTTCGATACTCATGCCTTGTTCTTCTCCGAGAACGCGGTCACGCTCGAGGCCGACCTCCACCGCCACTTCGCCGATCGAGCGCTCAACCGTGCCAATTCACGTAAGGAGTTTTTCTTCGTGACACCGGCAGAGGTCCGCGAAGTGCTTTTGAGCAAGGTCGGGAACATTCTCGAGTTCAACGAGAACGTTGAAGCGACCGAATATCGACAATCGGTCGGGCTCTGGCCCGTACCCTAAGCGGCCCCCGAGGGCTCTTAACCGGGTGAAGCGGGTGTAGTTCCCCGGGATGACTTGCGGCACGCTGGGCTTGCCCAGGCTGGAGCGACGACACGGGAATCATGACCCGCGCGGGTCACCGCACTGCACCCGCGGCGTTTATCCAACAGCGCGCCGCGGACGATCTGAGGAAGAACGTGAACTCGCGTACTGGCTCGCAAACGAACGTAAGAAGGCGCCCGCGCAATTCATCCCGGAACAAGTCGAACGGCTCGCAGCACTTGCGGTCCTTGCGGACAATCGAGGGAACCAAACACGCGACAGCGCCATCGCGCAAGAAGATGCGTAGTCGAAGGCTGTCCACGATAGGGGCCATTTCGCTCGACCGGCTGGTGAGGCGGGTGCGGTCGGTACGCAACTGGCCTGCGAAGGGAAAAGGTTAGAGCACACGTCGGCCGATCTGCGTCCTGGCATGGCGGGGATGGAGCTCGCCCTGGTTGCCCGCGGATCCGTAGGTGTGGACGTAGATTGCCGGTGCCTCCGACTCAGCGACGAGAACGCGGAGTCGGAGGCACGGGGTTCAAGTGATGTTGGCGGTCGGCGCCGTTATGTTGGTGCGACGGCGGAGTTCTTTTCGCCCACGGGTACGAAGCGCAGCGGTGAATGCGGATTCGCGCTTCTCGTAGAGCTCTTTCTCTCTCGCGTCCTCCTCTTCCGAGGTCATGTCGTCTGGCCAGGGCGCGGAGTCATCCTGGTCGAGGTTCCAGATGAGGAAGCAGGCGCCCATCGCATCGAGGAGGTCCTCCAGCAGATCCGGTCCAGGACGCTGAACATCGGGCAGATCCTCGAGCGAGGTGAGGTGCATGTTGTAGCCGTTGGCCACAGCGAGAGCCTCGCGGACCATGGCGGTGATGATGGACTCTGCTGACTGCCGCTTGGCCATCCGCTCGAGAACCAGTGTGGGGCGCTCGCACGCGAAAGGTTCGATGTTGTCCGCCGTCATGACGACCGCCGTATGGCGAATGCCACTTGCCTTGGAGGCGAGGAGCGCCGCCCACTTCAGCCAATCGGCGACCGCCACAGCGCAGGCCACCGGCTCAAGACCGATGAAGGCAGACGGGCGGGCCATCGGGTCGGCGGTGAGAAGTTCATGCGCGCGTGCCACATGAGCGGCGGAGACAACTGAGCGGCTGAGAATGCTTGCCTGCTCACCGCGTCCGCTGAGGTCTCCTGCCTGCGCGGCGGTGACCGCGAGGATCTCGGCTTTGGACTCGTCCAGAATTGCGGCGAGTAGCGTGGGAGATCCGACCGCGTGGAGGATACGCCCGACGGCATGTCCGGATTCCTCGGCGTCGTCGTATGAGATGTTCATGCCGCCGGACGCGAGAGGCAAGTTCGGCTTGCTGACCGCGTTGAGTGTTTCCTGATACTTATCACGATCCGGCCCGGCGTCGTGGCCTGGAACGTCCTCGTGTTCGTCGTCTTCCTCGGGGCTCTCGTAGGCAACCCAAAGGGCGGTTGAAAGGCGGGTCAGGGCCTTCGCGAGTCCGATGGCGTAGGGCTCAAGGGCGGCATCGATTGACGTGAGATCGCTTGCGCGGTCTCCGATGGATGTGGGGTATGTACGGACGATCGTTGAGCGGGATTCATCTACTGCGTATCTGGTCATCGCTTCTCCTATGTTGGTGGTGGCTGATGGTGTGTGGACCGACCATCTGTCGGTCAGCCGTCAGTTTCATTCGGGAAGGCTGCGCGGTAGGCGGATTCCAGTTCGTCGAACACGGCCGTATCGCCACGTGTGAGAAGCGTCCGGAGCAGGTCCTGCGGGTCGAGACCGACGTCGATCGAGTCCGTGCGGTGGTCACCGCCAGCCGGCGCAAGCAGAGCCCCAAGTGGTTCAGGGAAGCGCGTGGCGAGTGCATGGTCGATGCCGGGGCGAGAGCTGCGGCTTTGCGGTCCGGGAACCATGGTCGGATTGGTCATGGGGCTGAGAGCCCAGCCGGTGTTGATGCTCCACACAATGTGTCCGGAAGTGCCTACGAGCCGGAAGACCAGGCCCATGCCGATGAACCTGCCGTGCGGTTCGTCGCGGGTGTCGTATCCGGTGGCCGTGGTGACGGTGCGGCTAAGAGTGGTCATGTTTCTCCTGTGCGTGGTTGAGTTGCTGTTAGGCGGGTGGAGGTGTGGAGCGGGGGTCGGTCTCTGCGGTAATGCGCTTGAGCGTGGCGTGATGTCGCTTCGCCGCATTCCCGCGGCGTCACTGGCGTCAGATCTGGTCCACGAACCCGCTGGAACGCGTGAACAAGGAGATCAAGCGTCGCACCGATGTTGTCGGGGTGTTCCCCAACTCGGCCGCCCTGCTGCGCCTGGCTGGGGCCGTACTGATCGAGCAACACGACGAGTGGGAAGCCGGCGAACGCCGCTACTTCTCCGAAGCCTCGATGCTCGAACTCGCCACGATGAACGACCCCATTGAGGCTGTCAATGAGGAGGTGATCCTCCCAGAACTCGCCGCCGCCTAAACGAGAACAACTGACCTGCACGGTGTTGAGGAAACTCCACCACCTAGCGGGACGTCACCCCCGCGCAGGGCGAGAAAGCAATGCGCGCGAGCTCGACATCATCATCCGCGAAGTGTGTCGCACGCGCGATGCGGAGGATCTTTACGAGGCGCTCGCTCCGCTCGGTGTTCCCGTCGGATATTACGCAGATGCGCCTGCCCTGGTTGCGTCAGTGCACGCACGTACCCGTGGAGATTTGACGATCCTGGATCATGCGCAGCAAGTACTGATGGTCCCACGTCCCGGATACACATTCGGGGGTGAGCAGCTTGGTCCGCTGACCGCGTGGCCAGCTTCGCCAGGTGTCGACAATGAAGATGTCGATGCGTGGCCGGACGAGTCTCCTAAGCACGTGGCGACTCAGGATCCGCATGAGCACGCAGAGCAAGAATCGAGCTTGTCACACCTACCCCTCACGGGCGTACGAGTTCTCGACCTTACTTGGGTGGCCGCGGGCCCGTACTCCACGCAGTTGCTGACAATGCTGGGCGCGACTGTCGTCAAAGTTGAATCATCCAAGCGCCCGGACCTGTTCCGTCAGATGGTCGGCACGACAGCGAAGGGGCTCGACAGTTCGGCTCGCTTCAACTCAGTCAATCTGGGAAAGGCGAGTATCGGCATCGACTTCAAAGCACCGGACGGGCGGGCGCTTCTGAGGCGTCTGGCGCTGACATCGGATGTCATCGTGTCGAACTATCGGGCGGGGGCGCTGGAAGGCCTCGGGCTTAGCTACGAGGACCTCAAGAGCGAGCGCCCCGATCTCCTCGTGACCTGCATCTCTAACGGAGGTCGCGGTGGAACGGACCCCGGGTACGTCGGTTACGCGTCGAACTTCAACTCCATGGGCGGATTGGGGCACTTGACGGGATACCCCGATGGTCCCCCGACTGAGGTTAGAGACTCCATCGATCTTCGTGTCGGCACCGTGGCCATTGTCGGAACTATCGCAGCGCTCTTAGGCGTGGCGAGGACGGGACGGGGCGGAGCGGTCGATGTGTCAGCCCAGCAAGCGATCACCGGCCTCGTGGGCGATTCAGTGTTGGAGTATCAGCTGACCGGTCAGGTGCCATTGCGTTCGGGCAACGGGCTCTACTCGCAATGGCCGTATGGCGTCTATCGCTGCGCGGGGGGCGATGAGCGGGTCGCCATCGCCACCGGGACCGTAGAAGAGAGAGCGAGATTGTTCGCAGTCGTAGGGCTCGAGCAGGCCAGCGCATGGTTCTCCGATGGTGATCAGCGAGTTGTGGCCGAGCATCAAATCCAGAGCTGGGTGGCGTCTCGCGCCGCAGACGAAGTAGCCGCGGAGCTGAGTGTTGCCGGCGTCGCGAACAGCCAGGTGATGAATGGCCCAGATCTCCTGGATGACGAGCATCTGCAGAGCAGAGGTCTCCTGCGTAGCGTCACCCATCCGTCACTTGGCGAGCAGATCGTCGTGGGTGCACCGTGGCTCATAGACGATCGTGCGCCAGAACTCACGTGTGCACCTGAACTTGGACGGGACACCGCAGCTGTTCTGGATGAATGGTTAGGGCGGACCGGCGAAGAAATCGCGGAGCTGATCTCGACGGGGACGGTCGAGTCATCGGAGAGCATCCGAGACAAACCGGAGGCGGCTGTAATATGAATCATTCATAGTTCGATCGGAAACTTTCCTAATGCATAAAGATCGTCAGGTGTAGTGATGAAGAGTGAGTGCAGCGAGCCCGATCGGGTAGGCACTGGGGCGCTCGCTCGGCGTCTCGGCGTTGACGAACCGCGACCCGAGCGACGCAGTCTTCCAACCAGCTCAGGCTCGCTCAGCGCCTTGCAGTGGGGCGTAGCGCCGCCGCAGATCATCCTTTTGCACGGAGCAGGGCTGCACGCGGGGGCGTGGTCACGAATGCTGCTCGAGCTGAACCTTCCGGCGCTCGCGATCGACCTGCCTGGTCATGGGGTCTCGGATCATCTGCCCGTCGAGTCATATCGAATCGCATCCATGGCTGACATGCTGGCAGAGGCGCTCGATTCCATCGCGATCAACGATGTCGTCTTTGTCGGACACTCACTCGGAAGCTTCGTCGCGGCATGCGCTGCTTCCAGCCTGGGGGGCGTCAGCGACTTGGTCGTACTCGATGCCACCCCGCATCGTCTGGGCATGAGCGATCCGACACGGATGCATTCGGGTACGCTCGATGAGCTCGTCGAAGCGATGCTTGTGCGCATGCCCCAACGATCACGTGAGTCGCTCGAGCGTTCGATCATTCGCAACACGAGACCAGTGTCCGGTGGTCGCCGCGAGTGGCTGTGGGATCCGGCGTTCGTCGACGCGGCACCCCTCCGAGCGCGGGAGCGCGAGAGCGTGTGGCGAGCGTTCGCAAGCGCTGCTGCGCGCACTGTGCTTCTCCGGGCCGAGAGGGGCGGTGTGACCGAAGACGAGGCTGATGAGTTCGCGCGCCGGGTTCCTAGAGCACAGGTGACGACGGTCGCGGGCGCGGGCCACAACCTGCACAGTGACCGCCCCGATTTCGTCGCGGAGAGGATCCGAGGGCTCCTCGAGGATGGCGAGTCACCTTCGAACGGGTTAGATGTAACACTGGGGGAACGAACAGGCGATCAAGAGCGATCTCTCCGGGTGTCAGTGTCGAAGTCCAAGTGGCGCCCGACGGGGTAACGCTGCCAGCGAGAAGGATGGATGAGTAATGTCGGAGTCGATGCTGCCGCGCCCCTATCAGTTTGCGAAGGATGTTCAGCCCGCCTGGCCTGACCCGTCCCGGCCGCCTGCGGGTGCGCCGAATGTGATCGTGATCCTCGCCGATGATCTCGGATTCAGCGACATCGCCCCCTTCGGCTCGGAGATCGAGACCCCCGCCCTCGACGAGCTGGCGGCCTCGGGCTACCGCATGCCGAACTATCAGACCCCGCCGCTTTGCGCTCCCGCGCGTGCAGCGCTGCTGACCGGACTGAATCCGCATCGCGCCGGGTTCGCCACCGTCCCCCACTCCGATCCGGGTTATGATCACAGCCGGTTCGTCCTTCCGCCTGGTGTGCCCACTCTCGCGGAGTCGTTCGGCGGGGCGGGCTACGCGACGTTCATGCTCGGCAAATGGCATCTGACCCCGGAAGCGCAGCAGCATGACCTGGGAGAACGAGCATCGTGGCCGTTGCAGAAGGGATTCGACAGATTCCTGGGGATCCTCGACGGCTTCACCAACCAGCATTCGCCGCACCGGTTGATCCGGGACAACGGGCTCGCGGGCACCGAGGAGTACGCCGAGGACTACTTCCTGACGGATGAGCTGACAGATCAGGCGGTGCGCTGGATTCGCGAGACGAACAGCACCGGGGAGCGCCGGCCGTTTTTCATGTACTTCGCACATCCGGGAATGCACGCGCCTCTTCAGGCCCCCGTGCGCACCGTGGACAAGTATCGAGGCAGGTACGCGGAAGGGTGGGATCGCCTTCGCGAGCAGCGATTCACCCGCCAGAAGGAGCTGGGAGTCATCCCGGAAGGCGCTAGCCTTCCACCGTCTAACGCCGAGCCAGGAGGCGACGTCGCTGACTGGACGGAACTGGATGACGCGTCGCGAGCGCGCTTCGAGCGGTACATGGAAGTGTACGCAGCGGGCGTCGATGCCATCGATCAAAGCACTCGACGCATCATGGATGTCCTGCGTGAGCACGGCGAGCTCGAGAACACGATCATTGTCTTCACTTCGGACAACGGCGCGAGCGGCGAGGGCGGTGCGCATGGCACACGCAGCTACTACAGCCAGTTCGGCGTCGCGGCCGACGTCGAGGACTGGCCTGTCGATGTCGAGGCTCCGCTCGCGGAGATCGGCACATCGCGCACGATGTCGCACTATCCCCGCGGCTGGGCGCAAGTGTCCAACACGCCCTTCCGCCTCTACAAGTCGCATCTGCTGATGGGGGGTGTGCGGGCGCCGCTGATCATCTCCTGGCCCGCCGGCCTGCCGCGCGCCGAGGGCGACGGGGGCATCCGAGAGCAGTTCGCCTTCGCCACCGACATCGGTCCCACACTTCTGGATCTCGCGGGCTGCGACCGCGTCACGAGGACCGAGGGCCGGGAGCCTGTTGCCATCGACGGCGAATCGCTGAGCGACGTCATCGCAGACCCCGCTGCCGCGCGGCTCCGCGAGCAGTACCAGGAGCTGATCGGGCGACGCTCCCTCACCCGCCATCCCTGGAAGCTCGTCAGCTCGGTGCGCGGTGGCCCGGCCTGGAAGGAGGCGGACTGGGCGCTGTACGACTTGGGGGCGGACCCGACCGAGATTCATGACCTCGCCTCAGAGTTCCCGGACCTCGTGGCGGAAATGGCCGACCGTTTCGTGCAGTTGGCGTGGCAGAACGGGGTGTTCCCGATCTTCGACGACGGATCCCAGAGGCGGCGGCGTCCGGAGAGTGAAGCGCACCTCTCCGCCCCGGTTCGCCTGCATCCCGACCTGCCTCAGCTGGAGCGTTTTCGCTCGGCCCGACTCGTGCAGTCCCGTACCGTCACGATCCGCTGCGTGTTCGTGCACTCGGACGGCGACGAGGGTGTGCTGGTGAGCCATGGCGACCAGGGCGGCGGCTACGCGATCAGGGTCGAGTCCGGCGGTGTGCGCCTCATCTACAACGAGTACGGAGCGCTCCGCAGCTTCTGGCAGGAATCCCCGAGTGCCTTCGCGGGCCGACGATCGGTGTCCGTGCGATTCGAGCACCGCCCCGGGCGTCGGTGGGGGGTCTGGATGGCACAGGGGGCTGGCGAGCTCCAGGAGGTTGGAACGGTGCGGCAGCTGCTCGGCATGGCGCCGTTCGCAGGCATCAGCGTTGGTCGCGATGCAGGCGGACCGGTCGACTTCGAGCGGCCGAGGGGCATCGGTGTCGATCGATATTCCGGAATGGTTCTCCATGTCGACTACGAGCCCGGTCCACTGCAGTCGGAGGCCGGATACTCGCTGGCGCCGCGTTTCAGCGCCGCCTTCGATTAGTCAGCTTTCGGCCGGCCGGCCGCGGCGCGATCAGCGGAGCTTGCGGTGGCCCTGCTTACGCGGAGCTGTTCCAGTGGGTCAGCGCGTTGCTGGGGAAGTCGATCGCGCGACGAAGCGTTCCCCGCAGATCGCTCTCGGAGGATCCGCGGGGAACGCTGTGCCGTGCACAGGTGTCAGGTCACTTCTTCACGCCGACCCCGTCGAGCATCGGGTATCCGGCCTGGGATTCGGTGATGCCGAGGACATTGTCGCGGTACGCGATGGTGTAGCTTCGCCACAGAATGGGGATGTACGCGGGCACGGTCTCGGATGTCGCCACGGCGATCTCGGCATAGAGCTCCTCCCGAGCGGCGTCATCGATCGTCTGCTGCGCCTCTTGCATGAGGTCGCTCAGACCAGGCACCTCGACGCCTCCGGGATTGCGGATCGTGTCGGTGCTGAGGTGGCGCCAGAGGAATGCGGAAGGGTCGACTCCCGGTACGAGGTTCTGCGGTGCAGAGGGGATCGTCGGCTTGGACCAGATGGACTCGGCGACTCCGCCGGTCGCCGGGAACACCAGCTCGACGTCGACGCCGATCTCGGCCCAGCTCGCCTGCACAGCTTCTGCGAGCTGCTTGTTGTTGGGAGGGACCGCCATGGAGAACGAGAATCCATCGGCGTAGCCGGCGTCAGAGAGGAGCTGCTTCGCCTCGTCGAGGTCGGCGGAGGGCTGAGGAACGTCGGAGTTGTGCCCCGGTTGCCCCGGGGCGATGAACTGATTCGCGACATCTCCTCGGCCGAACATCACTCCGTCCACCAGGCCGGCACGGTCGATGGCTTTCGACAGGGCCATCCGAACGCGGGGATCTTCCAGTTCAGGTGCGAGATCCGGGTTCAGGAACATTGCCACCAGTTCCGCGCCGACGATGTCGTACGTCGCGATGCCCTGTGACTCGATCGCGTCGGCTTGCGTCGGCTCGATGACCGCGATGTCGATCTCGCCGGAGCGGATTGCGTTCGACATCGCGACGGGATCCCGCAGAGCGCGAAGCGTTACGCCGGCGACCTGGGCCGCGTCGGGATTCCAATGCGTCGCACTCTTGACGAGCCCGATCTGCACGTCCGGAACGTCCTCCTCCACCAGGAACATTCCCGTGCCGACGGGCATCTCGAAGTCTCCGCTGGCGACGACCTCCGAGCTGAGCATTAGCCCTACGCCCCCCGCCAATGTCAGCGGCAGGGTCGCGTTGGGGGAGCTCAGCTCCACGCGCACCGCATGATCGTCGATCGCTGTGATGTCGACGACCTCAGCCAGATCAGCGCGGATGTTCGACGACGGAGCCATGTAGTGCGAGAGGGTTGCGACGGCGTCCGCAGAGTCGAAGTCCGTTCCGTCGCTGAACACCACGTCTTCGCGTAGCGTGATATCCCAGCTTGTCCCCCCGTCGGGAGTCTCCCACGCCGTGGCCAGGCCCGGCAACAGTTCTCTGTCGTCTCCCAACAGGATCAGGGGGTCGTACACGAGCTGGTAGATCGGCACGATTGTGGATCCGGGCATCTTGGACGGATCCCACGAGTTCTTCAAGTTCCGGACGCCGACGGTGATGTGCCCGTCTGGATCCATCGAGGCAGCCGCGTCGGAACCGGGACTCCCCTCATTCTGCGGTGCGGCGCATGCAGTCAGTGGCGCGGCCATGAGCGCGAGGGTCACGAGGAACGCACCAGTATGTCTGGCGATCGTCTTTGGCATGTCACTCCTTTGTGAAGGCGAGACGGAGATGGTATGTAACAAATTATCCGTCGGCGTGGTCAGAGCATTACACAATGTCCCTCTCGTGGTCAAGGGTGCCATTGTGAAGTGATGAAAAACGCCGCCGAATCAGTATCGAGAGCTGGGCCGCGGTGTAACGATCACGATTGACACGGAAGCCAAATTATGTAACCGTTGAGCACACGACAAGTAAATTTGCATTATGCAATAAGGAGATTCTCGCCGCGGGCGGTCGTCGATCACGAGGGAGTGACATGGGGAGTATTGCCAACGCAGACGCAGGTGTACCGCGATCGCGAAGCCGGTCTGGGGAAGGTCAAGCGGGCGTCGGGCGGTTGATGGCGCCCCTCAGTGGCATTCGTGTTCTCGAGATCGCCGACCAGCACGGCGAGTACCTGGGACGGACGCTCGCCTCGCTCGGCGCGGATGTCATCAAGATCGAGCCTCCAGGCGGGGAGGTGACGCGTCGACTCGGACCGTTCGCCGGTGATCCGACCGACCCGGAGCAGAGCCTGCACTTCCGGTACTACAACCTCGGCAAACGAAGTGTGGTGGCGAGCCTGGATACATCTGCGGATCGTGCGCACGTAGAGAGTCTCCTCGAGACGGCAGATGTGCTGATCGATTCGCGGGCGAGCGGTCCTGTGTTCCGTCCGCAGGAGCTGGAAGGTCGATGGCCCCACCTCATCCACGTGAGAGTTTCTCCGTTCGGAGATGAGGGTCCCTGGAGCACCTTCGTGGGAAGTGACCTCGTCCACCTCGCGCTCGGCGGAGTCGTCATGAACTGCGGATACGACCCCGACCCGACGGGGGCATACGACACGCCTCCGGTAGCCCCCCAGGGTGGGCAGGCATATCACATCGCCGGCGACCAGGCGCTCATCGGCGTTCTCGGCGCCCTCCGCTACAAGCGGCGGACGGGGGTGGGGCAGCGCGTTGCCGTCTCCGTCCACCACGCAGTCAGCCAGAGCACCGAGCTCGACCTGCCGAGCTGGATCTACAACCGCGAGGAGCGCAAGCGGCAGACTGCCCGGCACTCGTCGCCGCAGTCCACAGAGCGTTCCATAGCGATGACCAAGGATGGTCGTTGGCTCGCGACGTACCGCACGTACCTTCAGCACTTCCTGCCTGCGTACCGTGGGAACGTCGCCTTGCTCTCACGCTTCGGGATGCAGAACGGCCTCGATGCGCCCGAGTGCCAGGAGGAGGCGAAGAAGGGAACCCTGGCGCTGAGTGCGCGGGTATCCGCCGCGGTGGACGCATTGGTTCAGCGATTCCCGTTCGCACGGGACCTCTGGCGGGATGCTCAGGAGCTCGGCATGTCGTGGGCGCCGGTGCGGTCGCCTGAGGAGAATCTTCACGATCCCCATTGGCAGGAACGCGACACGTTCGCAACCGTGCTCGAGCAGGATCTCGGGACCGAGGTCAGGTACCCGCTCGGCCGGTGGTTCTCGGAGGACTCGAAGTGGGCGATCGGTGCGGGTGCTCCTCGACTGGGCGCACATTCACGGGAGAGCTGGCACCCCGCCGAGGAGCGAGCATCGTCCTCTGAAAAGTATGGGTCGCCTCTGCCGTCGGATGCCCCTGCTCACGCGGACGGAAGCGATGCGGAGCTGCAGGATTGGCCGCTCGCCGGTGTTCGAGTAGTCGATCTCTCCTGGGTGCTCGCGAGCGGGGGCGCGGGGCGATTCCTCGCCGCGCTCGGCGCCGAGGTGATCAAGGTCGAGCACGATTCTCGCCTCGACGGGTATCGGAACAGCGTCGGCCTCGTCCCACCGGGCGGCAGAGAGGAACGGGACCGTGCGACATCACGTCTCACGCCTGAGCGCACGAGCATCAACCAGAGCGGGGCCTTCCTCGAAGCGAACGCCGGCAAGCGCAGCTTCAGCTTGAATCTGAAGAGCGATCGGGGGCTGGAGATCCTCACGCGTCTCGTGGAGGAAGCGGACGTGCTCATCGAAGGCTTCTCTCCGGGTACCCTGGCGCGGCTGGGCTTCTCGTCGGAGCGATTGCGTGAACTGAATCCTCGACTCGTCTACGTCGCACAATCCGGAATGGGCGCTCACGGGAGCTACGGCGACGTGCGCACCTACGGGCCGAGTGCACAGGCCTTCTCCGGGCTGACGGAGATGAGCGGTCTGCCCGATCCCTATCCTCCCGCCGGGATCGGATACTCATATCTCGACTGGTACGGGGCTTACAACATGGCGTCGGCGGTCCTTGCCGGACTTTATCAACGCGACGCGTCGGGGCAAGGTGTTCACCTGGATCTCTCACAGGTGGAGATCGGGCTGGTGCTCGCCGGACTTCCGATCGTCGACTACCAGGTGAATGGACGTCCGTCGGCGCGACAGGGGAATCGGCCTTCGTACCTGAAGTCGGCCCCGCACAATGTCTACCCGGTTGCGGGGGACGACCGATGGATCGCAATCACCTGTATGACCGACACACAATGGCGGAGCCTGGTAGAGGTGCTCGGATCGCCCGCCTGGGCGGATGATCCGGCGTTCGCGTCCATGGATGGTCGGCTCCGCGATGTCGATCGTCTCGATTCATTCATCGCGGAGGCCACTCGAGGCTGGGACGGCAACGAACTCATGATGCGGTTGCAGGCGGAGGCGGTGCCTGCAGGGATCTGCCAGACAGCAGCCGATCGCTGCGACAGCGATCCGCAACTGTGGAGCGATCGGTGGATGGCTGAGCTTGACCAGATCGACATGGGCAGATGGCCGGTTCGAGACGTGGCATTCCGGCTGTCGCGAACACCCGCGCGCATCGGAGGGATGCTGCGCAGGAGCGGACCCAGCTACGGCCAGGACAACAACTACGTGCTTCGCGACGTCTTGGGTCTTACGGAGGAAGAGATCGCGGACTTGGCTACGGACGGAGCCCTCTGAATCAAGAGGGTCCGGTAATTGAATTCTGAAGAGAGGAAGAAGATGGGCAATCTGCGAGATAAGTACTGCATCGTCGGCGTCGGCGAAACTGAGTACACGAAGAACTCCGGCCGAACCACCCGAGCGCTCGGGACGGAGGCGATTCGAAACGCGTTGGCTGACGCCGGGCTTCGACCTGAAGACGTCGATGGAATGATGAGCTATAGCGATCGGGACTCCACCGCCTCGACGGCGATGGCGCTCGACCTGGGCATTCAGCTCAACTTCTACATGGACTGCCAGGGCGGCGGGTCGAGTACGGAGGCCCTCGTCGGGCTCGCCATGGGAGCTATTGAAGCGGGCATGGCCCACACGATCGTCATCTTCCGAGCGATGAACGGCTACAGCGGCGTTCGCATCGGCGGTACACCGACGGACAAGACGGGCGTTGCGACGAAGATCACGGGTCAGGACCTGGACACACTCCCGTACGGGTACAAGTCGGCAGCGCAGAAGTTCCAGTTCGCCATCGCCCGGCATATGCACGAGTACGGCACGACGAACGAACAACTCGCGCACATCCGTGTGGTGCACAGCAAGCATGCCGCCAACAATCCGAAGGCATACTTCAAGGACCCCGTGACCGTCGACGATGTCCTGTCCTCGCGTTGGATCTCTAAGCCGGCGACTCACCTGCTGGATTGCTGTCTGGAGACCGACAACGCAACATGCATCATCGTTACCTCAG
Organism: Microbacterium wangyouchuni; assembly: GCF_051546305.1. Taxonomy (NCBI): domain Bacteria; kingdom Bacillati; phylum Actinomycetota; class Actinomycetes; order Micrococcales; family Microbacteriaceae; genus Microbacterium; species Microbacterium wangyouchuni. The sequence goes on from NZ_JBPTMA010000003.1 coordinate 163,450, forward strand.
CGGAGCGCGCACGAAATCTACGGCAACGTCCGGTGTACGTGAAGTCCGTCGCGGGCCGCGTCACCAAGCCCTTCCCGTCCGCGTTCTACCACTATCAGTGCGACCCCATCACGCGGCAGGCGGGTGAGTACGCCGCTCGCACGGTGTTCCGGAACGCAGGTGTAGGCCCCGAGGACATTCAGATCACCGGCGCGTATGACGCTTTCACCTTCACTACGCTCTTCCTGCTGGAAGGATACGGCTTCTGCGAGAGGGGAGAAGGAGGCGACTACGTCACGAGCGGTGCGATTGAGCTTGGCGGTATCCGGCCTAATAACACAAGCGGAGGGCTGCTCTGCGAGGGCTACACGAACGGAATGAGCCTCGTCATCGAGAATGTTCGGCAGCTGCGCCACGAAGCTGATGATTACTGTGAGGTGGACGCGGCGGGCCGGAGGAAACACACCTATGATTACTCGGCTGGTTGTCGTCAGGTCAAAGATGCCGAGCTCGCGATGTCGATGGGGGAATCGGGCGTCGTCTCGACCACGAGCGCGCTGATTCTGGGGGGTAAGTGATGTATCTCGGAATGGATCTGATCGTCGAGAGCAACGACTCCGAACGCCAGGGGTACTTCGAGCATGCGAAGGCAGGGCGACTGGTCGTCCAGAGCTGCGATGACTGCAGTTTGCTGCGGGGTGCCATCGGTTCCGGCTGTCCTTTCTGCGCGTCGCCGAACTGGAGCTGGCGCGAGGTGAGTGGACGCGGCCAGATTTACAGCTGGCAGATGGTCATGCATGCGATCCAGCCGCAGTTCCGCGACTGGGTGCCCTATCCGATTGTCCTGGTCGAGCTCGACGAGCAGCGGAATGTGCCATGGCGCGACGGACGCGAGGGCGAAGCGGTCTCAGTGCGGCTCATTACCAATCTCGTCGCGGAGGACGTCATGCAGCCGGAACGTCGAGAGGGCGAGATACGGATCGGTCGCAGGGTCGAGGTCTGTTTTGCCGACATCGACGAGACACGGGCGCTCCCGCAATTCAGGCTGATCGATGACGAAGAACTCGGGTAGCAGTCGTTCGAGCGGCGCCCCGGCTGCGGGGAAATCCGCGCAGCCGGGGCGCCGTCGTTGGCGGGCGGTCGACGCCACCAGTGGAGTTGCGTGGGCGCCCAGTGCACAGACGGCCGGGGGAAGATGTCATGACGCGGCTCAATAAGGTTGTCGGCCTTCTTGAGGACGGACTCCCAGCTTTCGGGCCGCTCGTGGCTTCAGCGGGCAGTTACCAGGAGGCGAATGCACTCGCCGATTCTCCCTACGACATGGTGACGTTTGACCTCGAGCACAACCCATACGATGTCGATGCGCTGCGTATTTCGCTGCAGTTCCTCTTGAACAGGCGCCAGATCCATCGGGCAGAGACGGTGGCGCCCTCGATCGTTCCGTTCGTCCGCGTGCCGGTGAACGGACGCGAACGCAATGAATGGATAGTGAAGCAGGTGCTCGACCTCGGGGTGTTCGGCGTAATCTTCCCGATGGTCAACACAGTCGAAGAGGCCGAGCATGCCATTGCGTCGTGCAGATACCCCCGTCCACAGTCTCGGACTTCCACCGAACCTTCCGGGTTGAGGGGGCATGCACCGACCCATGCGGTGCGCTATTGGGGTCTCACGCCGGACGAGTACTACGAGAAGGCGGACGTCTGGCCGCAGAACCCTGACGGGGAGATTCTGCCGATCCTGCAGTGCGAGCACGTGGAAGGCGTAAGCAACATTCGCCGAATCCTCAGCGTGGCGTCGTCGCGCCCTGGCGTGGTGCTGATCGGAGAGAACGACCTTTCGGTGTCGATGGGTTATGGGGGTAAGTCAACGCCGGAGGTCGAGTCCGCGGTAGGCGAGGTGATCCGGGCCTGCCATGAGTTTGGCGTTCCCTACGGCACTGCCCGAGGCAACGCGACGTCGATCGAGCAGAAGGTGGCGGATGGCTACCGCTTCATCTTCACGCGTGAGTTGCCGTCGTATGAGGTGCTTCGTGCCGGGCTGCGGGCGGCCGGCAGATCGTAGAGGCCGTGCCCGGTAGTCCCGCACGTCCTTCGAGCGACCGGGGTTTGACGCCTGCCGAGATATGTGTAACATCTAATCTAGTGACCGTGTGTCGAATCTTTACATTTAGCGGGACAACTCACAAAGGAGTGACATGCTCAGGAATACTCAGAAGCGCCGGGCGCGGACGTGGGGCGCGGGTCTTCTCGCCGTCACGATCGTGCTCTCCGGGTGCGCAGGCGGGAACACCGCCGAGGAATCGGGAGCGACCGCGGAGACGGACCCGAACGCAGAGATCTCGATCGGCGTACGCTTCTTCGGGACGTCGTGGGACCCCGCGACGATGCCCGGCGCGACGATCGTGCCGATCTATCAGCTCGTGTACGACAACCTCATCGGTCTCGATGCCGATCTGGACCTGGTTCCCTCCCTTGCGGAGGAATGGTCCACGGACGACGGCGGTCTGACGTGGGACCTGACGCTGCGCGAGGGAGTCGTCTTCAACGACGGCTCGACCTTCGGGTCGGAGGATGTCATCGCGACGCTGGACTACTACGCGGGTGACGGGTCGAACACGAAGGCCGACCTTGCGGGAATCAGCAGCGTCGAAGCAGTCGACGAGACCCACGTGCGGATCGCGCTGACCAGTGCGAACGTGGGGTTCCCTCAGGTGCTCGCAGGCCGCGCGGGACTGATCCTCAGCGCAGAAACGGTGGAATCCGGTGACTTCGCCTCCCCGGTCGGCACGGGCAAGTTCCTCGTCGAGAAGTACATCGAAGGGTCCGAAGCCGGCTTGGTGCCGAACCCCGACCACTGGAACGCGGATGCCGTCAAGCTCGGCGGCGTCACCGTCCGCTGGATCGAAGACCCCGTCGCCATGGCGAACGCCATTCGCTCGAACGAGATCGACATGGCCGTGATCGAGCCAGCACAGGTCGATGCCGTCGAGGCCGCCGGCATCCGCACGTACACCGTGCTGGGAGCGCAGCTCGTCGCCATCGGTCTCAACGACGACCTTGCTCCCGAGCTCGAGGATCCGCGCGTTCGCAGGGCGCTGTCGATGGCGATCGACCGCGAAGGGATCGTGCAGGGGCTGAACTTCGGCCGCGCGACCGTCGCCGATCAGCTGATCGCTCCCGGACGCGTCGGCTACAACGAAAACCTGGGTGAGATTCCGTACGACATCGACGGCGCCAAGAAGCTCCTCGCTGAGGCAGGGTACCCCGACGGCTTCACCTACACGATGGCCGCGCAGGCGAACAACAAGCAGCTCGCCGAGGCCATTCAGGCCAGCTGGGCCGAGATCGGCGTCAAAGTCGAGCTCACCTTCCCCCCGGGCAGCGGTGTCGCCGACGCCACGTGGGCCAACCCCACGATCGCGATCGCGACGCAGAACCTGGTCCCCGACGTCGACCCGGCGCCGTTCCTGTGGCGGCACATCAGCACGGAGACGATCCGCAACCCCGGGAAGATCGAAGTGCCCGGCGTGGAGGATCTGATCCGTCAGGCGCAATTCACGGCAGATGGCGACGAGCACGACGCCATCTTCGACGAGATCGCCGAACTCACGCGTGAGAACATGTCGGCGTACATTCCGGTCATGTGGCGGAACTACACCGTCGCGTACAGCGAGGACTTCGTCGGGATGCAGGAATGGCAGGCCGGGTACCCGATCATCGACGGGCTCGGCGTCAAGAAGTAACAGGATGCGCCGGTGGGGACAGTGCTGCTCCCACCGGCTCCGTCTCGAAGGAAACGGGAGAAGGAGTTACCATGACGGCGACCAAAGCTGAGGCCTTGCGCCGAGCGCCGGCGGACGGCAGAGCGGATCGGCGCCCCATCGTGACGCGGGGCGCCCTCCGGTTCCTCGGTACGAAGTTCGGTCGGATGCTGCTCGTGTTCATCGCGACCACGCTGCTGGTGTTCAGCCTGACATCGCTCGTGCCGGGGGACCCCGCACTGGCCCTCGCTGGTGATGATGCGGACCCAGCGACCGTTGCCCTCATTCGGGCCGAGCTCGGCCTCGATCGCCCGTGGATCGTCCAGTATCTCAGCTGGTTCGGCGGGCTCTTCGTCGGAGACTTGGGTACATCGTTCACCCTCCGAGCTCCGGTGGGTGCGCTCATTCTCGACCGGCTCCCCGCGACGATGTCGATCGCGCTGACGGCCATCGCCATCGCGGTGATCGCTGGCGTGCTCGTCGGGATGCTCGCCGCCGCCTATCGTGGGCGGATGGCGGACCGCGTAACCACTGTCCTGTCGACGCTGGGAATCGTGACTCCCAACTTCTGGGTCGGGATGATCCTCATCCTCCTATTCGCCTTCGCCATCCCGATCTTCCCCGCGGTGGGCTACACCGCATTCGAGGACGATCCGGTTGATTGGTTCGCCCACATCATCCTCCCGGCCATCGCTCTGGCCATGGCCGTGGGCGCAGAGTTGCAACGTCAGACTCGCAGCTCGATCTCCGATACGCTCACCCAGGACTACATTCGCACTGCCCGCTCGCAGGGTCTGTCGCGCTCCCGTGTGCTGTGGACCCGAGCGCTCAAAAATGGTTCGCTGCCGGTGGTCACCGTGATCGGCTACCAGATGGCGGGGCTGCTCGGCGGCTCGGTGGTGGTGGAAAAGGTCTTCAACATCCCAGGTCTGGGTACGCTCGCGATCAATTCGGTCGTCGCCAAGGACATCCCCGTCCTTCAGGGCATCGTGCTCGTAACCACAGTGATCGTGATTGTTGTCAACTTCCTCACCGATGTGCTTTACACCGTTCTGAACCCGAAGGTGCGCGTGTCATGACCTTCACGATCCAAATACCCACTGGTCGTCGCCCTAAGCGTGTCGGCTTCGCACAACGCTTCGCACACCAGAAGCTCGCCATCGCGGGTCTGGTAGCCCTTGTGCTCACGGTGCTTGTGGCTGTCTTCGCCGATCTGTTGAGCCCCTATGACCCAGACGCGACAGCGCTCACATCCGTCCTGCTCGCCCCCGGTGTCGACGGTCATGTACTTGGCACCGATGAACTTGGCCGAGACCTGATGAGCCGACTCATCTCAGGCGCGCAGGTCTCGCTCAGCGCCGCGCTGCAGGGCACCGTGCTTACCGTATCGATTGGGGTGACGCTCGGGCTCGCGGCAGGGTTCTTCCGCGGATGGGTGGAGCGAGTCATCATGTTCGTCACCGACGTATTGATGAGCTTCCCCGGCATCCTGCTCGCAATCGCGATCGCCGGAATCCTCGGACCCAGCCTCAGCAACGCGATGATCGCACTGGGCGTGGTGCTCGCCCCCGGAGCGATCCGTCTCATCCGTGGGTCGGTCCTCTCCGTTCGGGAGGAGACCTACGTAGAAGCGGCGCGCAGCATTGGCACGCCGTCCGTGCAGATCCTCGGCCGACATATCCTGCCGAACGTCATTCCGCCGCTCATCGTCTATATCGCCGTTTTGGCCGGGCAGGTCATGCTCATCGAAGCGGGCCTGAGTTTCATCGGCGTCGGCGTCCAACCGCCACAGGCTTCCTGGGGTGCAATGCTCTCTTCCTCATTCGCTTACATTGATCGCGCGCCGTGGCTTGCGGTCTTCCCCGGCCTGATGATCGCTCTCTGTGTCTTCTCCCTCAATCTCTTGGGCGATGGCATCCGCGACTCCATTGGAAAGAAGGTCGTTCGATGACTCTTGACCGCACGGAACCAATTCTCGAAGTCGCCGACCTCCGGACGGAGATCGAGATCGACGGGCGCTGGATTCCCGTAGTCGACGGCGTGACCTACTCGGTGCGCCCCGGTGAGACGCTGGGACTCGTCGGCGAATCAGGCTCCGGCAAGAGTGTCTCCGCCATGACGATGATGGGGTTCGTCGGACGCCGACGAGGCCAGCGTGCGTCAGGGCGCGCGGCGTTCCGAGGGTCCGACCTCCTGACGATGCCAGAGAAACAGCTCGCCCGGCTTCGTGGCAACGGCATGGCGATGATCTTCCAGGAGCCGATGACGAGTCTGGACCCTTCGTTCAAGGTGGGAAACCAGATTGCCGAAGGGATTCGTCTGCACCAGGGTGTGACGCGTGCCGAGGCCAAGCGGCTCGCGATCGAAGCCATGGACAAGGTCCGGATCCCGAACGCGAAAGCGCGCGCCGAGAGCTACCCGCATGAGTTCTCGGGTGGCATGCGCCAGCGTGTGCTGATCGCGATGGCGATCGCCAACGACCCTGCCCTGCTGATCGCCGACGAACCGACCACGGCGCTCGATGTCAGCGTCCAAGCGCAGATCCTCTCGCTCCTGGCAGATATGCGCGACGAGCTCGGTCTGGCGATGATCTTCATCACGCACAACATGGGTGTCGTCGCCGACATCTGTGACCGGGTGGCCGTGATGTACGCAGGGCAGATCGTGGAGACGGGAGACGTGCGCGACACATTCGCCTCGCCGCAGCACCCGTACACTAGTCGGCTACTCGCATCGATGCCGCGACTCAGAGGCGCCCGCAAGCAGCTCGAGTGGATCCCCGGTACGCCGCCGCGGCCGGTTGAGTTCACCGCCGGCTGCCGATTCGCGCCACGATGCATGCATGCGCTCGAGGAGTGCCTGCAGCCGACGACGCTCATCGAGGTCGGAGACGACCGCGCCAACCGATGCACACGGGGCGTTCAATGGAAGGAAGATGTGACGTCATGAGCGATGCTGCGAACGCTGCGAACGTCCTCGAGGCCGAGAATCTCGTGGTCTCCTTTCCCGTGGTCCGCGGCGGCCACCGCACCACGGTGCGCGCGGTACGCGGAGTCGACCTCACGCTCGGCGCTGGCGAGACGCTGGGAATCGTGGGGGAGTCCGGGTCCGGCAAGTCGACTCTCGCGCGTGCCGTGATGCGACTGATCCGCTCTGAAGGGCGGATTGTCCTGCTCGGGTCAGATGTCACGGACCTGAGCGAGAGGCATTTCCGCTCGCATCGCCGCAAGGTGCAGATGGTGTTCCAGGATCCGTACTCGTCTCTGAATCCCTCGCTCACCGTCGGCCAGAGCGTCGCGGAACCGCTCAAGGTGCACGCGCGGCTATCCGCCAGGGAGCGTCGCGAGCGCGTCGCGGAGGTGCTGGATCTCGTCGGTCTGCGTCCCGAATTCGCGGACCGCTACCCTGACGAGTTCTCCGGAGGTCAGCGGCAGCGCATCGCGATCGCGAGGGCCATCGTGCTCGAGCCGGAGATCCTCATTTGCGATGAGGCGGTCAGCGCGCTCGATGTTTCGACGCAGAATCAGGTGCTCAGCCTACTCGAGAGCCTGCGTGAGCGACTCGGGCTGTCGTATCTCTTCATCTCCCACGACCTCGCCGTCGTCCGTCACATCTCCGATCGCGTCGCAGTGATGTACCTGGGCGAGGTCATGGAGGAGGGCCCGGTCGATCGGCTGTTCGACGGTCCTGCGCACCCCTACACCCAGGTGCTTCTCGAGGCGGTGCCTGAGCCGGATCCGGAGCTGCAGCGGTCGACGGCTAAGCGCGTGCTCGACGGCGACGTCCCCGACCCGACGAATCCCCCACCCGGATGCTCGTTCAGCAGCCGATGCCCGTACGCGATGGAGATCTGCCACGTGGAGCCGGCGCCGGTCATCGAGGTCATCGGAGGCGGGATCTCACGGTGCCACCTCCACACCACCGGCCCGGCCCTCGCGGGCGCGCCGCTGAGAGCACTCCCGATCATCGGCGTTACCCAGGGCGGGGCATCGGTATGACGCAGAAGTGGCAGGGCGTGCGCAGCGTCAAGCGGCTCGATTCGGTGCGGGAGGCCACCGCGTTGAACAAGGCCCACAGCGAGCTCATGTGGTCCGACATCGCGAACGGCAGCCCCTTCGTCTTCGGTTACGGCCCCATGGAGCTGTTCAATGCGATGGGGATCCACCTCGTGTTGCCCGTCCAATACGGCTCGGTCCTCGCGGCTAAACAGATGTACGGTCAATTCCAGCGTGCGATCGAACGGCGGGGGTACTTCCCCTCTCTCTCCAACTACGAGAGCCTGCCGCTGGGTTACTGCTTCGATCCCGACCCCCGCGCGCCGTACGGCGGGCTGCCCACACCGGCGGCCATCTTCGGTGGATACATGCAGGAGCCGGGCATCTATGAGCTGTACGGCCGCGAATTCGGCGTGCCCGTGCTCCTGACCGACGACCCCTATCGGCAGCTCGGCATCCCCGACGGCTGGTGGGACGGTCCCGAATGGCGCGATCCGCGAATCCTCGACTTCGCGACGAACGAGGTGCGCGCGGCGGTGCGGCTGCTCGAGCAGGTCACCGGCATACCGTACCGGGAGACCGATCTGCGCGAGCTGATGCATCGCGCAAACGAGATGGCCGAGTACTACGAGCGCATCGTGCAGCTGGGGTGGGGGAGCGGCGGCCCCGCGCTCTTCACAGCGACGGATGCCTACTCCGAGGTGGCCATCTTCGAGACCCACTTCGGCCACGAGTGGGCGCTCGAGCACGTCAAGCGCGTCCACGCAGAGGTCGAGCAGCGCGCCGCCGACGGAGCCTTCGCGGTGCCGGAGGAGAAGACCCGTCTGCTCTGGGGTGGGACGCCGCTGTGGTTCAACCTCGGCTTCCTCAACGCCTGGGAGGAGAGTCACGACACCGTGTTCATCGAGACGATGTACTTGCCCCGGGCGAAGCGCCTCATCCAGGACCCGAGCGAGGATGCGCTACGCTCGGCGTTCCTGCGCCGCCACATGAAGTACACCGGCAGCAGCCCGAAGGCCGCCGCGTCGCTGATCGTGGCGCAGTGCCGGGAGTTCGGGATCGACGGCGTCGTCCTTCCTGCCAGAGCGGCGACGCGCGACACCATCGCGTCGTCCCGATACATGGCGCTCGAGCTGCAGGTCGCGGGCATCGAGGTTCTACTGCTCGACTACGCGCCATTCGACAGCGAGGCCTGGGACGAGGAGTCGATGCGGGCGCAGGTCACCACCTTCATCGAGGGAATCCAGAGCAGCACGGGCAGTTCCTAGATCTGAACGGATCGACGGGTGGTGCACGTCGTCACGCCCGCCAGTCGTCACGCGGAAGACGCAGACGGCCCTGCAATATGTGTAACATAATTCGTTCGATCGAGTGGTAAGATATTAAACATGATGGTGAATGAGGAGGTTCGCATGGATCGCGATACGGCGTTCAGCGTGTTCCATCACGTCGTGGAGGCGCGTTGGGATGCGGCCGCGATCACCGAGCTGACCGGCGGGGTCGATGAGCCCATCGCCGGATTCCTCGACACCGGCTTCCCGGAGGAGATCGCGATCGCGGCGGGCTACCGCCCGATGCTCCTGACCGGCGACCTCGCCGTCGCACCCGCCACCGTCGACGCCCATCTCGACGTGTCGGCGCCCACCCGCATCCGCTACCTGTACGAAGCGCTCGCCACCGGTCGCCACGATGCCGTCGAGGTGCTCTGCGTCACCGGCGGTGACCGCTGGATCGGCGAGACCGCAGGCTTCTTCGAGGCCTATCGCTCGGTCTTCGGCGCGCCTGACATCGCGCACACCCTGTATCTCGAACGCGCACGCGGGAGCTTCGCCGAGCACCGCGAATACAATCGCGCCGGAATGGTGCTCCTCGCCGAGCAGCTTTCTGCGATCGGCCCGCGTGCCGTCACCGCCGACAGTCTGCAGAATGCCATCCGACTCGTCAATCGGACGCGCGAACTGCTCCGTCGGGTCGAGGCGATCCGCGCATCCGACAACTCCACCATCACCGGCGTCGACGCTGCGGCCATCGCACTCGCCGCCATGCTCATGCCGAAGCAGCGCTTCAACGGGCTCCTCGAGGAGACGCTCGACGCGCTGGACGAGCGGGAGCCGGTGGGTGGCTTGGCCGGCGCGCCGCGTGTCTTCCTCAGCGGCAGCTCCGTCGACCAACTCGGCTTTGTCCGCCTGATCGAGGATCTCGGAGCCGTCGTCGTCGGCGAGGACACCGAGTTCGGCATGCGCTACGCCCACACACCCGTGCGCGAGAACTCCGATCCCTTCGACGCACTGGCCGATCGCTGGACGTACAAATTCCCCGAGAGCTGGGCATTCGGTCGCGAGCGCCGCATCGCGCAGCGTGTCGAGATGGCGGCGGCGACACAGCCGGACGCCGTCATCGCGCTCCACCTCCGCGGCGACAGCGCCTACGGTTGGGACTTCCCGGACCAGGCCGAAGCACTGCGCGCTCGCGGCATCGCGGTGCTGGCACTGCCCGACACCGACTACGCGCTCGAAGAGACGGCGCACCTGCATGCTGTGATCGGAGACCTGCTCAGCGGTCTCGACCCGCGGCGCGACGACACGACAGAGGAGAAGCGATGACCGCGATGCTCGAAGGGGTCCGCGTACTGGACCTGACAGACGAGATGGGATTTGTCTGCGGAAAGATCCTTGCGGAGCTCGGTGCCGAAGTGATCAAGGTTGAACGCCCCGGCGGCGACCCTGCCCGGAAGCTGCCACCGTTCCGCGGCGACGAGCCCGGCATCGAGAACAGTCTCTACTGGCGGTCGTTCAACGCCGGCAAGCGCAGCATCGTGCTGGATCTGGACACCCCCGAAGGTGCAGACGCGTTCCGCGCACTCGCGCGGACGTCGCAGATCATCGTCGAGGGGTCCGACCCGCGTGCCCTCGAACGTCGCGGTCTTGCGGTGGCAGACCTCCGCGCCGAGAATCCCGCACTCATCGGCGCCTCCGTGACACCGTTCGGCCGCACCGGCCCGTACTCCGAGTACATCGCCTCCGAGCTGACAGTGATCGCGATGAGCGGAGTGCTCAACAACACGGGAGACCCCGATCTGCCGCCGGTCAAGGAAGCTCTCGACTCGGGCTACTTCCACGCCGGTGTGGCAGCGGCGCTTGGCGTGATGCTCGCGTACTTCGAGGCCGACACCTCGCACACGGGTCAGGACGTCGACGTCTCCGTGCAGGAGGTTGCCGCGAGCCGGATGACCTCGGCCATCGTGGCCTGGAGCGAGGGCGTCGCCCTCTCCCGTGAGGGGCACAAGTCCCAGCTTGGCCCCACGGCGACGGACTGGTTCTGGCCCTGCAAGGACGGGCACCTGTTCTGGCACATGCTCGGCGGCGCCTTCGGGGCGACCGCCAACAAGGCGCTCAGCGACTGGATCGGCGAATACCACCCGGTTCACGCGCTGCAGGAGATCGACGACTGGATGTCGTTCGACAAGGCGGGCATCACCCAGGAGGAATGGGGCCGCTTCGCCGACGTGATCGGTCCGTTTTTCCTCCGCTTCACCCGCGAGGAGGTCCGCCGGGAGTCGCTCGCACGGGGCCTGAATGCGACCGTGGCCAACGAGCCGGGCGACGTCCACGCCTGTGAGCACCTCCGTTCGCGGGAGTACTGGTCGCGTGTCGAGGACCCTGCGCTTGGTCGCATCGACATCCCGCGCTACTTCTTCAAAGCCAGTGTTTCCACGACCGGCATCACGACGCCGGCCCCCACGCTCGGCGCCGACACCGAAGAGATCCTCGCCGGCCTCGGCGGCGCACCGAGGGACACCGTCGCCGCAGCTCCGTGTGACGCTCCGACCACGCCAGCGCTCGCCGGGATCCGTGTCCTCGACTTCGGCTGGGCACTCGTCGGGTCGATCACGGGCAAGCTCCTCGGCGACCACGGGGCAGAGGTCATCCGAGTCGAATCCTCCAAGCGTCCCGACATGACGCGCGTCGACCGCCGCTTCTCCCGATCGACGCGCACCAGCTTCGACGACAAGCCCTGGTTCGCGCACTTCAACACCTCGAAGAAGAGCCTGTCGATCGACCTAAAGAACCCCAAGTCTCGTCGCGTCATCGAAGGACTGATCCGACAGGCCGACGTCATCAACGAGAACTTCACCCCCGGCACCCTCGCCGCCCTCGGTTACGGGTACGAAGACGTCAAGAAGATCAACCCCGATGTCATCTACATCAGCGGCAGCCTGTTCGGTCAGACCGGGCCGCTGGCGAACGAATGGGGCATCGACGGCACCGGCGCGGCGATCTCGGGGCGACTGCACCTGACGGGATGGCCCGATCGCACGCCGATCACCCCCAGCGCGGGCATCTACGGCGACTACATCGTGCCGCTGGTCAACGCGATCGGCGTGGTGGGGGCGCTCCTTCACCGACGTCGTACCGGCCAGGGCCAGTACCTCGAAGCGAGCATGTACGAGGTGACCGCACAACAGATCATGCCCGCGACCCTCGATTTCGAGGTGAACGGACGCGAGCAGAGTCGCACCGGCAACCGCGTGACGGATGCCGCGCCCCACGGTGTTTACCCCTGTGCGGGTGAGGATCGCTGGAGCGCGATCGCGGTGTTCGGCGACGAGGAATGGTCGCGCTTCGCCGCGGCCATCGGCGCACCCGCATGGACGACCGATCCTGCCTTCGCCACGCACGAGGACCGCAAGCACAACGAGGATCGCCTCGACGACCTCGTCGCGGAGTGGACGCGCGAGCGCGAGCCGCACGAGGTCATGACCTTGCTCCAGGCCGCCCGCGTCCGTGCGGGCGCCGTGCAAACTCCGCACGACTTCATCGATGCCGATCCTCAGCTCACCCACCGCGGGGTCCTCGCGGAGGTACCGCACTCCGTGCTCGGCGCTTTCCCGCACCAGGTGCCCCCGTTCCGTCTCTCACGCACGGTCGCCGAGGTCACCGCCGCGCCCATGATGGGCGAGCACAACGAGCAGATCGTCACCGGTGATCTCGGTTTCAGCGAGGTCGAGTTCATCGACCTGCTCTTGGAAGGAGCACTGCAGTGAGTATGGATTCAGGATCGGGTCGACTGTCCGGGCGAACGGCCATCGTCACAGGCGCCGGCACAGGCATCGGACGCGCGATCGCGGAGATGTACGCGCGAGAGGGGGCTCGAGTCGTCGTGACATGCCGCACCGTGGTCTCCGGTCAAGAGACCGTGGAGCTAATCCGCATCGCCGGCGGCCAGGCGCACTTCGTGCGCGCCGACGTCTCGAAGGAGGACGAGGTGCGCGATCTGGTCGCGGAGACGATCCGTGTCTTCGGTAGGGTCGACGTGCTCTGCAACAACCACGCCGTCTACGGGATCGAACCGCCCGAACTGACCGACCTCACCGAGGAGGTGTGGGACCGGACTATGGACGTGAACGCCAAGGGCGTCTTCTTCACCATGAAGCACGTTCTGCCCGTGATGCGCGAGCACGGCGGCGGATCGATCGTCAACATCTCGTCGATCGCCTCGCTGGTCAAATCCGCGCTACCCGTCTACGCCGCATCGAAGGCGGCGGTCAACGCGCTCACGAAGGCGGTCGCCGCGCAGGCCGCAGAGTACGGCGTGCGGGCGAACATCATCACCCCCAGCACGATCGAGACCGACCGGCGCACCGAGTTGGCGCACATCTCGGAGTACAAGAACGACTTCATCGCGACGACGGCCGCCGAGCACGACGCACGGCCGATCGTCAGCAAGGTCCTGCCGGGATTCGGCGAGCCGGACGACATCGCCTATGCGGCGACGTTCCTGGCATCTGATGAGGCGTCCTACATTACTGGCACGGTGCTGCCGGTCGATGGCGGCACGACACGCACGCGGACGGACTGACCATGGCGCGGGAAGAAGGAGCACAGACAATGAGCAGCGGCAGGATCGCAGGCAAGAGCGCCATCGTCACCGGAGCCGGCAGCGGGATCGGACGGGGCATCGCCCGGCGGTTCGCGGCGGAAGGCGCATCGGTCACGGTCGCCGACCTGGCGTTCGAGGCGGCCCAGGAGACGGTCTCGCAGATCATCGAGCGCGGCGGCAGAGCCATCGCCCTGCGGGTGAACGTCACCGACGCGGATGATGTCGCGGCGATGACGCAGGCCACCGTCGACTCCTTCGGCGGGATCGACATCCTCGTCAACAACGCCGGCATCTCGTTCGGGGACACGCTCAGGCTGCACGAACTCGAGCAGGACGCCTGGCAGCGCCTCCTCGACGTCAACCTCACCGGTGTGTTCCTGTGCTGCAAGCACACGCTGCCGGCGCTCATGGAGCGCGGCGGCGGCGGATCGATCGTGAACATTGCCTCGGCCGCCGCGATCGGCATGGCGCCCCGCGCCGGGTACGCCGCGTCGAAGGGTGGGGTGGTCGCTCTCACGCGCAGCCTGGCCTTCCAGTACGGCGAGTACGGTATCCGCGTCAACGCGATCTGCCCCGGTCCCGTCGAGACCCCCATGAGCAACGCCGTGCGCGCCTCCGGGATGTACGACGACGACGGCATCGTCGATCTGTCGATCAAGCGCCGCGGCACGCCCGATGACATCGCGAGCGCGGCGCTGTACTTCGCGTCGGATGAAGCGCGGTACGTGACATCCGACATCCTCCCCGTCGATGGCGGTTCCCTTCGCCTGCGAGCAGAAAAATTCCGCGGCCGCTGAGCCTCGGAGAAAGGAAGAGAATATGACTACTTGGACTGCAGGAACCCGTGTGTTCAGCGCCGCGTCCAGCGTGGAGGCGATCATCGTCACCGGTGCGGATGTCGAGCTCGCGTGCGCAGGTGCGCCTATGCTGACCGAACGCCCCGAGGGTGTGGAAGGGAACGGCGATGGTGCAGAACTCGCCGTCGGAAAGCGGTTCGAGGATGCGCAGACCAGCCTCGTCGTGATGGTCACACGCCCCGGCGCCGGTCCGCTCACCGCCGATGGCCGTGAGCTGGGCCAGCGCGCCGCGACACCACTGCCCTCCTCGGATTGACATGAGCATCTCCGTTCTGCTCAGCACCATCGCCGAGATCGCGCCGGACCGAACCGCGATCGTCGATGGACAGGGAGCGCTGTCGTATGCAGAGGTGCAGCGGGGTGCGCAGTCCCTGGCGGCCCGTGCAGCCCACGACGGCGTAGAGGCGATCGCGTTCATCGGGACAAACTCGGCGGCGGTGCCGCTGCTCCTGTTCGCCTCCGCCTCCGCCGGTATCCCGTTCGCGCCGCTGAACTATCGGCTCGCCGACGAGCAGCTGCGCCGCCAGGTCGAGCGCCTCGGGCGGGTACTCATCGTCACAGACGACGCAGGCGCACGTCGCGTCGGGGGTGTGGGCGACGCGATTCTTCTCGATATCGCTCAGGCGCGGACGCCTGCTGTCGTCGAATCCGCCTCCTCTGATGGCGGGAACATCGCGGTGTGGCTGTTCACCAGCGGCACCACCGGTGAGCCGAAGATCGTGGAGCTGAGCCACGAGAATTTGACGTCTTACATCCTCGGCACCGTGGAGATGCTCTCCGCACCCGAGGAAGACGCCGCGCTGGTCAGTGTGCCCCCGTACCATGTCGCGGGGATCGCCGCCGTGCTCTCGTCGGTGTTCGCCGCGCGGAAGATGGTCTACCTCGACTCGTTCGACGCGGAGGGATGGATCGCCGCCGTGAGCGACCAGAAGGTGACCTCGGCGATGGTCGTGCCGACCATGCTACAGCGGATCCTGGACGAGCTCGTCTCGACCGGTGAGACGCTGCCGTCGCTGCGCGCACTGTCCTATGGCGGCGGACGGATGCCCGTGGAGCTGATCAGCGCCACTCTCGCGCACCTGCCGCACGTGGGGTTCACCAACGCCTACGGTCTGACCGAGACGAGTTCGACGATTGCGCTACTCGGACCGGACGACCACCGTGAGGCACTGGCGTCTTCGGACTTGTCGGTGCGTGCGCGCCTCGGCTCCGTCGGTCGGCCGATCCCGTCGATCGAGCTGCAGATCCGCGGAGATGACGGTGCGATCGTGCCACCGGGCGACGAAGGTGACATCTGGGTGCGAGGTCCGCAGATCGCGGGTGCGTACCGCGGGATGGATTCACACCTGGTCAACGGTTGGTTCGCGACGAAGGACCGAGGCAGGCTGGACGTGGGTGGCTACCTCTTCCTCAGCGGACGTGCGGACGATGTGATCATACGTGGAGGCGAGAACATCTCGCCCGGTGAGATCGAGGATGTTCTCCGGGAGCATCCGACGGTAGTGGATGCCGCCGTTGTGGCGATGCCGGATGACCAGTGGGGCGAGGTGCCTGTGGCGGTGCTGGTGATATTGCCCGGGGCGACGGTGGACCCGGATGAACTCCGAACGCTGGTTCGATCGCGTCTGCGGTCTTCACGGGTGCCGGCGAACATCGTTGTGTGGGGCGAGCTGCCCCATAACGAGATGGGCAAGCTCCTGCGCAAGGACATCCGCGCGCAGCTGGTCGAGCGCGCGTCGTGACACCGGAGGCGTCGTCCGAAACCTGGTCCAACTGGAGCGGGTCTCGGACTGTCTCCGTCTCGCGGCAGGAGCGCCCGGCCAATGAGACCGGCATCGCGCAAACGGTCAGGCAGGCCGTGGCCGAAGGGCGACAGGTGCGCGCGGTCGGGCCGGGCTTCTCCTGGGCAGACACCGTCGGCGAGGAGGCGGTGGTCATCCACACCGATCGCCTGCAGGGTGTGCGCAGCATCGACCTCGACGCCGGCATCGTCTCGGCGGCCGGGGGAACGAGACTGCTCGACCTGTGCGCGGATCTATGGGATCGAGGTCTCGAACTTCCGACTCTCGGTGGGTTCTCTGGGCAGAGCATCGCCGGTGCCCTGGCAACCGCGACGCACGGCTCGGGCGCGACGCAAGCGGCACTGTCTGCATACGCGCGCGCCTTTCGAATCGTGGATGCCCACGGTGAGATCATCTCCGTCACCGGCGACGACAACGCCGTGCTTCGCGCTGCGCAGGTGAATCTGGGCATGCTTGGCGTCGTGACCGAGGTTGACATGAGCGTGCATGCGGCGACTTGGATGACGGTGCGTGACTCCTGGTATGCCGAGTTCTCGTCTGGCTGGCTCACCCAGCAGGACGGAGTCCGACGCGCGGTGCGGTGGCACCCACGAGGTGACGGTGCTCCTGAAGGACGCCGATTCCACTTGAAGGAGTGGGCGCCGGCGCGGCCGGGCGCCGAGGGTGCACTACCGAGCTACGTGGCGCTCGCTTCCGCAGGTGCGACGGCGCCTGCGGCCTTCACCGTTACGGAGCATGCAGCGGCGGTGGATCGGGCAGGCGACCTCGTGCGCGAGATTGACGATGCACTCCGGCGGGCACCAGAGGTCGAGATCGCGATGCCTGTCGCGCTGCGGGTCGTGTCGTCGGATGCGGCGTACCTGTCGCCGTACGCCGGGCGAACGTCGGTCACGGTGTCCGCTGCGGCTCCGAGCGGCGAGCGATTCCCCACGTTGTTCGCGATGCTCGAAGAGATCTTGGTAGTCTATGGCGCGCGACCGCACTGGGCGAAGGAGCATTGTCGCTCGGTCGAGTACCTGAGCGCTCAGTACCCGGATTTCACGAAATTCGAAGGCGTACGCTGCGGTTTCGATCCGATGGGGAGGTTCCTCACACCGAGTCAGAGAGTGTTGACGGCGCACGTCGGCGGGTCACGAAGAGGAGAGAGCATATGACGACGGTTCTGGACGATTCGGAGAGCGATGCCGCCACCGTGGGTGGCCGTGCGGAGGGAAGGCTAGCTCGACGCATTACCGCACGCGACATCATGGCGACCTTCTTCGCATATTACTGGCGCAATGACGCTGCCATCGAGGTCCCGGGCACCTTTCTGGTCTCGGTACTCGCGGATTTCGACGTCGCGGCACCGAACGCGCGTGCCACGCTCCGCCGTCTTGAGCGCGACGATCTCCTCGAGACACGAAAGGCCGGCAGGAATCTCTTCTTCCGCGCCGCTCCTCCTACGCGAAGCCGCGCAGAGCCGGGTGTGCGACGAATACTGAACTTCGGCCTCACCGACGATTGGTCTGGGGTGTGGACAGTCGTAGCATTCTCCGTGCCGGAGCAGCAGAGTCGGATTCGCATGGCACTGCGCGACTCGCTGAGATTGGAGGGCTTCGCACCGTTCTACGACGGCGTGTGGATCGCGCCTGGAGACCTGCGGGAGGTCGCCGTCACGAAGGCCGACGTTCGCGGGGTCGAACAGCTCAGTGCGCATCTCGTCGAGGATTCGTCTTTCATGGTGCGCGGCCGTCAGCCGATCGAATCGTGGGACCTCGAAGGCATCAATGCGGCGTATGCGATCGTCCTAGACGAGGCTGAAGAGCTCGCGGCGCAGTTCGCCGCTGGCGATCTCTCTCCCGCGGCAGCACTGGTGAAACGAACGCTGCTGCTCACTCGATACCGTCGTTTGGTGCCGCTAGATCCAGGCCTGCCGCTCTCGCTCATGCCGGAAGGCTGGCTGCGGCGGGAAGCACGAGACTCCGTCGCCCGCGTGTTCGACGCGCTCGGTCCGCTGGCAGTGTTCCGCTTCGAGCAACTGCTGGACGGAATCGACGAGGTCTGGGCCGAACGCGTGCGGGAAGCCGCGCTGCGCACTCTCGACGAGCTTGCGGCAATGTCACCGGGCGACCAGGACCTGCTGACGCGTTGATCGCCCGCTGAGCGGCCTCAGTGAGGCGCGACCACGGGCATGCCCTGGAAGCGCTGGGCCTGCGACGACTGGACGCGCATCCCGGTCGGCGCCACCCAGTGCGAGCCGAGGACGAGTACATCGCGATCGGCGACCTGCGCGAGCAAGCTACGCCGCGAACGCTCTGCCTGCGCCGGATCGGTGTCGATCGAGCAGCCCCACTCTGGGAAGCTGATGTGGCTGGGGTGGATGAGGAGATCACCCGTGATCCACGCCTCTGCGCCGTTGGATCGGACGCGGACACACAGGTGCCCTGGAGTGTGTCCGGGGAACGGCACGACCTCCACGCCATCGTTGATCTCCTGCGCGCCGCGAGTAGTGGTCATCACGCCATGCGCGCGTAGCGGCAGCAGTGAATCCTCGATGGCCCGCATCTGCGCATCCTCGTCGTTGGCGGGGCTCCGTTTGCCCTCGGTCCAATACGCGAGCTCGACATGATCCATCACATACCGGGCCTGCGGGAACGCCGGAACCCAAGCGTCGCCTTCGAGCACGGTGTTCCACCCGATGTGATCGAGGTGCCCGTGGGAGTTGATGACGGTGGTGACGTCGCGCCTGCTGTAACCTGCCAGCGCGAATGAGTCCAGGTACGTCGTGCGAAGCATATGTGCGTTGACGCGACCGGGGCGCATCTTCCGATCGCCATAGCCGGTATCGACGACGATCACCTCGTCGCCGATCTCGATCACGAAGGAGTGAAAGCTCTGCACCGCGTCCCCGTCTGCGGTGACGGCGGCGCGGGGCATCCAGCCGAGCTCGGGGGCATCCGGGTCACCGTCCGGCAGGAAGGTGGCGAACGCAAGCTCGACGTACTTCTCGGGGATACGCGTGATCCGTGCCTCTCCGACCTGCCAGCGCAACGGGAACTCCGCAGGGCCTGGAAGCGGTGTACGCGCAGAATCTATCATCTTTTTTCCTTCCGATCAGAAAATTAAACAAGCGTCACGTTCAAACTGCCCGTGCTGTCGGAGAGTATCCGCTCTCTTTTTAGCAGAGATATAGAAATAAACACATCAATCGCACTCCGATCGGATGCAATGCTAGTGTCTGTTATCACGGTAATGCAGACACAAAGGAGTGGAATGAAGAACCGGAAACTAGCGCGATCGATATCCGCGATCGCCGGGGTGACGCTTGCGCTCGCGGGGTGCGCAGGAACATCTTCCGCGGAGAGTGCGGACGACGTCACGATCGACACGGGGGCGACGATCTCGATCGGAGTGCGCTTCTTGCACAATTCCTGGGATCCGTCCAAGATGCCCGGGGCCACGATCGTCCCAATCTACGACATGGTCTATGACACCCTCGTGCGTGTGAGAGCTGACCTGACGCTGGAGCCGGGGCTCGCCGTGGGTTGGGCAACGCCTGATGCGGGTTCGACATGGGAGTTCGAGCTCCGCGACGACGTCGTCTTCAGTGACGGGTCGACCTTCGATGCGCAGGACGTCAGCGACACTCTCGAGTACTACGCGGGTGACGCTTCGAATTCGAAGGCCGACCTCGCGGCGCTGGCCGGCATCGAGGTGATCGACGACACGCACCTTCGCGTGACGCTCTCGGCGCCGCAGGTCGGATTCCCCGAGACGCTCTCGTCTCGCGCTGGGCTGATGCTGAGCTCCGACGTGGTCGCGTCCGGTGACTACGAGCTTCCGATCGGAACCGGCAAGTTCACCGTCGATCGAGACGCGCCGGGAGTGCAGCTCGACCTCATTCGGAATCCCGATCATTGGAACGCGGAGAGCGTTCAGCTCGCCGGCGTCTCGCTGCGCTGGATCGAGGATCCGACCGCGATGGCGAACGCCGTCCGATCCGGAGAGATCGACATGGCGCTGATCGAGCCGGCGTTCGCCGACTCGATCAGCGCCGCAGGCATCCCTTCCTATGAGATTGACGGCTCGGAGTTTGTCGGCATCGGACTCAACCCCGATCTCGCCCCCGAACTCGCTGATCCGCGCGTGCGCGCCGCGATGTCCATGGCAATCGATCGCGCGGGCCTCGTCGATGGCATCTTCTTCGGCCATGCTGCAGCTGCCAATCAATTCATCGCGCCCGGACGCTTCGGGTTCGATGAGTCCCTTGCGGAGATCCCGTATGACCTCACCCGGGCGCGCGCACTCATGGCGGAGGCGGGGTACGCCGATGGATTCAGGTACACATTCGCGGGGCAGGCGAACAACAAGCAACTCACGGAGGCGCTCCAGGCGTCCTGGGCGGAGATAGGCATCGATGTCGATCTCGCGTTCCCTCAGGGTGCTAGCATCGCGGAGGTTACGTGGGTGAAGCCCACCATCCCCATCGCCACCCAGAACCTCGTCCCCACCCTGGATCCGACGCCGTTTCTCTGGCGGCACCTGAGCGCCGAGTCGGTGCGGAACCCCGGATCCATCACGGTCGATGGCCTGGATGAGCTCATCCGCGCGAGCGAGGGGATTGTGGACCCCAACGAGCGCGCGCGGGCTTTCGCGGACATTGCGCGCCTGACGCAGGAGACGGTGCCCGCCTACATCCCCGTGCTGTGGCGAAACTACACCGTCGCATACAGCGACGATCTGGTGGGCATGCAGGAGTGGAAGGCCGGGTTCCCGATTATCGACGGGGTGGCCGTGAAAAAGTAGGCGAAAGGCGAGGAAGCGGCGTGGGTCATGACCCACGCCGCTTCCTCGTGTCCTGCACGACTCAGACTGCGGAGCGGCCGCCATCCACCAGGATGACCTGACCGCGAAGGTGGCGGGCGCGATCGGACAGCAGGAATGCCATCCAGTCACCGATCTCCTCCGGCTGCGCGCGGCGTCCGGCGGGGGCGCGCATCGGGGCCGTGACCATCGTGCCGGACCCGACGGCGGCCGAGCCGAATCCTGTCTGCACCGATCCCGGGCAGATGCAGTTCGCGCGAACACCGTGCGCCGAGAAGCGCGCGGTGAGGTGGCGGACGAACTGCGTGACGGCGGCCTTCGATGCGCCGTAGGCGGGGGTGGAGGTGGGGTGACCCGAACGAAAAGCGCCGAACGAGCCTGTCGTCGCGATGGCGCCGCCACCGGCCTCGATCATTGGGTTGAGGAAGCGTTGAGCGGCGAGGAATTGCGACTCGAGATTAATCGCAAACACTAGGCGCCAATCATCGACGCTCATGGAGCGGACATCGCCTTCACCGCCGATGCCTGCGTTCAAGCACAGGCGCGTCGCCGGACCCCGCCACTGCTCGGCGAGCGACGCGATGCGATCGACGCCGTCGACAGTGGATGCGTCGCCGGGTGCGGCGAGTGCGACACCACCGTTGGCGATGATCTCCCGCGTCACCGTGTCTGCGCGCTCCTCCGAGAGGTCTGCGACGACGACAGCCGCGCCTTCCCGGCCGAGGCGCAGTGCTGTCGCGCGTCCGATTCCGCTGCCACCACCGGTGACGACGGCCACCGTTCCGTCAAGTCCGAGATCCATGATCTTCTCCTCTTCGAGTTTCAATATGCATTATATCAACATATGATCGGGGCTATATTGATTTATTTTGCTCCGGGGTGCGTCGAAGTCGTCGCACGTTCGTGCGCATATTCAGAGGCAAGGGGCAGATATGGATCTCAAACTGGCTGGCAAGACGGCGCTCGTCACGGACGCGACTTCGGCTATCGGAACCGCGGTGGCAGAGCGACTCATCGTGGAAGGTGCCGCGGTGCTGCTCGTGGACGACGTAGCGGAGGCGGTAGCGGCTTTGGCGGCGAAGCATTCCGGTGCCGGAGGCAAGGTCGCTTCCGCGGTTTCGGAAGGGGCTGTCCTTCCCGCTGTTGTCTTCGACTGGTGCGAAGGATTCGACGTCGCATGGCTTGGCGGGCTCGCCGGTATGTCGTCGGTCTCGGATGTCGTGCGCCTGGTAGATCTGATCGCCGATCACATGGCCGACCGCCGGGGTGGCAGCATCGTGCTGCAGTCGACGACCGCGGCCGCGGTGGATGTTCCCGGCGCGAGTGCCCCGTACTCAGCGATGGCGGCAGCTGTCACCCAGATCGCTCGACAGGTTGGGGTGCGACGAGCCGAGCAAGGCATACGTGCGAATTCGGTCTGTGCTGGAGGGATCCTCAATCCCATGACCGGATCGGTCATCGACGCACCCGCCGTGCCGCTGGCCCCCGCAGCTCCCGCATCCGACGTTGCGGACGCAGTGGTGTTCCTGATGTCGCCTCTCGCGTCGTACACGACAGGGCAGGCGATCGTGATCGACGGCGGCGCTTCGATCATCTGAGCGGGCCTCTGCCGCCGCGCGGTGTCCACCGCCGGGTGCTCACGCGAACGACATGGACGCCTCCGTAAGTGCAGCGGCGGTTTCGCTTGGAAGCGGCGCCAGCTCGTCAAGGATTTGCGACAGCTGCTGAGGTGTTCGCGCGCCGACCACAGGCGCCGTCACGCCCTCGCGTCCGGTCATCCACGCGGTAGCCACGGCTGCCGGTGAGCGGCCCACCTGGCGTGCGATGTCACGGAGGATTTCGACAAACGTAAACGCCTCATCCTTGGTGAACACCGCGGTCATCTTGGCTCTCGCGCTGGCGGTGACCTCGTCCTGTGAGGAGAACTTCCCGGTGAGCAGACCGGATGCGAGGACGAAGTACGCAAACCCGGCGAGGGAGAATTCGGCGATTATCGGCAGATAGTCGCGTTCGAAGCTTCGCCGTGAGATGAGGTTGTATCGCTGCATAACTGCGACGGGGCGGCGTGCCCCGATGCGGTCGGCGAGTTCGATCCATTCACGCATCCGCTCAGGCGTGTAGGTTGACAGGCCGACGCCTCGGATGAGGCCCTCGCTGACGAGTGCATCGAACGCCGTCACTGTCTCCTCGAGAGGCACGGTCGGGTCGTCCTTGTGGGCGTAAAAGACGTCGAGATGGTCGGTGTTCAGCCGTCCCAGTGACCCTTCCGCGCCGCGCCGAATCGCATCCGCGGAGAGGAGGCCGCGCCCGCTTCCGCCGCCGACTTTTGAGGCGATGAGCGTCCGCTCCCGGACGCCTGGACGGGAGGACAGCCAGGCGCCAATCACTCCTTCCGAGGTGCGGAGCACCTCGTCGCTGGATCCGGGCGCCGTGTAGACGTCGGCGGTGTCGAGCAGGATCGGTGAGGTGCTGCGGTTGAGCAGCTCATCGAGCACTGCGGCGGACTCGTCTGTCGATGCCGTCCAGCCGAAGGCGTTCGTACCCAGGGCGATGCGGGGCTCGAGGGAGCGGAGCTGTCGGGAGATGTCGGCCACGGGATCCTCCAGAATCGGTCGGTTCGTCTCCACTCTAGATGTAACGTTGAAGTATTCGCACGTGTGCCAGAATACTGAATATAAAGCTTCTGTACGGCGCGGCCGTCGATCCGAAAGCCTCGTGCCTTATGCGGAACCGAAGACGTCCCGACCGTCTCGAAACGTGGCGAGCACGTCGACCCTGGACAGATCGCGGCGGGCATCAGTCCAGGTGCCGTCGATGATGCAGAGGTCCGCCGGGTCTCCGGGGCCCAGGTCCAGGCGCGGTGCTGTCCCGTTCCACCCTCCGCGACGGAACAGCGTGAAGGCATCCTCCGGGCTGATTGCCTCGTCCTCGCCGAGGATGACCCCCGACGCGGTACGACGGTCCACTGCAGCCTGCATCGCCGTCCAGGGGTCATCCGTGGAGAAAGGCAGATCCGTTCCGCCGAGCAGTGTTAGCCCGGCGTCTGCCCAGGATCGCACCCGCAGGTAGTTCGCGACATCAGACGCCACGCCATGGCGGCGGAGACGGTCGCCGTGGGTGCGCAGGAATCCCGGATGCACACCGATTGCGGGCGCGTCGGCGTGGCGCGCCGCCCACAGCAGCGTGACCTCGGCGGCGGCGACGAAGGCATGCTCGATGCGGTCGCGGGCCTGCAGCACGTCAGCCGCGGCGAGCAGCATCGCCATGGTGTCGGCTGTGACGCAGTGCAGCGCGACGGCGGCCGGCCGGGCGGCAGCCACCGCCGCGGTGATCGTCTCGGGCAGCGGCACCTCGTGGTCTGCGAGCACGATCTTGACGCCGTCGGCTGCGGCGTGTGCGCGTGCGGGATCAGAGTTTGCACCGAAGACCGTCAGCGCCAGGTCCGAGCCCACCAGGCTGCGAAGGGTCTCTGCATCGATATGCGACAGCGTCGGAGTCATGTCGTCGGTGCTCACGACGCCGCGGGAGTGCAGCCGCGCGATCACCGATGATAGTGCCTCGGCTGAGGTCGTCGTAGATGTGGCCAAGGTGGCATCCTGGTCCCAGAATCGCCCGTCGGCGGGAACTTCCACCGTAGATTCGAGGGCCCGGCACGCGGCGCTGCTGAGCACCCAGAGGTGCCCTCCGCGGTGCTGCACGCGCACCGGGATGCGGGCGCCGAGCAGCTCGTCCAGAAAGCTTCGGTCGAGGGGACCGACGACTGTGTCGTCGTACCCCACCACCCGCAGCGGCTCGCCCCGCGTCGCGGCGGCACGCAGCATCGCGGTGAAATCCTCGCGACTGCGGCAGCCGCTCGCGTCGATCGACCTCCGTCGCGCGGCCGCCGCGTACAGGTGCACGTGATGATCGTGCAGCGCCGGAAGAAGAGTGCGGCGGGGTGGCGGCGCAGAGGAGGGCGACACGGCGACGATGACGCCGTCGGCGATGTGCACGTCGATCGCGGATCCGCGCCAGTCGAGGCCGCTGATCATGCGCGGATGGGTCACCATCGTGCCGCTCATGAGATCGCCGAGACGGATGCCGTCCATGCCGCGACCTGTGACAGCGCCATGTCCACGCGGCCCGCGCGGCCGTTCGCCGCCATGCCGAACGCGGCGACCGCCGCGATGATCCCTGTCAATGGGTCGGCAATGGCATCTCCGAGGAACTCGGGGCGGCTGCCACCCGTGTCGGAGGGGTACCAGGCGACGAGCCCGCCCTCCACCGCGCAGTCATCGCCGAAGCCCACGCGGTCGATGCCCGATCCGGTGCCGTGCGCGGTGATGGCCAGATGCAGCGCGTCGGGTCGCGCCGCAGGGAAACGGGCGAGCGCATGCGGTCGCATCGAGGTGATTACGATATCCGCCTCGCCGATTATCTGCGCGAGGTGCGTGCGATCGGCAAAATCGAGCTCCCGTGTCTCCTTTGCGGAGTGCAGGCGGCTCTCGAAGGCGGCGTCTGTCGGTTCCACTGTCGCCGGTGCGGTCACATCGACGAGCCGAATTACGTGTGCACCGCTCTCCGCCAGCAGTGCACCGGCCAGCGGTCCCGCCCACAGCCGAGACAGGTCGACGACGACGCGGTCGCGCCACTGGCGCCCGCTCCGCGCGGCCGAGGCGTCCACCGCGAACGGCGACGCCGTGGCCGTGGCCGTGGCCGTGGCCGTGGCCGACGGCAGGATGCCGACCGCCAGCCCCAGCAGCCGGGCCCGCGCGAGGACGTCGCCTGTACGCTTCTGCGCGCACCACTCCAGCAGGCCGTCACCGGCGGGCTCTACGGCTCCGCCGGTGAGGGCGGGGAGGCTCTCGCGGTCGTCATCGCGCGCGAGGTTGAGGGCGAGCCATCCGTCGGAGCAGCGGTGCAGCCGCGTCGCACCCCGCAGCGATCGCCCCGATGCCGGGATGTGGGTGTCCTGCGACAGCCGCTCGCGTTCGGCGAGCAGGCCACCATCAATTCCCGGCCGATCCGCACCGGCGCGCTCAGCGAGCATGTCGGCCAGTGAGCCCAAGCGCTCGATCACGGCGCTGACATCGGCCGACGGCCGTGCGCCGGAGATTGTCAAGGTGCGTGTGAAGTCCGGAGCCGAGGTATGAGTCCGGGGTGAGAGGACACCCGGAAACGGATCGTCGAGCGCTCCGCGCAAGCTGTCCGCGACGAGGTCAGCGGACTCGATCATCGTGCGATCTCGTCGATCAGGCCCCAGGCCAGCGCTCGTTCGGCATCGAGGACCCGGCCGGTGAGCATGAGCACCAGCGCGCGGTTCGCCCCGATGCGGCGCGGTACGCTCACCGTGCCACCCGAACCCGGAAGAAGGCCCATCCGCACCTCGGGCAAACGAAAGCGGGCATCCGGTCGGGCGATGATTCGGTCGGCGAAGGCGCTCAGTTCCAAACCCGCGCCGATGACGGCACCGTGCACGTGCGCATCGAGGCGAGCGCCCAGGTGCGCCACGGTGGCTGCGAGTCCCTGGCGCAGGCGCACGCGATGGGTCTCGGTGACGTCGGTGGGGGCGGAGAACTCCTCGAGGTCGCCGCCGGCGCAGAAGTGCGGACCGACGCCGCGCAGTATGATTCGGCTTTCGTCGTACCGCAGCCCAGTCAGCGCTTCGACGAGCTCATGCCGTGCACGGGTGTCGAGCGCGTTGGCGTGTAGGGGGCGGTCGAGCCAGATGGTGACGGCCTCGACATCGGCCTCGATCCGAATGCGAGGGCTCGGATCGCCCGCGGGTTCGGGCGCCCGACGCCGTGACAGCCACGTCTGGTATTCCTGTCCTGCCTGCAGGGCGGAGTAGGAGATCGACTCCATCGCCAGCGCGTCATCGATCGGAAGGGCCGCGGTGGCCCGGACGAGCTGGGTGAGGACGACGGATGCCACCGGGTTGCGGTTCACGGCGGTGACGAGTGCATCCGCGGAGGACGCGGGAACCGCGAGATCTGCGGTCTCGCTCTGGCGCGGGGGGATCTCCTCGGCGACGCGTTCGTACGTGATCGCTGGCAGCGTGCGGATCGCGAGGACTGCGGCAGGGTCGGCGTTCGTGACATCGAGGATCGCAGGCACGACCTGGGCGGCGTCAAAGTGCCCCGCCGCCAGGAGCGCGAGTCGTTCATCGACCGTGAGGGCCGGCTCGTTCATGCTCGCCAGCTTACAAGGTGCACGGTAGGCGAGCGTTGGTTCCGAGTGTGCTCACGCCCCGGAAGTCAATACAATTCTGGAGCGTACGACATGTTCTGGTAGCGTGCATGTGCTCGCGGGTTCGGCATCGCCGTTCGCCACCCAGGTCGCGTGAACGAGAGCGCCGGTGGGGCACCGGCCAGCGTGGAGCTCGTCGATGGGCCACGTGCCGGGCACGACATCATGTTGGAGCGCCCGCCCCTGATTGCGAACCTGATCGCCGCAGATCTCAGCGCGTCAGGCGCCGCCCGATGATCTCTTTCATAATCTCCGTGGTGCCGCCGAAGATCGTAGCGACGCGGGAGTCCATGTAGTCGTGCGCCACGGCGTATTCGCGCATGTAGCCGTAGCCGCCGTGCAGCTGCAGGGCGCGCTGGATGACCCGCTGGTGCAGTTCTGTTGCCCACCACTTCGCCATCGCCGCAGTCACCTCGTCCAACTCGTGGCCGGATGCGTCGAGGATACACCGATCGATGAACGTCTGCGTCACCTCGATCTCGGTGGCAAGCTCAGCCAGGTAGAAGCGGTTGGCCTGAAAGTCCGCGATGCGCTCGCCGAAGGCCTTGCGCTCGGTCGCGTAGATCAGCGCCTGGTCGAACGTCGCCCGCATCCGCGCCATGGATGTCACGGCGATGCTGAGACGTTCGACCGCGAGGTTCCGCCGCATGTGGGTGAAGCCCTCGCCCGCCGTGCCGAGGATGTTCGTGCGCGGAACGCGCACGTCGGCGAAAGACAGCTCGGCGGTGTCCTGCGCGGACAGGCCGATCTTCTTCAGCGGTCCGTTGCGAGTGAATCCCGGAGTATCAGCATCCATGATGAGCAACGTGATGCCCTTGCGGCCGGCTGCGGGATCGGTGCTGACGGCGACGATGAAGAAGTCCGCGAGCAACCCGTTCGATATGAAGGTCTTGGATCCATTGACGATGAGGTCGTCACCATCCGCGATCGCTGTCGTCGTGATGGCTGCCAGGTCGGAGCCCGTGCCTGGCTCAGTCAAAGCGATGGCGCCGACCAGGTCTCCGGAGATCATCGGAGCCAGCCAGCGGGCGTTCTGCTCGGGTAAGCCGAAGGTGATGAAGTACGGCGCCACGAGGTCGTTTTCGCCGTCGATCGACATGGAGACGTCTGTCGCGCCGGCGCGGGCGAACTCCTCGATGATGATCGCGTTGTATCGGAAGTCTTCGACGCCGCCGCCACCGAACTCCTCGGGTGCGGTGATGCCGATCAGGCCGGTCTCGGCTGCCTTGCGGAAGAAGCTGCGGTCGACGCGACCTGCTTCACCCCACGCTTCGAGATTCGGGCTGACCTCGCGTTCGACGAAACGACGAACGACGTTTCGGAACTCGTCGTGCGACTCGTCGAAGATCGTGCGGGGAAGGGCGACGGATGTCATCATCTGCTCGATTCTGGAGGCGGGTTTGCTAAGGCTGCGAGACGAGTGTTCGGGCGTCGGCTCAATCGGATGGGAAGGCGAGCTGCCGGAGCACACGGCTGAGCGTCTCGCGTTCGGATGCGGTGAGGGGAGCCAGTAGCTCTTCCTCGGCCTGTCGTACTTCGACGCGGGCGCGGGCGTGTGTTGCTTTACCCTCGGGTGTCGCAACGAGGACATTCGATCGACGGTCGCGGGGGTCCGGCACGCGTTCGACGTATCCGCGCTCCTGGAGATCGTCGATGAGGCTGACCACCTGGCTGGGATCCAGCCGCAGCAGCTCGGCGATCTCCTTCTGACTGGGCCGGCCACCGTCGCAGGCGAGCGCCAGCACGCTGTACGAACGCACGCGGAGGCCGTGGCCGGCGAGCCGGGTGTTGGCGGTCGAAAGCGAGACGGCGTTCGCGCGGGCCATCAGGAAGCTGACGTCGCTCCCGATGCTGCCAGCGGCCAGCTGCTGCTGACGTGATGGGGTGTCGATGTCGGTGGTCACACGACCAGCATAGCGAATGAAGAAGTAGATAGTTGACTTTTCCTACTATTGTGTGGTCTTATCAATTTACGACCTTAAGGAGCACACCATGTCGCTGAACGGCAAAGTCGCCATTGTCACAGGTTCGGGCCGCGGCCTCGGCCTCGCCTACGCCCAGGAACTCGCGCGGCAGGGCGCATCCGTCGTGATCAACGACGTCGACGCGCAGACCGCCGCAGATGCGGTTGCCACCATCGAGGCCGACGGTGGCAAGGCAGTCGCCGTGGTCGCGCCGGTCGGTTCGACTGAGACGGCGAAGCAACTCGTACAGACTGCGGTCGACTCCTTCGGGGGACTCGACATCCTCGTCACCAACGCGGGAGTGCTCCGCGACACCGTGCTCTGGAAGATGAGCGACGAGGACTTCGACCTGGTGATCAACGTGCACCTCCGCGGCACCTTCACCTGCGTCCGCGAGGCAGCGACCTACATGCGCGAGAACGGTGTCGCTGGCCGCATCATCACGATCGGGTCCCCGACTGGTCAGCGTGGCAACTTCGGCCAGACCAACTATGGCGCTGCCAAGGCCGGCATTGTCGGGATGGTCCGAACCTGGGCGCTTGAGCTCAAGAAGGCAGGCATTACCGCCAACGCAGTCATTCCGGTTGCTGCGACCGCGATGACCGCCACCGTGCCGTACTTCGCCGCTGCGGTCGAGGCCGATGCGAAGGGCGAGCCAATGCCGGAGTTCTTCCGCAGGGAGATCGGCTTCGGCAACGCATCCGACGTGTCCGGCCTCATTGCATTCCTCGCGTCCGACGAAGCAGCCGCGATCACCGGTCAGGCGATCGGCGTCGGCGGCGACCGTCTGCAGGTCTGGAGCCACCCGGAGCCCGCCGTCACCGAGTACCGCGACGGCGGATGGACCTTCGACGCGCTCGTCGAGCAGTCTGCTCTCCTCACGGGCAACGTGCAGTCGGTCGGCGAGAAGTTCCCGGCGCTTCCTGCCGAGCTTCAGCCCGCTCAGGCGTGATCCGATGCCTGCGATGACCCGCTACGAATCTGCGATCGACCTCGAGGCGATCACTGCGATCGACATGCACGTGCATGTCGAAGTCGACGGACACGGACACACCTCCTTGCCCGATGACCTCAACGAGGCCGCGACGAAGTACTTCTCCACCGATGCGGGTCGCCCCGACCTCGACTCCATCGCGGAGTACTACCGTGAGCGCAAGATGGCGGCGGTCGTGTTCTCGGTCGACGCCGAGACTCACCTGGAGCACCCGCCGATCTCCAGCGCGGAGATCGCGGAAGGCGCGGCGCGTAACAACGACGTCCTCATCCCGTTCGGCTCGGTCGACCCGAATCGGGATGACGCGGTCGAGCGGGTCGCTCGCCTGATCGGCGATCATGGCGTGCGCGGCTTCAAGTTCCACCCGACGGTGCAGAATTTTGATCCGAGCGACGTGCGCTATCAGCCGATCTATGCAGCTCTGCAGGATGCCGGTGTCGTCGCGTTGTTCCACACCGGGCAGACCGGTATCGGCGCTGGCCTTCCTGGAGGCCGTGGCCTTCGGCTCGGGCTGTCGAACCCGATGCTGCTGGACGGTGTGGCCGCAGAGAATCCCGACCTGCAGATCATCATGGCGCACCCGTCTGTGCCGTGGCAGGACGAGGCGCTCTCGGTCGCCACGCACAAGCACAACACCTGGATCGACCTGTCCGGGTGGAGCCCGAAATATTTCCCTGCCGAACTCGTCCGGTACGCGAACTCGCTCCTGAAGAAGCGCGTCCTGTTCGGGTCGGACTTCCCGCTCATCACCCCGGACCGCTGGCTCAAGGATGTCGAGCAGACGGCCCTCAAGTCCGAGGTGATGCCGGGAATCCTCAAAGGCAACGCGGCCCGTCTCCTCGGCCTCGACGCTTGAACGCTGACGTCATTCCCCTCTGAAAGGACTCACCACTATGACCACTACAGTCACTTACGCGGACCTCGCCACACTCATCGGATCGGAGCTCGGCCCGTCCGAGTGGATCGATATCACTCAGGAGCGGGTCAATACGTTCGCCGATGCGACCGATGACCACCAGTGGATCCACACCGACCCCGAGCGCGCGAAGGATGGCCCCTTCGGCGGTCCGATCGCGCACGGGTTCCTCAGTCTGTCGCTGCTCATCCCGCTGTGGGAGTCGCTGCTGGACGTCGAAGGTGTCACGACCAAGGTCAATTACGGTCTCGACAAGGTCCGCTTCGTGTCGCCTGTCAAGGTTGGATCGCGTGTCCGCGCGACGGCCACGGTCGCCGAGGTCACCGAGGTGGCCGGCGGTGCCCAGCTCACGATCGATGTCACGATCGAGGCGGAAGGCAACGGCAAGCCCGCCGTCGTCGCCCGGAGCCTGCAGCGCTTCTACGCCTGACGCACTCTCCGGGTCGGCCTCCCCAGCGCGCCGGCCCGGAGATTCCACCATCGCGACGGTCGTAGACGACTGCCAGCCTCGACGGAGAGACATACGATGCATGATCATGGACTCGGTTCCTGGATGGCGACGCGTCGTCTGAAGACCCCGGATAAGACCGCACTCGTCTTCGAGGACGGGCGCAAGCTCACGTACCGCGAACTGGCAGAGATGGCCGATATCGTCGCGGCCGATCTCGTCCGTCGCGGCACCGGGCCGGGAGATCGCGTCGCCTATCTGGGCGAGAACAGTCCCGACTTCCTCGCGGCTTTGTTCGGAACAGTACAGATCGGGGCGGTCTTCGTTCCCGTCAACACCCGACTCGCTCCTCCTGAAATCCAGCACGTACTCACGGACTCGGGAGCGCGAGTGCTGATCCACGATGCCGAGTTCAGCGCTCGAGTATCGGACGTCGCATCTTCGGTCGCGCATGTGATCGCGGCGGGTTCCGCGCATGAGCGGGAGGCATCTGCGCCGCGCGAAGCCGTGGGCGTTCCGCGGCAGAGCAATTCTGAGGATGCGCCTGCCGCGCTGGACCGGCCCGCGGCCATCCTCTACACCTCGGGAACGACGGGCAAGCCGAAGGGCGCGGTCCTCACGCACGGGAACCTGACCTGGGCGGCGCTGAACGCGATCATCGATTACGACATTGTCTCGACCGATGTGGCCCTGATGATCTCGCCGCTTTTCCACGTCGCATCCCTCGGGATGGGCGCGCTTCCGATCATCATCAAGGGCGGCACGCTGGTGCTCGAGAAGCGGTTCGATCCAGGTCGTGCGCTCGCGCTCATCGAGCACCACGGCGTATCGATGCTCTCCGGCGTGCCGACGACATACCAATTGCTCTGTGATCACCCCGATTGGGCAACCACGGATGTCTCGAGCATGCGGAAGCTGACCTGCGGAGGATCCGCCGTACCCTCACGCGTCCTGAACGCCTACGAGGAGCGAGGGTTGTCGTTCTCGCAGGGCTACGGAATGACCGAGACGGCTCCGGGCGCGACCTTGCTTGCTCCTGAGCGCACGCGCGAGAAGCAGGGGAGTGTCGGGGTTCCGCATTTCTTCACTGGTGTGCGGATCGCCGGCGAGGATGGCCGTGCCGTGCCGAGCGGCACCGTCGGAGAGATCGAGATCTCCGGACCCAACGTGTTCGCCGGCTACCACGGTCGACCCCAGGCAACGACGGAAGCGTTCACCGCAGACGGATGGTTCCGCTCCGGTGACCTCGGATACCTCGACGGTGACGGCGTGCTCTACATCTCGGACAGACTCAAGGACATGATCATCTCCGGCGGTGAGAACATCTACCCCGCCGAGATCGAGAACCTCATCAACGACATGGATGGTGTCACCGGTGTGGCCGTCATCGGAGTTCCCGACGAGCGTTGGGGCGAGGTGCCCTGGGCTGTGCTCACTGTTCGGGACGGCATCACGATCGACACCGATCAGGTGCGTGCTCATCTGGATGGGCGACTGGCGCGCTACAAGGTGCCCGCGAAGACCGTGATCGTCGATGAGCTGCCCCGAACGGCGAGCGGCAAAATCAGGAAAGCTGACCTACGGGTTCGATTCGCGCCCTCGATATAACCGCCGGGCGGCGCTCCTGATGCGTCTGAGCTCGTCAAGTTTGGCGGTCCTCGAGCGCTGAGGTCGCCGTGCCCACATGGTGCCCACGACGAAAATGGATCTAGCCCTAATGAACCTGGATCTACCCAGAATCCTGTGATGTCTCCAGATATCGTGCACGCCTGAACCCCCGTTCTTGTCGGCGGCGCGCGAACTTTGAACGTTTGCGGCCGTTCGAAAAGTGAACGGTTTCGAGCAGTTTAGTCAGGCGTTTGGTTGGTTGTGGTTTTGATGCTGGGGAGGCTGTCGATGCCTCGTCCTCGGAGCCTGAAGCTGGCGCCTTTGAGGGTGACGACGTCGGCGTGATGGACGATGCGGTCGATCATCGCGGCGGCGACGGCTTTGTCTCCGAAAATGCCGCCCCAGCCGGAGAATGCCAGGTTGCTGGTGAGGATGAGTGAGGCGTGTTCGTAGCGAGATGACACGAGCTAGAGGAACAGATTCGCGGCGTCTTGCTCGAACGGGTGGTAGCCAACTTCGTCGACGATAATCAGCCCGTAGCGTCGCAATCGTGCGAGCTCTTGTGGGAGCCGGCCTTGACGGTGCGCGTCGGTGAGGCGGGTAACCCATTCCGTCGCGGTCGCGAATAGCACCCGGTGCCCATGGCGGGCAGCGATCATTCCTAGCCCGCTCGCGAGATGGGTTTTGCCGGTGCCGGGAGGGCCGAGCAGCAATCCCTCCAGGTCGCGCGCGGTACCGTCTCGAACTGGGTGGCCCGCTACCGGGCCGAGGGCGAGAGCGGCCTCCTGGACCGTTCCTCGCGGCCACTGCGATCGCCGGGCCAGACACCCCAGAAAACTGAGCGACGAATCGTCGCATTGCGAGTCACCAGACGGTGGGGCCCCGCACCGAATCGCCTATCACCTGCGTCTGCCGCAATCGACGGTGTCGAAGGTCCTCGCCCGCTGCCGTGTGCCACTGCTGGGACACATCGATCTGAACACCGGGGTGCGGGTGCGCAAGCAGAAACCGGTGCGTTACGAACATGAACGCCCCGGCGATCTGGTCCATGTCGATGTGAAGAAGCTCGGCCGGATCCCTGACGGAGGAGGACATCGCACCCTCGGCCAAGCGAAAGGCAAGAAGAACAAAACGAGTGTCGGGTACTCGTTCCTGCACCCCGCGATCGATGACCACTCGAGAGTGGTCTACTCCGAGATCCTCGATGACGAGAAGAAGGAGACGGCGGCAGGGTTCTGGGAGCGCGCGAACGCGTTCTACGCCAGCTTGGGTATCACCGTGCTCCGCGTCCTCACCGACAACGGCTCCCGCTACCGTTCACGGCTGTTCAACGACGCGCTCAGCGAGCAGGTGAAAACACAAATTCACCCGCCCCTATCGACCGCAGACGAACGGGAAGATCGAGCGATTCCACCGCACCCTTGCGTTCGAATGGGCCTACGCCCGCCACTACGGATCAGATACCGCCCGAGCAGGCGCCTACCAGGCCTGGATCCACGACTACAATCACCACAGACCCCATACCGCTCTCAGAGGCCTCACCCATCGACCGCGTCCATAACGTCAGTGGGAAGAACACCTAGGAGGAGAGAACGGCAAGAGCGGCTTCGACGCACTCGTCGTCCTGTGCGGAGGTTGCCGCGCCGCTGACTGCGATCGCCCCGACGACTATCCCCTCCTCGCGGATGAGCGCCGTGCCCCCGCCTGCCAGAATCGGAGTCTGGACGACCTGGGCCAACTGGGCGAAAAAACTGGGTGCGGATTCCTGCATACGACGAAGGGTTGCGCCGTCGTAGCCGAAAATGGCGACGCTGTTCGCTTTGGCCTGGGCCACCTGGACGGTGAGCGGTGGGACACCGTCCATGCGTCCGAAAGCCTTCAGATGTCCGCCTTCGTCGACCACCGCCACGGTGATCTGTGTTTCAAGCTCAGTGGCACGCTCGATGGCGCCGCTGATGAGGTCCTGAACTTTTTGAAGCGTGAGTGGCATGGGATTCCTTGGCGTTGATTCGAGTGGACAGTGTGACCAGCTTGCGCGTTGGGCGTGCACACCTGCGTTTCGCGATCAGCGAGGTATCACCAGCGCTGTTCGCCGCTCCACAGTGCGTCAGCGCGCGCGACGTCGTTTACGGTCTGGCAACCGGTCAAAGCTAGGGTCGAGGACAATTCGTCGGACAGGATGTCGACGACTCGTCTCACACCCGCCCGACCTCCGACGGCCAGTGCCCACAGGGCGGCTCGGCCGACGAGCACCGCATCAGCCCCAAGGCTGAGGGCCTTGAACACGTCCACGCCGCTGCGGACGCCACTGTCAAGGTAGATCTCCATCCCGTTGCCGACCGCCTCTTTGATCTGGGGCAGGGCTTCCAAGCACGGCGCCATTGCACCCATGGACGGCGGCACACCACCGTGGTTGGATACGATCACCGCGTCGGCGCCGTGATCAACCGCGCTGATCGCGTCAGCCGGTGTCTGTATGCCCTTGATGACGATCGGTAACGACGTGCGAGCGCGGAGCTTAGTAACGTCATCCCAAGTCAATGACGGCTGGATAGCCTGACCGAAGACCTCTGGGATCTCGTGCTTTGTGCCTCTGTACTTCTCGACATTGGCCCACCTGGGCGGTCCATTCAGGTGTGGCCACACGATTGGGGAGACATCAGAGACTCCGTGCAGCGCCGCGCGCTCGGGGAATCGGCGTGCGCCGACGATGTGATCAACTGTGAGGATGATGGCCTCGTATCCCTGCTCCTCGGCACGGCTGACGAGGTCATTGGTCACATACTCGTCTCGAAGCATGTAGAGCTGGAACAGGAGGCGCGCGGACGGAGCGCGATCTCGAACCTCTTCGAGTGAGAGCGTCGAGAGGGTACTCAGCCCCATGGGGATGCCCGTCTTGGCGGCGGCTTCGACCATAGCGCCCTCGCCTTCGGGGTGGAATCGCTGCTGGCCGCCGGCTGGAGAGATCATGACGGGAAGCGGGCTTGGCTTTCCGAGGATCGACGTACTGATGTCGGGTTCGACGACTCCGGCGAGAACCCGTCCGCGGATGAGCCGTCGCTGGAATGCCCAACGGTTCGCGGTCAGTGTTTCCCACGTCGGGGCGCCCTCGCGGCCGAAGTGATTATCAAAGCCCCCCGCAGGGAGCACTTCGCGCGCTTGAGTCTCCAACTGCGCGACACTCAAGAATGTCTGTTCGCGTGACTCTGCAGGGCCGGATCCGCGCTCGCCGACGGGTGACGGAATCGCGGCGTCGACGCCCGCCTCAAGCCGTGCTGAGGACTCGTTCATCATTGCTGTGTTCCTTCGCTCAGGTGTGAATCTTCATCCATCAGTGCGGCGATGCGCTCCCCGATCATGACCGCAGTTGCATTCGTGGCGGCGCGTACCCCTTGGGGGATGATCGAGGTGTCTGCGACCCGAAGGTTGGCGACGCCATACACGCGGCCTGCTTGATCTACCACGGCGGCAGGGTCGGTGGTCGGCCCCATCTTGCAGGTTCCGGTTATGTGCAGCGAGGACATAGAGGTTCGCCGCAGCCATCCGATCAGCGCCTCATCGGTCGCCAGATCTTCGTCCCGCGGCTCGATCCGGTCATCGAGAATGCCGGCGAAGCTTTGATGTTCACCGAGTCTCACTGCAAGCCGGACGGCCTCGACCATTCGGGCGAGGTCTTCTTCTTTCTCTAGCAGCCGGAAATCGATGGTGGGCTGAACTTCCGGGTCGTTCGATACTAGCGAGAGTTCGCCGCTTCCGAGCGGACGCTGCAGTCCGACAACCATGCGGACACCGAGTGGTTTGCGAGGCTGGCCGGGCTGCGCCCGTTCAGTGGCGTAAGACTGCATCGAGATCTTCAAATCGTTGCGGAACTCTGACGATTCGCTGGAGTAGTGCAGAGAAATCTGTGCGCGCGGCGCACGGGGGTCGGTTGCATGCCCTGGCTGTGTGTGCCAGGTCACCCAAGCGGCAGGATGATCGTCCAAGTTCTTACCGACACCAGGAAGATCCACCAGCACCGGAACTTCACACTCCATCAACTGGCGCGCGGGTCCAACACCGGAGAGCATCATGATGTGCGGAGAGCAGATAGCTCCCGCGCTGAGAACAACCTCTCTTCCCCGCACCCGCAGCACCTCCCCCCCGCGGGAGACTTCGATGCTGGCGACACGATCGCCTTCGATCACAAGGCGGCGCACGAAGGTGTCTGCCCAGATGGTCAGGTTCGAACGGTGACGGGCCTGCGTCAGATGACCCAGGGCCGTGCTATACCGAATTCCTCCGGGATTGTTGAGAGGTGTTGGCCCGACACCGGTTGAGCCGGGCGCGTTGTGGTCTCCGCAATTCTGGAACCCGGCCGCGCGGCACGCCTCATAGAACGCGACTTGGTCAGCATTCCATTCCGATCGGGGATAGCGGTGCACTGGGATCGGGCCGGAAGCGCCGTGGAACTCGTCATCGTAGTCACGGTCCTGCTCCAGCCTGCGGAAGTACGGGAGCACCTCGTTGTATGACCATCGGTCGTTGCCTCCGGCTGCCCACTCATCGAAGTCCTCAGGGATGCCTCTGACGAAGATCTGGCCGTTGATGGCGCTCGTGCCGCCTGTCGCTTTCCCCCTGAGTACAACGACCTCTGGTGCCTCATCGGTTGCCTTGCCCGTGAACTGCCAGTTGTGTGCTGTCGTAGTCATGTCGAGTTCAGTCGCATGCCCGTACTTGAGCTCGTCCGGCAAATCGTCCAGCGTGGGGTAGTCCGGACCTGCCTCGATGAGCAGGACGGATCGCTTTGGGTTCTCCGAGAGCCGCGAGGCGAGGGCCGCTCCCGCTGAGCCGGCCCCAACTACAATGACGTCGTATTCCAAGTTCGCTCCTACCACTCTGTAATCTGCGTTATCAGGGTGAGTCGCATTGGTGTCTGAGCATGAAGGTCTGTGTCACGCTCCGACAATTGCAATTATGCTCGACAATTAGCGCTGTAATAAGGGCGTCTTTTGAACGCGAAACAGCGATAGGTCAGGACTCCAATTTGATGGTGCTCAGCCGCGACGGGTTTCTCCATGCATCGAGCGCGTTCCATAGCTCCACGGTTTAGCTCTCTCCAATGAGGCACGGTCGATTGTGGTGCTCGGGCTCTCTGATCATGACACCTTGCTCGAGTCGGCGTCAAATCAGAAAATGCCACAGCAATACAATCGTTCGGTGGCAGTATGTGTACACGTCCGTGCTCTTGTGTCGATCACAGATCAGATTCGGAGCCCAGGCTAATCGGAGACACGGGGGGCAGTTCGCTAGATGTACGCTACTGTCAAGCCCGGCGACAGTGATGTTGCTGATGTTTCATTACCGAGCGGGGTGGTCGTGAAACGTCGCCCGCGGAGGCATGCTCGTACGTTGACACCGGTGTGCATATATGTAAACTTTGGAACCACGATCGATGTTTTTGTGGTTCGGTCGCAACACAAAGGAGTGAAATGCGCAACGCTACACGGAAGCGCCGGCACAGAACATGGGTGGCGGTCGCTGCCCTGACCGCAGTAATGCTCACCGGCTGCTCTATCGGCGATAAAACGCCCGCCCCCGCGGACGCGGCCACCGACCCCGAGGCGACGATTTCGGTCGGCGTCCGTTTCCTGCTGAATTCGTGGGATCCGTCGAAAATGCCGGGTGCCACTATTGTCCCTATTTACCAGCTCATTTATGACAACTTGATTGCGCTGGAAGCAGACCTCGAATTGGTTCCCGCTCTCGCTGAAACGTGGGTGACCGTAGATGATGGACTTACGTGGGAGTTCGGGCTCCGGGACGGCGTAACCTTCAGTGATGGTTCATCTTTCGACGCCGAGGACGTGAAAGCCACGCTCGAGTACTATGCCGGCGAGGGATCGAACATCGGCGCTGACCTCGCATCGATGAGCAACGTAGAGATCGTTGACGAGCAGACGGTCCGCGTTGTGCTGTCGACCCCCAACGTCGGGTTGCCTGGTCTCCTGGCAGGGCGCGTCGGTATCATGCTCAGTTCCGAAAGTGTCGCGTCTGGCGACTTCGAGTCCCCAGTCGGAACCGGCAAGTTCCTCGTAGAGAAGGACACTCCCGGAGTCCAATTGGACGTCGTGCGCAAACCTGATTACTGGGACCCGGACGCGGTGCAGGTCGCCGGAGTGACCTTGCGTGCGATCGAAGACCCAGTAGCCATGTCCAACGCAATCCGCTCGCGCGAGCTTGACATGGCGATTATCGAGGCACCGCAGGCGGACGCCGTTGAGGCGGCGGGATCTTCCACCTACGCGCTCAATGGTTCACAGCTGATGTCGATAAGCCTCAACCCTGACTTGGCGCCGGAGCTTGCGGATCCACGGGTTCGGATGGCTTTGGCTATGGCAATCGACCGTGAGGGCATCGTGAATGGGCTCGCGTTCGGTCGAGGGGAAGCGGCCAATCAGTTCGTCGTGCCTGGGCGCTTCGGCTTCGATGCCGATTTGGAACCGTTCGATTTCGACGTAGAGGGCGCTCGCAAGCTGTTGGCCGAGGCCGGCTACGCGGACGGTTTCACGTACACGATGGCTGCGGACGCGAATAATAGGGCGATCGCCGAGTCCATTCAGGCCAGCTGGGCGGAGATTGGTGTCGACGTGGAGCTCACGTTCCCGACCGGAAGCGCGATCACAGAGGCAACCTGGATCAAGCCGACGATCGCCATCGCGACACAGAACTTGGTACCCGACCTTGAGCCGACTCCTTTCCTGTGGCGGCACCTGAGTACTGACACGATCCGCAATCCCGGTAAGGTCGACGTTCCCGGCGTGACTGACCTGATGCTCAAGGCTCAGTCGACCGTAGACGACGACGAGCGGGAAGCGATCTTCTTCGAGATCGCGGAGCTGACGCGCGAGACGATCTCGGCGTACATTCCAGTGATGTGGCGCAATTACACCATCGCCTACAGCGACGACCTCGTCGGGGTCCAAGAGTGGCAGGCCGGCTACCCCGTTCTCGACGGAGTGGGAATGAAACAGAAGTAACCACTCGATCCCGGCGGGCTCTGCCTGCCGGGATCGATCTTCCGCGTCATACCTGATCGTGGCCGTTCTCGTCTGGCTGAACGCGCCGTACTCGCGCGGACGCGTGACATGTGGTGTCACTTCCAAAGCTATTGCGTACTCTAAACGGCATTGGAGTGGGAAACCCGGACTGATGTCTCAGTCGATAGGAAGTGCTGTGACGGTTGCTGAGGGCTTCGGCGTGAGAGCCGTTCGCCACAGCGGTTCGCGCGATCGCGGAGGGACGCCAGCACACCGCCTGTGGAGAGTTTGCCGACGGACGCGCGGCGCCCGTCCCCGGCCCGCCTCAAGACTTTGATCCGTACTCGCACCGAGCTCTGGAACACGTTCGTCGTGCTCCGCGAAACCTTAAACGGGGGGCGGGGTACTCGAGAGTCTGCGCGAACGTCGAGTCCTCGCCCCGCGACCAATCGGAACGGGGAAGCTACCAGCTATGCGAGGTATCAGTTCCGCAGCGAGGGGCATCTGCTTGGCGTCATCGAGCCGCCTGATCGCTGTGTCGTGGTCGATCGCCGCGCTGAGCCGTTCGATCATTTCGCCGCACGACGCCGTACCGCGCCACTCGGCTGTCGACGGATCCGGAGAATCGATTTTCCAGTAAAATCTGTCGGCATTGGCGGACGACGGCCGGATGGTCCATACGTCCTGGCTCAGCTCGATGTCGCCGGCCCGGCCGACTTCGGCTGGATCCAGGCGACGCCACGCGCCTCGGGGCCGGTGGTTCTGCTCGAGATCATTGAACAAGCGTGTGACGCTCGGTCGCTCCTGCGCGTCCGTGATCTGGTTTTATTCGCTCATGGTGCTTTCCTCTCGACCTCTTCTGGCCCGATCGGTTGGTCGTGTGCGACATCGCCGGCACAGTGAAGGGGCGTACGGATCCGGGGTCTGGATCCGTACGCCCCTTCTGAGACGTTCAGCGGTCAAGGTGCGATGGTCGCGACCTGCCAGGGCGTCTCATTCATCGCCACCGGCCCAGTCGCCGAAGCTTCCGGGCTCGGCGCTTTTGGGTTGCGGGGCACGTCCACCCTCGCGAACTTCAACGAAGGAGCGACCGCATCCGCCACGATCTGCGTGCCCTGCCGACGCTGACCGTCCTTTACATACGCCTGAAAATGCAGGTCGCCGGAGACAATGACTCGATTCCCCTCTTTGAGAGATGCAGCGACGTTCTTAGCCAGCTTCCCGAACACGGCCTCGTTGTGGGAGATCGGCTCGCCGACGTCCTCCTACTCTTTGGTCTCCTCGTTGAGCCGACTAAGGTGCTCAAGAAATGGGTAGGTAGGCCCTGGCGTCTTCACTGTGTCGAAGTCCGCGACACTGTTTGGTGAGTGCCAACTTCCCTGCGAAAGTGCCAACTACAGTGAGAACTCACAGCTTGGCAGAAGATTACTGTGGAGGGACTGACGGGAATCGAACCCGCGCTATCTGCTTGGGAAGCAGAAGTTCTACCATTGAACTACAGTCCCACGGCCTTTCGGCGTTCGGCCAGCATAACAAATGTGGCGACTGTCACGCGCTCACCGCAGCGGATCGAATGCCGCGATAGCCGGATCCACCCGACCGGTCGTGATCTGCTCGGCGAGCAGTTTGCCTGTGGCGGGCCCCAGCACGATGCCCCACATCCCGTGGCCGCCGGCGACGTACACACCGGCCGCTCGCGTTGCCCCGACCAGCGGCAGCCCGTCCGGGGTTACCGGCCTCGAGCCGACCCACTCGTCCTGGCGGTCATCCAGGTCGACGCCCCGCAGCAGCACCCGCGACTGGTTGACGATCGCCTGCACTCGGCGCGCCTGGAACGGCTCGTCCGGCCCGCGGAACTCCATCGTTCCGGCCACGCGCAGCCGGCCCTGATACGGAGTGCAGGCGATCCGCTGGAACGGCAGGTAGATCGGATGCTCCGCCGGCTGCTCGGTCGCCACGGTGAAGGAGTATCCGCGACCGGCCTGTACCCGCGTCTTCACTCCGAGCTCGCGCGCGAGCCGCGGCATCCACGCGCCCGTCGCCACGACCACCGAGTCGGCATCCAATCGCTCGCCGGATGCCAGCACCACCGCAGGTCGCGCGCCACCGGTGACAACCGCGGTCACCTCTGCGTCGGTACGCACAGCGCCGCCTCGAGCGACGACCGCGCCTGCCAGCGCCTCGACGAACGGTGCCGGCTCGAGAAACCGCTGCCCCTCCAGCCTGTATGCGACCTTCACCGCATCCGAGAGCATCGGAGCAAGTGATCGCGGGTCGTCCAGCGGCTCGAACGGCACATCCTGCCCGTGCCGGATCACTCCGGCGATCTCCTTGAGGAAGCCCTTCGAATGCGACCGATCAGCGAAGCCGATGACGAACGGGCCCTCGCGCGTCCACGAGCCGACCCCGCCGTCGGTCAACTCGTCGAAGCATTCCAATGCGATGCGGTCTATCGGCGTGAGTGCCGCCATCGTGCGATCCCACGCTCTGCTGGTGCCGTGCGAGGCGAAGCGTGCGAGAAAGCTCCATAGTGCGGCATCGACGCGGAACGGGACGTGCAGCGCAGCATCCCGATCGAGCAGCGCCCGGGGACCGTACGTCCACAGACTCGGG
Organism: Microbacterium wangyouchuni; assembly: GCF_051546305.1. Lineage (NCBI taxonomy): Bacteria > Bacillati > Actinomycetota > Actinomycetes > Micrococcales > Microbacteriaceae > Microbacterium > Microbacterium wangyouchuni. The sequence goes on from NZ_JBPTMA010000003.1 coordinate 206,313, forward strand.
TCCGCCAACGGAATCGCCTTGCCCGGCGTCAGCCAGCCCGCATTGCCCCACGAAGCGCCGGCCGCGATGCCGGTGCGATCGAGCACCGTGACTTCGACGCCGCGTTCCTGCAGATGCCACGCGGTCGCCAACCCAACCATTCCCGCCCCGATGATGATCGAGCGCGCCATTGCAACCTCCCGAGTACGACAGCCCTGCCCAGGATGTCAGAGTCCCGCGGCTACGGCACCTGGTGCAAGCCCATTAGGCTGATCCCGTGCTTCTCAGTGACCGCGATATCAGAGCAGAACTCGCCGCCGGCCGCATCGGGCTGTCGCCGCACAAGCCGGAGATGATTCAGCCTTCCAGCATCGACGTGCGGCTGGATCGGTATTTTCGGCTCTTCGATAACCACAAGTACCCGTATATCGATCCCGCCGAGGACCAGCCGGAGCTCACCCGGCTCATCGAAGTCAAACCCGACGAGCCGTTCATTCTGCACCCCGGCGAGTTCGCCCTCGGCGCCACATTCGAGCAGGTCACGCTGTCGGATGACATCGCTGCGCGACTGGAGGGCAAGAGCTCGCTCGGACGCCTCGGTCTCATCACCCATTCCACGGCCGGTTTTATCGACCCGGGCTTCACGGGCCACGTCACCCTCGAGCTCGCGAACGTTGCGACCCTGCCGATCAAGCTCTGGCCAGGCATGAAGATCGGCCAGCTCTGCTTCTTCCGCCTGACCTCGCCTGCCGAGAACCCGTACGGCTCCGGCCCGTACGGCAACCGTTATCAGGGGCAGCGCGGACCCACGGCATCCCGTTCGTTCCAGAACTTCCACCGCACGGATGTCAGTAATACCGATCTGGGGTCACTCGGCGGCTGACCGGGCGCGTATCGCCGCACCCACACGTAGTATCGAGAGCGTGAGCGGCGAAAACACGGAAAACCCGCAAGATCCCGGCGCGGATGCCACGACTGATGTGCCCGTGGCCGGTGGTGAGCCGCCGGCATCCCCCGTTGCTCCGGGCGTGGAAGCCTTCGACGTCCCGCCGCCGGAGACGGTCGCCACTCCCGATGCTGAAGCGGCCATCGAAGGTTTCGAGGTGCCGCCGCCGCCCACATTCGGTGCAGCGCCGCCACCTCCCAGCGCGGAGCCGGTCATCCCGCCGGCGCCATCGGAGAATGGCGGAGCTGCCGCAGCGGATGCTCCGGCGCTCCGCAAGCGCAGCACGTGGGCGCCCAACGACACGTGGACGTCGGCATCCGCTCACAAGCAGGAGGCGGTGCCGCCGACCGCTGCGCAGAAGGCCGAATCTCGCGCGGCCGCGTCACGTGCTGCGACGGCGCGCGACGAAGCGACGCGGAACTACGTCAGCCCGGCCGCAGGCGGAACGGACGGCCAGAGCTACCGCGGCTGGACGATCGTGATCTACACAGGTCTCACCGTGCTGCTCTTCGGCGCCGTCGGGCTCATGCTGTTCCTGGGGGCACAGGGCTGACATCCGCGGCGTCGGCCTCCGTGTCGATAGAAAAAGGAAAGCGCCGGGCATGAGTGTTCATGACCGACGCGTGCCATCCATCCTGCGTGACGCAGGTCAGCGGTCGTTGCGACCGCGGCTGAAGCCGGAGTCGAAGCCCCGCTCGTAGGCGCCCTGCGCGAAGTGGGCGAAGTGTGCGCGGCTGTGGCGGTGGCCGCGCTGTCCGTGTCCGTGCCCTTCCGCGAAGTCATGGCCGTGGCCGTGGTCGCACCCGTGTCCGAAGCCATGCCCATGCCCGTGGCGGTGACCGAAGCGGCGGCGCCGTCCGTGTCCGCGGGGGAGCGGTTTCTCTTCGTCCCAGCCGAATGCGCGAGCAAGCTGTTCGAGCGTGGCCAGGGTGGTCGCAAGATCTTCGGCGGGCACCGCGTCAGTGACCTTCGCGCGGATGCCGGCGACGATGCTGCCGAGGCGATCCTTGGCTGTACGCCCTTCTTCGGTCAGGGCCCAGCTGCCGTCGGCATCCGTCACCCAACCGCGGTCGATGAGTAGGCCGAGTTTGTGTTCGGGCAACGGGCGCTCGCTCTTGCGGCGACCGGCCGGAACCGTGCCGTCGACGATGTTCAGCAGTCGCCATTCACGACGCGTGATGCCCTCTGACTCGAAGGCTCTGGCGAACTCGGCTGCCATGAGGCGATCGACGGCCTTGAGCCAGAACCCGAATGGGCGGGAGTTTTCATCAGTGTTCATGGTGTCCATGAGTAAATCCTTTTGTTTGTAATATGACATGTGTATGTAGTGTGTCATGTAGTGGGGTTGCATGTCAAGTTGCATGTAAGGTCTAGGTGTGAGCAACCAGGATCCCGACCCCGCCGAAGCTATCGCCCAGGCACTGTCTCGCTTGCGAGGGCGGCGCCCACACGGCAAAGCACCGCACGGCATGCGCGATCACGGCGGCCCCCACGACCAGCACGAGCACGGCCAGCATCCCCACGACCAGCGCACGCACGACGAGCATGCCGGGCACGGACACGGACACCGCGGTGGCCGTGGATTCGGCCCGCCGCCGTGGGCGGGTGGTCACGGACCGCGCTTCGGCGGCCCCGCACTCGTGCGAATGCTGGATGCGCTCTCCGCAGCATCCGCGCCGCTCAGCGTCAGCGCGCTGGGCGAGGCGATCGGCGTCGACCAGCCGCGCGCATCCCGGCTCGTCCAACAGGGTGTGCAACGCGGACTCGTGCTGCGCGAGGCCGATCCCGATGACGCGAGACGCACACGGATCGCGCTCACCGATGAAGGGCGACGCATCGCGCGTGGCGTGCGGGGCGAGAGGCGTGAGGCGCTGGGTCGTGCCCTGGAGACCTTTTCCGACGAGGAGAGCCGAGAGCTCGCGCGTCTACTCAACAAGCTCGCCGACAACTGGTCGGTATGAAGGAGACGGCCCGATGACTACACCCCAGACGCGCCCGCGTCGTCCCCAGCGTCCGCAGATCGTGCTCGAGGTGATCGAGCGAATTCAGCTCACCGCGCATATGGTCCGTATCGTCGCGGGCGGGCCCGGGATCGCTGTGGTGGAGGATGCTGGATACACCGACGCCTACTCGAAGATGCTCTTCGCCCACCCGGAGACCGACCTCACGCCGCCCTACGACCTTGCGGCGCTGCGCGCCGAGCTGCCGACCGAGCGGATGCCTTCGCAGCGCACGTACACGATCCGCCGGTTCGACCTGACTGGCGGCCGGCTCTGGATCGACTTCGTCGTGCACGGCGCTGACGGTGTGGCTGGGCCATGGGCTGATGCGGCACAACCGGGCGATGTGGTTGTTCTCGGCGGGATCGGTGGCGGATATGCCCCCGACCCCGATGCTGACTGGCACCTGCTGGCCGGTGATGACGCTGCGCTGCCGGCGATCGCTGCCGCGCTGGAAGCCATGCCTGCGCAAGCCGAGGGCGTCGTGCTACTGGAGGTAGACAGCGCTGCCGATCAACTCGAACTCACCGCACCCGCCGGCTTTGAAATCGTGTGGTTGCACCGCGAAGGGCAGCAGGCCGGAACGACCACGCTGCTCGCCGACGCGGTGCGCGAAGTGGAGTGGCGCAGCGGACGCGTGCAGGTGTTCGCACACGGAGAACGCGGCGCCATGAAATCGCTGCGGCCCTATCTGACCGACGAGCGCGGACTCGACCGCACCCAGCTGTCACTCTCGGCCTACTGGGCCTATGGGCGCCAGGAGGAAGCCTTCCAAGCGGAGAAGCGCGAGGCCGTCGGGCAGATCTGAACCGTTTGGACCTCAGCTGACCCGGCTCGCCTTGACCGGAAGCAACAGCAGGAACCCGGCCAGCAGCACGAGCATGATGCCGAGGATTCCGAACGCGGTCGACCCGGTCAGCACGATCAGCAGTGCCCACGCTCCCGACGCCATCCAGCTCGCTGCGCGCCCGGTCGTGGCGTAGAGGCCGAAGATCTCTCCTTCGCGTCCGGCCGGAGTCACACGTGCCAGGAACGACCGCGACGCAGCCTGGGCGGGGCCAACGAACGCGCAGAGGATGAGTCCGCCGATCCAGAAAACGATGGTGCCGGCATCCACCAGGAAGAACACTGCCAGACCAGCGACGATCATCGACGCGAGCGCGAACAGGATGATGCGCTTTGGGCCGTACCGGTCATCGAGGCGGCCGGCGAGGATCGTCGAAATCCCGGCGATGAGATTCGCGGCGATGCCGAAGATCACGAGTTCAAGGAACTCGAAGCCGAACACCAGGTTGGCGATCACCGCGCCGAAGGCGAAGACGCCGCCCAATCCGTCGCGGAACACGGCGCTGGAGAGCAGGAACCAGAACGTGGTCCGCGTCTCTGTGTTGCGGTACAGGCCGATGACGTCTTTCACCAGCAGTACGTATGACTGGAAGAATCCGACCTTGCGCTCCGGGCGTCCGAGTGACGGCTCCGGCACATTCAGGAAGATCGGGATGCTGAAGATGACCGCCCAGATGGCGCAGCCGACGGCGATCAGACGGAACGGCAGACCGTTCTCGGTAGCGAGGCCGAACCAGTCCGCCATGAAGAACACCACGACGAGCACGAGCGCGATGATTCCGCCGATGTACCCGAATCCCCAGCCGAGACCCGAGACCTTGCCGACCGTCTTCGGGTTAGCGATCCCGATCAGCATTGCGTTGGAGTTCACCGCGGCGATCTCGCCGAACACCGACCCGGCCGAGATCAGTGCGACGCCCAGCCAGAACAGTGTCGGGGTCGGTTCGACGAACCACAGTCCGAACATGCAGAGGATGAGGGCGCCCGTGCCGATTCCGAGCCACAGCTTCTGGCGGCCCGCAGCATCCGCTCGCTGTCCGAGAACGGGTGCGACCAGGAGGATGGCGAGGCCGGCGATGGTCGAACCGAGCCCGAGGCCGGAGGCGAGGCCTGCTTCGGCGGCGGTGCGGATCGGGTCGCCCGTGTCGAGGGCTGCGATGTCCGCCGGCAGGAAGGCGTCGGTGGTCAGATAGAGCGCCGTGAAGATGAACGTCAGGATTACGGTGTTGAACGGCTGCGTCGCCCAATCCCACAGCGCCCACGAGTAGACCTGTTTTTTCGGGGCGGGCGTGTCGCCGCGCAGGTTCAGACCGATCACGGCGACAGCGCCCGTATTGGCGGTCGCCTCGGGGGTCGCGACGTCGTCATTGTCAGAAGCACTCATGATCGCAGTCTGGCCAATGCCGGTGAACGGAGGGTAGCGGCGCGCCGTAGCGGCTCCGCGTCAGCGCTCGTCATCATCGCGTACGGGGATGTCGTTGTCCTCCGCATCCTTCAGCCGACCCGCCGTGTAGTGATCTCCCTCGCGGAGCGCCGTCAGCAGTGACTGCGGGATCTCGCGGAACGCCGGAACGGAGACCGCGTCGCCGGATGCCTTCCGCTTCAGAACATGGTGAAAGAGGATGTTCAGCGCCAGAGCGGCGATCGTCGTCGAACTGATCGCCGAGTTGAAGATCACCGTGAACCAATCCGGGAAGCCGGAGTAGATATCGGGCTTCACCAGCGGCAGCAGTCCGAAGCCCAGCGCGACAGCCACGATGATGAGGTTCAGGCTGTCGCGGTAGTCGACCTTCGCGAGCGTCGCGATACCGCTGGCCGCCACCGAACCGAACAGGACGATGCCGACGCCGCCCAGCACGGGTGTCGGGATGGCGGCGACGACGCGGCCGAGTACGGGCAACAGTCCGAGGATGACGAGGATCACACCGCCCGCGGCAACCACGAACCGGCTCTTGACCTTCGTGATCGCGACCAGACCGATGTTCTGCGCGAATGCGGTCTGCGTGAATGAGTTGAAAATCGGTGAGACGGCGCTTGCGAGCATGTCGGCCCGCAGCCCCGCCGCGATGCGCTTCGAGTTGACCTTCGTGCCGACGACCTCACTGACCGCCAGCAGGTCCGCGGTCGTCTCCGTGAACGTCACCAGGACGACGATGAGCATCGAGATGATGGCGGCGATATCGAACGTCGGCATCCCGAATGCGAATGGCGTCGGCAGGGCAACGATCGGTCCCTCCGCGACGGTCGAGAAATCGGCGACGCCGATAACAGTGGCAAAGATGGTGCCGAGTACGAGGGCGATGAGGATGCTCAGACGCGAGATCGTCGCCGAACCGAACTTCGACAGCACAATGACCAGCAGCAGGGTGAGAGCGGCGAGCCCGATGTTTCCCACCGAGCCGTAGTCCGCCGCGGTGTCATCGCCGCCCATCGCCCACCCTGCTGCGACCGGCAGCAGCGACAGTCCCACAGCGGCGATGACGGACCCGGTGACCACGGGCGGGAAGAACCGCACGATCATCGCGAACGCCGGAGCCAGCACCAGTCCGATCACGGAGGAGACGAGCACAGCGCCCATAACCGCCGGCATCCCGCCCTCGCCCATGATCGCGATCATCGTCGCGACGCCGGAGAATGACACGCCCTGCACGAGCGGCAGCTTCGAACCGAAGAACGGCACGCCCAGCGTCTGCAGCAGCGTTGCGAGTCCGCCGATGAACAGGGCGCAGGCAACCAGCATCCCGATCTCAGCCTGATTCATGCCGCCGGCCTGCCCCATCACGAGCGGCGGTGCGATGATTCCGCCGTACATGGTCAGCACATGCTGCAACCCGTAGGCGAAGCTCGGGCCGATGCCCAGCTTCTCGTCTTCGGGGCGGGTGGCGGTGGTCTTCGAGCTGGTCTTCGAACTGGTCATCGGGGGGAGAGCGCCTTCGGAAGGGGACGGATCGACATCTGAGAGTATCGCGAGCGCGGGAGCGGCCACGTGCCGGGTCATCCGAATGATGCCGCCATTAGTTCGGCGAACAGGTATTCGGCGTCGCACTCCACCCGATGCCGGGCGAACCAGTCGCAGATGTTCACGCAGTCCCGGTGCAGCAGATCGAGTCCCTGTGGGTTTGCGATGATGTCGACGATCTGCGGCACATCGATCGCCCAGACCCTGCCGTCGTGAACGAGCAGGTTGTAGGCGGACAGGTCGCCGTGCGCGAACCCGGCCCTGGCGAACAGGTGCATGATCTCGACGATCTGGTTGAAGTAGTCCGTCAGAGCGCGCCGGTCGCCGCGCACCTGGGCCAGTCTGGGCGCTGCGGTGGCGCCGGATCCGATGAACTCCATCAGCACCTCGGTGCCGTTCACCTGCACGGGATACGGAACCGGAGCACCGAGCTGCCACATGCGGCTCAGTGCGCTGAACTCGGCGAACGACCATTGCGCCGCGGCGATTTCCCGGCCGAAGGTCGATTTCTTCGCCATCGCACGCGAATCGCGCGAGCTCTGCACGCGTCGCCCCTCGGTGTAGACAGTCGATCGGTGGAAGGAGCGATGCTCCTCGCCGCGGTAGCGCTTCGCGACCAACAGGGTGCGCTGCGACAGGTCACCGGGGACGGCGCGCTCCAACAGATACGCGTCGGCCTCCTTGCCGGTCTTGAGGATGCCGAGTTCCGTGTCGAGCGCGCCCGCGCTCGTCACGACCCATGCGGGCCTCGGGTCGGGTCCGCGTTCGGATGGGGTGACAGCCGGCCAGGTCGACCAGCGCTGGTTCTCACCGGGTTCGACATCGGCGAAGGCGAGATTCTGGGAAAAGGGGGATGCGTCGAATGACGCGGAGAAATCAGTCACGGTGGTTGCTCCGGGAAAGGAGGCCACGCGCGGATCAGGAGCGGGTGGCCTCGAAGGGAAGAGTGTCGGCGAGAAGTGCGACAGAGACAGTGGACATCTCGTGCTCCTTCCGCTCGGCTCTTCCGGGGCGTTCCCGGTGTGATGAAAAAACACTAGCAGTGTCATGCGCTCCTGTTGAACGCCTCTGTCGCGGCCGCGACCGTGGCCGTGGCCGCGGTCACGGCTACGCCGGACGATCGGTCGGATGCTGCGGACGCGTGGTCGGGTGCGGCATCCGCGTTGCTGACAACGTTGAATCATGACCGTCACCGCTCCTGTCCCCATCCCCGCCGCCGAGCGCATCAGATACGGTGCGCTCATCGTGGTGATGCTGCTGAGCTTCCTGCTGGTCACGGCCGAGTTCCTGCCCAACGGCATGCTCATAGAGATTGCGGACGGGCTCGGCATCACGCCAGGGCAAGCCGGACAGATGGTCACCATCACGGCACTCGTCGGTCTCTTCGTGGCACCCACCGTCGGGATGGTGTTTCCCCGGGTGGATCGACGCACACTTCTGGTCTGGATGGCGCTCGCCGCGGCCGCATCCAATCTCATCGTCGCCGTATCGCCGAACCTGCTCATCATCCTTCTCGCACGCTTCCTGCTCGGCGCAGCCTTGAGTACGTTCTGGTCGATGTCGATCACGGTCGCCGTGCGCATCGCCGGGCCGGAACGGCTGGGACGCGCGGTGATGTTCACCTCTGCGGGCACGTCGCTGGCGACTGTTGCAGGTGTGCCCGTCGGCGTCATGCTGGGCGAGATGATGGACTGGCGCGCAGTGTTCGCGCTCACCGGAATCGTCACGGGTCTGCTCGCGATCGTGCTCGGCACAATGCTTCCGCCGGTTCCTCCCGCGCAGGTGTCAAGCTTCGGGCTGCTTCTGGACACGATCCGTCGCCCGGGTGTGGCTCTGGGGCTGACCGGACACGTCTTCGTCGTGCTGGGGCATTTCCTCGCCTACACCTACATCCGTCTTGCTCTGGAGCGGGTACCGGAGGTCGACGGCGGAACGATCGTGATGTTGCTCGCCGTCTTCGGTATCGGCGGCCTGATCGGCAACGTCGCCATCGGCGTGATCATCGACCGGACATTCCGAACGCTCGCGGTGGTGGCGCCAGCTGTGATCGCGGTGGCGGTCGGCGCGACCATCGTGCTGTCGGACTCCGTGCTCGGCGTCGGGATCGCTGTGTTCGTCTGGGGCTTCTTCCTCGCCTCCTGGCTACTCGTCGTCAACACCTGGGTCGGGCATCGGATGCCGGATCGCCTGGAAGCGGGCGGAAGTCTCGTCGTCGTCGGATTCCAGGCGGCGATCATGGTCGCGGCCGGGGTCGGCGGGATCCTCGTCGACAGTGTTGGTGTGGAGCCGTCGTATGCGCTGGGCGTTATAGCCCTGGTGATCGGTGCGGTGCTGTTCGGGCTCTCGAACCGCGCGCGTGGGTGATGTGTGGGAGCGCTACGGGTCAGTTGCGGTTCAGCCGCGGCTCACAACTCCTGAAGAACTGCGCGCTGCGCGTCGGATTCGGCCCGTTTCGGGAGACCCGGGCCGATTCTTCAGGAGTTGTGCGCGCCGGACCCGGCCCGGTGGGCTCCGAACATTCCCCGGGCTGGGGAAGGCTACGCCGAAACCAGATCGCGGCTGACGCGCCAGGCGGACGGGGTCATCCCCGTCGCACGCCGGAACGCGCGGCTGAATCCTTCGTCCGAACCGTAACCGAGGTTCCGTGATGTCTCCGAAACGGAGTGGCCAGCCTCCAGCATCCGCTTCGCCGACTGCATGCGCACCTCGGTGACATAGCTCACCGGCGAGCGGCCGAGCGCTGTGTGAAAGCGTTCGGCGAAGACCGACCGTGACATCGCGCCGATGCCGGCTAGGGCCTCGACCGTCCACTCGCGTCCTGGCTGGTCATGGATGGCGTCGATCACGCGGTCGAGGAACGGATCGTTCGAGCGGGACGGCCAGCCCGTGGGGGCGCAGCCGTTTTCGGCCCAGGCGCGGATGACCGACAGGAGCACCGTCGTTGTCATCAGGCGGCAGATGACGGGGTCGCCCGAGCGCAGCGGGCAATCGTCCGACTCGGCGGGACCGAGATTTCGCGCGAGCGCTGCCGCAGCCGGTTCGAGGCCGGCGAAGTCGGTGACGGTGACGAACTCGGGCAGTACGGTGCTCAGTGTGCTTGCTGTTTCGGACAACTGCAGCTCCGCAATCATCAGGGACGCGCCGTGCTCGGACTGCAGGGCAACCGATCGGCGTCCCAGGGTGAGGAAGGCGTCGCCTTCTCCGAGTACCTCGCGCTCGCGACCGGGTGAGAGCGCGACGGCTGATGATGCGCGGTCGACATCGAATGAGCATGCCTGCGCCAGCGGCGGCTGCCCGGAGACACTGCCTGCGGACACGAACACGAGCCAGATCGCTCCGGATGTCAGCGGCGCGATGCCTCCTGCATCCAACTGCACCCGTCGTGCCGCGCCCAGGCGCACGTCAATCGACGAGAGCACCCTCTCAAGAGCATCCGCGTCGATTGTCGTCATACTCAGAGGCAACCGTGCGGTGTTGGCGGCTATTCCTCGCTGTTCGGAGGAACGAGGTTCACAGCCGGCACCATCCGCTGTGCTTGGCGGCAGCTGCAGGAATGTAGCGTGGAGGGACACCCCAACATAAGGAGCGCGATGTTCCGCACGCCTGCCAGTCTTTACCGCGTCCTCGCGATCGCCGAGGCGATCACCTGGACCATTCTCATCTCGGCGTTGATCGCCCGTGCCGTCGGGGCTCCGGGCATCGTGGTCACGATCGGTGGGGGCATCCACGGTTTCGTATTCCTCGCCTACGGTGCGACGGCGATTCTCGTGGCCTTCAACCAGCGGTGGTCGATCGGCCTCGGTGCGCTCGCCGTCGTCAGCGCCGTCGTGCCCTATGCGACGATCCCGATGGAGATCTGGCTGCACCGCAAGGGTCGGTTGCAGGGGGATTGGCGTCTGGAAGCGAGCGACCACCCGCAGGACCGCACCTGGTACGACCGGACGATGCGCTGGTTCCTGCGCCACGCGTGGGTGCTCGTGGCGCTCATCGCCGTCGCTGTAGTTGCGCTGTACGTGATCCTGCTGACGATCGGTCCTCCCGGCGGGAAGTGAGCGCCTGAAGTGGGACTTGAGTCGCCTCGTGTCAACTTCGCATTGACAGCATCCGCCGTCGGGAGTACAGTTGAGCCATCGCGACTCAGGTTTACTGATTCGCTCACAGAACTTCACTAACGAACTTCAACTCAGAAGGAGAAAACACATGGCACGTGCTGTTGGAATCGACCTCGGAACGACGAACTCCGTCGTCAGCGTCCTCGAGGGTGGCGAGCCGAAGGTCATCGCCAACGCTGAGGGTTTCCGCACCACCCCGTCGGTGGTCGCGTACACGAAGGACGGCGAGATTCTCGTCGGCGAGACCGCGAAGCGTCAGGCTGTCACGAACGTTGACCGCACCGTTGCATCCGTCAAGCGTCACATGGGCACCGACTGGGGCTTCGACGTCGACGGCAAGAAGTGGACGCCGCAGGAGATCTCCGCGCGCATCCTCATGAAGCTCAAGCGCGACGCCGAGTCCTACCTCGGTGACACAGTGACGGATGCTGTGGTCACTGTTCCCGCGTACTTCAACGACGCCGAGCGTCAGGCTACGAAGGAAGCCGGCGAGATCGCCGGACTCAACGTCCTGCGCATCATCAACGAGCCCACCGCTGCGGCCCTCGCCTACGGCCTCGACCGTGGCAAGGAAGACGAGCTCATCCTCGTCTTCGACCTCGGTGGCGGAACCTTCGACGTCTCGCTGCTCGAAGTGGGCAAGGACGACGACTTCTCCACCATTCAGGTGCGCTCCACCTCTGGTGACAACCGCCTCGGCGGTGACGACTGGGACCAGCGCCTGGTCGACCACCTCATCAAGCAGTTCAAGGACACCAGCGGTGTCGACGTATCGGGTGACAAGATCGCGCTGCAGCGTCTGAAGGAAGCAGCCGAGCAGGCCAAGAAGGAGCTGTCGAGCTCGACCAGCACTTCCATCAACTTGCCGTACCTGTCGCTGACCGACTCCGGCCCCGTGTCGCTGTCCGAGACGATCACGCGCGCCAAGTTCGAGGACCTCACCAAGGACCTCCTCGACCGCACGAAGAAGCCGTTCGAAGACGTCATCCGCGAGGCGAACATCAAGGTCAGCGAGATCGACCACATCGTGCTCGTCGGTGGATCGACCCGTATGCCTGCTGTTGCTGAGCTCGTCAAGCGCGAAACCGGCAAGGAAGCAAACAAGGGCGTGAACCCGGATGAGGTCGTCGCCGTCGGCGCCGCGCTCCAGGCCGGCGTCCTCAAGGGCGAGCGCAAGGACGTTCTCCTCATCGACGTCACCCCGCTGAGCCTCGGCATCGAGACCAAGGGCGGACGCATGACCAAGCTCATCGACCGCAACACCGCGATCCCGACCAAGCGCAGCGAGACCTTCACCACGGCAGATGACAACCAGCCGTCTGTGGCGATCCAGGTCTTCCAGGGCGAGCGCGAGTTCACCCGCGACAACAAGCCGCTCGGCACGTTCGAGCTCACCGGAATCGCTCCGGCGCCGCGGGGCATCCCGCAGGTCGAGGTCACGTTCGACATCGACGCCAACGGCATCGTGCACGTGTCCGCGAAGGACAAGGGCACCGGCAAGGAGCAGTCGATGACGATCACCGGCGGCTCGTCGCTGTCGAAGGAAGACATCGAGCGCATGGTCCGCGAGGCCGAGGAGAACGCCGCCGAGGACAAGAAGCGCGCGGAAGCTCTCGAGCAGCGCAACCAGGCCGAGACGCTCTCGTACTCGATCGAGAAGCTCATCAAGGAGAACGAGGACAAGCTTCCCGCCGATGTTAAGGACGAAGTCCAGGCCGACGTCGACGCTCTGAAGACGGCTTTGGCCGGCGAAGACGATGACGCCGTCAAGGTGGCCTTCGACAAGCTGAACGAGTCGCAGGGCAAGCTCGGCGAAGCGATCTACGCACAGTCGCAGGCGGATGCCGCGGCCGGCGAGTCCGCTGACGGCGAGGCCGGTGAGTCTGACGCCTCCGGCGAGGAGGATGTCGTCGACGCCGAGGTCATCGACGACGAGGACGAGGAAAAGAAGTAACCATGAAGGATAAGAACTTCGACGAGAACGGCGAGGTTCGTCCTGAGGACGAGGGGTCGGATGCTGCGGCATCCGGCCCCGCGTCGCAGGAGAACCCGGACTCCGCTGACGCGGCTGCCGCTGAGGGTTCGGATGATTCGATCATCGACTCGGACGACGAACTGACGGTCGACGACATCCTCGGTGCCGATCAGACCGGTGAGGCTGCTGCGGAAGACGCGGTCCTGGCAGATCTGGAAACTACTCTGCTGAACGACCTCAAGCGGCTGCAGGCCGAGTACGCCAACTACCGTCGGCGTACGGAAGAGCAGCGTCAGGTCGAGATCGAGCGCGCGAAGGGAGAGGCCGCCAAGGGTCTGCTCCCGGTGCTCGACGATTTCGATCGCGCAGCGCAGCACGGTGATCTGGTGGAGGGCACCCCCTTTGCTGTGATCGGCGAGAAGATTCGCGCGGTCGTCGAGCGGCTGGGCGTGGTTGCCTACGGTGCGAAGGGCGAGGAGTTCGACCCCCAGCACCACGAGGCGATCTTCCAGCAGCCGACTCCGGGTGCCGAGTCATCCACGATTCTCGAGGTCGTCGAGGTGGGCTACCGCCTCGGTGATGTCGAGTTGCGCCCGGCGAAGGTCGTCGTCGCCGTCCCCGCGGAGTAGGAGCCCTATGGCCAGCCAGGATTGGTTCGATAAGGACTTCTATAAGACGCTCGGCGTCGCCAAAGACGTCAGCGATGCGGATCTGAAGAAGACGTATCGTAAGCTCGCGCGCAAGCATCACCCGGATTCCAATCAGGGTGATGCCAAAGCGGAGGCGAAGTTCAAGGAGGTCAGCGAGGCGTACTCGGTGCTCTCCGACGCGGAGCAGCGCAAGGAGTACGACGAGATCCGGGCGATGGGCTCGGGTGCCCGTTTCACCTCAGGCGGTGCGGGCGCCGCTGGCGGCTTCGAGGACGTGTTCAGCCGATTCGGCCAGGGCGGCCGCGGTCAGAGCAACGCTGACTTTGAGGACATCTTCGCGATGTTCAATCAGGGTCAAGGTCAGGGCGGATCGTTCGGAAACGGACGCTTCGGCCAGACCAGCGGCGGGTTCCGCGGCTTCGGGGGACCTCAGAAGGGTTCCGATGTCACGGCGCGCACGACGCTCGACTTCGCCACCGCTGTGCAGGGTGAGACCATCTCGCTGCAGGGCGAGGACGGCAAGCCGTTCAAGGTGAAGATCCCTGCCGGTGTCGCTGACGGACAGAAGATTCGTCTGCGCGGTCGGGGTCGACCCTCGCCGGACGGCGGGGAAACGGGTGACATCGTCGTGACGATCAAGGTGCGCTCGCATCCGGTCTTCACGCGTGACGGCCTAAACCTGCGAGTGACGGTCCCGGTGACCTTCACCGAGGCGACGCTGGGGGCGACGATCGAGGTGCCCACTCTGGGCGGCGACATCGTCAAGCTCCGGGTGGCACCGGGCACGCCGTCCGGTCGTGTGTTGCGTGTCAAGGGACGCGGAGTCAAGACCTCGAAAGGCACCGGTGACCTGCTCGCCGAGCTGCAGGTCGCCGTCCCGACCCACCTCGACGACGCAGCCAAGGAAGCGCTGCTCGCCTTCCAAGCGGCGGAGCCGAAAGAGAACCCGCGCGCGGAGATGATGGCAAAGGCCCAGGCCTGATGATGACGAGTTCGAACTGCGGAGGTGATCATGATGGTCGAGGATGAAGACGCCCCGATCTTCGCGATCGCCGTCGCAGCCGAACTCGCCGCGATGCATCCGCAGACGTTGCGCCAGTACGACCGCATCGGACTGGTCATTCCCGGGCGCACCCGTGGCGGCTCGCGTCGTTATTCTGCACGCAACATCCAGCAGCTGCGTGAGGTTGCGCGCCTCAGCGCCGAGGGTATGAGCCTTCCGGCGATCGCACGCCTGCTGGATCTCGAGGATGAGGTGCGGATGCTGCGCAGCCGAGTCGTCGAGCTCGAGACGTCGCTGCGGGCGGAACGCGAGAACCGTCCGGGTGTGCGAGTCTTCGCTGCGGGAGCCGGCGGTGTCATTCCGGTTCTCAGCGGTCGCCGCATCCGCCGGTCCACCGATGTGGTGCTGTGGCGCCCCGGCGGGCGCACCGAAGGCTGAGGCTGCTGGCGCGTCGGCGCGCCACCGTTTCCTGTTCAACAAGCGCAAATGGCTGCATTCTCCTCCGAGATGCAGCCATTTGCGCTTGTTGAACGCGCGCTGCGTGGCCCGTACTTGACTTCTGAAATCGATTCCAGTTAACTGTCAATCGTTAACGGTACACAAAGAGGTGATGTCATGGTGTCAATCCGACCTACCCGCGCTCCCGCTCTCGGCGAGCAGCTCGCTGGCGTTCTGCGCGACCAGATCGTGCGTCGGCAGCTTGAGCCCGGGACTCATTTGGTTGAGGACTCGCTTGCCTCGCAATACGACGTCAGCCGAGGCCCCGTCCGCGATGCGCTCCGTCAACTCGAGTCGCAGGGGCTGGTCGAATCCCGTCGCCGCGGTTACTTCGTCGTCGGACTCAGCCAGAGTGACATCAACGACCTCTACGAGCTGCGCGAGTCGATCGAAGTGAGCGCAGTGACCCGCGCGGTGTCGCGCTCGTCCGAAGCGCATCTGCGGACCGGGCGCGCGATCGTGGATGAGATGGTCGCCTGTGCCGGACGCTCTGCCGCGGCCGACTTCGCCGACGCGGACATGCGCTTCCACGCCCTGCTCTATGAAATGAGCGGCAACCGCCGGCTCGTCGACGTCTGGGAGGCATACGAGCCCGTCTTCGCCAGCCTGATGCAGCTCACCGTCGAAGAGGATGTTGACCTGCATCCTTCCGCACATGATCATGGCCGACTCATCGACCTCATCGAAGAGGGCGATGTCGTGAAGATCCAAACCGAGCTGCGTGAGCACCTTGACGGCGCACGTGCACGCATGGCGAGCGCCGTCGAAGCGCTGATCCCACTGGACGAGATGAAGGTGTCATGACGACTGTCGATATCGAGCGATCTGCAGACGTGATCGAGCAGAAGCCGGCCGCTGAGGTGCCGGCAGCGCGTCGGCGCTTCGTCGGGGTGGCGCAGTCGCGCACACTGCTCGTACTGGCCATCCCTGCACTGATCTTCTACGCCTTTGCCGTCCTCGTGCCCTCGGTGCGCGGTGCGGTTCTCGCATTCACAGACTGGGATGGGCTGTCCCAGAACTACGACTTCATCGGGTTTGACAACTTCGTCCGCATCTTCACGACGCAGAGCTCACTCGAAGCGCTGAAGATGACGCTGATCTTCGCGATCGCCGTGACGGTTCTTCAAAACGGCATCGGGCTTCTCCTCGCACTGGGCGTGAACAGCGGCCTGAAGTCGCAGAACTTCCTGCGTGTGCTTTTCTTTGCTCCGGTCGTGATCACGCCCGTCGTCGTCGCCTACCTGTGGAAGTTCCTGCTCACACCGAACGGTGCGGTCAACACGGTGCTGGGTGCCGTCGGCCTCGGGGACCTGGCGCCCAGCTGGCTGGGTGACCCTTTCTGGGCGGCAGCATCCGTCGTGATGATGATCGTTTGGCAGCACGCCGGATACTCGATGGTCATCTACATTGCGGGGCTGCAGTCGATCCCTCAGGAGATCAACGAAGCCGCAGCGGTCGACGGCGCCGGATCCTGGCGTCGGTTCTGGTCGGTCACGTGGCCCCTGCTCGCACCCGCTACGGCGATCAACATCATGCTCACGATCATCGGGGGGCTGAAGATGTTCACCGAGGTCTTCGTGCTCACCGCCGGAGGCCCTGGTGGCTCGACGGAGACGATGTCGACCTTGCTGTACAAATCCGCCTTCCAGTTCAACGAATTCGGCTACGGCATCGCACTGGCGCTCGTGCTCGCGGTCATCGTGGTGTTCTTCTCTGTCGGGCAGCAGCGCATGGCGCGGAAGGTAAACTGATGTTCCGTTACACGAAGGGCACGTTCGCCCGCGAGATCGTGATGCTCATCGCTGCGGTCGTCTTCATCTTCCCGGTGTACATTCTCGTCAACATGGCGTTGCGGCCGGCGAATGAGGCGACATCGCCGCTCGTGCCGTCCGCGCAACCGACATTCGCGAACTTCATCGAAGCGTGGAACCAGGCGGGTCTCGCGCAGGCGCTGCTGAACAGTGCGATAGTCACCATCACCAGCGTCGTGCTGATCGTCGCCATCTCTTCGATGGCCGCCTATCCTCTCGCGCGGGTGATGTCGAAGCTTTCGACCACACTGTTCTGGGTCGTACTCGTCGGCATGATGATCCCCTTTCAGGTCGCGCTCATCCCGCTTTACCAGACGATGCGAGACCTCGGCCTGCTCGGCTCGCTCGGCTCATTGATCCTGTTCTACACCGGCAGTCAGGTGCCGTTCTCGGTATTCCTGTACACGGGTTTCCTGCGCACACTCGAGCGCGACTACGAAGAGGCGGCAGCGCTGGACGGCGCGGGCACGTTCCGCACCTTCCTGAGTATCGTGTTCCCCCTGCTGCGGCCGATCACCGGCACCGTCATCATCCTCAATGCGATCACCGTCTGGAACGACTTCCTGGTGCCGCTGCTCTACCTCAGTGGCACGCCGCAGCAGACCGTCACCGTCGCGCTGTACGCGTTCGTTGGTCAATTCGTCTCCAACTGGCCAGTGGTCTTCGCCGGTCTGGTCATCAGCGTGGCGCCGGTGCTCCTGGTGTACTTCCTGATGCAGAAGCAGATCATCAAGGGCTTCGCTGGAGGGCTGAAGGGATGAGTCTCGAAGCTTACGCGCTGCGCGCCGACGGTCAACACGAGCCGCAGGGCCTCATCTCAGCGCCCGCGTTCTCCTGGCGACTGCGCGCTGATCGCCGAGGCGCCCGACAGTCGGCATTCCGCATCGTCGTCGCGCTTCGCCTTCCGACAGGCGTGGCGGCCACCGTCTGGGATTCAGGCCGGGTCGAGACCGATGTGACGGTGGGCGCACGCTACGCCGGTGCACCGCTGGCAACCTCGGCCGACTACGTATGGACGCTCGAAGTTGAGGATGAACACGGCGTCAGCATGCGCAGCAGCGCGACGTTCGCGACCGGCATCGTGCACCGCGACGAGTGGACTGCGGCATGGATCGGCCGCAACCCGGTCTTCCGGCACACCGCTCTGCCGCCGCAGGACACCGACATCAGCTTCACCGTCAACAAGTTGCAACCGGTACGCCGTTTCGTGCGCCACTTCGACCTGGATGAGGTGCCGACAGCGGCCAAAGTCCATGTCTCAGCGCAGGGTGCATACCGTTTGTACATCAACGGCAGCAAAGTCGGAACGGATGAACTCGCACCCGGGTGGACCGAGTACCGCGATCGCATCACCTACCAGTCGTGGGACGTCACCAAACACCTGCGCGCCGGTCGTAACAGCATTGCCGCGTTGCTCGGCGACGGATGGTACGTGGGCTTCATCGGTACCGATCGTCGCCATCAGGCGCAGCACTACGGCAAGCAGCCCGCGTTGCTGGCGCAGCTCATGCTGGACACCGGCGACGGCGGACGAGAGATTCTCGCCACAGGCGAGGGGTGGAAGGAAGACGCGTCAGACATCCTCTACGCCGACATGCTCATGGGGCAGTACGAGGACTCGCGTCGCGCCGAGCCCGACTGGCACCTTCCCGAGCACGACATCACCGATTGGTCGGATGCCGTGATCACCGATCGGTCTGTCGAACTGCTCACCCCTGAGGTGGACCCCGGCGTGCGGACGACTGTGCGCTTACCTGCCCTCGCGGTGGATCAGCGCGAACCCGGCCGCTTCATCGTGGACTTCGGCCAGAATCTCGTCGGACGGGTACGGCTCACCCTCCGCGACCAGCCGGCGGATCGTCGCATCCAGCTGAACCATGCCGAGGTCCTCGATCACGGTGAGCTGTACACCGCCAACCTGCGCACAGCAGAACCCGTCGATGTCTTCTGGACCAACGGTGACGCCGAGCAGGTTTTCGAACCGCGGTTCACACTGCACGGTTTTCGCTTTGCTGAGATTCAGGGGATAGCGGGAGAACTGCTCGCATCCGATATCGAAGCGATTGTTCTGCACAACGACGTCGACATGCTCGGCGAGTTTGCCTCGTCAGATTCATCGCTGGATCGGCTCTTCCAGAACATCGAATGGGGGCTTCGGGGCAACTTCGTCTCCATCCCGACCGACTGCCCGCAACGCGACGAGCGGCTAGGGTGGCTCGCGGACGCCCAGGTCTTCGCTCCGACCGCCCTCGCGCTCGCAGATCTCGGCCCGCTGCTGCGTCGTTGGATGCGCGATGTGCGCAGCGCGCAGAGTGCCGACGGTGCCTTCCCCGATATCGCCCCGCATCTCATCCACCTCCGTGAAGGCGCCCCCGCGTGGGGTGACGGCGGCGTGACGATCCCCTGGAGCGTCTATCGTGCAACCGGCGAGGACGCCGTGCTGGCCGAGGCGGCGGATTCGATGATCGCTTGGGTTCGCCACATCGAACGACACAACCCCGACTTGATCTGGCGCGCCCAGGTCGGCAATGACTACGGGGACTGGCTGCAGATCGGCGAAGAGACACGCAAGGATGTCCTCTCAACGGCCTACTTCGCGCACAGTGCGAATCTCGCAGCGCGGTCGCTACGCGTGCTGGGCCGTGACGTGGAAGCGGCCGAGATCGAGGAATTGCACGCGCGCATTGTCGACGTTTACCGATCGAACTTCATCGCAGCCGACGGCACGGTCGCCGGTGACACGCAGGGCGGACAACTGCTGACGCTTGCCTTCGGCCTGTTCGCCGGAGACGTCGAACGCGATCGTATCGCTGTGAAACTCGTCGAAACCGTCGAACGGCGCGAGGTCTCGCTGACGACAGGGTTTGTCACCGTCGGCCTGCTGTGCCCAGTTCTCGCTCAGATCGGTCGCGAAGATCTCGCCTTCCGGCTGCTGCACAATGATCAGTACCCGTCGTGGCTGTACTCCGTGAAGAACGGTGCCACTACGATCTGGGAACGCTGGGACGGCTGGACGCCCGAGCACGGATTCCAATCCGCGCGAATGAACAGCTTCAACCACTATTCGTTGGGATCGGTCGGAGAGTGGTTCCTCTCCGGCATTCTCGGCATCGGGCAGGAATCTGCATCCGCCGGGTACCGGGAGATCGAGCTCGCACCTCGATTCGATCCCTTCCTCGACCACGCGGAAGGCTCGCTTGAGACTCCGCGCGGTCGGGTAGTGAGCACCTGGCGGCGTGAGGATGACCAGATCCGTTGGTCGGTCGTTGTCCCGCCGGGCCCTGGTGCCACGGCGGTCGTGCCAACAGCATCCGAAATCACGGAAGGAGGCGAGAACGCGACGCACTCGCACGGCGTCACCCTGATGGATCGAGATCAGCGGGGCACCCATCTTCGGCTGGAATCCGGAGCCTATGAATTCCGTTTCCCGGCCGGGCGCACCCTCTGACAACCCTTTACCACCTGTATCGGGGGCTCCCGCCCCCTTCCTGCATTGGAGTTTACTCACCATGAAATTGCGTTACATAGCCGTCGCAACCGGTGTCGCTGTCGCGGGCTTGAGCCTGTCAGCATGCTCGGCGTCGGAGCCGACATCGCCCACCGAGCCGACCGACGCACTCACCATCGCTACGACCTCGAACAACCAGGGTCCGATGGAAGCGGTTGTTGAGGCATACAAGGAGAAGACCGGCCTCGACATCAACCTGACTGTCGCCGACACCTCTCAGTTCCAGACCACCATCCGCACTCAGCTCAGCAGCGGGACAGCACCCGATGTCTTCACCGTTTGGGCCGGCGGCGGCAATCCGGGTGCGATCGACGTGCTCCAGGGGGCCGGCTACCTCGCGGATCTCTCGGACCGGGACTGGGTGAGTGACGTTGACCCTGGCACGGCTGAAACGTTGCAAATCGACGGCAAGACGTACGGGCTGCCCTCCAAGCTCGACGCGGTCGGCACGATCTACAACAAGGCCACTCTCGACGAGCTGGGGCTGGAGATTCCGACGACCTACAGCGAGCTGCTCAGCTACTGCGGCGACGTGGCATCCGCCGGCAAGGTCGCTTTCGCACTCGGCATCCAGACCGACTGGGTTACTCAGCTGGTGCCCTACGCGCTCGTCGCGGCCACCGTGTACGCGGATGATCCCGACTTTGACGAGCAGCTCACCGACGGCTCGGCGACGTTCGCGGGATCGGGCTGGGGCGATGCGTTCGACAAGTATCTCGAGATGGACGAAGCCGGATGCTTCAACGCGGACCCGCTGGGCACCGACGTCACAGCGTCGTACGAGCTGGTCAACTCGGGCGAAGCCGTCGGCGTCGTCCAGGTGCTGGCTTCGTACCCGCAGATCGCCTCGACAGCTGCGGAGGGCACCGAGTTCGGCTTCTTCCCGCTGCCCGGTGACGACTCCGGTGAGCCTTCGATCGCCCGCGGAATCGGTGTGAGCTTCGCCGTGAACGAGGGTGCGAAGAACAAGGTGAATGGACTCGACTTCGTCGACTGGCTCGCAACGCCCGAGGCAACGAGCATCTGGTTCGACGCTGCTCCTGGAATCCCCGCGCTGGTCACCACAGAGGTCGAGCTCGACGACGTCATGCAGACCGCAGCTGACGTCATCGCCGCCGGTCGCACGGCGCCGATGCCCGATCAGGGCTGGCCGAATGCCAAGGCGCAGTCTGCTCTGTTCATCGGCTCGCAGCAGCTGTTCTCCGGCCAGGCCGGTTCGGACGATGTTCTGCGTTCGATGGATGAGGCCTTCGCCGGCTAATCCATCTGGCTTCGGGGCGGATGCGATCGCCTCCGCCCCGAAGTGCCCACCGTCATCACTTCTGAAAGACAGCACACGCATGCCTACGCACGACATCATCACCGCCATTCCGCTCGCCTTCGACGAGCACGGTGCCCTCGACCTGGCAGGCAGCCGGACGATCCTCGAGTACGTTGCCGATTCCACAGTTCAGGGGGCTCTCGTCCTCGGAACCACCGGCGAGTTCCCGGCACTTTCGATCGAGGAGCGCAACCTCATCGCTCGGCTCTCCGTCGAGGTGCTCCAGGGCATGCGAGTCATCGTGCACGTCGGGGCGGCCAGCCGTTTCGAGGTCTCGCAGCTCATCCTGGGAGCGCGCGAGGCCGGTGCGACCGAGATCGCGGTCCTCACGCCGTACTATCTTCCGGCGCCGCCCGAGGATGTCTTCGACTTCTTCAGCGAGGTCGTCGCCGAAGCCGCGGGACTCGATGTTTACATCTACATGTTCGAAGCGCGCACTGGTATCCCGGTCGATGAGGAGCTCATCGTCCGACTTGCGGGGCTGTCGGGTGTGGTCGGGGTGAAGGTGAGCGGAGAATCTCTCGAGCTCATCTCGTCGTTCCGGAAGCGGCTCCCCGAAGGATTCCGGATCTACACCGGATCGGACGGTGACTTCGCCCGTGCAGGTTTGGCAGGGGCTGATGGAGTGATCTCCGGCGTTGCATCTGCGTTCGCACGTCCCTTCGTGGCGATGCGGGAAGCGCTCATCGCCGGGGATGAAGAACGTGTGGCGCAGTTGCAGGTCGATATCGATGAAGTCGTCGAATCGGTACAGGGATCGCCCGCGCGTATGCGGGCGGTCCACCGGTTCGCGGGGCATCCGGTCGGCGGTCGGCGGATGCCGATTCCTGAGCCCGATGCCGCGACGCTGGCGCGTCTTGAGCGCGCGGTCCAGTCGCACCACTGAAAATCGTGGCGCCCAAACACTGGGAGCCCAGGAAATGGAGATTGCAATGTTGCCCTCACCCACCCCGTCGAGGAAGCGGCGGCTGACTGCAGCTGCGGTGCTCGGCGTCGTCGGACTGATCGCCGGACTGACATCTGCTCCGGCCTACGCCAACGTCGATGACGCACCCATTCGGGTAGCGGACGGTCTCATCGACCTCGCCGACACGAACACGCTGGGCCTACCGCAGTCTGAAGGTGCGGAAACCATCACGATCTTCGCGCCCGGTGATGATGACCTGAAGTTCAACCACGGCGTCGTGCTGATGCCATTCAAGGGCAAGCTCTACGCTCAGTGGCAGACGTCTGAGTGGGACGAGGACACTCCGGACACGGTCGTTACGTACAGCGTCAGCTCTGACGGCGACGACTGGAGCGCGCCGGTGCATATGACTCAGCCCCGTGAAGACGGATACACCTCGAACGGCGGGTGGTGGACGGATGGTGAGACGCTGATCGCCTATCTCAACGTCTGGCCGGCATCGACGAGCCCGCGCGGCGGCTATGCCGAGTACATCTCCAGCACTGACGGAGTGAACTGGACAGAGCCCCAGCGGGTGACCGGAGCTGACGGACAGCCAATCAACGGAATCATCGAGCAGGACGTCAAGGCGCTGCCAGGCGGACGAATTCTCACCGCGTTCCACGTGCAGCCCGGGCTGCACGTCAAGCCGTTCTACACGGATGACCCGCTGGGGGTCACCGGCTGGACCCAGGGTGAGTTCGAGAATCAGCCGAACACCGATGACATGTCTCGCGAGCTCGAGCCGAGCTGGTTCCAGCAGCCGGATGGCTCAGTTGTCATGGTCTTCCGGGACCAGGGCAACACCTTCTACAAGCTCGCTGCAATTAGTGAGGACGAGGGTGAGACCTGGAGCGAGTCCGTGCTGACGAACATCCCAGACAGCCGCACCAAGCAGAGTGCAGGAAACCTGCCGGACGGGACCTCCTACCTCGTCGGAAACCCCACTGGAAACAATCAGCGCATTCCGCTTTCGATCCTGCTGAGCGCGGATGGCGAGACGTTCGACACTGGGTATACGCTTCGGGATGCTGATGACCTGCAGCCGCGTCGATATCAGGGAGTCGTCAATCGGAAGCCGAGCTACAGCTATCCGAAGAGCATCGTCTGGGATGACCACCTGTACATGTCGTACGGCACGAACAAGGAGGACGCGCAGCTCACACGCGTTCCGGTTTCCGAGATTTCGCTGCGCGACGTCCCCGGCGAGATCACGACCCTGCGTGCCATCGGTCAGAATCGCTCGCTCTCGGCGATCTGGACGCCTCCGGCCCAGCAGGGGGA
Organism: Microbacterium wangyouchuni; assembly: GCF_051546305.1. Classification (NCBI taxonomy): domain Bacteria; kingdom Bacillati; phylum Actinomycetota; class Actinomycetes; order Micrococcales; family Microbacteriaceae; genus Microbacterium; species Microbacterium wangyouchuni. The sequence goes on from NZ_JBPTMA010000003.1 coordinate 230,151, forward strand.
TGCTGCTATCACGGGCTATGTCATTACCGCTGAGGCCACGTCGGGACGAACCGCGACGGTCGAAGCTGACGCCGACGACACCCGCGCCACACTCACTGAACTGCACCCGGGGCGTTACCGCATCACGGTGACAGCAGTCAACCAGTACGGCGCAGGGGAGGAGTCCGACTACTCCGCTTGGGTCAATGTGAATGGGCGGCGTTGATCGAGCGTAAGTAGCGCTCTACGAATGGGCCGTCTTCCTTGGGAAGGCGGCCCATTTATGTTCGAGTTTTCGGAATGACGCATCACGTCGAGAACACGCAAACCGTCCTTCCCGAGCCACGGGATGGACGGTTTGTGCGTTCTGGAATCAGACGAACCGGACCCAGTTCGCACCGCGGCCGGTCTCAGCCTGCTGGAGAAGTTCGAGGTCGTCGCCGTGGACGGCGTAGAGCGAGACGGTGGTGGATTGCTCGCCGGTGGCCACGAGATACCTGCCATCGGGGCTGACGGCGAATCCGCGCGGCTGGGGCTCGGTCACAGTGAAGCGCTCCGGAGCTGAAACGGATCCGTCGTCGGACACCGTCACCGCGCCCAGCGTGCTTTCCGTGCGCTCCGTCGCCCACAGGTGGCTGTCTCCGGCAAAGTGGATGTCGGCACCCCAGATGTAGTGGTTCGCCACCGGGTCGGCGCCGAACACGCTGTGCCCGAGGTTCTTCGTCGTGTCGTAGGCGGTGCTCGCGCCGTGAAGCTCGAGCTGGCCACTCTGCACGTCACGCGTGAAGTGGAGTACCTCGCCGGAGAACTCGGTGAGCACGTACACGGCATCTTGCGCGTCGTTCAGCACGAGATGCCGCGGTCCGCTGCCGTCCGGAGCCGCCACCGTCTCCGGCGTGAGAGGCACAAGCCGGGCATCGTCGGCCACCGCGTACTGCGCGACGACGTCGGCGCCCAGCGACACGAAGTACGCGAAGCGGCCGTCTGCGCTCGGCAGCACCGAATGCAGATTCGGGAACTCCACCTTCGATACCGGATCGCCCACGGCGCCGTCCGCGATCGAGCAGCTGATGCCGTAGCCACCGCCGTAAGACGCGCCGAGCAGGCCGGTGCCGTTGCGCGTGAGCGCAAGGTAGTTCATGCCTCCGTTGGGGAGGTCGAGCCGCGACTGCGGTGTGAGCTGTCCGCTCGCACGGTCGAGGGACAGCGTCAGGATGCCAGCGGGTTCACCTTTTACCCCGGCATAGACGAGGTCGCGGGCAGCGTCGACCGCGAAGGTCGAGCATCCGATGATCCCCTCGGTGACGGCCAGGCGTTCGAGTCGTTCGTCAGCGAGCTGGAAGGTGCTGATGGAGTTGTCGCCCGCATTGGCGACCAGGACGAGCGCGGAGTCGGTCATACCTTGATCGTAGGGCGCGTCGGCCTCAGAGGGTGCAGAATGACGGGGCAGCAATCGGTTTCAAGAATGACGCTCAGCGCGCGTTGCCAGGCGATACTGTTCACACACGAAGAGTGATGGAACACCTTGGGAGGTGCTCGTGTCCACGATCTACGACGTCGCGAAGCTCGCGCAGGTCTCGCCGGCGACGGTGTCGCGCGTGTTCAACGGCACGAGCGTCTCGGCCCAGAAGGTCGAGGCGGTGCGTGCCGCCGCGAAGCAGCTGAAGTTCACGCCGAATCGCACAGCGCGTTCCCTGCGCCGACAGAGCTCCGAAGTGATCGGCTTGGTCATTCCGGACATCGAGAACCCGTACTTCACCGAGATGGCGCGCGGAGTCGAAGATGTCGCCTCCGAGGCGGGCTACTCCGTCGTGCTCTGCAACTCCGACTCGGTGCTCGAGAAGGAAGCGACCTACCTCGGCATCGCGATCGCAGAACACATGTCGGGAGTGATCATCGCGACAGCATCCGATGAATCAAGCCTCGACACGATTTTGGCCACCGGGCGACCTGTTGTCGCCGTCGACCGCGACACCGGGTACGAGATCGACAGCGTCGTGATGGCCAACCGGGCAGCAGGAGCAAGCGCCACGCAGGACCTCATCGATGCGGGTTACGAACGCATCGCCTACATCGGCGGCCCGCAAGAGATCGATACCGCCGCAGAGCGCGCCGACGGATGGCGCGATGCCCGGACCAAGGCGGGGCGCCGGGCTGACGATGACCTCATGCGGTTCGCAACCTTCCGCGTCGATGGTGGACGGGCTGCGATGGAAGAACTGCTCGCGCTTCCCGAACCGCCCGATGCCGTCGTCGCGGGCAACAACCTCATCGGAGTCGGCGCGATTCAGGTGCTCACCGAGCACGGGCTCACACCGCCGAAAGTCGGCGTCGCTGTCATCGGATCGCTGCCGTTCACCACGCTCTCGCCAACCGCGGTCACGGTGGTGCGCCTCCCCGCACGGCACATGGGCGTGACCGCCGCTCGGATGCTGCTGGAGCGGATCTCCGGTGACACGCAGCCCGCGCGCACCGTTGTGCTGCGCAATGAACTCCAGGCCGCCAGCGCGACGCGCTAGCCCCTCGCGCCGGCACCGCGCACCACACACCGCATCGCACACCGCACCCGGCACCCGCATCCCAAATGCGACCGGAGCGAGGGGCAGCGATACCATTGCGAGCTGAAATCGATTTCAGGTAGACTCGCCACACGCGCGATCAAGCACACGCGATCAAACGCGCGATCAAGCACGCGATCGCACACGCGATCAAGCACCGCGATCAAGGAGGACACATGCGCTGCACGCTCGGCGTCGACGTCGGCACGTCCAGCACCAAGGGCGTGCTCGCAGCCGAAGACGGCGCGATCCTTGCAACGGTCACCCGCGCACACGATGTGAGTCGTCCACACACCGGTTGGGTGGAGATGGACGCGCGCATCTGGTGGGACGAGTTCGTCGACATCGCCGGTGAACTGATCACGACCCTTCAGCAGGCCCAGGGCCCGGAAGCCGTCGAGATCACCGCGGTCGGAGTCAGCGGCATGGGACCCTGCGTGCTGCTCACCGATGAGGCCGATGAGCCGGTGCGCCCCGCGATCCTGTACGGCGTCGACACGCGCTCCGGCGCCCAGATCACGCGCATGACCGAGGAACTTGGCATCGACGAGATCACCCGCATCGGCGGCTCGACGCTCACCTCCCAGGCGGGCGGAGCGAAGATCGCCTGGGTCGCCGACGAGGAACCGGATGCCTTCGCCAGGGCGGCTCGCCTGTTCATGCCGGCATCGTTCCTCGCTCGAAAACTCACCGGCGCCTATGTGCTCGATCACCAGTCCGCGAGCCAGACCTCACCGCTCTACGACATCGAGAACGAGACCTGGTACGAGCCGTGGTGGCAGCAGTATGCCAGCACGATCGAGCCGCCTCGGCTCACCTGGGCGGGTGAGATCGCCGGCACTGTCACCAGCGAAGCGGCTGAAGCAACCGGCATCCCGGCCGGCACTCCCGTCATCACCGGCACCATCGACGCGTGGACAGAAGCGGTCAGCGTCGGCGCACACGGGGTCGGCGACCTCATGCTGATGTACGGCACCACGATGTTCCTCGTGGCGACCGGCGAGCAGACGCTGCGTACCCCCTCGATGTGGACGACCGCCGGAGCCTTCCCCGGCACGCGCAACCTCGCCGGCGGAATGTCGACGTCGGGCGCCCTGACCGCCTGGCTGAAGGACCTCACGGGTTCCGACTACCCGGAGCTGCTCGCCGAGGCGGAGGCATCCGGTCCCGGCGCCAACGGCCTGCTCATGCTGCCGTACTTTGCCGGTGAGCGCACGCCGATTCAAGATCCGGATGCCCGCGGCATCATCGCGGGCCTCACCCTGCAGCACAACCGTGGCGACCTGTACCGCGCAGCTCTCGAGGCGACAGCCCTGGGAGTTCGCCACAACGTCGAGACCATGCGCGCGGCCGGTGCGGATATCCGCCGAATCGTCGCCGTCGGCGGTGGAACGCAGGGCCAACTCTGGCTGCAGGTCGTCTCCGATGTCACCGGCCTGGTGCAAGAGGTCCCCGCCACCACGATCGGCGCAAGCTACGGGGCGGCGTTCCTGGCAGCATCCGCCATCGCCGGCGAAAACCACGCGGACAAACCGGTCATCACCGACTGGAACCCGGTCACGCAGAAAATCACACCGAATCCCGACCTTCGCGACTTCTACGACACCCTGTTCGACCGCTACGTGCGGCTGTACGAGGGCTCGAAGGACGTCATCCACGAACTGGCCGTCGACCAACGCGACGCCTGAACCGCCACCACCAATGGAGAGCAGCATGAGCTACACCCTTCCCGCACCGGCTACGCGTCCGGCATCCGCCCCGAAGACCGCGTACCTGATCACCTCTGGCGATCTGCGCGAGGCCGCCAACGTCGGCGGATGGCCGACCCAGGTTGCGCTCGAAGCCGGCGTCACCGGCGTCTTCAACGAGCTCGGCTGGAACGTCATCCGCGCCTTCGACGTCGACCCCGCCACCGGCCACGGTTTTATCTCCAGCCAGCGCATGGGCCTTGAGGTCTTTAAGAACATCCCGGCGGATGCCCCGCTGATCGTCGCCATCGCCAACTGGCAGTACTCGCACCACGTGCTCGCAGGCCTCCGCACTCACGAGGGCCCGATCCTCACCGTCGCGAACTTTGCCGGCGACTGGCCCGGACTCGTCGGCCTGCTCGGCCTGAACGCGGGCCTGACGAAGATGGACAAGCCGTACTCGTCGACCTGGTCAGTCGACTTCACCGACGACTGGTTCACGGCCACCCTCAAGGAGTGGACCGAGACCGGAACGATCACGCACGACTACTCGCACGTCCGCGCTCTTCCCGCGCTGCCGGACAGCCCGGAGAAGGAGCTCGGCCAGGCGCTTGCCGCGCAGTTGCGCGACGAGAAGGCCATCATCGGCGTCTTCGACGAGGGCTGCATGGGCATGTACAACGCCATCTTCGATGACGAGATGCTCAACCACACCGGCATCTACAAGGAGCGCCTGTCGCAGTCGGCCCTGTACGCCGAGATGCTCAACGTCGCTGAGGAAGAGGCGGATGCCGCCTTCGACTGGCTCGTCGAACGGGGGATGACGTTCCACTTCGGTGAGGATGGCGCCACCGAGCTCACCCGCGAGCAGGTGCAGTGGCAGATGAAGATGTACATCGCTGCTCTGCGTATCTCCGATGACTTCGGATTGGATGCTGTCGGCATCCAGTACCAGCAGGGGTTGAAGGACCTCGTTCCGGCATCCGACCTTGCCGAGGGCATCCTGAACTCGACCGAGCGCCCGCCGGTCACCTCGCGTGATGGCAAGCGTGTGCTGCACGAGGGTCGCGCCTTCCCGCACTTCAACGAGGCGGACGAGGGCGTCGCCGTCGACGCTCTGGTCACCGACCGTGTCTGGCGCGCGATGGGCCTCGTGCCCGACAACACGCTGCACGACGTGCGCTGGGGCGAGGACTACAACGGCCAGTTCGTCTGGGCCTACGAGATCTCCGGTTCCGTGCCGGCATCGCACCTCGGCGGCTGGGAGAAGGCCGAGGGCTGGCGCCAGGGCCACGTCTTTTTCCCCGCCGGCGGCGCCACGCTCAACGGCGTCTCCAAGCCCGGCGAGATCGTGCTGTCGCGCGTGTTCATCGCTGACGGCATTCTGCAGGCGGACATCTTCCGTGCATCCGTCGTCGAATTGCCGGAAGAGGAGACTCAGCGCCGCAAGGCCGCGACGAACGAGGAATGGCCGCTCGCACACGTCGTGCTGCACGGCGTCTCGCGCGACCAGTTCATGGCCCGCCACAAGGCAAACCACGCGCAGCTCGTCTACGCACCGGATGCTGAGACCGCTGACCGCGCCCTGATCGCGAAGGCAGCGATGTTCGACGGCATGGGCATCAAGGTCAACCTGATCGGCGACGTCAAGATCTGACCGGCTGCTGGGAGGACTCCCGCGCGAGAATTGCTTTCCCGCATGAGACAGGGCGTAGTACGGCCTGTCTCATGCGGGAAACTGTTTTTCGTGGATGCTGCGCCCGGGCTGCGCCGCGTGAGCAGGTAGTCTTGCGACCGATGAGAGTCACGCGTCGCGAGCTGCTGATTGGCGCCGGAGCCGGCGCCCTCAGTGTGCTGCTTGCATCCTGCACCCCGACACCGTCGCCCACCCCGACGCCGACGCGTTCGCCGATTCCGCTGCCGACCACGAGCGTTCCCGCTCCCGCGGCGCTGATCCGCAGCCGCTGGGGAACCGATCCGTTCTCGCGCGGCGCCGCCAGCTTCACCCGCATCGGCGTGCAGCAGGCGACGCGTGACACATTGGCGGCGCCCGTGGACGGGCGGCTGTTCTTTGCCGGCGAGGCGACGGACACCCAGAACCCCGGCACGCTCCTGGGGGCGATCCACTCCGGTGAAAGTGCCGCCATGCGCGTCCGCGCGACAGCGGCACCGGGCGAGCGGATCGCGGTAATCGGTGCGGGACTTGCCGGTGCCGCCGTCGCCGCGAAACTCGCCGATGCTGACATTGAGGTCACCGTTTTCGAAGCACGCGACCGTGTCGGGGGACGCGCGCACTCAGACCTCCACGATGACTGGCCGCTGCCGGTCCAGCTCGGCGGCTGGCTCCTGCCCGCCCCGCCCGCCACCGCAGACGGCACAGGCACAGGCACAGACAACGGTGATGGCGAAGACCGCGCCGATGCCATCGGCAACGCCGCAGCCACGACCTTCGCGGATCTGGAAACAGTGGATCTGACATCCTCGCTCTGGCGCTCGCCCGATCAGGACACCGAGCACATCGGAAACACCGCACTGGAGACGGCGATCGCTGCCGCGCAGTCGCTGCCAGCAGATGTCTCGCTCACCGAGGCGCTCGCAGAAACCGGCGCCGACCCTGATCAGCCGGAACTCGCGGCGCTGTTGGCATACCTCACCACGACCTCGGGTGCGGATGCCGATACGGTGTCCAGCTGGTTCCCTCCGGCTCTTCCGGCCTGGGCACGAACCGGCATTCTCGGAGACCTCGGAGAGTACGTCAAACAGCAGTTGGAGGGGACGCAGCTGACACTCGCCTCCCCGGTGACCCGTATCGCCTACGACGATGCGGGCGTCAGCCTGCGACTCGGCACCGGCGAATCCACCTCGTTCGATCGCGTCGTGATCACCGTGCCGCTGGGCGTGCTGCAGCGCGAGGGTATCGAGTTCGCACCGGCACTGCCGTTCCCGCATCGCGGCGCAATCAATGCCCTCGGCATGGGGCACATTGAAACCGTGTGGCTGCGTTACGACGAGCCGTTCTGGGACACCGAGGCGACGCTCTGGCACGCGGTCGACTCAGACCAGCTCGTGCGCACCTGGATCAACCTGCTCCCGGCTACCGGGGAGAACGTGCTGGTCGGAATCCTTGGCGGCACGGCAGCCGAGAAATTCGCTGAGCTGGAAGATGAAGCCGCAGCCCTTGCGGTGCTCACATCGCTCGAGCTCTTTGCACCTTCCGCCGCGCCGGAGTGATTCTGCTGATCACGGCCAGGATCATCGCGATGAGCGCGAAGATCGCCAATGCGATGCCACTGGTGATCAGGAACTCGTCGATGCCGCTGACTTGGCGCAGGTCCAGGAAGTAGTACGGGTACCAGCCGATCCTGGGGCCGCGCCACATCGTCACGCCACCCCAGACGAGGGGAAATGCCAGGCTGCCCGGAATGATCCACCACGGCACGGAACGGTGGCCGGGAGTCAGCGTCCACGCGATCGCGGTAAACGCGGGCAACCAGAAATGAAGTACCTGATCTGACCAGGGAACGTCCACCCGGATGCCACGGAGGCCTGCCTGCCAGACGATCAGGGCGAAGGCAAGACCCGCAGTGATCGTCCAGGTCAGTACCAGCGAGAGCGCGATGCTGAACCAGCGCGGATCCTCATCGCGTCGGAACGCCAGGACGCCGCCGACCACGAGCAGCACAACCAGTGCGCAGTTCGACTCAACGGTGAGGTAGGCGAAGAAGTTGCGACCGGCGATGGTCTGCGAGCTCAGCCCCCAGAACAGTCGGTGCACGAGCGCGATCAGGCACACGGCTGCTGTGACAAAACGAAGCACGCCGAACGTGAATCGTGCCCTCACTGTCGCCAGCCTCCACATCGACGCGATCGTACGCCGTCCGGCGATTCTACTTAAATGCCCAGGATGGCACGGGCGATGACGAAGTAGATCACCAGTCCCGTGGCATCCACGAAGGTCGTGATGAACGGGTTCGAGAACACCGCGGGGTCGACGCGGATCATCCGCGCGACCAGGGGCATAACCCCGCCGATCGTCGCCGCCACGGTGCATACGGCGAGCAATGTGCAGCCGATCACGAGGCCGATATGCCAGTCGTAGACCAGCGCCGTGATCGCGAATCCCAGCAAGCCCAGCAGAATTCCGAGCGATACTCCGACGCGCAGCTCACGGGTCAGCACGCGCAGTAGATCGCGCGGTCGCACCTCGCCCAGAGCGAGAGCGCGAGTCACGGTGGTCGCTGCTTGGTTCCCGGTGTTGCCGCCGGTGCCGATCAGCAGTGGCACGAACAGCGCCAGCACCGTCATCTGCTCCAGTGTCGCCTCGAACACCGACAGCACCTGCACGGTGAGCGTGGCCCCGATGGCGAGCACGAACAGCCACACGATGCGCGAGCGCACGATCTTGCGGATCGGCGTCGACAGGTACGGACGGCCGAGCGGCTCGACGCCACCCTGACGCGCAGCATCCTCATTCTCTTCACGCTTGAGAATGCGAACGGCATCATCGATCGTGAGGATGCCGACCAACCGGTTCTCGCTGTCCACGACGGGAACCGCCAGCAGCCCGAGGTCCGTGCACTCGCGGGCGGCGATCTCGGCGTCCGTTTCGGCCAGCGTGGTGCGAGCGTCGCGCATTAGAGCGTCGATCGTCGCGTCATCATTCGCCGCGAGCAGATCGCGCAGGCTCACCACGCCGATGACCCGTCGGGCGTGGTCGGTGACGGGGAGCGTATAAATGGTCTCGGCATCATCGAGTCGCGCGCGCAGCCGTGTCATCGTCTCGCCGACGGTCAGATCTGGGTGCGTCGTGACGTACTCGGGGCTCATCCGACGGCCGATCGAGTTCTGAGGATAGCCAAGGACAGCAGCCGTGAGCTCGCGCTCGCGGACGGGCAGCCCACGCAGCAGGCGGGGCGCGACGGATGCCGGAAGCTCCTCCAGCAGCCAGACGCGGTCGTCCGGGTCCATCTCGGCGAACAGTGTCGCGACCTCGGCATCCTGCAGGCCGTGCACGAGTTCGCCCTGCAGCTCGGGCTCCAGGGCCTCGAAGACCTCGAGCGCCCGCTGCTTCGACAGCAGCCGGTAGACAATGGCGCACTGGCGCGGATTCAGCCGATCGAGGATCTGCACCAGCTGATAGATGGAAGCCGGCGTGAGGGCAGCGGATGCTGCGGCGAGATCGCGTTGGGAAAGCGCCTGTTCGATTGTGTCGATCAGGTCGGTGATCTCGACGGTGGGGACGGGGATGCGCTCCGTGTTCATATGCGTGCTTCCTGGGCAGGCCGACGAGCGCGAACGAATACGCGAACGATCGATCATCGGCTCGGATGGACAGGTCGAAGCCGGGCGCCGCAAGAGGAGTCTGAGTTGTATGGGGCGACGCGACTAGGCGGGGTCCGGATGGTGAGGGCGACTATCACCGCTCATGGCGTCACCACCCCGCTTTCCGTCTCTCAGCGATCCTGCGCGAACTGTCGCGCAACGCACCCGTCAATCTAGCTCATGTCACGTGGACGGGGTCTGAATGCAAAGCGCCCTGCCGGGGTAGCTCAGGCCGGATCGATCCGCAGCACGTCGGGTGTCTCGCCGCCGGCCAGATCGTCAGCGATGCGGATGCTTCGGGCCAGATCGTCGAGCGCGGGAATCAGGGCGCCGAAGCGTTCGCGATCACTGCAGATCGCGTTCAGAGTCACGAGATGTGTGCCGGTGTCCCAGCTGTAGCTCGCGAAAGGAGAACTGGCCGGGTCTGACGGAGTGGCGATGACCAGTTTCTCGCCGACACCCAGCGGTGTGGCAAACGACTCGGTGTCGTCGTACTCGATCGGCCGGGTCGCACGGGCGATGCGCACCTGTGGGGTGAGCTCCTGCACCGTGGCCAGTGCGACGACGAGATCGGGCTCCGCCTTCCACGTCCACGCGAGGACGCGGCCGTCGAAGCGGCGCATCATCATTGGGGCCGCCTGGCTCATCATCCACGCGCCGACGCGCGAGCCCTGCTTCTCGCCGCGACCGAGCGCCTGGTTAGCCTGGCCCAGCAGCATCCGCAACGCCGCCTTGCGGTGACGACGGCCACGAAAGCCGAGCGGATCGGTCACGGGGATCCAACGACTCAGGTCTGCGGAAGCTGTCAGGCGCATCCTGTCACGGTACCGGGGTCAACTGCAGGAGTGCCGGGAGCGGCTGGGTGCCTGCCGGGAGGGCAGCCTGCCGGGAGGGCAGCCAGCCAGGAGTACGGCTGGCCTGATCAGTGCGCGCGGGCCCCTCCGGTAGAGTTGCCTGCGCCCCGATCCGGGCCTCCCACACTGTAAGGCTCCCATCCGTGACCTCCTCCGACACTCCGCTGAAGATCCTTATCGGTGGCGATACCTTCTCGCCCGACATCAACGGTGCTGCCCGCTTTGCCGAACGCCTGGCCGCCGGGCTCGTGCAGCGCGGTCATGACGTGCACGTTGTCGCGCCGAACCGGAAGTACCGTCGCGCTGCCCCCGCTACCGAGGTCATCGAGGGTGAGCCGATGACCCTGCACCGGCTGCCGTCGGTGCGCTGGGCCCCGCACGACTGGCTGCGGTTTGTGTGGCCGTGGCGCTCCAAGCACTATGCCCGCAAGGTGCTCGACGCAGTTCAGCCGGATATCGTGCACATCCAGTCGCACATCATCATCGGACGCGGTCTGGCACGCGTCGCCGCCGAGCGTGGCATCCCCGTCATCGCCACCAATCACGTGATGGCCGAAAATATCCTCGATCACAGCACGTTCCCGAAGTTCATCGACGAGATCGTGTTGAAGTTCGCCTGGGCTGATGCCAAGCGCACTTTCGACCTCACTCGCGCCATCACCACGCCGACCCGTCGTGCGGCCGACTTCCTGGAGCGAACCGTCGGGGTCGAGGGCGTCATCCCGGTCAGCTGCGGAATCGATCGCACTCAGTACACCCCGGTCATCGCCCCGCGCGAGAAGAATCGCATCATCTTCGTCGGGCGACTGACGGCTGAGAAGCAGGTCGAGGTCATCCTCGAGGCGATGACAAAGCTCGACCCGGCACTGGGAACAACATTCGACATCGTCGGCGGCGGTGACCAGCGCAAGAACCTTGAGCGGCTTACGGCTGAGCTCGGGCTCTCTGACCGCGTCATCTTCCATGGGCGCACGACCGATGAGCAGCTGCGCGCGCTCCTGTCGCGGGCGAGCCTGTTCGTGATCGCATCCATCGCCGAATTGCAGTCGATCGCAACCATGGAGGCGATGGCGTCGGCGTTGCCGATCGTCGCGGCGGATGCTGTGGCGCTGCCGCACCTGGTCGACAACGGCGGCAACGGCTACCTGTTCGAGCCGGGCAACGCCGACGAGCTTGCCGCGCGTCTGACCGATGTGCTCACCGCCGAACCGGAGGAGTACGCGCGGATGCAGCAGGCATCACTCGACGGTGTGCTCGTGCACGACATCAACCGCACCCTCGACACCTTCGAGGCGCTCTACCGCGACGAACCGCTTCCGGAGTAAGCGATGCACATCGCGCTGTTCGCGGATCAGCACCTGGCATCTCTCGGCGGAGCGCAGGTGTCGATGAGGTTGCAGAAGCAGTACCTCGAGCGCGCAGGGCACACCGTCACGGCGGTCGCGCCGAAGATGCACGCGGCCAGCTACTTCGGCGGCGATGACGCGCTGATCGATCTGCCCTCTCTGCCGATCACGCTGGACCGCGAATACTCCATGTCGTGGCCGGGCCGGCGCACCGACCGCTTTATCGACCGTGCTTTCACCCGGCGCCCTCCGGTCGACGTTGTACACGTGCAAGCAGACTTCTGGGGGGCGTTCATCGGCCACCGCTTCGCACATCGCCACGGCATCCCGGTCGTGCACACGATGCATAATCGCGTCGATGTCGGCATGGCCGCGGTCACCCCGCTGCACCGCCAGGTGCTCGCGGTGCTGAACCTCTGGCGTCGCTGGTCGATGCGTGGAATCGGTTCTGCCGTCGGCGGCAGCGATGGCTGGGCGTTTTTGCGAGGGATCGCACAGGGATCGGCCGCAGTGACCGCGCCATCCGGGCATTTTGCGCGCCGGCTCGAGCAGCACGGGGTGTTCCCGAGCGTCGACGTCGTCTGGAATGGCATCGATGATGCTCTGCTCGCTGAGGTGCTTGGTGCTGAGGTGCTTGGTGCTGAGGTGCTCGGTGATGGGTCGCTCGGTGATGGGCCGCTCGGCGATGGGTCGTCATTTGCTGCGCGAGACACCACGTCCGAAGTGCTGATTCGTGGCGGAAGTGCCGATTCAGCCGCGCACCGCCCGCGGTTCGTCTGGCTCGGACGGATGAGCCCTGAAAAGCGCCTGCTTCCGTTCCTGGAAGCGGTCGTCGAGTCACAGGTGGATGCTGACATCGAGGTGATCGGCGGCGGTGGGCAGTTGCGTGCCGCCGAAAAGATCGCTCGCGGGCACGACAGCGTCCGTTTTGCGGGGCGGCTGTCCTATGCCGAGACTCTCGCGCGAATCGCCGCGGCGGATGCTGTCGTGCAGACGTCCATCGGGTTCGAGACGCAGGGGATGACCCCGTTCGAAGCCGCAGCCCTCGGAACGCCCACGGTCATCAGCGACCCCGATATCGCGGGCGAGCTGCGGGGCGGTCTGTGGCAGGTGTCGGGCCCCAGCGTCACCGAGCTTGCAGCGACGCTGCAGCGCGCAGCATCCGATATCGCAGCCGGAACCGCCCCGAAGCCCGACCCCGAGGTCGCTGCGGCGTTCCGCCAGTCATCGCGCACCGCCGCGATGATCGAGGTCTACGAGCGCGTGCTGCGTTCCGCTCCGTAGTTCGGTCGGTCTGCTGGTCAATAGCGCTGGTTCTGTAGAGCCGAATCAGTAGAACAGCGGGATGATCGCCGAGGCGAGTGTCCCGATCGCAACGCCGGCGACGCCCGCGATGCCGAGGCCGACGGCGATCCCCGACTGACCATGCGGTACTCCGACGCGCTTCATCCCGACGATGCCCAGTACGAGTGCGAGTGCTGCGGTGATGAAGGCCAGCAGTGAGCCAAACGCCGAGACGAGCGAGGCTACCCCGTAACCGAGGCTGCCGAAGGTCGCCTGGATGAAGATCGTCGAGAGCAGGCCGATCGCGAGACCGATAAGGCCGAAGATGAGTCCGATCCGGCCCGGAGCGTTGACCGTGCTGGGCGCTTGCTGCTGCTGTGGATGTGTCACGGCATAGTGCGCGTAGCCCGCAGCCGGTTTCTGTAGCGGGGCTCCGGGTCGCGGATGCTGGCCGGCGTACGGCGGGAGCTGAGGCTGTTGCTGATCGCTCATGGCGTTGAGCTTACGTGCCAGTGCCCCGGCTCAGGGAGCGATGTCTCGTGCGCTTCGACGCCTTCATGACTGACGTCGGCGACGCAGTACAGCAGTGACTGCGTTGGATATCCGTGCGGGCGATTGTCGCGGATGATCGCCGCGTCGTCCGTGGGGTCGAGTGCAGCGGATGCGGCGAGCAGGTCGATCCACTCATCGACCCAGTCGTCCGTGCGGGCAGCGTGGGCGCGGAACTCGGGCAGCCACCGGGCGATGCGCGGGGTCTCCGGATCGTCGAGGTCGTCGTGGGCGATCATGTGGACCCCGGACGGCAGTGGAGTCTCCCGCAGAGTCTTGCCGTCCCAGGACAGCACGCGGGCGGCATCCGGGGTGACTTCCAGCAGGTTGAAGCCGTGCATCGGCAAGGGTGCTGTTGGAGCCCGGCCGGCCACGGATTCCAATGCAAGGCTGCCGCGGGTGAGTACCTGATCCTCCGGCAGATCCAGCGTGTCGGCGCGGTTGAGCAGCACCGCGAGGCGGCGATGCTCTGTGTCGTAGGCGAGCCAGGCGCCGCCGGCGCGGCGATCCCGAATGCCGATGACGCCGGGGTACCGCTGCGGCCACCAGGCGCCGAGCGAATCCCACTCGCGCGCGGGGTCCTCGTCGCGGATCGCCAGCAGCCGCGACCCTCCGGGCTCTGCGACATCGATCACGACAGTGCACACGCGGCCAGTCTAAGTGCGTCCGTGTTGCCGCGGGCCGTCGCGCGCTGGGGCGGAGAACGCGCTGTTGGGAGGAGCTGCGGCCCGAGATCCTCCGCCTATCGCTGCGTTCTCCTCCCATCAGTGCGGGGCGGTCCTATGGGCGCAGGCCGTCTCATCGGCGGGGGCCGTCGCACGCTTGGGCGGAGAACGCACTGTTGGGAGGAACTACAGCCGGAGAATCTCCTCCCATCGCTGCGTTCTCCTCACATCAGTGCGGGGGCAGCCCCATCAGTGCGGGGCAGTCCCATCGGCGCAGGCAGCCCCATCAGCGCGGGCCACTCCCCTCCGTGCGAGCCAGATTCGGGCAAACCGACGACAGGCGAGTACTGCTCCGGCAGAATCAAGGCATGAACATCGTCGTCGGAGTCACGGGCGGCATCGCCGCGTACAAGAGCGTTCACCTCGTACGGCTGCTGATCAAGGCCGGCCATGACGTCACGGTGATTCCGACTGAGGATGCGCTGCGCTTCGTCGGGCAGCCGACGTGGGAGGCGATCAGCCGCAACACCGTCACCACCAGCGTGCATGACGATGTGGCACAGGTACGCCACGTCGCACTCGGACAGGCAGCAGAGCTGGTGATCGTGGCGCCTGCCACCGCGAACACCATCGCGAAGATGACCGCCGGTCTCGCTGACGACCTGCTCGGCACCACGCTGCTCGCGACCACCGCTCCGGTCGCGATTGCTCCGGCGATGCACACCGAGATGTGGCAGCATCCGGCGACGCAGGCGAACATCGCCACCCTGCGTGAGCGCGGGGTGCACGTGCTCGGCCCCGGTGACGGTGAGTTGACCGGCGGTGATTCCGGGCCGGGGCGGATGCTCGAACCTGAGCAGATCGTCGACGCGGCCCTCGCGCTGCTCATGCCCCAGGATCTCGAAGGCGTCCGTGTGGTCGTATCGGCCGGGGGAACCCGCGAGCCGATCGATCCGGTGCGCTTTCTCGGCAATCGATCAAGCGGCAGGCAGGGTGTCGCGCTCGCCGCGGAGGCCGCCGACCGAGGTGCCGACGTCGAGTTGGTCGCCGCGAACATCGCAGCCGATGTGCTGGCCGCCGCCGGGCATCCGCGCATCCGGGTGCGCTCAGTGCAGACCGCCGCGGAACTGGGTGGCGCGATGCGGGATGCCGCGGCATCCGCCGACGTCGTGATCATGGCCGCTGCGGTCGCGGATTATCGACCGACCGAGGCGGCCGAGCACAAGCTCACCAAGGAGAGCGGGACTCTGGAGCGGATCGAGCTGGTGCAGAACGAAGACATCGTCGCCGGGCTCGCGCAGTCCGCTTCCGAGAAGCAGTTGATCGTGGCGTTCGCCGCCGAGACCCTGACCGATCCGGATGCGCGGCGGGAGCGCGCTCGGCGCAAACGGGAACGCAAGGGCGTCGATCTGCTCGCCGTGAACCTCGCCGATGCCGAGCACGGCTTCGAGCGGGCGGACAACGCTGTCGAGATCATCGGCACCGGCGGTGCGGTCGTGGCATCCGTCGCCGGTTCCAAGCGTGAGGTCGCCCGCGAAATCTGGAATGCCGTGCAGAACGTCCGCGCGTGAGGTAAAGTTGAGTCAACACCACTCAACTTTGCAAGGAGACCTCCAGGAGGAAAGATGACCAACCCCGTACAAGATGACCAGCAGTCCGCGCTCGAACAGTTCGGCATCAACCTGACCGACCGTGCCCGCCAGGGCAAGCTCGATCCGGTGATCGGCCGTGACAGCGAGATCCGACGCGTGAGTCAGGTGCTCACCCGACGCACGAAGAACAACCCGGTTCTCATCGGTGAGCCGGGCGTCGGCAAGACCGCCGTCGTCGAAGGGCTCGCGCAGCGCATCGTGGCGGGAGACGTCGCCGAATCGCTCAAGGACAAGGAGCTGATCACTCTCGATATCTCCGCTCTCGTCGCCGGTGCCATGTACCGCGGCCAGTTCGAAGAGCGGCTGAAGCAGGTCCTCAAGGAGATCACCGAATCCGACGGACAGGTCATCACGTTCATCGACGAACTGCACACGCTGATGGGCGCGGGCGGCGGTGAGGGTTCGGTCGCAGCATCCAACATGCTCAAGCCCATGCTCGCCCGCGGCGAGCTGCGTCTGATCGGTGCGACCACGCTCAACGAGTACCGCGAGTTCATCGAGAAGGATGCTGCACTCGAGCGTCGTTTCCAGCAGGTCTACGTCGGCGAGCCGACGGTTGAAGACACCATCGCTATCCTCCGCGGACTCAAGGAGCGCTACGAGGCACACCACAAGGTCGCCATCTCGGACAGCGCACTGGTTGCCGCAGCATCCCTTTCCAATCGCTATATTCCGAGTCGGCAGTTGCCGGACAAGGCCATCGACCTGATCGACGAGGCGGCATCCCGGCTGCGCATGGAGATCGATTCGGCTCCTGTCGAGATCGACGAGCTGCGTCGCTATGTGGATCGGCTGAAGCTCGAAGACCTCGCGCTGAAGAAAGAGAAGGATGACGCTTCCAAAGAGCGGCTCGCGGCCCTCCGCGAAGATCTCGCCGGTCAGCAGACGCGACTCAGCGAGCTGCAGGAGCGCTGGGAACGTGAGCGCGCATCTCTGAATCGCGTCGGCGATCTCAAGACGAAATTGGATGCTGCGCGCGGCGACGCCGAGCGCGCCAAGCGCGAGGGCAATCTCGAGAAGGCCTCACGCCTGCTGTACGCCGAGATCCCGGCACTGGAACGCGAGGTCGTCGAGGCCGAGCGCTCCGAGGTCGAGAGCGACGGTGAAGGCCGGATGGTGAACGACCAGGTCACCGAAGAAGACATCGCCGGAGTCATCGCCGCGTGGACCGGCATTCCGGTCGGCCGTCTGCTGCAGGGCGAGACGGAGAAGCTGCTGCACCTCGAGGGCGAACTGGGCAAGCGTCTCATCGGGCAGAAGGAGGCGGTGGCCGCGGTATCGGATGCCGTCCGCCGCTCGCGTGCGGGGATCAGCGACCCCGGGCGCCCGACCGGATCGTTCCTGTTCCTCGGACCGACCGGTGTGGGAAAGACTGAACTCGCCAAGTCGCTGGCCGACTTCCTCTTCGACGACGAGCACGCCATGGTTCGCATCGACATGTCGGAGTACGGGGAGAAGCATTCGGTGTCGCGGCTGGTCGGTGCTCCTCCCGGATACGTCGGCTACGAACAGGGCGGTCAGCTGACCGAGGCCGTGCGGCGCCGTCCCTACAGCGTCGTACTGCTCGATGAGGTGGAAAAGGCGCATCCCGAGGTCTTCGACGTGCTGTTGCAGGTGATGGATGATGGGCGCCTGACCGATGGGCAGGGACGGACGGTCGACTTCTCGAACGTCATCCTGATTCTCACCTCCAACCTCGGCTCGCCTCTTCTCATCGACCCGATGCTCTCGCTCGAGGAGAAGCGCGAGGGTGTGCAGGCGCTGGTGCGTCAGTCGTTCAAGCCGGAGTTCGTCAACCGTCTCGACGACATCGTCATCTTCCAGGCGCTCACCGAGGATGATCTCGCGCAGATTGTCGAGCTGACGATCGATCACCTGCAGGCGCGGTTGCGCGAGCGTCGGCTCACGCTCGCGGTCACTCCGGATGCCCGGTCATGGCTCGCCGAGCGCGGCTACGACCCGGTATACGGCGCTCGCCCACTGCGCCGCCTCATCACCAATCAGGTGCAGAACAAGCTCGCGACGGCGCTGCTGTCCGGGCGGGTCCGGGATGGCGACACCGTGAAGGTAGATGTTTCGGCCGACGGGTCCGGGCTGGCGCTGACCTCGGCCTGAGAGCGGATGGCCTGATCGAGAACGCACAAACCGTCCTTCCTGAAGTTCGGGACGGACGGTTTGTGCGTTGTGGATCTTCGCGATGCGGCAAGAACTATGGTTCTTTCGAGGCGAAGGAGTGAAATTTTCCCCTGTGCTTAGTCGGCCGGTCGATAGAGTCTCGTCTCATGTGCCTACGACGGGCTGTTCTGGTCACGTCGTAGACGAGAGACCAGGAGCAGTGGATGACGCGTATCGGTATCGTGCAGGAACAGGGCGGCGAGACGAGGGTTGCCGCAACCCCACAGACGGTGAAGTCGCTACGCGCGCTCGGATATGACATCGCGATCGAGCGGGGTGCGGGCGCGGCATCCGCTTATCCGGACACCGCCTATGCGGAAGCCGGCGCCCAGGTCGTGGGCACCGATGAAGCGTGGTCGTCACCGATCCTGCTCAAGGTGAACGCCCCGACGGATGCTGAGATCACGCGGATCGCGGACCGGGCCACGCTGATAGCGCAGCTCAGCCCGAACCTGCGGCCCGAACTGCGCGAGGCACTCGCCACCCGCGGCATCACGGCGCTCGCGCTGGATGCCGTCCCGCGCATCTCGCGCGCGCAGTCGATGGACGTGCTCAGCTCCATGTCGAACATCTCCGGCTATCGCGCGGTCATCGAGGCGGCGAACGAGTTCGGACGATTCTTCACCGGGCAGGTGACCGCGGCGGGCAAGGTTCCCCCGGCGAAGGTGCTCGTCGCCGGCGCCGGCGTTGCAGGGCTCGCGGCGATCGGCGCAGCATCCAGTCTCGGCGCGATTGTGCGCGCTACCGATCCGCGCCCGGAAGTCGCTGATCAGGTGCGCTCGATCGGTGGTGAGTACCTCGAGGTCATCGTTCCTGATGAGCAGAAGGAGGTTTCCTCCGACGGGTATGCCAAGGCGACCAGCGAGGCCTACGACCGCCGCGCCGCCGAGCTGTACTCGGAGCAGGCGGCCGAT
Source organism: Microbacterium wangyouchuni (assembly GCF_051546305.1). Classification (NCBI taxonomy): domain Bacteria; kingdom Bacillati; phylum Actinomycetota; class Actinomycetes; order Micrococcales; family Microbacteriaceae; genus Microbacterium; species Microbacterium wangyouchuni. The sequence continues at coordinate 249,137 of NZ_JBPTMA010000003.1, forward strand.
GTCGACATCATCATCACGACGGCGCTGATCCCGGGGCGCGCGGCTCCGGTCTTGATCACCGCGGCAGATGTGGCATCCATGAAGCCTGGCAGCGTGATCGTCGACATGGCGGCCGCGCTGGGCGGCAACGTTGAGGGAACCCGTGCCGGTGAGCGGTTCGTCACGGACAACGGCGTGATCATCCTCGGATACACCGACCTCGCCGGACGCCTTCCCACGCAGGCCTCACAGCTGTACGGAACGAACCTGGTCAATCTGCTGAAGCTGCTGACCCCCGGCAAAGACGGGCAGCTCGTGCTCGATTTCGACGACATCGTGCAGCGTTCCGTCACCGTCGTCAGAGACGGCACGGAGACCTGGCCACCGCCGCCAGTGCAGGTGTCGGCAGCGCCGAAGGCTGCGGCTGTCGCCGAAGCGGCGGTGGTTGCGCCGAAGCGCACCCTCGGTGTTCGCGGCAAGGCCGCGCTCATCGCGGTCGGCATCGCGGCCGTGTTCCTCGTGAACGCGGTTGCCCCGGCGCCACTGCCGCAGCACTTCACCGTACTGATGCTGTCGATCGTCGTCGGCTTCTACGTCATCGGCAAGGTTTCACACGCCCTGCACACACCCTTGATGAGCGTCACGAACGCCATCTCGGGCATCATCGTCGTGGGCGCGGTCGTGCAGATCACGAGCCCGAACCTGCTGGTGCAGATTCTGTCGGCGGTCGCTGTGCTCGTGGCATCCATCAATATATTCGGCGGGTTCGCCGTGACCAGAAGAATGCTGAAGATGTTCTCCAAGGGGCCAGACGCTGCAGCCGCTGACAAGGGGGCCCGCCGATGAGCGCCATCGAACTCGCCGCATCCGCCGCTGGCGCGGCGTATATCGTCGCCGCTCTGCTGTTCATCATGAGTCTCGCGGGACTCAGCCGCCACGAGTCGTCGCGTGCCGGCGTCACGTATGGAATGGTCGGCATGGCCATCGCACTTGTCGCCACGATCTGGGTCACCTTCCAGGGTGCGTGGGGTCAGCCGCAGGCGGTGGTCGGGCTCGTGCTACTTCTGATCGCGATGCTCGTCGGCGCCGTCGTCGGACTGTGGCGCGCTCGCCGCGTCGAGATGACCGGAATGCCCGAGCTCATCGCGCTGCTGCACAGCTTCGTCGGCCTGGCAGCGGTTCTTGTCGGCTGGAATGGGCACCTGCACAACCCTGGGCTCACCGGCGCGCTCGCCGACATCCACCACGCCGAAGTGTTCATCGGCATCTTCATCGGTGGTGTGACGTTCACCGGTTCGATCGTTGCATTCTTGAAACTGTCCGGACGGACGTCGTCGAAACCGCTGATGCTGCCGGGCAAGAATGTGCTCAACCTCGGCGCGATCGTTGTGTTCATCGCGCTCACCGTCTGGTACGTGATCACGCCCGTCCTCTGGCTGCTGGTGCTCGTCACTGTGCTCGCGCTCGCGCTCGGCTGGCACCTGGTCGCTTCGATCGGCGGCGGGGACATGCCCGTGGTCGTCTCGATGCTCAACAGCTACTCCGGTTGGGCCGCTGCCGCTGCCGGCTTCCTGCTGAACAACGACCTGCTCATCGTTACCGGCGCACTGGTCGGCTCTTCCGGTGCCTACCTGTCGTACATCATGTGCAAGGCGATGAACCGCTCCTTCATCTCGGTGATCGCCGGAGGATTCGGCATCGCCGCGCCCCAAAGCGACGACGTCGACCACGGAGAACACCGCGAGATCGACGCCGAATCCGTCGCCGACATGCTGGCCGGCGCATCAACCGTGGTGATCACGCCCGGCTACGGCATGGCCGTGGCGCAGGCTCAGTATCCGGTTGCGGAGCTCACCCAGAAGCTGCGCGATCGTGGGGTGGATGTGCGCTTCGGCATCCATCCGGTCGCCGGTCGCCTCCCGGGGCACATGAATGTTCTACTGGCCGAAGCCAAGGTGCCGTATGACATCGTGCTCGAGATGGACGAGGTCAACGACGATTTGGCAGCGACCGCGGTCGTCCTCGTGATCGGCGCGAACGACACGGTCAACCCCGCCGCGACCGAAGACCCGTCGAGCCCCATCGCCGGCATGCCGGTGCTGCGGGTGTGGGAAGCGGAGAACGTCATCGTGTTCAAACGGTCGATGGCCGCAGGCTACGCCGGTGTGCAGAATCCGCTGTTCTTCCGCGAGAACACGCAGATGCTCTTCGGTGATGCGAAGGATCGGGTCGACGACATCCTCCGCGCGCTCTGACCATGGGGGAGCTGCGCTCCAGGTCCGCAACCTAGCGTGCACAACTCCTGAAGAACCGCCGCTTCCGCTCCTATCCGGGCCGGATGCGGCGGTTCTGCCATGATTCTTCAGGAGTTGTGAGCGCCGGAGGGTGGAGCGTATACCGCTATTCTCGGCCGTATGAGACTCACCACTCGCTTTGTGCGCATCTTCCAGTGGATCGCTCCGGTACTGCTTCCTGGGTTTGTACTCTTCGGGCGAGGCCTGCTCGGTGCGCCACTGGGGTGGATGGCAGCCATCGGGCTGTTCGTCGCGCCCGTGGTCATCATCGCGATGTACGCGTCAGCAATCGTCTTCGTCTTCGACCGAGACGCTGCGGCAGCGAAGACGAGCCGGTTAGCTTATGACATCCCCAGTTATGTTCTCTGGATCGCCTTGATCGCGATGGGCTTCACCCTCCAGGATGGCGGGGACACCGGGGACTACGGTTCAGTGCTGTCGGAGTGGGGAGTGCTGAGCGACGACGCCACGGTGGCGGCATTCACCGTCGCTGCCGCGATCGCCGCCGTGTCGTGGGTCGGCACACTCGTCGCGGCGATCGTATGCGTAGTGCATTCGCGCGTCGGGATAAAGGTCAGCGCCCGGTGAACTCCGGCTTGCGCTTCTGCTGGAATGCGGCGAACCCCTCGCGGTAGTCCGCGGTGGCGCGCAGCGACACCTGGTTCGCGTTCTCCTCGGCGACGGCATCCCACAGGGCCATGCGCTCGTCACGCAACCGGCCGATAAGTCGTTTGCTGGCCAGGAACGCGCGAGTCGCACCAGTGGCGCCACGGGATGCTGCCAGCACGGTGGCGGAGATGACATCGGCAGCGGGCAGCACCTGTGAGAACAGCCCCGCCTCGACGGCTTCCGTGCCGCTCATGAGCCGCCCGGTGTAGATGAGATCGAGGGTTCGGTGCGCGCCGAGGCGTTCATAGAACAGGGCATGCCCGCCGGAATCCAACGTCGCACCGAGGGCGGCGAACGGAGAGCCGATCTTCGCTGAGTCGGCGACGTACACGACATCCGTGGCGATCAGCAACCCGAGCCCGACGCCGAGGCACGCACCGTGCGCCGCGGCGAACGTCGGGGCCGGGAACTGAGACATCCGCTTGAGTAACGGGGTCACCAGGCCATCGAGGTATCCGGACACATCGTCTGTCGCGGGGTCGACGCCGGCGATGTCCCGACCCGCGCAGAACCCTGCGCCCTCGCCGCGCAGCACGAGCGCGCGCACACCTGCGGCCTCGGCCTCTGCATACGCTTCAGAAAGCTCGACGAGGGCGCCCTCATCGAGCGCATTGCGCTTCTCCGGCGCATTGAGCATGACGTGAGCGACGTCGTCGGTGATGGTCAGATCGATCATGATGCACTCCTTCGGCTTCATTCACGCGTCGTAGTCCACGACGACGTGCTCGGTGATCGGATGCGACTGGCAGGTCAGCACGTATCCGCGCTCGATCTCGTCGGGCTCGAGCGCGAAGTTCTGCGTCATCCGCACTTCGCCTTCGATCAGGCGCGCGCGACAAGTGCCGCAGACCCCACCAGCGCAGGCGAACGGAACGTCTCCCCGCACGCGCAGTGCGGCATCCAGAATCGCCTCGTTCGCCGGTGCCGGGCTCTCGACGGTTGATGAAAGCCCGTCGAGCGTGAACTCGATACGCCGTATCTCATCACCGGCGCCGATGGCGACCGGGCGTCCGCGATCGACGCGCGGACCGTCAGCATCGCTGGTGAAGAGTTCGAAACGGATGCTCTCAGCCGGCACGCCGCGACGCTCGAGCGTCTCCCGGCAGAGCGTGACGAGGTCGAACGGCCCGCACAGGAACCACTCGGTCACCGTGTCCGGTGGCAGCAGTGAGTCGAGGATCGTGTTCAGCCGCTCAGCGTCGATCCGGCCGGACAGTACGGGCGCGGTGCGCTGCTCGCGTGAGAGCACATGGTGCAGCGCGAGCCGGCCCGGGTAGCGGTCCTTCAGATCCGCGAGCTCATCGAGGAACATCACATCCTGGGTGGCGCGATTCGTGTAGAGGAGACTGAACCGCGCTGTCGGAGAGGATGCCAGAACGTGAGCGGCGAGCGCCATCATCGGGGTGACGCCTGATCCGGCAGCGATCCCGGCCAGATGCGCGTGGTCGAGATCGGGGAGCTGTGAGGTGAATGTCCCTTCCGGGCTCATCACGTCGATGCGATCGCCTGGCCTGAGGTTCTCGTACGCCCAGACGGAGAACAGTCCGCCCAGGTCGCGCTTTATGCCGACGCTGATGGTTGCGGGTTCTGACGGCGTCGACGGGATGGGCGCTCGGCAGATCGAGTAGCTGCGGCGCACCTCGCGGCCGTCAACGTGCGCCCGCAGCGCCACGTACTGGCCTGGGAGGTAGTCGTAGTCGCCCTGGAGTTCCGGTGGCACGGTGAAGGTGACTTCGATGCTCTCGTCCGTCAGTGGGCGCACACCGCTGATCTCGAGTTGATGGAAGCGCCCGCGGCGGCGCACGGCGGTATTCACAGCACCTTGAAGTGGTCGAAGGGCTCGAGGCACGCGCGGCACTCGTAGAGGGCCTTGCACGAGGTCGATCCGAAATGAGAGACCTCCCGGGTATCGAGTGATCTGCAGCGCGGACACTTCACCGCGAGGCGGAGCCGGATGGTGCTCGGCGGTCCTGACCGCGCGGTCTCCGCCCGCCCGGACGGCGGAGCGATGCCGTAGTCGCGCAGCTTCTGCTTGCCGGCATCCGTCATCCAATCCGTCGTCCATGCCGGTGAAAGCGTGGTGCGCACCTCGACGTAGGCGAAGCCGGCAGCGGTGAGCGCGAGGATGACATCGTCGCGCATGGCGTCGATGGCGGGGCATCCGCTGTATGTCGGGGTGAGCGTGACGGTGACGCGCTCGCCGCCGGATTCGGGATCGAGCTCGACGGCGCGCAGCACGCCGAGGTCTTCGATCGTGAGCACGGGGATCTCCGGGTCGGTCACGGATGCCGTGACCCGCCAGGCCTCATCGTGGCGCGTCACCATGATGCCCCCGGATGTTGCCTTGCCAGCACCTGCATCTCGGCGAGCAGATGCCCCATCTCAGAGAAATGGCGTCCGTGGCGCCCGCCACCCGCGGAAGCCTTCGCCTCGGGGATGTCGAGCTCCGCCTCGTCGAAAACGCTTCTGATGGTCTCGTCGAAGCCCGCGCGCAGCAGCGAGGGCCGCGCGGCGATGCCCTCGAGATCGTCGATCAGCGGTTCGTCGCGGAACAGCTCGTCAATGTAGGGCCAGACATCGTGCAGTGCGCGCACCATCCGGCGACGCGACTCATCGGTGCCGCCGGCGAGGCGCAGCGTCCACTGCACGGCATGGTCGCGGTGATAGTCGACCTCCTTCAGCGACTTCTCGGCGATGGCAGCGAGCGTCGGATCTGCGGAGGAGCGCAGTTGCGAATACAGCTCGAACAGATAGACGGATGCGGCGAGCTGCCGCGCGATCGTCTGAGCGAAGTCGCCGTTCGGCTGCTCGAACAACCAGGCGCTGCGAAACTCCGGCTCATCTCGGAAGTAGGCCAGATCGTCTTCGCTCCGACCGTCGGCGGTGCCGGCATAGTGCAGGAGTGAGCGGGCGTGGCCGAGCAGATCGAGGCCGATGTTCCCGAGGGCGACGTCTTCTTCGAGCTCGGGCGTATGAGCGATCCATGCGCCGAGCTGCTGGGCGAGGATCAGAGCGTCATCGCCCAGCCACATCGCGTACTCGGCGACGGCCGTTGAGGCGATGGCGTTCTCAGCTCCGGTGAGCTCAGCGGCGAGGTCGAGCTCGTCCACGGTGACCGAGCCGTGCGAGGAGTGCGGTGCCGGGACGGAGGCGGGTGCCGGTGAGGAGGCGCTTGCCGGTGCGGAGGTGTCGCGTTGTGTCGTTTCGCCCGCGCCTGTGCGGCCACTTGCGCCACCTGCCGCCGAATGGCTAGACGCCGCGGGCGGGGAGGTGTCGCGTTGTGCCGGTTTGCCCTCGCTCGCGCGGCCGTTTGCGGCACCTGGCGATGGGTGGGTACCTGGTGCTGGGCGGGCACCTAGCGCTGGGCGGGCACCTTCCGGGGCGTCCGGCACCGGATTGACGCTGCTCACAGGTGCGGCACCCCCTCGGATGCGGTGTAATACACCGCATGGCGGTAGTTCTTGCCGGCGGGGCTCTCGAAGAACGACCCCTTGGCGTCGGGGTCGCTCGTGGTGATGGCATCCGATGGCACGACCCAGATCGATGTGCCCTCACCGCGGCGCGTGTACAGGTCGCGGGCGTTGCGGATGGCGAGTTCAGCATCCGGCGCGTGCAACGACCCGGCATGTACGTGGCTCATGCCGCGGTTCGCGCGGACGAACACCTCCCACAGAGGCCAGGGCTCTGCGGTTTCGGTTCCTGGTGTCGTCATCATGCGGCTGCCTCCGCGTGACGCTCGGCCTGCTTGCGGGCATACGCCGAAGCGGCCTCTCGCACCCACGCGCCCTCCTCATGCGCTTCGCGTCGAGCGCGCAGTCGCTCGGCGTTCATCGGACCGTTCCCACCGAGCACCTCGAAGAACTCGGTCCAGTCGATCTCGCCGCCGACGTACTGCTGCGTCTCCTCGTCGAAGCGCAGTTCCGGATCTGGAAGCGTGATTCCGAGGATCTCGGCCTGGGGGACCAGCATCCCGATGAAGCGCTGGCGCAGTTCGTCATTCGAAAAGCGCTTGATGTTCCACGCCATCGACTGCGCAGAGTTGGGAGAGTCTCCATCGGGAGGTCCGAACATCATCAGGCTCGGCCAGTACCAGCGGTCGACAGCATCCTGCGCCATCCTCTGTTGCGCCGGGGTGCCCTTCATCAGGGTCAGCAGAATCTCGAAACCCTGTCGCTGGTGGAACGATTCCTCCTTGCAGATGCGGATCATCGCTCGACCGTATGGTCCGTAGGATGCCCGGCACAGCGGCACCTGGTTGCAGATCGCCGCGCCGTCGACGAGCCAGCCGATCGCCCCCATGTCTGCCCAGGTGGGGGTCGGGTAGTTGAATATCGAGGAGTACTTGGCGCGGCCGGTGATGAGCTGGTCGGTCATCTCCTCGCGCGTGATTCCGAGGGTCTGCGCCGCCGAGTAGAGGTACAGGCCGTGCCCGGCCTCGTCCTGCACCTTCGCCATCAGGATCGCCTTGCGCTTCAGGCTCGGAGCACGGGTGATCCAGTTTCCCTCGGGCTGCATGCCGATGATCTCGGAGTGCGCGTGCTGCGAGATCTGGCGGATGAGCGAGCGCCGGTAGGCCTCCGGCATCCAATCACGCGGCTCGATGCGAGAGTCGGCGGCGATGATCTCATCGAAGCGGCGCTGCTCTGCGGTGATCTCAGCGGCGACCTCCCCTGCGACCTCGGACGTGGTCATCATGACTCCTTCGTCTTCTTTACTGACCGATCGTTTAGTTATTATCGCATGATGGATGCTGGAGCGCAAAGGGTGCCGGCGATGTCCGATGCCTCGGGCAGAGTGGGAGTATGACACCCGACGCCGCATCCACCGCTACGCATGAGGCTGCGCTCGCCGCGCTGCGTGAACTGGTCGGGCGCGATGACGCCGTGTTCCATGACGGGCAGTTCGAGGCGATCGGGGCGCTGGTGAGTGGCCGCCGCCGAGCGCTGGTCGTGCAGCGCACCGGATGGGGAAAATCCGCCGTGTACTTCGTCGCGACGCTGCTGCTGCGCCAGCAGGGGGCCGGGCCCACCGTGCTCGTCTCGCCGCTTCTGGCGCTGATGCGTGATCAAATCAACGCGGCAGAGCGCGCCGGCGTGCGCGCTGTGGCAATCAACTCCACCAATGCGCACGAGTGGACGGATGTGCTCGCGCAACTCGACCGCGATGAGGTCGACGTTCTGTTGGTGTCGCCGGAACGGCTCAACAACCCCGCGTTCCGCGAACAGCAGCTGCCGGCGCTGGTGCGCCGCATCGGAATGCTCGTCGTAGATGAGGCGCACTGCATCAGCGACTGGGGGCATGATTTCCGTCCTGATTACCGGCGGCTGCGTGATCTCATCGCCCAGATGCCCGCGCAGGTGCCGGTGCTGGCCACGACCGCGACGGCGAACAGTCGAGTCGTCGCCGATGTCGAGGAGCAGCTGGGCATCGGTCCGACCGGCGGGGGCGAAGTGCTCACCATCCGCGGGCCGCTCGCGCGGGCGTCGCTGCGGCTGGGAGTGCTGCGATTGCCGGATGCCGCGAGCCGGCTGGCGTGGCTGCTCAGCCATCTTGATGACCTGCCCGGGTCCGGCATCATCTACACGCTGACCGTTGCCGCCGCCGTCGATACGGCCCGGCTTCTGCGTGAGCGCGGTCACGAGGTGCGCGCCTATACCGGGCAGACGGACTCGGATGAACGCGCCGAGTCCGAGGGCATGCTGAAGCGCAACGAGGTGAAGGCGCTGGTCGCGACCAGCGCGCTCGGGATGGGATTCGACAAGCCCGACCTGGGATTCGTGCTGCACCTCGGCGCCCCCTCGTCGCCGGTGGCCTATTACCAGCAGGTCGGCCGTGCTGGGCGTGCGAGTGACAGCGCCGATGTGCTGCTGCTGCCCGGGGTTGAAGACCGCGACATCTGGCACTATTTCGCCACCGCATCCATGCCGGATCAGGAGCGCGCCGAACGCGTGATCGCCGCGCTCGGCGATGCGCCGGTGTCGACCCCGGCGCTGGAGGCGATGGTCGACATCCGCCGCACCCCGCTCGAGCTGCTTTTGAAGGTTCTTGATGTCGACGGCGCTGTGCGCCGCGTGCAGGGCGGGTGGGTATCCACCGGCCAGAGCTGGGTCTACGACCGCGAGCGTTATGAGCGGATCGCCGGCGAGCGCTTGGCCGAGCAGCGCAGCATGATCGAGTACGAGCAGACGGACGGATGCCGGATGGAGTTCCTCCAGCGCTCGCTCGATGACGAAACCGCTGTGCCGTGCGGGCGCTGCGACAACTGCGCGGGTGCCTGGTTCCCGACCGAGATCGGCACGACCGCCACAGCCGCCGCGTCCGAGTCCCTGGACCGCGTCGGCGTCGTCATCGAGCCGCGGCGCATGTGGCCGACCGGGGCTGATCGGCTGGGTGTCCCGGCAAAGGGGCGCATCGCCGCAGGGGACCAGGCTGGCGAAGGGCGCGCGCTCGCCCGCCTCACCGACCTCGGTTGGGGTGGGACCCTGCGTACGCTGTTCGCGGCCGGGGTGCCCGATGCGCCGATCTCATCGGAACTGCTCGGCGCCTGCGTGCGGGTTCTCGCGGGTTGGGGCTGGTCCGAACGTCCGGTCGCAGTGGTCGCGATGCCGTCGCGTTCGCATCCGCTGCTTGTCGATTCCCTGGCACGCGGGATCGCCGAGATCGGCAAGCTGCCATACATCGGTGCGCTGACACTCGTCGATGGTGGGCCCACAGGGCAGCCCGGAGGCAACAGTGCCTTCCGGCTCGCGGGCCTCTGGGACCGCTTCAGCGCTGAGGGGATCGAGATCCCGGCGGGGCCCGTGTTGCTCGTCGATGATCAGGTCGACAGCAGGTGGACGCTCACGGTCGCGGCTCGCGCGCTGCGGCAGGCAGGGGCGACCAGCGTGCTGCCGTTCGCTCTCGCGCTGCGTGGCTGAAGAAGAAGTACGTGCTCAGGCCGACGCCTTCTCCACCAGCGTCAGCACGTCGTACGTCGCGACGATTTCATCGTTCTGATTCAGGATGACAGCATCCCAGCGCACCTCGCCGTACTCATCCGTCTCGCGCGGGGTGATCTGCTTCGCGGTGAGCGTGACCCGGATGCTGTCGCCCGGCGAGACCGGGGTCACGAAGCGCAGGTTCTCCAAGCCGTAGTTCGCGAGCACCGGACCCGGCTCCGGGTCGACAAACAGGCCGGCGGCCCAAGACACCAGCAGGTACCCGTGTGCGACGCGTCCCGGAAAGAAGGGGTTGGCGGCCGCTGATTCCTCATCCATGTGCGCGTAGAACGTGTCACCGGTGAAGTGCGCGAACGTCTCGATGTCGTCGAGGGTCACCTCACGAGAGACCGAGGCGATCTGATCCCCGATGCGCAGGTGCGTGAGCGGCTTGCGGAAGGGGTGGATGCCGTCATCGTTCGCGGCAGCACCCGTATGCCACACGCCGGTGATCGCGGTGAGCATATCGGGGGAGCCCTGGATGGCTGTCCGCTGCATGTGGTGCAGTACTGCGCGGATGCCGCCGAGCTCTTCGCCGCCGCCGGCACGGCCGGGACCGCCGTGCACGAGACCGGGCAACGGGGATCCGTGTCCGGTGGAGGAGCGCGCATCGTCGCGGTCGAGGAACAGCACCCGGCCGTTCGAAGCCGCGATCGCGCTCATGATCCCGGCGGCGAAGTCGGCGTCGTGCGTTGCGACGCTGGTCACGAGCGATCCGCCGCCGCGGACGACGATGTCGGATGCCTCGGCGAGAGTGTCATACGTGATCAGTGAGGACACCGGACCGAATGCTTCGATGCTGTGCACGGCCTCCGCGTGCGCATCGTCGAAGCGCAGCAGTGTGGGCGCGACGAATGCCCCGTGCGCACGCTCCGAACCGTCGGCCGCACTATCGGGCGCACTATCAGCCGAACCGTCGGCCGCACTATCGGGCGCTCCCGGATCCTCCGGACCGATCACGATTCGCCCGCCGCCGGCGACCAGCGCCTGCACCTGCCGCACGACCTCATCACGCTGCGCTAGCGAGACGAGCGGACCCATCGTCACGCCCTCGGTGCGCGGGTCGCCGATGACGGTCTTGTCTTCGATGCGCGCGCGGACGGCATCGATCACGGCATCCGCGTGAGCGGTGGGCACAACCGCTCGCCGGATCGCCGTGCACTTCTGGCCGGCTTTCGACGTCATCTCGGTGACGAGCTGACGAATGTACGCGTCGAACTCCGGTGTACCGGGGGCCGCATCGGGGCCGAGCACGGAGGCATTGATCGAGTCCGTCTCGGCGGTGAACCGCACGCCGCCGGTCTGCACAGCCGGATGCCGGCGCAGCAACGCCGCCGTCGACGCGCTGCCGGTGAATCCGACGATGTCGCCCAGTCGCAGGTTGTCGAAAAGTGTCGGTACGCTGCCGCTGACCAGCTGCAGCGATCCCTCCGGCAGGAGGCCGGACTCGACGAGGATCCGCACGAAAGCCTCGGTCAGATATCCGGTGGGGGTTGCCGGCTTCACGAGCGTCGGCATTCCGGCGAGAAAGGCGGGGGCGAACTTCTCCAGCGGTCCCCAGACCGGAAAGTTGAACGCGTTGATCTGCACGGCGACTCCCGGCAGACGCGTATAGATGTGACGCCCGAGAAAGGAGCCGTCCTTCGACAGGGGTTCGACGGGACCGTCGACGTACACCTGCGCGTTCGGCAACTCGCGGCGCCCCTTGCCCGAGTATGCGAACAGCACGCCGATGCCGCCGTCAATATCGACCCACGAGTCGGCCTTCGTCGCGCCCGTGCGGGCAGACAGGGCGTAGAGCTCCTCTTTGCGTTCGGTCAGGACCAGGGCGAACTTCTTCAGCAGCACCGCTCGCTGGTGGAAGGTCAGCGCGCCCAGGCTCGCCTGTCCGGTGGTGCGCGCGTAGTCCAGGGCGCCCGCCAGATCCAGACCCGTGGTGCTGACGCACGCGATCTCCTCTCCGGTCGAGGCGTCCCGCACCGTCGTCATCTCGCTCATCGCAACAGAGGTGGTATCCGCCGGCGCAGCGGGGGTCCACCACGAACCCTGCACGTAGCTGGGCAGCACATCAATCATCAGTCGTCCCATCTGTAGAAGCCTTCGCCGCTTTTGCGGCCGAGTTTGCCGTCCGCAACCAACTGGCGCAGCAGGTCCGGTGGAGCGAAGCGCTCGCCGAGGGCGGCATGCAGCTCTTCTGCAATGGCGAGGCGCACGTCGAGTCCGACGACGTCGGTCGTGCGCAGCGGCCCGAGCGGATGCCGGTATCCGCGCTCCATCGCTGTGTCGATGTCTTCGGCGGTGGCGACGCCGTCCTCCAGCATCCGAATCGCCTCGAGCGCGAGCACAAGGCCGAGCCGACTGGACGCGAAGCCGGGAGAATCGCGCACCGTGATCGGCGTCTTGCCGAGAGCTTCGACCCACCCGCGCGCCGCTGCGATGACGGCGGGGTCGGTGGCCGTGCCGGTCACGATCTCGACGAGCGCGGATGCCGGCACCGGGTTGAAGAAGTGCAGCCCGAGGAACCTGTTCGGACGCGCCAAGCTGGCAGCCAGGGCATCGATCGAGATGGACGACGTGTTCGATGCGAGCGCGGCATCCGTGCTGAGCACCCGCTCGATTCGATGAAGCGCCTCAGCCTTGAGTGCGCGGTCTTCTGGAACCGCCTCGATCACGAGATCGCAGTCACTGAATGCTGAGATATCGATGCCCACCTCCAGTGCAGCGGCGAAGTCGTCGATGCTTCCTGTGGCTCCGCGCTGGATGGAGCGGGATAGGTTCTCGCGGATGCGGCCGGCCGCAGCATCCGCTGTTTCCTCGTCGCGCTCGACGACCGTCACCGAGCTTCCGGTGATCACGAACGCGTGCGCGATCCCGCTGCCCATGCGCCCGCCGCCCAGCACGCCCACCCTCATCGGTGGCCGCGTTTCTCGAGAAATTCAGTCATGCGACGCATCTTCTCCGAGCTCTCGAACAGCTCGGCCTGCAGTTCGCCGTCGATCTGCGGGTGGGAATCGCGCGGTGCGCGCAGTGCTGTCTTCGTGTGCCGAATGGCAAGCGGGTCGCTCTGCGTGATGCGGTCAGCGATCGCATGCGCGGCCGCGAGGAGTTCCTCGGGCGGATGGATGCTGGACACCAGGCCCGCCGAGAGCGCCTCATCCGCCCCGACTAGTCGGCCGGTGAGCAGCATCTCGCTGGCCAGGCCATCGCCCACGATCTCGCGCAGGCGCCAGGTTGCGCCGGCAGCGGCGATGATGCCGAGGCCCGGTTCCGGGTTGCCGATCTTCAGCGTCGGCGTTGCAATGCGAATGTCTGCGGCATAGGCGAGTTCGGCCCCGCCGCCGAGCGCGAAGCCTTCCAGTGCGGCGATCACCGGCATCGGCAGCTCGCGAATGCGGATGAACGCGGTCGCATTGATGCTGCGGTGGGCATCTGCCGCGCGGCGGGCGCGCAACTGACTGATGTCGGCACCGGCGGCGAAGACACCCGCAGTGCCGGTGAGGATGAGCACGCGCGGCGTGTGCTCAAGGTCTGTGCAGAGCGCGTGCAGAGCGTCGATCATCTCGCGGTCGATTGCGTTGCGCTTGTCCGGGCGGTTCAATCGGGCGATGACGCGGTCGGATTGGGAATCGATGATGAGGGGTGTATCGCTCATCATCATGCTCCTGACTGCCTCGTCGCCTCGGTTAGGCGTAGATTCCTGACCATTCGTTCAGTATTTGATTATTGCAGGGGAGCAGTGGCTCGGCAATGGTGCGAGACTGGAGCGCGTGTCAGAATCTGAAAAGTCGAATGCGGCCGAGAGCGCGCGGCGAGGGCGCCCCGGCTACGACCAACGCCAGGTGCTCGACATCGCCGTGCAGGTCTTCATCGAGCAGGGGTACGACGCCACATCGGTGGCGACGCTGGCCACGAGGCTTGGGTTGACGAAGTCCGCGCTGTACCACCACTTCGACTCCAAAGAGGCGCTGCTGGAGGTCGCACTCGAAGAGGCGATCGGCTCGTTGGAGGGCGTCCTTCGCGAGCCCGGAGCGCAGGCCGGTTCCGCGCGCGAGCGGCTGGAGTATGTGCTGCGCGGTGCGGTGCGGGTGCTCGTCGACAAGATCGCATTCGTCACGCTTCTGCTGCGCGTGCGGGGCAACAGTAATGTCGAGCGGGCAGCGCTGGAGCGCCGGCGAGCATTCGACCGTCAGGTGACGGTGCTTGTGCGCATGGCGCAGGCCGAGGGCGCGGTCCGAGAAGACGTCGACGCTTCGGTGGCCACACGCCTACTGTTCGGCATGGTCAACTCGATCGTCGAGTGGTACCAGCCGGCTGGCGCCGAAGGGGCAGATGGGCTCGCTCGCGACGTACTGGCCGTGGCTTTGGATGGGCTGCGCAGGGGCTGACCTGCGTTCCCGAAGCCGTTTCAGGCGCTCGCGATCACCGTTTCAGCGAGCGAACGGCGCACGCGCGGGGTGGACTCGCGCTGCTGCAGCTTCTCCGACAGCGTCGACGGGTCGCCCAGCGCGCCGAGCGCGATGACCGAGGTGGGGGTGAAGCGATCCTCGACCCCCGGCAGTGCCCGCAGGCTTTCGCGGTCGACGCCACCCATCTGGTGCACGTAGAGGCCATCGGCATGAGCTTGCACCGACAGATGAGCCACCGCCTGGCCGAGGTCGTACTGTGCCCACGGACGCGGATTTCCCTCGGCATCCGCGTCTTCCGAGAGCGCGACGATCAGCACCTGGGCGGTACCGGCCCACTCCCGGTTGAAGCCCATCAGGGCCTCATCGATCTTCACGTGCAGATCGGTGCCCCGACGCGCGACGATGAAGCGCCACGGCTGCGTGTTGCTCGCGGACGGCGACCAGCGAGCGGCCTCCAGCGCAGCGACGAGCTTGTTCTCATCGATCGGCGTCGCCATCTCGAATGCGCGGGGACTCCAGCGCTGGGCGAGAACATCGAGAACGGGAACAGAGGTCGCGGCGGTGCGATCGAGAAGCGGAGTGCTCATGGTGCCTTTCAGAGGAGGACGGGCCGACACCATTGTCCGCATTCTTCAGCGACAACCGGCGTATGCGTGCGCATATTCCCGCGTCGAAGAAAATGACGCGGGAATATGCGGATGGGATGTCGCTCAGCCGCGCAGGGCCTCGCGGAACTTCACGCGGGCGCCCATCTTCAGCAGGGCGTTCTCGTAGATCTTCGCGCCGAGCATGATCACCAGGGCGCACGCGCCGAGCATGATCACCATCGACAGCAGCGGCTCCCACCAGGCGGCCTCATTGAAGAACAGCCGGATCGGCATCGCCACCGGAGCGGAGAATGGCACGTAGGAGAGCACCGTCATCACCGTTGGGTTGTCGCCGAAGAAGATCACCAGGAAATACGGGATCATCGTCAGGTACATCACCGGTGTCATCGTCGCGCCGACATCCTCCTGGCGGGAGACCATCGAACCCGCGGCGGCGAACATGGCGGCGAGCAGGATGAAGCCGAAGAAGAAGAACACCGCGAACCAGGCGATCGGCCCTCCGATTCCCTGCAGGACGGCTGTCTGCCCCGACACGATCAACCCGATCGTGCCGACCACGACCAGCATGAGGATCTGCGAGATCGCGAGCAGTGTGTTGCCGATCACCTTGCCGGCCAGCAGTACCCGTGCCGGAATCGCCGAGAGCAGGATCTCGATCACGCGCGTCTGCTTCTCCTCGACCACACTCGTCGCGATGGGGGAGCCAAACGTGATCGCGGCCATCATGAACACCAGCCCGAACGCGATGCCGAGGATGTAGCGTATCGCGCCACCGGCCTCATCCGGATTGAGCAGCTCAACCGACGGCGGCGATGACAGCAGCATCATCAGGCTCTGCGGTGCCTGCTTGTCCGCGATGACCAGCAGCCCGGTCGCGGACGAAGCGTCTTCGACGATGGCCGCTTCAGCGTCGCCGGAGCGCACCAGCTCTTCTGCGGCATCCCGGTCGGCGACCTCGGTCACCTCGTAGCCGTCGATGTTCTCCAACGCGGATGCTGCGTTGCTTGTTGCCGCGATCTGCGTCGCGCTCGGGTTCGCGCTGGAGACGCCGGCCCAGATGACGCCAGCCAGCGCGATCAGCAGCAGGATGGCGGTCGAGATGAGATAGGCCTTGCTGCGCAGCTTCGTGCTCAGCTCGCGCTCGGCGACGAGCCAGACGCCCTGACCGGCGCTGAGAGTTCTGGTCGCGGTTCGGGTCGAGGCGTTCACTGGATGACCTCCTTGAAGATCTGAGAGAGCGAGGGATGCTGCGGGGCGAAGCGGGAGACATCGCCGCCGTCGAGAGCACGGCGCAGAACCCGCTGAGCGATGGCGGGGTCCTCAGCGTCGAATACGGCGTTGCCGCCCTCGAAGTCGACGACGGTGATCCCCGTCTCCTCGCGCAGCCAGCCGACGTCACCGGTGCTCTCCAACTCCCAGCGCGGAGCGGAGTGCTCTGCGCGCAACTGCTCGCGAGGACCAGCGGCGCGGATCGTGCCACCGGCGATGATGACGAGGTCATCGCACAGACGCTCGACGACATCGAGCTGATGGGAGGAGAACAGGACCGAGACGCCGCGTGCCGCACGCTCCTGAAGCACGCCAGCGACAGTCTCGACCGCGAGCGGGTCCAGACCCGAGAACGGCTCATCGAGGATGAGGACACCGGGGTCGTGCACGAGGGATGCCGCGATCTGCGCCCGCTGCTGGTTTCCGAGCGAGAGCGCCTCGAGGTTGTCGTTCAGTCGTTCACCGAGTCCGAGTTCTGTGAGGAGGGCGGTCGCCTTCTCGGTGGCATCCGATTTGTTGAAGCCATGCAGTCGCGCGAGGTACACCACCTGCTCGAGCACCTTCATCTTCGGGTACAGCCCGCGTTCTTCGGGCATGTACCCGAACTGGCGGCGTGCCTCGGAGGTGAGGTCCGTTCCGCCGAGGGTGACCGTGCCGCCGTCCGAGGCGAGCAGGCCCAGCACGATTCGCATGGTCGTTGTCTTGCCCGCGCCGTTGCCGCCGACGAAGCCGGTGAGGTGGCCGGGAGCTACCGAGAAGGTGATGTCATCGAGTACCCGGCGGGTGCCGTAGCTCTTTGTGATTCCTGCCAGTTGCAGGGTTCCTGAAGTCATACCTCCAGGCTAGGAGCGCGTGCACGCACCCGGCATCCCCCGCAGGGCGGATATTAAGAGTCCGTCGTCCAGGGGAGGTGTCGCGTTTGGTCGCTTCGCTCGCGTTGAAGCGGCCATCTGCGACACCTGTGACGGGGTGGGACGCGGATGCTTCTGCGGGGGAGCGCGGCAGGTGTCGCGTTTGGCCGCATCGCGTGCGTTGAAGCGGCAACTTGCGACACCTGCGGTGCGGGTGGCGCGGAACCCGCATCACGGACTCAGCCGAGGTCGAGCAGACGAGCAGGGTTCGCGACCAGGAGGCGGTCGACGACCTCACTACCGATGCGCTCGCGCAGTCGCGGCAGGTACCGCTCGCCGAGGTAGCCCAGCCCGGGCATGCCGCCATAGGAGATGTACCGGGTGCTTCGGGCGACGTCGCCGCCGAGGACGATGCGATCGCCGGCGCCGCGTTCGATGGCTGCGGCGGTCAGTTCGAGCAGTTCAGCGTCGCTGCGGGTACGCGGTCGGGCGAACCCGTCATAGCCGAGGTACGCGCCGCGTTCGGCGAGCGACGCGTGCAGCCCCGGATCCGGGTCACGGTCGGCGTGGGCGAGCACAACGCGATCGGATGCCACGCCCGAAGCCGCAAGAAGGTCGAGAACCTCATGCGCTGCCGTGCAGAATTCCAGGTGCACCATCACCGGTGCGTTGCTCGCGCGATGCGCCACGGCCAGGGCTTCGAGCGTGGTGCGCTCGAAGTCGCTGATCCGCCAATAGTCGATACCACCCTTGAGCATTCCCGCCCGCACGCGGGTGCCGGTTTCGGTGCGCGCCGCCGGGACGATCGCCATTTCGAACACGGCGTCGTCTTCTCGGGCCATGCCCACGGTGAGGTCGGCGATGAACAGCTCTGCCAGCTGTTCGACGCTCCACACCTGCATCGGATGATCTTCCCCGTAGTGCGCTTCGCGGTGGCGGCCGGTGGTGGCAACGATGTGCATTCCGGTCGCCGTGCTGATGCGGGCGAGCGCCTCGGGGTTTCGTCCGAGACCGAAGGGCGTGGCATCCACCATCGCGGCGAAGCCGCTGGCCTTCAGCAGCGCTGCCTCGGCGGCCGAGGCATCCTCGTCATCGAGCTCGTCTCCGGGCAGCAGCGGGCTGACCTGGAAAAGGTGCTCGTGATAGTTCGTCGGCCCGAGCAGTGCCGGATCGATGTCACCGAGGACGGTGCGAATCATCAGCGCACCCCCTCGGCGGCCTCCGCAAGCTGCTCGACGATGTCGGCGGTCAGCTCCAGCTCGAACACATCGGCGACCACCTGCGACCAGCCGTGGATGAAGTAGCGCCAGCCGTCGACGACATGGAGGTTCTGGGACTGCTCCTGACCGCGTGCCTGGTGCAGGAACTCCAGCGTGCCGCGGTAGTTGAACTCCCAGACATACGCGCCCTCGGGGAAGACGACGTCGTCGGGCAAGGGGGATCCGGGGCGATCCTTGCCGAGGCCGGTGGCGTTGACGATCAGCGACCCGCGGGGTGCTGCGGCAACGAGCGCGGCGGCATCCTCGACAGAATCGGTGCGCACGTACTCGATGAGCCCGTCACGGGTGCCGTGCTGGCGGTGCACCTCGCGCAGGTGGTCGAGCTTGTCGTCGCTGCGTGCGGTGACGGTGACCTTCTGCGGGGCATCCTCGCGCTCGGCCAGGGCCCAGCTGAGTGCGGTGCCAGACCCGCCCGCGCCGAGGATGATGACCTCCGCACCCGTGGTGGTGAAGTAATTCGCCGGCAGGAAGTCGTTCAGAGCGAGGTCGACCGTGATCGGGTCCTTCGCGCGGCCGGAGAGCTTGTCACCGCGCTTGGCGATGCTGGAGATCTCCGAGCATGAGATCGCAAACGGGTCGAGCTCGTCGAAGAGTTCGGATGCCGCGGCGAACACGTTCATCTTGTGCGTGGTGACGAGGGCGCCGCGGTGATGCGGGTCGTCGCGGATCTGCTCGACGAGCGCGCGGTACTGCTCAGGGGCGGCATCCATCGGCAGGTCGTGGCCGATCAGCGTGCGCGTGGGCAGGCCCAGGATGTCGGCCCACAGCGGGAACACCTTCATGATCGACGATGACCCGGTGGTCACGCCGACGAAGCCCATGTAGTCGCTCGCGGGTGGTGTGCTCATGTTGCGGAGCCTTTCATCTGTTCCGGTCGCACTTCGTGCGGTTAAAAAGTGGGTTTAGCAGCGTCAAGTGCGACCGGAGCCGCGGTGGGGGCGGGGTGAGATCCGGAGACCGGATGCTGCGGGGCATCGCCCGAGAGGACGGCGAGGACGTCAGCCAGTGACATCGAGCCCATATTGTCGACGGCCTGGGTCGTCTGCGCTCCGAGGTGCGGGGTCACGATCACGCGGTTGGCGAGATCGTCGACCAGCAGGGGACTGGCGGATGCTGCCGTGTCGCCGTCGAGCGTGTCAGCGGCGTAGCCGGCGAGGCGGCCGTCATGCAGCGCCGCAGCAACCGCCTGCTCGTCGACGAGGTCGGGCCGGGCGGTGTTCACGATGATGCCGCCGATGCGCATGCTCCGCAGCCGTGCGGCGTCGACGAGGCGCTGCCCGCCGGGAGCATGCAGGGTGATGACGTCGGCGGTCTGGAAGAGCTCGTCCAATTCCATCGGCTCGGCGCCGAGATCGCGGATGCGGTCAGCGGGGAAATACGGATCGGCGGCGATCACGCGACTGCCGAAGCCCCCGAGGCGCCGGGCGACGCCCTGGCCGATGCGGCCGAATCCGACGATGCCGACGGTGGCGGCACCCAGCTCTCGGCCTCGGCGGACGCTCCAGTCGCCCTGGCGCACGCGCCGGTCGCCGTCCGGGATGGTTCGCAGGGCCGCGAGCATGAGGCCCACGGCATGGTCGGCGACGGCCTCGGCGTTTGCGCCGGGAGTGTTGGTGACCGGGATGCCCCTGGCCTCGGCCGCGGCAATGTCGACCGCCTCCGTGCCGACGCCGTAGCGCGCGATGATCTTCAGGTCCGGCGCTGCATCCAGGTGCGCCGCGGTGACCGGGCCGGTGCCTGCGATCCAGGCGTCGGCCCCGGCGAGCAGCGGAGCGAGCTCGTGGAGATCGTGGTGCGCTGGTCCGCGAACGATGTCGTGTCCGGCATCCGCTGCGCGCGCGACGAGGTCGATATCACCGTCGGAGAACGAACGGCTGGTGGCGAGAATGATGCCCATCAGTGAGCTCCTTCGGTTTCGTCCGCTGGGACAGATGCCGGCGCAGAACCACGGCTGTCGGCCGATTCGGCCGATTTCGGCATACGTTCGTTCCCGTCGGCAGACATCTGTACCGCGGGTCCTGATGCGAACCACGGTGCCAGTGCCGCATAGGCCGAGGTGAAGCGGTCATGGCGGGTGGCGTAGATGCTGTGGCGCGAAGCATCCGGGGTGAACTCCGCCGTCACTTCACTCAGTGCGCGGGCCGCCGAGAAGTCGGCGAGGCCAAGTCCAACCGCGCCGGTGACAGCAGCGCCGAGGCTGTTCGCCTCTTCGACGATCGTGCGTCGGCGCACCGGCATCCCCCAGACGTCCGCGAGGATCTGCAGGAGGGCATCGCTCTGCGCGCCCCCGCCGACGGCGTCGATGCTCTCGAGCACGGTGCCCGATTCGCGGAACGCGTGGATGCTGGTGAGCAGATTGAATCCGATGCCCTCGAGCACGGCGCGAACCAGGTGCTCGCGGCCGTGGTGGCGGCCGATGCCGACGAAGGCCCCGCGGGCGTTCGGGTCCCAGATGGGGGAGCGCTCACCAAGGAGGTAGGGGAGGAAGTAGAGGTCCTCGGTATCGAGGTCGCCGCCGGCTTCGGAGGTGAGGCGGGCCGTCTCGGGCTTTGCGGGGTTGGGTGAGAGCGCCTCAGAGATCCACTGGATCGAGCCGCCGCCGGCCTGCATCGTCGCTGTCGGCACGAAGGATCCGGGCACGACGTTGTCGAAGGTGAACGTGCCCATTCCCGGATCATGCAGCGGAGCGTGCGAAGCGAAGGAGATCCAGGATGAGGTGCCCAAGCACACGTACGCGCCATCTTCCGGAGCGACGATGCCGGAGCCGACGGCGGCCATCGGTCCGTCTCCGCCGCCCATCACGACGCGGACGCCGGTGTGCAATCCCAGAGCAGCGGCGGCATCGGCGGTCAGCGAACCGGCGATCGCGGTCGACTCGAGGATCTCGGGGAACAGTGCGCGGTCCAGGCGTGCCGCCTGCAGCACCTCATCCGACCAGTCGCCGGTGCGCTGGTCGTAGGCGTTCGTGCCTGACGCGTCGGAGCGATCGGTCGCCAGGTGACCGGT
Source organism: Microbacterium wangyouchuni (assembly GCF_051546305.1). NCBI lineage: Bacteria > Bacillati > Actinomycetota > Actinomycetes > Micrococcales > Microbacteriaceae > Microbacterium > Microbacterium wangyouchuni. The sequence continues at coordinate 270,476 of NZ_JBPTMA010000003.1, forward strand.
GAGACCGAGGACGATGTAGTCCTTGGCAACGCAGAAGCGCCGCACGCGTGCCCAGACTTCTGGCTCGTTGTCACGCACCCACATGACCTTCTCGACCGAGTAGGTAGGGTTCAAGCGGTGTCCGAGCACGGTGTAGGCGTGTTCGGCGCCGAGTGTCTGCTCGAGTTCGCGCTGCTGCTTGCTCGCGCGGGTGTCGGCCCAGATGATGGCCGGGCGGACGGGCGTGCCCTCGCCGTCGAGGAGGACGGCACCCATCATCTGGCCACTGACAACGAGTCCCTGCACGTCTGTGGCTGCAGTTTCGGTGCGGGCGAGGAGTTCGCGGGTGGCCGAGACGACGGCATCCCACCAATCCTGTGGATTCTGCTCTGCGATGCCGCCGGCGGCGAAGTGGGCGGGGTAACTGACGGTGGTCGCTGCCACGAGGCGGCCATCGTCGTGGTGCAGCGAGGCCTTGTTTCCCGTCGTGCCGAGGTCGTGGGCGATGATCACGGTTCGTGCCTGCTTCGTTGGTTGCGGTTCCGGATTGTGCTGTTTTGGAGTATACCTGTAATTACATGTCTTGTAGTTACAAGTTGTGGCAACATCGACTGCGCTGTTTAGAGCGCCCATCATCATCAGGAGAGCACCGTGAGCAACCACCCCGTCGTGGACCTTCCCACCCTGCTGGACATCTCGCCCCAGGGCGGCATCGAGGGCCGGTCCCGTCGTTACGAAAAATACCTCGGTGACATGGACGGCGTCTACCGTGATGACGCGGCCTGGCAGGACGCCGTCGGCGAGCGCGGTGTCGAAGAGCTCGTCTACTGGGTCGATGACCATCGCTACCAGGAGGGACCCGGCGCGCTGATCGTCGGTACGAGCACACTGCTGCCCGGACGCTACGGGGAGGAGTTCGCTGTCACCCGCGGGCACCTGCACGCGATCGCCGACCGAGCCGAGCTGTACTACTGCCTGAGCGGCCGCGGCGTCATGCTCCTGGAGACGCTCGATGGCCAGACCTCGGCTGTCGAGCTCACGCCCGGCAAGGCGGTTGACGTGCCCGGTCACTGGATCCACCGCAGCGTCAATGTCGGCGACGAGCCCTTCGTCACCCTGTTCTGCTACGCCGCAGATGCCGGGCAGGACTACGCCGTGATCGCCGACGCTGGCGGGATGAAGAATCTTGTTGTCGCTGATGGTGATGGCTGGGCGCTCAAGCCGAACCCCGATCACACCGGGTACCGGGCGTACGCGGAGGACTGAGGCGCAGTTCTGCGTCAGCCGTGAGCCCCGCGGGCGTCGGGTCGCCCGCGGGGCCGCGCCAGCACCGCTACTGTCGGTGATCATGACGACTTCGCCGGATGACGCGCCCGCGCGGTCGGGGCTGCGGCTCGGGCTCCCGCTGGCGATCGGCGCGGCGTTGGCGTTCGGGATGTCTGGCGCCTGGGCGCGCGGCCTCATCGATGCGGGATGGACGCCGGGCGCGGCAGTCACGGTGCGCATCTGGGTGGCGGCGCTCGTCCTGCTCGTGCCCGCCATCATCGCGCTGCGTGGCCGCTGGCGACTACTGCGCCGGAACGTCGGGATCATCGTCGCCTATGGCCTGCTGGCCGTCGCGGCGACGCAGCTGTTCTACTTCCAAGCCGTTGCGGTGATGGATGTCGGCCTCGCCCTGCTCATCGAGTACACGGCCCCGATCGCTGTTGTGCTCTGGCTCTGGGCGCGTCGAGGAGAGCGGCCAACGCTGCGCAGTATCCTCGGCGCTGCCGTCGCGTTCGTCGGCCTCGTGCTCATGCTCGATGTCCTCTCCGGCCGCAGTGTCGAGATCGGCGGCGTCCTGTGGGCGTTCGGTGCGATGGTCGGGGCTGCGGCATACTTCTTGCTCTCCGGGAAGAGCGACACCGGGCTTCCGCCGATCGTGCTCGCGGGATCGGGCCTCGTCGTGGGTGCCGTCGGGCTGAGCGCGGCTGGGCTCATCGGCATCCTTCCGATGGTGTGGAACACCGGCGACGTCGCCTACCGCTTCGGGACGGTACCGTGGTTCGTTCCCGTGCTCGCCATCGGCCTCATCGCGACGGCGCTCGCGTACGTGCTTGGCATCACATCCACGCGGATGCTCGGCTCACGCCTGGCGTCGTTCCTCGCACTGGCCGAGGTGATCGCGGCCCTGCTGTTCGGCTGGCTGCTGCTCGGGCAGTTGCCGAACGTACTTCAGTCGGTCGGCGCGGGACTCGTGCTGGTGGGAGTGGTGCTTGTCAAACTCGGGGAGCCCGTGGCGGCAACATCTTCGGACCCTCTCGTGCCGCCCCTCCCAAACACCCCTTGAACTCGTGGGCCAGCGGGATGAGACTGGCCGCACTGGTGTCCGATCGGCGCCGGTGACACGTCAGAGAGGACAGGGTCATGGCCCACGGAGACATCACGCACATCGACATCCCGGTGACCGATATGGCCCGGGCGCAGGCGTTCTACTCGGGTCTGTTCGGGTGGAAGATCGCCGAAATACCCGGGTTCGAGGGTTACCCGATGTGGCAGGCGCCTAACCAGATCAGCGGGGGAGGGCTGGCGCCGCGCAGTGCGGACTTCAGCCAGCCGCGCTCCTATGTCGAAGTCGATTCGATCGATGAAACCGTCGCCGGGGCCGTCGAAGCCGGCGCGACCATCGCGATGGAGAAGCAGCCGATCAGCGAGACGAGCTGGTGGGCCGTCATCGTCGATCCTGACGGCAACTCGATTGGTCTGTATGAAGGGGTGACTGACGCCGGCTGAGCTCGCGGATGCTCGGACGCACTCGGTCCACGCAGCAGGGGCTGCGTTTCTCGGCTAGCGTCGAGAAACGCAGTCAACGGTGCGCGAATCGAGGAGCAATACATGGCCGAGCACGAGACCGTGGTCCGCTGGCAGGACACGGATGCCGGGATGGCGGCGCTGCCGCAACTCGATGGAATCGAGTACCTGCGCCGGATGCAGCGAGGCGAGCTCCCCGGTGCTCCGATTGCTGCGCACATCGCCATGGAACTGCAAGAAGTGGATGTCGGCACCGTGACGTTCATTGCGCGCCCGGACGAGTCGCACTACAACCCGATCGGCGCCGTGCACGGCGGGTTCGTCTGCACACTGCTTGACTCAGCGCTCGGATGCGCCGCGCACACCCTGCTGCCCGCGGGGACCGGTTACACCTCGATCGAGATCAAGGTGAACTATCTGCGCCCGGTCATGAAGGGGAGCGGTCCGCTGACCTGTGTTGGCCGCGTCGCGAAGCCCGGCAGGCGGGTGAGCTTCGCGGAGGGCGAGGTCGTCGACGCGCAGGGGCGTGTGGTGGCGACGGCGTCCGGATCGTTGCTCGTGTTTCCGCTGGAGGCGACGGGGTAGCCTGCGGGCATCTGTATACGTTCCGCAGGGAGTGAATGCCCAAACGGGCCTTTCTGTGCCATTTGTGTATACACTAGCCATGTGAGCACCACAGTCGAGCGAACCCGGGCAAGCGATCGCGCCTATGCGACGCTGCTGGAGGAGATCCAATCTGGCGAGCTTGCGCCCGGCGCTGTTTTGGCAGAAGTCGAGCAGGCTGCTCGCCTCGGCGTCAGCCGCACTCCGCTGCGCGAAGCCCTGCAACAACTGAGCGCCGCCGGCCTCGTCGAGCAGCAATCTCCGCGTGTGACCGTCGTCACCGGGATCGATGCCGACGACATCCGCGCGCTGTTCGAGATTCGTCGTGCACTGGAGGAGTCCGCTGCTCGCCTGGCCGCCGTGCGCGGGGAGGCGGCGCTCTTCGCCGCGCTAGCATCCGAGTTCGCCGAAGCCGGGGCATCCCTCGACATCGAGGCCGGCCGCGACAACTACTACGCGCTCATCGCGCGCTTCGACCGGGCAGTTGATTCGGCCGTCGACAACGGATACATTGCTGCGGCCCTGCGCACCGTCCGCACGCACCTCGTGCGCGTGCGCCGGCTGTCGCGCGACAATCCGACCAGACTCATCGCCTCGGTGTCCGAGCACCGCCTCATCGCCGAGGCCCTCGCCGAGCGCGATGGCGATCTCGCCGCGCACGCGACGCACGTGCATCTGCGAAACGCCCTCACCAGCATCTTGGAATCCCTCCCCTCCGACAGTGAAGGACAGTCATGACCGTCAACCACCACGTCCGCGTTTACAAGAGTGAAGAAGACCTGCCGCGCGAAGGGCAGCTCGCCTGGAAGATCGCCGAGGTCGCGACCGACACCGTTGAGGTCGACGCGGATGTCGTCGACATGATCATCAACCGGATCATCGACAACGCCTCGGTTGCTGCGGCATCCCTCACGCGCGCTCCGATCAAGTCTGCTCGCGACCAGGCTTTCAGCCACCCGGCATCCACCGGCGGAAACGGCGCGACCGTATTCGGTGCCCCGCTCGAGCGTCGTACGAGCCCCGAGTGGGCTGCCTGGGCCAACGGCGTCGCTGTGCGTGAGCTCGACTACCACGACACGTTCCTTGCCGCGGACTATTCACACCCCGGCGACAACATCCCGCCGATCCTTGCCGTCGCGCAGCACGTCGGCAGTGACGGTCGCGCTCTCGTGCGCGGATTGGCCACGGGCTACGAGATCCAGGTCGACCTGGTGAAGGCGATCTGCCTGCACAAGCACAAGATCGACCACGTTGCCCACCTCGGCCCCTCGGCCGCGGCCGGTATCGGCACGCTGCTCGGCCTCGACGCGGCCACGATCTATCAGGCCGTTTCGCAGGCGCTGCACACCACCACCGCCACGCGCCAGAGCCGCAAGGGCGAGATCTCGACGTGGAAGGCACACGCTCCGGCGTTCGCCGGCAAGATGGCCGTCGAGGCGGTCGACCGCGCGATGCGCGGGCAGACGAGCCCGTCACCGATCTACGAGGGTGAAGACGGCGTCATCGCCTGGATGCTGGACGGCCCGGATGCCGCATACGAGGTGCCGCTGCCCGCCGCTGGCGAGGCCAAACGCGCGATCCTCGACACGTACACGAAGGAGCACTCGGCCGAGTACCAGGCGCAGGCCTGGATCGACCTGGCGCGCAAGCTGCACAATGACGGCATCGACACCGCTGCGGTTGAATCTGTGGTTCTGCACACCAGCCACCACACCCACTATGTGATCGGCTCCGGGGCGAACGACCCGCAGAAGTACGACCCGACCGCATCGCGCGAAACACTAGACCACTCGATTCCGTACATCTTCACGGTCGCGCTGCAGGATGGCTCGTGGCATCACGTCGACTCCTATGCTCCTGAGCGTGCTGGCCGGGCCGACACCGTGGAGCTGTGGAACAAGGTCACCACGCTCGAAGATGCCGAGTGGACCCGTCGCTACCACTCGAACGACATCAGCGAAAAGGCCTTCGGCGGGCGTGTGGAGATCACTCTCAAGGATGGCTCGAAGGTGATCGAGGAGATCGCTGTGGCTGATGCTCACCCGCTGGGTGCGCGGCCGTTCGTGCGCGAGAACTACATCGCGAAGTTCCGTCTGCTGGCTTCTCCTGTTCTGGAAGAGGCCGAGATCGAGCGGTTCCTCGAGCTCGTTCAGCGCCTGCCCGAGCTGACCGCGGCAGAGGTCGCAGAGCTCTCGATCATCGCGAAGCCGGGTGTCGTGGAGGACGAGCCGACGACCACGGGGCTGTTCTGATGCGTAGTCTCTCGCCTCTCGCGCGCACAACTCCTGACAAATTTGGTGCCGGCGCGCGTGCGCCGCGTGTTTCCGGGGGCGCCCCCGGGGGTGCCGGCAACTTCTCAGGAGTTATGCGCGCTGAAACGGAAGGAGTTAGCTGATGCTGTACTCCCACACCACTCCGGCGGAGAAGCGGCGGCTGTTCCGCGAGCGGCTCGCTTCCGGTGAGCTGCTGCGCTTCCCCGGTGCATTCAACCCGCTTTCGGCGCGGCTCATCGAGCAGAAGGGCTTCGAGGGTGTCTATATCTCGGGCGCTGTGCTCTCCGCCGACCTCGGACTGCCCGACATCGGGCTGACGACACTCACCGAGGTTGCCGGGCGCGGCAAGCAGATCGCACGGATGACCGATCTTCCGGCGATCATCGATGCCGACACTGGTTTCGGCGAGCCGATGAACGTGGCTCGTACGATCCAGGAACTTGAGGATGCTGGGCTCGCCGGCGCCCACATCGAGGACCAGATCAATCCCAAGCGGTGTGGCCACCTCGATGGCAAGGCCGTGGTCGACTCCGATACGGCGGTCAAGCGCATCCGGGCCGCTGTCGATGCGCGACGGGACGAGAACTTCCTGATCATGGCGCGCACCGATATCGCCGCGGTCGATGGTCTGGAGGCGGCGAAAGACCGCGCCAAGGCGCTGGTGGATGCCGGTGCCGACGCGATTTTCCCCGAGGCGATGCGGTCGCTGGAGGAGTTCGCGGCGATCCGCGCTGCGGTTGATGTGCCGATCCTGGCGAACATGACAGAGTTCGGGAAGTCCGACTTGTTCAGCGTCGACGAGCTGCGTGATGTCGGTGTGAACATCGTCATTTGGCCGGTGTCGATGCTGCGCATCGCGATGGGCGCGACCGGCCGTGCACTCGATACGCTTCTGGACGAGGGGCACCTGACCTCGAAGCTCGGCGAGATGCAGCACCGCGCCGATCTCTACGACCTGATCGACTACGAGTCGTACAATCACTTCGACTCGGGCGTCTTCAACTTCACCATCACGAAGGAGTGAACAATGGCTGACAACGACATCAAGAAGGGCCTCGCCGGGGTCGTCGCGGATGAGACGGCGATCAGTAAGGTCAATCCCGAGACGAACAGTCTGCTGTATCGGGGATACCCGGTGCAGGAGTTGGCGGCTACGCAGTCGTTTGAGGCGGTCGCGTACCTCCTCTGGCATGGTGAGCTGCCCACGGCATCCGAGTTGGCAGATTTCCGCGCCACCGAGCGCGCGAATCGTGCGCTTACTCCCGCGGTGAAAGAAGCGATCGACCGTCTGCCGATCGACTCGCACCCGATGGACGAGGTGCGCACCGCGGTCAGCGTGATCGGCGCGATCGAGACGGCCGGCATCAGCAATGTGCTGGATGCCGTCGGCACCCCGGAGGAGAACCTCGAGCGCAGCCTCAAGCTGTTCGCCGCGCTGCCGGCGATCGTGTCGTACGGCCAGCGTCGTCGTCGTGGGCTGGATGCTGTCGAATCACGTGACGACCTCGACTACGCCGCGAACTTCCTGTGGCTGACCTTCGGTGAAGAAGCTGCACCCGTCGTCGTCGACGCGTTCAACCGCTCGATGATCCTGTACGCGGAGCACTCCTTCAACGCCTCCACGTTCACCGCACGGGTCATCACCTCGACGCTGAGCGATCTGTACTCGGCTGTCGTCGGCGCGATCGGCGCATTGAAGGGGCCGCTGCACGGCGGCGCCAACGAAGCCGTGATGCACATCTTCGACGAGATCGGATCTGCTTCGGAGGTCTCGGGTTGGCTGGACACCGCACTCGCTGAGAAGCGCAAGATCATGGGCTTCGGCCACCGCGTGTACAAGCGTGGCGACTCGCGCGTGCCGACGATGAAGGCGGCGCTCGACACGTTGGTGGAGCACTACGACCGCCCGGATGTCGCCGCGCTGTACTCGACGCTGGAGGACGAGTTCGTCTCCCGTAAGGGCATCTACCCGAACCTTGACTATCCTTCGGGCCCCGCGTACAACCTCATCGGCTACGACACTCTGACCTTCACGCCGCTGTTCATCGCGGCGCGCATCACCGGCTGGACCGCACACATCCTCGAGCAGCAGGCGTCTAACGCACTGATTCGTCCGTTGTCGGCGTACAACGGACCGGGTGAGCGGCACATCGAGGAGTACGAGCCGGACACCGCGGCCATTGAAGTGCTGGAGCGGGCTGAAGAGGCGGCGGGCTGATGGCTGCTGCGCGGGAGAAGATTGCGATCGTCGCCGGAGCACGCACTCCGGTCGGACGGTTCGGCGGGGCGTTCAAGGACACTCCGGCGCACGAGCTGGGTGCTGCCGCGACCGTTGAGGCGCTGAAGCGGTCCGGTATTTCACCTGATCGCGTCGGGGAAGTCGTGATTGGCACGATCGGTCAGGTCGCTGGAGATGCGTATATCTCGCGCCGGATCGCGCTCGCCGCCGGGCTCGACGTCAACACGCCGGCGTTCACCGTGAACCGGTTGTGCGGTTCTGGGCTGCAGGCCATCTGGTCGGCAGCGCAGGAACTGTTGTGGGGTGGGATCGATGTCGCCGTCGCCGGTGGCGCCGAGAACATGACGCGGATGCCGTTCTACGATTTCAACGCGCGGTTCAACGACCGGCTCGGACATCGTCAGCTGCTCGACGGCACGATCGCGATGCTCACGGATCCGTTCACGAACAAGCACATGGGCACGACGGCCGAGAACGTCGCGTCTCGTTTCGGCGTGACGAGGGAAGAGCAGGACGCTTTCGCGCTCGAGTCGCAGCGGCGGGCAGCGACAGACGCCGCGCAAGCAGCGTTCGCGGAGGAAATCGTCTCGGTGACCACGTCGGGTCGTAAGCCCGTTGAGGTGTCGCGAGATGAACACCCGCGACCGGAGACGACTCTGGACACGTTGGCCGGATTGGCTGCGGCGTTCGCCAAGGACGGCACGGTGACGGCGGGCAACGCGTCGGGCATCAATGACGGCGGTGCAGCGACGGTGCTGATGCGCGAGTCGGATGCTCGCGCTGAGGGCGCGCCGGTGCTGGCCACTCTAGAAGCTGTGGCCACCGCCGCGCTGGAGCCTGAGATCATGGGTTACGCGCCGACGCTCGCGGTGAAGAAGCTCTTCAAGCAGACTGGGCTGACGCCGGCCGACATCGACACGGTGGAGCTGAACGAGGCGTTCGCATCTCAGGCGATCGCGGTGATTCGCGATGCGGAGCTCGACCCGGCTCGCGTGAATCCGTATGGAGGAGCGATCGCGCTCGGGCACCCGGTCGGGGCGACCGGTGCGATTCTCACGGTTCGAGCGGCTTTGACGTTGCAGCGGACTGGCGGAGAATATGCGATCGTCACGATGTGCATCGGTGGCGGACAGGCGCTGGCGGCGTTGCTGAAGCGGGGTTGAAGCGGGGCGATCCTCGCAGACTTGGGCCGCACTCTTATCCAAGGTGAAAGAACCGCGAATCCTTCGTCGTAATCGGCTTAGGAGAAGCCTTGAACCTTCCGTATCGTCGAATCATGACCACCCCCGCAGTCCCAGACACCGCAGCCCCGCGCGCCGCGTACTTCGTCTCGGACAGCACGGGTGTCACCGCGGAAACTCTCGGGAATGCACTGCTGGCGAACTTCCCCGGTATCCGCTTCCTCAAACACACGATCCCATTCGTGGTCACCGATGCCGAGGCGCGCGGAGTCGTCACCAGCATCGACGCTGACGCTGAGCAAGGCCGCGCACCCCTCGTCTTCATAACGGTGAAGCACGCTGCGCTCCGCGGCATCCTGGCCACTTCCCAAGCCACCCTCATCGACCTCCTCGCCGGTCACCTGACGGAGCTGGAGACAGCACTCGGCACGACGGCATCAGAACAACTCGGCCAGTTCCACGGCCTGGGCGATACTGACCGCTACTTCGCGCGCATGCGCGCCGTCGAATACGCGATCGAGCATGACGACGGGCAGAGCTCAAGGGCCCTCGACCAGGCTGACGTCGTCATCATCGCGCCATCCCGTTGCGGCAAGACGCCCACGACCATGTACCTCGCTCTGCAACACGGGCTGCGAGTGGCGAACTACCCGCTCACGGACGACGACTACCCGTCCGAAGCACTCCCTCGTGCAGTGGCGAAGTATGGTGACCGCTGCTTCGGGCTCACCACCACGCCCCTGCGGCTGAGTCAGGTGCGCCACGAACGGCGGCCGAGCTCGCAGTACTCCAGCCTCGAGCAATGCACCGTCGAGCTGCGCCGTGCCGAAGACCTCTACCGACGCAACCGTGTTCCCTTCCTGAACTCCGCGACCAAAAGTGTCGAGGAGATGTCCGCGGTCATCATGCAGACCATGAAGCTGCGTTCATGACCCGAGTGAAAGAAGCATCCTTATGAGCAACATCCTGTGGTTCGACGAGGTCGGCATGGCAGACCTTCCTCAGGTCGGCGGCAAGAACGCCTCCCTCGGCGAGATGGTCTCCCACCTCTCCGATCTCGGCGTGCGCGTGCCCGGCGGCTTCGCGACGACAGCGGATGCTTATCGCTCCTTCCTCCGAGAGAGTGGCCTCGACCTGCGCATTCGCGAAGCCGTCGACGCGATCGACGTCGATGACGTCACCCAGCTCTCTCGAGTCGGCGCAGCGGTGCGCGAATGGATCGAGCAACAGCCCCTGCCCGCCGACATCGAACGCGACATCCGCTCGGCCTACACGCGCCTGGTCGAGAACGACCCCGCCCCGGATGCCGTTTCCTGGGCCGTACGTTCATCGGCGACCGCGGAAGACCTTCCAGATGCATCCTTCGCCGGCCAGCAGGAGACATTCCTCAACATCGCCGGCATCGAGCACATCCTGCAGGCAGTGAAGCAGGTGTTCTCGTCGCTCTACAACGACCGCGCAATCTCATACCGGGTGCACAACGGCTTCGACCACCACGACGTGGCGCTCTCCGTCGGCGTGCAGCGGATGGTGCGCTCCGACATCGGAGCATCCGGAGTCATGTTCACCGTCGACACCGAATCCGGTTTCGAGGATGCCGTCTTCATCACCAGCTCGTACGGGCTGGGGGAGGCCGTCGTGCAGGGTGCCGTGAACCCGGATGAGTTCTACGTCTACAAGCCGGCGCTCGCCGCTTTCCGCCCCGCGATCCTCAAGCGCTCCGTCGGCGAGAAAGCGATCGCGATGCGATACACCGAGAGTGAGCAGGTCGGCGGAACGACCGTCTTTGAAGACGTCCCGCTCGGCCAGCGCCGCCTGCTCAGCATCACGGATGCTGAGGTCGAAGAACTGGCCCGTCACGCCGTCACGATCGAGCAGCACTACGGACGCCCGATGGACATCGAGTGGGCGCGCGACGGCGTCGACGGCAGGATCTACATCCTGCAGGCTCGACCAGAGACCGTCGTTTCCCGCGCCGACGCGAACGTCATGCGCCGCTTCGTACTCGCCGAGCGAAGTGATGTGCTCTCGACCGGACGCGCGATCGGTCAGAAGATCGGCTCCGGCGCGGTGAGCGTGCTACGCAGCATCGACCAGATGGCGGACTTCACAGCGGGCGACGTGCTCGTGGCCGACATGACCGACCCCGACTGGGAGCCGATCATGAAGAAAGCATCCGCGATCGTCACGAACCGCGGCGGCCGCACCTGCCACGCGGCGATCATCGCGCGCGAGCTCGGCATCCCCGCGGTCGTCGGCACGGGAGATGCGACCAGCGTGCTCCCTGACGGCCTTGACGTCACCGTCTCGTGTGCGGAGGGTGACGACGGCCTCGTCTACCAAGGTCTCCTCGACTTCACCGAGGAGGAGACCCACCTGGATCGGATGCCGGAGGTTCCGGTCAAGATCATGATGAATGTCGGCACACCCGATCAGGCCTTCTCCTTTTCGCGCCTGCCCAATCGTGGTGTCGGACTCGCGCGCCTGGAGTTCGTCATCAACCGCCAGATCGGCATCCATCCGCGGGCGCTCCTCGATTACGAAACGCTCCCGGACGATCTGAGAACCCAGATCTCCGACCGCATCGCGGCGTACTCGTCACCGCGGGAGTTCTTCGTGCAGCGCGTCGTAGAGGGTGTGGCGATGCTGGCCGCAGCGTTCGCTCCGGAGCCGGTGATCGTGCGCATGAGCGACTTCAAGTCGAATGAGTACGCGAACCTGCTCGGTGGTGACCGCTACGAGCCGCACGAGGAGAACCCGATGATCGGGTACCGTGGGGCGTCGCGCTACATCTCCGCGGACTTCCGCGAGTGCTTCGACATGGAGTGCGAGGCTATCCGCCGGGTGCGCGATGACATGGGCCTGAAGAACGTCAAGATCATGATCCCGTTCGTCCGCACCGTGGCCGAGGGCGCAGCCGTCATCGAGCTGCTCGCCGCAAACGGCCTGCGTCGCGGCGAGAACGGCCTCGAGGTCGTCATGATGTGCGAAGTGCCATCCAACGCGCTGCTGGCGGACGAGTTCCTCGATCACTTCGACGGTTTCTCGATCGGCTCGAACGACATGACCCAGCTGACGCTCGGCCTTGACCGCGACTCCGCGCTCGTCGCGCAGACGTTCGACGAGCGCGACCCCGCGGTGAAGAAGATGCTCGCGATGGCGATCGAAGCGTGCCTGCGTCGCGGCAAGTACGTCGGCATCTGCGGGCAGGGCCCCTCTGATCATCCGGACCTCGCCGACTGGCTGCTCGATCAGGGCATCGAGTCGATGTCACTCAATCCCGACACGGTGGTGGAGACGTGGATGCGGTTGGCGCAGCGCGCGGAGAAGGCGGTGCCGGCACTCGGGTGACACCTGCGCGGCAGCACGCAGCACCTCTTACCGCCGATGCGCCCGATCGTGGATCGATCGCATGTGCTCCATGAGTCGCGTCGAGAACGCGGCGACGTCCCGTTGTGAGACGATCTCGGCGAGATCCGTGTGGTCGGTCACGATCGCCTGCATCCGCGTCTTGTCGTGCCAGACCGACCGCGTCGTCATGCGCCGAAGCCTGTCACGCAGACCGCGATAGATATCGGCGAGGATGTCGTTGCCGCTGGAATTCACGATCACGAGGTGGAACTCGGCATCCAGTGTCGTGAACGTCTCGATGTCGCCGGCATCCATCGCCACACGCATCTGCTCGGTGATGTCGAGCAGCCGGCGGCGCAGGGCCTGGGCGGCATCGGCGCTCGCCGCGATCGTGGTCATCGCGTGCGTCTCGATGAGTTGCCGCGCCTCGAGAACCTGTTCCTTCTCCTCCGGCTGAACGGGCACGACCAGCGCGCCGCGCTTCGGATAGAGCTTCAGCCACCCCTCGGCCTCGAGCCGCAAAAAAGCTTCGCGCACGGGTGTGCGGCTCAGGCCAGTGGCTTCAACGAACTGCCCCTCGGTGATCAGCTCACCGGAGCCGATCTGTCCGTCGAGGATGAGCTCACGAACATGTCGGTAGACCTGATCCGACGCAGACATCGGCTGGGACATCCGGACCTCCTTCGCCTCGCCCTCCAGATTATCGCGCAAAGCGGGCGTTGGGATTCATGTTGTATCTATCTTGCATCTATGACGTATCTAACGCTAGCCTCGGTTCGAACGGGCGCGAAGGCCCAGGGAGCAGATGGAGACAATATGACAGCCGCAGCTCACCCGGTGATCCCAGAACTAGCGCAGGCGCTTCCTGTCGACGCGCTCATCACGGACCCGGCATCCATCGACGCCTACCGGTGGGATCGGGCCCTTGATCCGAACGCCGGCGTCCCGCTCGCCGTCGTGCGCCCGACCACGACCGAGCAGGTGCAGGAGGTCGTGCAGATCGCGGCCCGCAATCGCATCGCCATTGTGCCGCGCGGCGCCGGGTCAGGGCTCTCCGGCGGCAGCTCCGCCGTCGAAGGCGCGCTGATCGTCTCTCTCGATCGGATGCGACGGATCGAGGTCGATGCCGCAACCCGGATGGCCACAGTCCAGCCCGGGGCCTTCAACGCCGAGGTGAAGCAGGCCGCCGCAGCCCACGGCCTCTGGTACCCGCCGGACCCGTCCTCGTTCGAGTTCTGCTCGATCGGCGGCAACGTCGCAACCAACGCGGGTGGTCTCTGCTGCGTCAAATACGGCGTGACGACCGACTATGTGCTCGGCATGACGGTCGTCCTCGCCGATGGCCGCGCCGTGACCCTCGGCGGCCCCCGGCTGAAGGACGTCGCTGGGCTCTCCCTCGCCAAGCTGTTCGTCGGAAGCGAAGGGACGCTCGGCATCATCACCGAGATCATCCTCCGTCTGGTCCCCGCCCAGCGGCCCCCATCCACGGTCGTGGCCACCTTCCCGACACTGACGGGCGCGACCGACGCGGTGCTGGAGATCACGCGAACTATGCGCCCATCGATGCTGGAGCTCATGGATCGCACTTCGATCAATGCCGTCGAAGACGAGACGCGCATGGGGCTCGACCGGGAAGCCGCGGCGATGCTCATCATCCAATCCGACGAGTCACCGGCCGCGGCGAGTGAAGAGGTCGCACGGGTGGAGGCGATCTGCCAACAGTTCGGCGCGAGCGAGTGCTATATGACAGCGGATCCCGACGAGAGCGAGGCATTCGTCGTGGCCCGCCGAATGGCGATTCCGGCGATAGAGAAGAAGGGCAAGCTGCTGCTCGAAGACGTCGGCGTTCCGCTCCCGCGCCTCGGCGATCTGGTCGCCGGGCTCGAGCAGATCTCTGCCGCGCGTGAGGTTCTGATCGCCGTCATCGCGCACGCGGGCGATGGCAACACGCATCCGCTCATCGTGTTCGACCCGAACGATCTCGACCAGCAGGCCCGCGCCGAAGCCGCCTACGGAGAGGTCATCGACCTTGCGATCTCACTCGGCGGCACCATCACCGGCGAGCACGGGGTCGGTCGACTCAAGCAGCCGTGGCTGCCGGCGTACCTCGGCCCGGACGTGCTCGAACTCAACATTCGCATCAAGAACGCCCTTGACCCGCAGAACATCTTCAACCCCGGCGCCGTATTCGGACCCTTGGGAGAGGCAGCCTCATGACCACGCACACATCCATCCAGGCCGTCACCTATGCCACCGCAGCCCGCGCGATCGAGCTCGGAATGCAGATCGCGACCGCCGCGGGCGTGCGTGCGGTGATCACCGTCGCCGACCCCGCCATGGCCATGGTCGCCTTCGGCCGCACCGATGGTGCCACACCGCACAGCGTTGAGACGAGTCGCCGAAAGGCGGCAACCGCCGCGTCGACCCGCAAGCCCACCGTTGCGATCGCACCCGAGTTCGCCGTCGCGCTCGAGCACGGCACCGGCGGACTGCTCACCAGCGTTGCCGGTGGCGTTCCCCTCTCGTTCGCCGGTGTGCACATCGGTGGAATCGGCATCGCGGGTGGGCGTCCGGACCAGGACGCTGAGATCGCGCTCGCTCTGCTCGCCGAACTCGGCGCCGATGTGGAGGTCGCCCGATGAACGCGCAGCGGGTGGACCGGTCTGGACTTCAGGTGATGCTGCCGCTGGTGGAATTCGTCGAGAGGGAGGCGCTTCCGGCATCCGGAATCGACGCGGGCGCGTTCTGGTCGGGCATGGCCGACATCATCCGCGATCTTGCTCCCGTCAATCGCGAGCTTCTCGACGTTCGTGACCGGATGCAGCAGAGCCTCGATGCGTATCACTTGGCGAACCCCGGACAACCGGATGCTGCCGACTATCGCCGCCACCTGGAAGAGATCGGGTATCTGCTGACGGCTCCGGCATCCGTCACGGTCGTCACCGAGGGCGTCGATGCGGAGATCGCGCAGATCGCCGGCCCCCAGCTCGTGGTGCCGCTGCTCAACGCACGATTCGCGATCAACGCCGCCAACGCGCGGTGGGGTTCGCTCTACGACGCGCTCTACGGCACAGATGTGATCTCTGCCGATGGCGATCTCGCACCAGGAAGCGGCTACAACCCCGCCCGCGGCGCAGCGGCGATTCAGCGTGGGCGCGAGCTGCTCGATCAGGTCGCACCGCTCGAGCGCGGATCGCACCGCGATGCCACGGGTTACCGGGTCGAAGACGGAGCGCTGCGGGTGCAGCTCGCGTCCGCAGGCGCCATCGCTCTTGCCTACCCGGACGGATTCGTCGGCTTCACCGGCGACCCGGCAGATCCAGCATCGGTCGTTCTCGTCCATCACGGATTGCACGTCGAGATCGTGCGCGACCGCGAGAGCGCGATCGGCAGCTCTGACCCGGCCGCGATCGCTGACATCGTGATCGAATCGGCCACGACGACGATCATGGACCTCGAAGACTCGGTCGCGGCAGTGGATGCCGAAGACAAGGTGCGGGGCTACCGCAACTGGCATGCGCTGATGCGCGGCGACCTCACCGCAGAGGTAGCGAAGGACGGATCGACGTTCCTGCGGACGATGAATCCCGATCGCACGTTCACCGCTCCCGATGGCGGCAGTGTGTCGCTGTCTGGGCGTTCCTTGCTGCTTGTTCGCAACGTCGGTCACCTGATGACCACCGATGCGGTTCTTGATGCGTCGGACGCTGAGATACCCGAGGGCATCCTCGACGCGGTCATGACGGTCCTCGGCTCGGTCGCCGACCTGCGGGGGGATGCCGTGGGCGGAAACTCTCGCACCGGATCGGTCTACGTCGTCAAGCCGAAGATGCATGGACCGGAAGAGGTGGCGTTCGCCGTCTCGCTCTTCGAACGGGTCGAGAAGCTGCTGGATCTGCCGCACGCGAGCGTGAAACTCGGCATCATGGACGAGGAACGCCGAACGACCGTCAACCTCGCCGCCTGCATTGAGGCTGCGCGCGAGCGCGTCGCCTTCATCAACACCGGCTTCCTCGATCGCACCGGCGATGAGCTGCACACCTCCATGCATGCGGGCGTCATGGTCCCGAAGGCCGCCATGCGCGATGAAGCATGGCTGGCGGCGTACGAGCGCTCCAACGTCGCTGTCGGCACGGCCTCTGGCCTGCGCGGACGCGGTCAGATCGGCAAGGGGATGTGGGCGATGCCCGACCTCATGCGCGACATGCTCGAACAGAAGGCGTCGCAGCTGCGGGCCGGAGCGACGACGGCGTGGGTGCCGTCGCCGACCGCGGCAACCCTGCATGCGCTGCACTATCACGAGGTCGACACAGACGCGGTGGCCGCCGAGCTAGCGGAACGTCCGGCACAGTCCATCGACGAGATCCTCCACATTCCGCTGGTGGACGGTTCGCTTTCGCCGGAGACGATCGAGGTTGAGCTCGACAACAACGTGCAGTCAATCCTCGGCTACGTCGTGCGCTGGATCGATCGGGGCATCGGGTGCTCGAAGGTTCCCGACATTCATGGCGTCGCACTGATGGAGGATCGCGCCACACTGCGCATCTCCAGCCAACTGCTGGCGAACTGGCTGGTGCACGGCGTGATCGACGTCGACGACATCGACCAGAGCCTGCACCGGATGGCACCTGTCGTTGACCAGCAGAACGCGGATGACCTGCTGTACGAGCCGTTGGTCGGAGCGTACGGGCCGGGGCTCGCCTTCGATGCGGCCCGACGACTGATCATCGAGGGCGCCCGCCAGCCCAATGGTTATACCGAGCCGCTCCTGCACCGACTGCGGCGTGAGAAGAAGGCAGGCGTGGAGTCATCGCAGCACGCGGACTCTGCCAAAATAGGCGGATGACGAGGACGAAGACCCTGGTGCCGCTGATCGGAATGTTCGTCCTGGGAGCAGCGCTGATCAGCGGATGCGCGCCGGTGCCAGCGATTGAGGATTCGGCGACGCCGCCTGCGGAGGCGGTTTCGGAATCGCCGACACCAACCGCCGCGCCGTCGCATCCGACGACACCTTCGCCGGAAACAGATGCGGCAACGAGCTTCCTCGCGTGGCTCGATGCTTCGCGCGTTCCCGACCTCGATGCTGCCTGCGCGCCGCTGTCGCCCGAGCTCGTCGCCCGGATGCTCGCGGAAATGCAGCGCGACGGTTTCCCTGAGGTCTCCACGTGCGAGGAGATGATCACTGTCGCTGCAGAGCTGTATCGCGCGTTCGATCAGAGTGCTGAGGTGACCATCGACGTGCAATCCGAGACGGCGAGCGACGCCGTTCTGTTCGTCACCTACCTCGCCAGCGGGGACTGCGGGACAGTCGTGATGGAGCGTCCGGCATCCGAGTGGATCATCACCGAGCAGACCGAAGAGTGCGCCTGATCTGCTGCGCGCGCCGCTGAGCTCCTATCCAGTTCCCGGGAAGCCGGTGGATTCGCGACGGACGATGCGGAAGTCGGGCTTGACGGTGCGAGGAGGGCGTCGAGATCCCTTCTCGGCGATGCGTTCGATGAGCAGATCCACCGCGGTAGCCGCGATCTGCTCACTGCCCACGTCCACGCTTGACATGGACGGGAGGGAGAACCTGGCCTCATCGATATTGTCGAAGCCGATGACCGCGACATCCTCGGGGATACGGAGCCGCGACTCGCCGAGCGCTCGGAGCGCGCCCAGCCCCAACGTGTCGTTGAGGGCGAAGACCGCGTCGAACGCTGTGCCCTCTTCGATCAGTTCACGGATCATGGAAGCTCCGGCGGAGTGGTTCCAGTGGGGGCTGCTGCGGATCAGAGACTGATCGACCTCAATGCCGGCGCCCTCGAGCGCAAGGACGTAACCGTCCAGGCGCAGACTCGCCGAGCTGACCTCGTCGCCGCGCTCCGCTTCAGCACCGATAACGGCGATTCTGCGGCGTCCGATGTCGAGGAGATGCTCCACCGCGGCGCGCGCCGACGACGTGTTGTGCATGGCGACATGGTCTGTCGGGCCGTTGAAGATCCGCTCTCCCAACAGAACCAGCGGAAAATCGGTGCTCAGCGATTTCACGTCATTCTGGCCCAGGGTGAACGGGCTGAACAGCAGGCCGTCCGTCAGGCGCAGACGCCCGCCGGCGACGACTTGCAGCTCGCGCTCGCGATCGCCGCTGGTCTGTTCGACAACAACGCCGAGGCCCCGGGCATCCGCGGCCCGAATGATTGCGTCCGCGAGCTCGGCGAAATAATTCTCCCGAAGTGCGGGCACCGCGAGGCCGATGACGCCGGTTCGTCCCGAGCGGAGCCCGCGGGCTGAGAGGTTCGGGCGATAGTCCAGCTCGGCGATGGCCGCGAGTACTCGATCGCGCGTATCGGGACGGACATGCGGATGATCGTTGATGACGTTCGATACGGTCTTGATCGAAACGCTCGCCAGGCGCGCGACGTCATGCATCGTCGAGCCCATTAAGTCACCCATCGTCCTGCCCCGCGCTCGGTGCGTCGCGTTCCCCATACTTTAGCTGGCACCTGCTCCCGCGCCCCGCCATGTCACCCGGCCCCTGTCGCGCGCCGCGTATGATGGCGCAATGCCGACCGAGCTTTCTCGACCTGATCGGCCAGCGCGGATCAGTCCTCGGCTGGTGGTGGATGACGTCCACGATCAACTGCTGCGTCTCATCATCGACGGGCATATGGAGCCAGAATCGCCGTTGAGCATTGACGCGCTGGCTCGTGATTTCGGTGTCTCCAGCAGCCCGGTTCGCGAGGCGCTGGCCCGTCTGGAATCGACCGGCCTCATTCAACGACTTGCATTGCGCGGATACCGTGTTGCGCCGGCCCTTGAGGCGCATGAGCTCGCCGAGCTCATGGATGCGCGCCTGTTTCTGGAACCGGCCGCCGCCGCCGCAACTGCTGAACGGGAAGGGCGCGCACCGCTGCTCGAGCAGCTGGACGCGACGCTGAGCACGCTAGCCGCAGATCAAGCGGGCGAGCAGTTCGAATCCTTCCGTGCGTACTACGAAGCGGACCGTGAGTTCCACCGGGCCATCGTTGCGGGAACCGACAATCGTTTCCTGCTGCATGCCTACGACGCCCTGGGGGGACACGTCCAGCGTTTCCGCCTCTTCTCCGGCAGGGGCGTCACCGACGCCGATGCGACAGTGGCTGAGCATCGTGCGATCAGGGACGCGATCGCCGCGGGTGACTCCGCCGCAGCCGAGGCGGCCATGCGCGCGCATCTCACCGGTGTTCGCGAGCGCTCGCTCGCCGAAATCGCTGTGGACTGACCGCGCGAGAGCCACCTGACTGACTCTCGTTCGCTTCGCTCGGGCTGAGACTCGTGAGCCCCATTGGTGAACCTTTTTCGTGTATCGTGCACGATACCGGATTCGATGGAGTTGATGGACGATGGCACTCACTGCCGACACCTGGCCGATTGCGGCGGCAATGCTGCCGTTTCCCACGAGCATGCCTCCGGGAGGAAATGACGACGCGCTTCGTGCCGAGTGGTCGCGCGCACTCGGCGAAGTGGCGGATGCCGGATTCGACAGTGTCGATCTGACTGACTCCTGGGTGCGCTGTGGCGATCTTGGGCCCGCGCATCTCGCCCTGCTTCAGGAAGTTCTCGACGAGCACGACCTGCGTGCGATCTCGCTGTCGGCCATCCGTCGTTCCGTGATCGATGCGGCGCACGGCGACGATAACCTCGCCTACAGCCACCGCACGCTGGAGGCCGCGGCGCAGCTCGGCATCGGGGTGGTTTCCTTCGGCCTGCATCAAGCCTTGACCGACGAGCAGCGCCGGGCGCTGTGGTTCTGGACGGCGCGCGGTCATGAGGATCGGATCGACGACGTAGAGGCCCGGGCGCTCGCCGTGCGACGATTCCGGGAGCTCGGCGCGCATGCCGAGGAACTGGGGCTGCTTGTCTCGCTGGAGATGTACGAGCACACCTATCTCGGTACGGCTGCTTCGGCGGTGCGTCTCGTGGAGGAGATCGACAACCGTGCGGTCGGGCTCAATCCCGACATCGGCAATCTGATCCGCCTGCACGAACCCATCGAGGACTGGCGGGAGATGCTCACCGCGACGCTGCCCTATACGAACTTCTGGCACGTCAAGAACTACCTGCGCGATGAGGACCCCGCCTCGGGCGTCGTGACGACATTTCCGGCCTCGCTGGAATCGGGGCTGATCGACTACCGCTGGGCGATGCGCGAAGCGGTCGCCGCCGGATTTCAGGGCATCATCTGCGTCGAGCACTACGGCGGTGACGGATTGAGCGTCAGTGCGACGAATCGCGAATATCTGCGCAGCAGGGCTCTGCCCAGACGTGAGTATGCGCTGGGGAGCAGCCGCGTGGAACAGCAGACGGACCAGGTGCGCCGATGACGAAGATCATCACAGACCCGGATGTCTTCGTCGCTGAGTCCCTCGACGGGCTCGTGTTAGCGCATTCCGATATCCTCCGGCGCGTGGACGGCGGCGTCGCGCGTGCCCAGGCTCTTCCTGCTGGACAGGTCGCGGTCGTTGTTGGCGGCGGCTCCGGTCACTATCCCGGCTTCGCCGGGGCGGTGGGTGAGGGGTTCGCCGCTGCAGCGGTGTGCGGCAACATCTTCTCCTCGCCGTCCACAGCGCAGGCCATCCGCGTGGCGGACGAGGTGGAGGCAGGCGGAGGCATCCTCTTCTCTTATGGGAACTACGCCGGTGACGTGATCCACTTCGGTGAGACCGAACGCCGGCTCCGCACCCGGGGCGTGGACGTGCGCACCGTGCTGGTGACGGACGACATCGCAAGCGCACCGGCGGAGCACGTCGATCAGCGGCGGGGCATCGCCGGAGATCTCTGCGTCTTCCGCATCGCGGGGGCATCCGCATCCCGAGGTGATGCGATCGACGAGGTCGAGCGCCTCGCACTGGCGGCGAACGCGAGAACGCGGACGCTGGGCGTCGCGTTCTCCGGGTGCACCCTGCCCGGAGCCACCGAGCCGCTGTTCCGGGTACCGGAGGGGATGATGTCCATCGGTCTCGGCATCCATGGTGAACCGGGCATCCGTGACGTCCCCCTCGAGACAGCCGATCGCCTCGCTCTGACGTTGCTGCACCCCCTTCTCGAAGAGCGACCGCACGGCGCCTCGGATCGCGTGGCGCTCCTGGTGAACGGCCTCGGGGCGGTGACGCAGGAGGAATTGTTCGTCCTCTTCCGGCACGTATATGAGGAACTCGTCCGTCACGGTCTCACGGTGGTGGCGCCGCTGTGCGGCGACCTGGTGACGAGTCTGGACATGGGCGGCGTCTCGGTCACGCTGATGTGGCTGAACGATGAGCTCGAAGAACTCTGGTGCAGTCCAGCACGAACTACCGCGCTCGTTCGCGGCAATCCGGTGCGGCAGGCTTCCGCGCTCCCCGCTCCGGGGGAAAGCGGGCGCGAGGCGCCCACGGGGAGCCGGGCGCCCACGGAGAGCCCGGCACTCGCGGGGAGAGATGCCGAACCGTCCGCCCCGAGGCGCTCGGCGAGCGCGGAGTCGGTGCACGCGGCGACGGTCGCGCGGGATCTGCTCGGCGCTGCGAGGGACGCGATCGCCGTCGAGGCCGATGCGCTGGGCGCACTCGATGCCATCGCCGGCGACGGCGATCACGGAGTCGGGATGCTGAGAGGGCTGGAAGCGACGTGCACCGCAGCCGAGCGGGTCGTGCCGGAGGTGGGCATCGGCGAACTGCTGGAGGCCGCCGGCGACGCCTGGGCCGATCGGGCCGGCGGTACTTCCGGTGCTCTCTGGGGAGCGGCGCTCGCCGAGTTCGGTGCTGTGCTCGAGCGCTCCCCGACCATCGATGGCGCAGCTGTCGCAGAAGCCGTGATGCGGGCACGCGAACGCCTGGTCCAACTCGGCGGCGCGGAACCGGGCGACAAGACGATGCTCGATGCCCTGCTGCCCTTCGAACAGGCGCTGAAAAGCGCGATCGAGTCGGGCGCCGATCTCATCGACGCGCTGGCTGCCGGAGCGTTTGAGGCCGAACGTGCGGCCGACGCTACCGCGGCCCTTTCCCCGAAGCGCGGCCGCGCGCGTCCCCTCGCCGAGCGCAGCATCGGGCACCCCGATCCGGGGGCGGTCTCGTTCGCAGTAATCGTGCGCACGACGCATTCCGTGATGGTTGAAAGGAACCGGACATGAACAGATGGCGCATCATCATCGGCGCGGATGACGCCGGCTACGTGCTCAAGCAGATGCTGCGGGAGATGCTCGAGGCTGACGAGCGTGTCGAGTCGATCATCGACATCGGCGTGGATGCTTCGGGCACCACCCCCTATCCGCGCATCGCCGCAGAAGCCGCTCGCCGCGTCGTTGACGCCGAGGCAGATCGGGCGCTGCTGGTCTGCGGCACGGGGCTGGGCATGGCGATCACTGCCAACAAGGTCGCCGGAATCCGGGCCGTCACCGCTCACGATGCGTATTCGGTGGAGCGCTCCGTACTCAGCAACAACGCTCAGGTTCTGACGTTGGGGGCACGTGTCATCGGCGCGGAACTGGCCAAGAAGCTCATCGACGAGTGGCTGGATCTCCGGTTTGATCCGGAATCCGGCTCAGCGGCGAAAGTGGCACTCATCAGTGATATCGAGAAAGAGGAAGCAGAATGAGTGAACGTGTTGCCGTCGTCGGCTCGGGATATATGGGTGGTGGTATCGCCCAAGTGATCGCGCTCTCCGGTCGGGATGTGGTGCTCGCGGATGTGTCCGCGGAGCAGGCAGCCCGCAGCCACGAGCGGATCGTGCGCGAGGCGGAGAAGTTCGAACACGACGGACTGTTCCCTGTCGGAGCGGCAGAGATCATCGCGCAGCGCGTGCGGCCGGCAGCATCCATCGAGGATGCCGTCGCCAATGCCGACCTGATCGAGGAGGCTGTGCCGGAGGTTCTCGAGATCAAGCATGAGACTCTGCGTCGCATCAGTACGGCCGCGTCGCCCGACGCCCTGATCGGGAGCAACACCTCGACGATCTCGATCGCCGCCCTCGCGGAAGCCGTCGTGCTGCCAGAGCGTTTTCTCGGCATCCATTTCAGCAATCCCGCCACCTTCATTCCGGGGGTGGAGGTCATCCCGCATGCGGGGACCGATCGTTCGCGAGTGGATCAGGCCATCACGTTGCTCGAGGAGTGTGGCAAACAGGGTGTCGAGGTCCCCGACGTCACCGGTTTCGTGCTCAACCGGCTGCAGTACGCGCTGTTCACCGAAGCGGCGCGCCTTGTGGAGGAGCAGGTCGCATCGCCCGAGGCGATCGATACCATCGCCCGGACGACGTTCGGTTACCGGCTGCCGTTCTTCGGCCCATTCGCGATCGCAGACATCGCCGGGCTCGACGTCTACGAGTTCTGCTACGGCTCGCTCGGTAGTGCATACCCGGATCGGTTCGCCGAGCCGGAGGTGCTGCGCACGAGGGTCGCCCAGGGCGATCTCGGTGTGAAGAGTGGGCGCGGGTTCCTCGCAACTCCGCCCGAGCGCTCTGCCGAGCTGGTCGCCTATCGGGACCGGGCTTATGCCGCCATGGCGGAGCTATTGGAGCGGCTCGGACCGGCCCCGGTCGACTACTGAAGCGGAGTCGACTACTGAAGCGGAGTCGACTACTGAAGCGGAGAACGTTGAGGGCCTGAGCCCGGTGCAATACCGGACTCAGGCCCTTTGGGGTTACTGGCCCAGCTCGTTCAGCACGGTTTCCTGCGCCTGCTCGAGGGCTTCTTCAGCTGGGGTGCCGCTCTCATAGATCTCGTTGAGAGTGACCGTCCGGAACTGATTGTCCACGGTGGGCAGGTTCTCGTTGGAGAACGACTGGAAGTGGCCGATGCCGTCCTTCACCGAGTTCAGCACGTCGAACAGGTTCGTCTGGAAGTACTGGTTGAACTTGTTGTCGGGGTTGTGCGTGACCGCTTCGTCCTCCCAGACCGACATGTTGACCGGATCGAAGCCGAGAACCTCCCACACGGCCACGTTGGCGTCGAGGGACAGCTTCGTGAAGGCGAGGAACTCGCTGGCGAGTTCCTTGTTCTCGCTGGCCGCCATCACCGAGGTGCCGGTGCCGCCGCCACCGATCGTGAGAACTTCGGCGCCCTCGATCTGCGGTGCGGGAGCGATCGCGATCTTGCCGGCCAGCTCGGGCATGTAGTCGACATAGCGCGAGGTGTACCACGCCGGGTAGACGATGGCCGCGTAGTCGCCGTTGTTGATAGCGCCGAAGGCCTCCTCGCTGTCCGGGCTGCCGCCGGGGATCGTCGAGATCGCGCCCGATTCCTTCATGTCCTGGAACATCTGCATCGTCTCGACGACCTCGGGACTGGTCAGCGCAGGTGCGCCGAGCCCGTCATCGTCGAAGAGCTGTCCGCCGTTCTGCGCGATCGCCAGTGGCTCGGTGAAGTAGACGCCCGTGCTTGCAACGCTGAAGGCCTTGTCCGTCGCCTGGTTGTACTCGGTTCCAGCTGCGGCGAAGTCATCCCAGGTCTTGATCGTCGTGTAGTCGATGCCGGCGCTGTCGAGCAGTTCGGTGTTGTAGAACGCGACGAAGGCGCCGACGTGCGTCGGGTAGCCATAGATCTTGCCGTCTCGGCTGTACAGATCAAGGCGAGCCTGCACCACGTCATCGGCGTAGGGTGCGGCGGCCTCGGTCAGATCGGCGAGCGGCGGGTTGCTGCCCTTGACGAAGTTCGCGAACTTGCCGACTTCGATGTCGGCGAGATCGGGCAGTCCCTGGTTCGAGTTCACCGCGAGCAGGAGCTTGTCGTGCATGTCCTGGTACGGGTAGACCGTGAGGTTGAGATCGATCGCCTTATCGGGGTTCTCCTCGTTCCACTTCTCGGCCATCTCCTCGTAGACCTGGCCGTGGAGTTCGGCGAACACCCACATGTCTAGTGTGGTGGTGCCGTCGGCGCCTTCGCCGCCGCCCGATTGGTCGTCGCTCGTGCAGCTGGATAGAGCTCCGACTGCCAGCCCCGCCGCGATCGTTGCGGTCAGAATCCTTCGGATTCGCATGATATTGCTCCTGACTGTGTGTGTTGGGGTACTGCGGATAAAGGGGGAGGAAGGATGCTGCTGAGATCAGCCCTTCACCGAGCCGGCAGTCATGCCTGCGACGAAGAAGCGCTGGAAGGCGAGGAAGAGGATCAGGATCGGGATGAGGGAGAAGAACGAGCCGATGATCAGCAGCTCGTAGTTGTTTCCGTGCGGGGTCAGCAGGGTGTTGAGGCCAATGGGAAGCAGGAACTTCTCGGGCGAGCGCAGCACGAGAAGTGGCCAGAGGAAGTTGTTCCAGATGGTCATGCCGTTCAGGATCGCCATGGCGGCGAAGGCGGGCTTGGCGATGGGGACGATGAGGCGGAAGAAGATGCCGAACTCCGAGACGCCGTCCACGCGACCGGCCTCGAGGATCTCCTTGGGCACACCCAGGAAGTACTGGCGGAAGAAGAAGATCGTCACCGCCTGCGCGAGGAACGGCAGCACGACGATCCAATACTGGTCCGCTGCGCCGATGTCATTGACCTGCACGTAGAGCGGCAGCATGAGCATCTCGAAGGGGATGGTCATCAGGATGATCACGAGGATGAAACCCAGGCTCTTTCCGCGGAACTCGTACATCGCGAATCCATAGGCGACGAACGAACTCACCAGCAGCGTGCCGGCCACCTGGATGACGGTCAGCACCAGGCTGTTCCAGAACCACTGGAAGTACATCCCGGAGTCCGTGAAGAGCATCGTGTAGTTATCGAGGCTCAGTTCGGAGAAGTCGATCGAGAACGAGATGCCGTTGCGGATGACATCGTTGCCGTCCTGGAAGGTGCCGACGAAAATCCCGAGCACGGGCACCAGTGAGATCAGTGCGATCACGATCAGGAAGGCGCTCTGGATGAGCGTGGCCGTCCTGCGGGTCATGCGTGGCCGCGAGGCGTTGGCGCTGGAGGTGCGATCGGATCTCGTCGCTGTCTGCTGAGTCATCGCGTCGATTCCTTCTTGAACGTTCCCGTGGCGGTGAGCTGAGTGAGGTTGATCGCCAGGACCAGCACCAGGAGTACGACACCGACAGCGGAAGCGAAGCCGAGGTCGTTCTCCTGGATGCCCTTTCGGTAGAGGTAGCCGACGATTGTGAGGCCCTGATTGTTCGGGGAGTTGTTCCCGGCGTAGAGCATGAAACTCTCCAGGAACATCGCCAGTCCTCCGTACACGCTGATGGTGGTGACGTAGACGATCGTGGGCTTGAGGCCCGGAAGCGTCACGTGGAAGAACTGCTGGATCTTGCTGGCACCGTCGATCGATGCTGCTTCGTAGTAGTCAGTGGGGATGGCCTGCATTCCAGCGAGGAAGTACATCGTGTTGACGCCCGCCCAGCGCCACAGGGCAAGAAGCAGCAGCGCAGCTAAGCCGGTGAGGTCCTCCCGGAGCCAGCGCACCGGGCCGAACCCGAGGAACTCGACGATCTGGTTCATCAGTCCCGAGTCGGTCTCAGCGAACATCAGCCGGAACACGATGCCGGCCACGACCACCGATGTCAGAGCCGGCACGAACAGTGACGACTTGAAGAAGTTCTTGATCCGGCCGTTACCCACCCGGGAGTTGATGACGGCTGCGAGCATCATCGGGATCGGAACGAGGATCACGAGTGTCAGCACCATGTAGCGGATGCTGTTAAACATGGCCTTCCAGAAGACCTGGTCGCGCCAGAGCCGGTCGTAGTTCGCGGTGCCGATGAATGTCGCCTGTCCGTACAGAACTTCCTGGAAGCTCATGATCACCGATCGTCCGACCGGAACCAGCCAGAAAATGAGCAGCGTCAACAGGAACGGCAGGATGAAGAGGTACGGCGCGAGCCGCTGGCTGTAGAGCAGCTTCTTCATGCGATTTGTCTCGGTCATGGCAGTTTCTTCCTCGAACTATGCCTCTGGGACTGCAGTTGTCCGCCCCTCGGTTGAGAAGGTTATACTCCGGAGAGAGAATTTACAACGTTGTATTCCAACGTTGTATTTCAACGTTGTACTTCAGGAGCCAGAGGAGCAGAGCATGCCGGCAGCGCATCTGACCATCGACCCGCACTTCGTCACGGGACGCATTCACCGCAGGTTGTTCGGCGGCTTCGTCGAGCACCTCGGTCGGCACGTCTACGACGGCATCTACGAACCGGGTCACGAGACGGCGGATGCCGAGGGCTTCCGGCAGGACGTGATCGAGCTCGTCCGCGAACTCGGAGTCTCCACGATCCGCTACCCGGGTGGAAACTTCGTCTCCGGGTTCCGCTGGGAAGACTCAGTCGGGCCGCGGGAGCAGCGTCCGCGACGACTGGATCTGGCCTGGCACTCCACTGAGACGAACGAGGTCGGACTGCATGAGTTCTCCTCGTGGCTGGAGAAGGTGGGCAGCGACCTCATGCTCGCGGTCAACCTGGGTACGAGGGGCACGCTGGAGGCGCTCGACCTGCTCGAATACACCAACATTCCCGGGGGCACCGAGCTCAGTGAGCGTCGCCGGACCAATGGACGTGACAAGCCCTTCGCCGTGGAAATGTGGTGCCTCGGCAATGAGATGGACGGGCCCTGGCAGTTGGGGCACCGTTCGGCCGACGACTACGGCAAGCTCGCCGCGCAGACGGCGAAGGGGATGCGTCAGATCGACCCCGACGTCACTCTCGTGGTGTGTGGTTCCTCCGGAGCTCACATGCCGACCTTCGGTGAGTGGGAGCGCGTGGTGCTCAGCCACACCTACGACGATGTCGACTACATCTCCTGCCACGCGTACTACGAAGAGAAGGACGGCGATATCGACTCCTTCCTCGCCTCGGGCGTCGATATGGATCGCTTCATCGAATCGGTCGTCGCGACAGCCGATCACGTCGGTGCTGTGCGCGGCAGCTCGAAGCGGATCGACATCTCCTTCGACGAGTGGAACGTCTGGTACATCGACCGCTACCACGGTGTCGACAAGATCACGGGAATCGAGAACTGGCCGGTGGCGCCGCGGATCCTCGAGGACAGCTACTCGGTGCTGGATGCCGTCGTCTTCGGTGGTCTGATGATCTCGCTGCTCAAGCACGCCGATCGTGTCACCAGCGCCTCGCTTGCTCAGCTCGTGAATGTGATCGCGCCGATCATGACCGAACCGGGTGGTCCCGCTTGGCGGCAGGCCACGTTCTTCCCGTTCTCGATCACCTCGCGCCTGGCGCAGGGCGAATCGCTCGAGCTCAAGCTCGACTCGCCGACGTACGAGACAGCGCGTTTCGGCGAGGTTCCGCTGGTAGATGCCGTGGCAACCCACGATGCCGAGGCCGGTCGCTCCGCGGTGTTCCTCGTGAACCGCAGCACGACGGATCCGATCACGGTCACAGTCGATGTCGCCCGGCTCGGCGACGTCTCGGTGCTCGAGGCTCACACTCTGAGCGACTCCGACATCTACGCCAAGAACACCCTCGAGGGGCGCGATCGCGTCGCTCCGCACGCGAACGACACAGCATCGCTCGCAGCCGGTGTGCTCACGGTCGTTCTTCCTCCCGTCTCGTGGAGCGCGATCGCGCTGGGGTGAGCTAGGCCCCTGTTCGGGTTCGTCCGGCAAGCGCAAATGGCTGCATCCCGCGAGTGGATGCAGCCATTTGCGCTTGTCGAGCGGCGATAGCGACGCCGCACGGCCGTTACCGATTCGTTGCAGAGGCACCGCAGCCCGCTCTTGTGAGCGCTAACAGTGAGCGCTAACATTTCGGGAGCGGCCAGGGCGGCCGCCCCGTACGCACGGCGGTTTATCGCCGCACTGGTACCGGACGAACAAGGAGGTTCACCCATGAAGAAGCTCATTTCGATCGCTGCGGCCAGCTTGCTGCTGATCGGCCTCGCCGGTTGCGCTGCAGGCGGGGAGGCTCCAGCCGGCGGCGGATCTGAGGAACCGAAGGCCCTCGACGAGCTCGTTGTCGGCTTCGCCCAGGTGGGCGCGGAGTCGGGCTGGCGCACGGCGAATACCAAGGACGTGCAGTCAGCGTTCGAGGAGGCCGGCATCGAGCTGAAGTTCTCCGATGCGCAGCAGAAGCAGGAGAACCAGATCAAGGCGATCCGCTCTTACATCCAGCAGGGGGTCGACTACATCGCGTTCTCGCCGGTCGTTGAGACCGGGTGGGATGCTGTGCTCAACGAGGCCAAGGCCGCCGGCATCCCCGTCATCCTCACCGACCGTGCCGTCGACTCGGAAGATGAATCACTGTACGTGTCGTTCCTGGGCTCCGATTTCGTCGAAGAAGGAGAGAAGGCCGGGGACTGGGCAGTCGCGGAATTCGCCGACGCGGACTCCGTCAAGATCGTGCAGCTGGAGGGCACGACGGGCGCGGCTCCCGCGATCGACCGCGCCGAAGGCTTTGCCAACGTGATCGGCGACGATGACAAGTTCGAGATCGTCGCAAGCCAGACCGGTGACTTCACCCGCGCCGGCGGACTGCAGGTGATGGAGGCGCTGTTGAAGTCCAACCCGGACATCGACCTCGTGTACTCGCACAACGACGACATGGGGCTCGGCGCGATCGAAGCGATCGAGGCGGCCGGTCTCGTCCCGGGCGAGGACATCAAGATCATCACCGTTGACGCCGTGAAGGACGGTATGCAGGCGCTCGCCGACGGCAAGATCAACTTCATCGTCGAGTGCTCGCCGTTGCTCGGACAGCAGCTGGTTGACATCGTCAAGACGTTGAATGACGGCGGCACGGTCGAACCCCGTATCGTCACGGAGGAGACCACCTTCACCCAGGAGCAGGCCATCGAGGCGCTGCCTGACCGTCAGTACTGAGCACGATCCGACCGGGAGCGGACGCGCGTCCGCTCCCGGTCTTACCCTTCGATGGAGAAGCAGGATGACTGAGCTGAGCAGACCCGCAGCCCCGGCTGCGCACCCCGACCCGATCATCGAGGTTCGCGATGTGTCGATTTCGTTCCCCGGGATCAAGGCACTCGACTCGGTGTCTTTTCGCATGTTCCCGGGCGAAGTGCATTCACTCATGGGCGAGAACGGTGCCGGGAAGTCCACGCTGATCAAAGCACTGACCGGCGTGTATCAGATCGACTCCGGCAGCATCGTCTTCGACGGGAGCCCAGTGTCCTTCCACGGCACCGCACAGGCGCAGGATGCCGGAATCAGCACGGTGTACCAGGAAGTCAACCTGCTGCCCAACCTCTCCGTCGCGGAGAACATCATGCTCGGACGTGAGCCGCGCCGCTGGTGCTCTATCGATGTGCGGGCCATGCGCGCGCAGAGCCGCACGGTACTCGACACCCTGGGCCTGGACGTCGACCCGGACTCGATGCTCGGCACCCACTCGCTCGCGATCCAGCAGTTGATCTCCATCGCCCGCGCGATTCACATCAACGCGAAGGTGCTGATCCTGGACGAGCCGACATCCAGCTTGGACGCCGACGAGGTCGCGGAACTCTTCCGCATCATCCGCAACCTGCGCGACGACGGCGTCGCCATCCTCTTCGTCTCGCACTTCCTCGACCAGGTCTACGAAATCGCCGATCGGCTCACGGTGCTGCGCAACGGACGCCTCGTCGGTGAGCATCTGACCCCCGAGCTGCTGCGCATCGAGCTCGTGCAGAAAATGATCGGTAAAGAGGTCGGCGCCCTCGAAGATCTCGAACAGCGAGTGCGTGAGAACGATCAGTCCTCGTCCGAGTCGGTGCCGTTCCTCCTCGCGAGCGGAATCGGACGCCGGGGCGCGGTATCGCCTGTCGACATCACTATCCGCGAGGGCGAGGTGGTCGGCTTCGCGGGTCTTCTCGGATCCGGTCGAACCGAGGTAGCCCGGCTTCTGGGTGGCATCGACAAGACCGACACAGGAACGATCGAGCTCCACGGTGACGGCATCCGTCTGCGCACGCCCCGGCAGGCGCTGTCTCGACGGATCGCCTTCTCGAGTGAGAACAGGCGCGCAGAAGGAATCGTTGACGAGCTCACGGTCCGGGACAACATCATCCTGGCCCTCCAGGCCGACCGCGGCTGGTTCCGCCCGATCCCGCGCAAGCGACAAGACGAGCTGGCGCAGAGCTATATAGATGCGCTGCATATCCGTCCGGCGAATCCGGATGCGATCGTCAGAAACCTCTCCGGTGGAAACCAGCAGAAGGTGCTGCTGGGGCGCTGGCTCGCCGTAGCGCCGCGACTGCTGATTCTCGATGAACCCACCCGCGGCATCGACATTGGTGCGAAGGCCGAGATCCAGAAGCTCGTCATCAGTCTTGCCGAGAATGGGATGAGCGTCGTCTTCATCAGTGCAGAGCTCGAGGAAGTGCTGCGTCTGAGTCACAGAATCGTCGTCATGCGCGATCGGCACAAGGTCGCTGACCTGGTCAATGACGATCTGACCCTCGACAACCTGCTCGCGCTCATCGCTGAAGGCGACGCAGAAGACGACCTCGGAGAGATCGCATGAGCGCCCTGATCGCCCGCATTGCGTCCAGTCGGCTGTTCTGGCCGGTTGTGATGCTCGCCATCCTTTTCCTCATCAACGTCATCGCCTTTCCCGGGTTTTTCTCGATCGCCGTCCGCGATGGCAACCTGTACGGCAGCCTGATCGACATCCTGAGAAATGGTGCACCGATGATGATCGTCGCGATCGGGATGACACTGGTCATCGCCACGCGCGGTATCGATCTATCCGTGGGCGCGGTCGCCGCGATCGCCGGTGCGGTGGCCTGCAGCATCCTGCTCGGGGCTCCCGATCCTGCAAACCCCGGCGTCGTCGCGATCGCCATCTTCGTCGCGGTGCTGATTTCCCTCGTACTCGGGGCATGGAACGGTTTCCTCGTCGCCGTCGTCGGGATTCAACCGATCATCGCGACGCTGATCCTGATGACCGCGGGGCGCGGGGCAGCCATGCTCCTCACGGAAGGCCAGATTCTCACCGTGAACAGCGCGCCGTTCAAGGTGCTCGGTGCCGGGTTCATCTGGGGTATTCCTGTTGCGGTATATATCGCGGCCGGAGCATTCGTCCTCGCCGTCGTGTTCACTCGTCGCACCGCGCTCGGCATGCTCATTGAGGCTGTCGGCATCAACCCTGAAGCATCCAGACAGGCTGGCGTGAGAGCGCGCGGACTGCTCTTCCTGGTCTACATCTTCGCGGCGCTGTGTGCAGCAGCGGCGGGACTCATCCTCACCGCGAACACGATGGCCGCCGACGCGAACAACGTCGCCCTGTTCATCGAGCTGGATGCCATCCTCGCCGTCGTCATCGGCGGCACCTCTCTCGCGGGTGGGCGGTACTCCCTGGTCGGAACGGTGGTTGGGGCGCTCGTCATTCAGACCCTTGTCACGACGGTGTACACGGTGGGTATTCCGCCGATCATCACGATGGTGTTCAAAGCGGTGGTCGTGACGCTCGTCTGCCTGCTGCAGTCGCCGACGACCAGCGAGGCGCTCGCGGCGTTCCGACGAAAGCTCGCGCTGCGGGCAGGCAAGGAGACGGTGTCGGTATGAGCACGTCGATCAAAGCGCCGGCGACGGCGAAGGAACAGGTGTTGCACAGGGTGCGGACGACCTTCACCAGCCCGAAGTACGGTCCGGTGCTGGTCACCGCCATCCTCTTCGTCGCGGTGTTCATCGCCGGCGGCATCCGGTACCAGGGGTTCTTCGCCGGACAGGTGCTTCTCAATCTCTTCGTCGACAACGCCTATCTCATCGTGCTCGCGGTCGGGATGACATTCGTGATCCTCACCGGAGGTATCGACCTCTCTGTCGGTGCGGTTGTGGCGCTGTCCACGATGATGGTGGCGAGCCTGCTGCAGTCTGGGGTCCCCGCCGTCATCGTGATTCCCCTCATCGTCGTGGCGACCACCGTGCTCGGGCTGCTGGTGGGATTGATGGTGCATCACTTCAAAGTGCAGCCCTTCATCGCCACACTTGCGGCGATGTTCCTCGCACGAGGGCTTTGCTACGTCATCAGCCAGAGTTCGATCTCGATCGCCGACCCGGGGTTCATCGCACTTGCGGTCACCCGCATCTCGCTCGGCGGCGGGCTGTCGATCACCTGGAGCGTCGTTATCGCGCTGGTGATCGTCGCAGCCGCGGTATGGACGCTGCACCGGACGCGTTTCGGCCGCACTGTCTATGCGATCGGCGGCGGCGAGCACAGTGCCGAGCTGATGGGTCTTCCCGTTGCACGCACCAAGGTGCTCGTGTACGCGGTGAGTGGTCTGTGCTCGGGGCTCGCCGGCATCCTGTTCTCCTTCTACACGCTCTCCGGTTATCCGCTGACCGCGATCGGCACTGAACTCGACGCGATCGCCGCGGTCGTCATCGGTGGCACGCTCCTCACCGGTGGCTTCGGCTTCGTTCTCGGCTCCGTCCTGGGGGTGCTGGTGCTGGGCATCATCCAGACGATCATCACCTTCGAAGGCACGCTGTCATCGTGGTGGACGAAGATCTTCATCGGCGCGCTGCTGCTCGCATTCATCGGCTTGCAGCGGGTGCTCACCGCGCGAAAGACCTGACCTGCCGGGGCTGGCTCAGTCCTGCCGCGATAATAAGGATGAGAACGCGTCGTAGGGCGCCCGAGGGGAGCAGGCGGAGCCGGTGAGTCCGAACGACGATCAGCCGCGGGTTACGACGACGATCTTCGATGTCGCGCGCCTGGCGGGAGTTTCTCACCAGACAGTATCGCGGGTGCTCAACGACCTTCCGAACGTCAGGGCGAGTACCCGCGAGCGGGTCGAACAGGCGATCCGTCAGCTCAACTACGTGCCATCGCAAGCGGCGCGGGCGCTTGTCACTCGGCGATCCAGGACGATCGGTCTCGTCGCCACCGGACTGCCGGACTACGGGCCATCGAGCATCGTGCTGAGCTTCAACAGGTCGGCGCGTGCGGCAGGCTACGCGGTGATCGCCTCTCACCCTGCAGACATCGAGGGGGCGACGCTGCGCTCGGCCGCAGAGATGCTCATCCGCCAGAGCGTCGAAGCGATCGTGCTGCTTGCGTCTGAGCGGGGAGTGCTCGATGCCTTCGACGGCTGGGAGCTTGGTGTGCCCCTGGTCGCGATCGCCTCCGAGACGCGGGGGCGGAGCGTTCGGGTGAGTCTTGATCAGTACGGCGGCGCGCGCCGTGCGGTCGGTCATCTGCAGCAGCTCGGACACCACGACATAGCCCACATCGCCGGCCCTGCGGGCTCGATGGATGCTGAGGAGCGGCTGCGCGGATGGCGCGATGCGCTCCTCGACGCGGGGATGCCGGTGATCGAGCCGCTGCGTGGGGATTGGACCTCGGACTCCGGCTATCGCCTCGGCTGTCAGCTGCTCGCAAAACGAACACCCGAGGCTGTCTTCGTCGGCAACGACCAGATGGCGCTGGGGTTTTTGCACGCGGTTCAGGCTCAGGGTCTGCAGGTGCCCGCTGACATCAGCATCGTTGGCTTCGACGATGTACCCGACTCCGAGCATTTCATGCCGCCGTTGACGACCGTGCGGCAGGATTTCGTCGCGCTCGGTCAGGAGGCTGTAACAGCCGTGCTCGCCCAGTTGCGCGATGAAGAGGCCGCTGTGCTGGGCCCGATGCAGATTCCGGATCTCGTCGTTCGCGCGAGTACGCGGTCGCGGTGACCCGCCCACACCCGTTCGACCTCGCCCCCCGTTCGACCAGCGCAAGTTGCTGCATCTGAGCGTCGAATCGAGCCATTTGCGCTTGTCGAACGTCAGATTGTGGGACTGGAGCGCCGTACAGTGGTCGGCGTGAGCGAGTTGAGCGCGGGCGCAGCCCGAACCGTCGGCGTCCGGGACGTGGCGGCGCTCGCCGGAGTTTCGCGGCAGACCGTCTCGCGCGTGCTGAATGACCACCCAGAGGTTGCCGCAGACACGAAAGCTCGCGTGCGCCAGGCGATGGTCGACCTCGGCTACCGCATGAACAACGCTGCCAGGGCGCTGGGCACTCGGCGCTCGCACACGCTCGGCGTCCTCGCCTCGGATGCTCTGCAGTACGGCCCCTCCCGCAGCATCGCCGCTATCGAGGCATCCGCCCGCGACGCCGGATACTGGGTGAGCGCGGCCTTCGCCGACTCGGGGGATGCCGCCGCGGTCGTCGCGGCCGTCGACCATCTCGTCACGCAGGGGGTCGAGGGAATCGTCGTCGTCGCACCGCATGCGCGGACGCTGCGCACCCTGGACGAGTTAAGCATCGGCATTCCCGTGCTCACCCTGCACTCGGCGGGGCGAGGCTCGGCCGGATTGTCCGTTGACCAGGCGGCTGGCGCGCGGCTCGCCGTCGCAGCGCTGGCGGATGCCGGCCACACCCGCATTGCGCATCTCGCCGGGCCCGCCGACTGGCTCGAAGCGG
The DNA here is from genome assembly GCF_051546305.1 of Microbacterium wangyouchuni. Classification (NCBI taxonomy): domain Bacteria; kingdom Bacillati; phylum Actinomycetota; class Actinomycetes; order Micrococcales; family Microbacteriaceae; genus Microbacterium; species Microbacterium wangyouchuni. Next base: position 306,160 of record NZ_JBPTMA010000003.1, read on the forward strand.
AATCTAGGGCGAACGGATTCGCTGCCGAGCTCGCGGCGAGAGGACTGCCGGCCGGGCCTGTGATCGCGGGGGACTGGACCGCACGATCCGGCTATGAGGCGGCTGCTGTGGTGCGGGAGGCCGACGTCACCGCGGTGTTCACGGCGAACGACCAGATGGCGCTCGGCCTGATCACCGGGCTGCGCGAAGCGGGCGTGGCAGTTCCGGGCGACATCAGCATCGTCGGCTTCGATGATGTCCCGGATGCGGCGTTCTACTGGCCACAGCTGACCACGGTTCGTCAGGACTTCGAAGAACTCGCGCGACGCGTGGTTGCCGCACTCACCGGTGGGGTGGCCTGTGCGACGGGTGCCCAGGATGCCGCGGGTGCGACGAATGCCGCCGGTGCGACGGACGCCGCTCCAGCAGCGGCATCATCCCCGGCATCCGCGTCCATGCTCGCGCCGGTCGAGCCGGTGCTCGTCGAGCGCCATTCTGTCGCGGCCCCACCGGTTCCACGCGCATAACTCCTGAAAAATCCCGCCGAATCCCGACCGGGCCCCGCGGGACCCGCATATTTCCGGCGAGCCCAGGCGACAGTGCCACCAAAGTTCAGGAGTTGTGCGCGAGCGCGTCCATGCTCGCGCCGGTCGAGCCGGTGCTCGTCGAGCGCCATTCCGTCGCGGCCCCACCTGTTTCCCGCGCATAACTCCTGAAAAATCCCGCCGAATCCCGACCGGGCCCCGCAGGACCCGCATGTTTCCGGCGAGCCCAGGCGGCAGTGCCACCGAAGTTCAGGAGTTGTGCGCGAGGACGAGCCGAGTTGTGCGCGAGGACGCGCCGAGTTGTACGCGAGGACGCGCCGAGTTGTACGCGATCACGCAGGAGTTGTGCGCGAGCACGCGCGGAGACGGGAGGCTTGACCCGCACCTGGCGCCGTGATTTCATAGACCGTGACCGGTCACAGTGGCCGTCTGCAATCCAACGAGGTTCCCGTGAGCAACGAAGCCCCCGCGTTCGGCCCCGAGGTCGAAGCATCCATTGCCGCCGTCCGCGCAGACGTCGCCCGCCTGCATAGTGAGCTGGTCCGAAACGGTCTGGTGGTCTGGACCGGTGGCAACATCTCGGGCCGCGTTCCCGGCGCCGATCTGTTCGTCATCAAGCCCTCGGGCGTCAGCTACGACGACCTCACTCCTGAGAACATGATCCTCTGCGACCTCGATGGCAACGTCGTCCCCGGCAGCACGGGCAGCGACCGCTCGCCGTCCAGCGACACGGCAGCCCACGCCTACGTCTACCGCAACATGCTCGAGGTCGGCGGCGTCGTGCACACCCACTCCACCTTCGCCGTCGCCTGGGCCGCTCGCGGCGAGGAGATCCCCTGCGTGATCACAGCGATGGCGGATGAGTTCGGCGGCCCGATCCCGGTCGGTCCGTTCGCGATCATCGGCGACGACTCGATCGGACGCGGCATCGTCGAGACGCTCGCCGGCCACCGCTCCCGCGCGGTGCTCATGCAGAACCACGGTCCCTTCACGATCGGAACCGACGCGAAGGATGCCGTGAAGGCAGCCGTCATGGTCGAAGACGTCGCCCGTACCGTGCACTACGCCCGTGATGCAGGTGCTCTCATCCCGATTCCGCAGGATGCCATCGACAGTCTCTACAACCGCTACCAGAACGTGTACGGTCAGTCGACGGACAGCCGCCGATGAGCGCCCGCGACGACATCGCCGCAGGTCGCACGAGCCTCGGCATCGAACTCGGATCCACCCGCATCAAGGCCTGTCTGATCGGGCCGGACGCCACCGAAGTGCTCGCCACCGGATCATTCTCGTGGGAGAACAGCCTCGAAGACGGCCTGTGGACTTACGCCCTGGAAAACGTCTGGCGGGGGTTGCAGGCCACCTACGCCGATCTCGTCGATGATGCCGAGCAGCGTCACGGTGTGCGCCCCGATACCTTCGGTGCCATCGGGATTTCGGCGATGATGCACGGGTACCTCGGCTTCGATCAAACCGGCGAGCTGCTCGTGCCGTTCCGCACCTGGCGCAACACCAACACCACTGTCGCGGCTGCGGAGCTCACCGAGCTGCTGGGCGTCAACATCCCGCTGCGCTGGTCGATCGCGCATCTGCATCAGGCCGTCGTCGACGCCGAACCTCACGTGCCGAACCTCGACTTCGTTACGACGCTTGCCGGGTATGTGCACTGGCGACTCACCGGCGAGAGAGTGCTCGGTGTGGGAGACGCGTCCGGGATGTTCCCGATCGACTCCGCCACCTGCGATTACGACGCGCGGATGCTGGATGCCTACGACGCGCTCGCCGCAGACCGCCTCCCGGCGCCGGTGACGAGCCTGTTCCCGCGGGTGCTGGCAGCCGGTGAGGATGCCGGATCGCTTACCGCTGAAGGGGCGGGGCTGCTGGATCCGACCGGAGCGCTCGGCGCCGGCATCCCGCTGTGTCCGCCGGAGGGCGATGCCGGCACCGGCATGGTCGCGACGAACTCCGTCGCACCGCGCACCGGCAACGTCTCAGCCGGCACGAGCATCTTCGCGATGGTCGTGCTCGAGCATCCGCTGGAAAAGGTGCACCATGAACTGGACCTCGTCACCACCCCCGCCGGAGACGGCGTCGCCATGGTGCACTGCAATAACGGCGCCAGCGAACTGGCCGCGTGGGTGGGGCTGTTCTCGCAGTTCTCGGCTGCCGCCGGCCAGCCGGTCGACAGCGACGCCGCCTTCGAGGCCCTCTTCCGTGAAGCGCTGGAGGGCGAAGCGGATGCTGGTGGGCTGATCGCCTACAACCACCTGGCCGGCGAGCCGATCGCTGGTCTGATCGAGGGGCGGCCGTTGTTTGTGCGCACCCCCGACAGCGATTTCACCCTGGCCAACTTCATGCGCGCCCAGCTCTACGGCGTGTTCGGGACGCTCGCGCTCGGGATGAAGGTGCTCGAGTCCGAGGGTGCGCGGCTCGATCGGATGTTCGCGCACGGTGGCATGTTCCGCACCGCCGGTGTCGCGCAGCGATTCCTCGCCGGAGCCCTGGATGCTCCGGTCGCGGTCGGCGAACTCGCATCCGAAGGCGGGGCCTGGGGGATCGCCGTGCTGGCGTCATACCTGTCTCATGCCGATTCCTCGGACCTCGGCACCTATCTCGATGAGCAGGTGTTCGCCGCGGCGTCCATCTCCACCGTCGATCCGGATCCTGCCGACGTCGCCGGGTTCGCCACCTACCTTGACCGCTACCGCGCTGGCCTCGCCGTCGAGGCCGCTGCGGTCGAATCGCTATAACCCCCGTTCCGGTCGCACTTCATGCGGTTATTTCGCTCTCAGAGCGACACGAACTGCGACCGGAGCTGAGAAGAGAAGGACACGCTCATGACCCGCACGCCGCTCAATACCTCTCTCGACGGCTATGAGGTCTGGTTCCTCACCGGCAGCCAGCACCTGTACGGACCCGAGACGCTCGCCCAGGTCGCCGATCAGTCGCAGGAGATCGCACGTCTGCTTGACGAGGCCGGCGATGTCCCGGTGAAGATCGTCTGGAAGCCGGTCCTCACCGACAGTGATGCCATCCGCCGCACCGCGCTCGAGGCCAACGCCGATGACCGCGTCGTCGGCCTCGTCGCCTGGATGCACACCTTCAGCCCCGCGAAGATGTGGATCGCCGGCCTCGATGCGCTGCGGAAGCCGCTCGCCCACCTGCACACCCAGGCCAACGTAGAACTGCCCTGGGCGGACATCGACTTCGACTTCATGAACCTCAACCAGGCCGCCCACGGCGACCGTGAGTTCGGTTACATCCAGACGCGGCTCGGTGTGCCGCGCAAGACCATCGTCGGTCACGCCAGCGACCCGCGCGTACAGCAGGAACTCGGCACCTGGCAGCGCGCAGCGGCCGGACTCGCGGCATCCCGCTCGCTGAAACTTGCCCGTTTCGGTGACAATATGCGCTTCGTCGCCGTCACCGAGGGCGACAAGACCGAGGCAGAGCTGCGCTTCGGCGTGCAGGTCAACACCTGGGGCGTGAACGAACTGGCGGATGCTGTGGATGCGGCATCCGAGTCCGAAATCGACGCGCTCGTTGCCGAGTATGAGGAGCTGTACGAAGTCGCGCCTGAGCTGCGGCGCGGGGGAGCCCGGAACCAGTCGCTGCGTGACGGCGCCGCGATCGAGATCGGTCTGCGCTCCTTCCTTGAGGAGGGCGGATTCGGCGCATTCACAACGTCGTTCGAAGACCTGGGATCCCTGAAGCAGCTTCCGGGTCTCGCCGTGCAACGTCTGATGGCCGAGGGCTACGGCTTCGGCGCCGAGGGCGACTGGAAGACCGCGGTGCTCGTGCGCATCGCGAACGTGATGGGTGCCGGGCTCCCCGGTGGTGCGAGCCTCATGGAGGACTACACCTACGACATGACACCCGGCGACGAGCTCATCCTCGGCGCGCACATGCTCGAGGTTTCGCCGTCGCTGACCTCGGCGAAGCCGACACTGGAGATCCACCCGCTTGGCATCGGCGGCAAGGATGACCCGGTGCGTCTGGTCTTCACTGCCGACGCGGGGCCGGCGATTGTTGTCGCGATGAGCGATATGCGCGACCGCTTCCGTCTGACCGCGAACGTCGTCGAGAACGTCGCGCCGCGCGCGTCGCTGCCCAACCTGCCCGTGGGGCGAGCAGTCTGGAAGCCGCAGCCGGACTTCAATACCAGTGCTGCTGCCTGGTTGACGGCCGGCGCCGCCCACCACACGGTGATGTCGACGGCGGTGGGCCTGGAAGCCTTCCGCGATTTCGCCGAGATGGCCGAGGTCGAACTGCTCGTGATCGACGATGACACCACGCTGCCGGAGTTCCAGAAGCAGGTGCGCTGGAACCAGGCGTACTACCGTCTCGCACAGGGCCTGTGAGCCGGGCGGCTATCGTCGAATACATGAACGATTCTTCCCCGGCATCCGGTCGTCAGCTACGCATCTCAGCGCACGGATATGAGGCGGTCATCGCCAGCGTCGGTGCTTCGCTGCGGATGCTCACCCACGAGGGCCGCGACCTCGTCGTGCCCTTCGATGCGGATGAGGTGCGCCCCGCGTACCGAGGTGCGACGCTCGCGCCGTGGCCGAATCGAATCGTCGATGGTCGGTACACGTTCGGCGGTAGCGCGCATCAGTTGCCGCTCACGGAGCCTGCCCGCGGGCACGCTCTTCATGGTCTCGTGGCCTGGGCGGAGTTCACCGACCGCGATGTCTCGGATGAGCGGGTCGTGCTCGCCGCTGTGATCGAGCCGCAGGGCGGGTACCCGTTCCGTGTCGAAGTCACTGTCGAGTTCCGCCTGGGCGCGGACGGTCTGACCCAGACGGTCACGGGACGCAATCTCGGAACGGATGCTGCGCCCTGGGGAACCGGCCCGCACCCGTACCTGGTGGGTGGCGCCGGCCGCGTCGATGACTGGACGCTCACCCTTCCGGCATCCGAGGTTCTCACGGTCACGTCCGACCGGTTGAGCCCGGTGGCGGTGGAACAGGTCGAGCGGCATCCGGAGTGGGATTTCCGCGAGGCACGCGCGATCGATGATGTGTTCATCGACCACGCGTTCACCGAGCTCTCACGCGTCGACGGTGCCGCCGAGGTGCGCGTAGTGGCAGCGGACGGGCGCGGGGTGGCGCTGAGCTGGGATGAGAGCTGCCCCTGGGTGCAGGTGCACACGGCCGATCTTCCCGCGGATGCGGAGAACCATCGGATCGGCCTCGCCGTGGAGCCGATGACCTGCCCGCCGGATGCCTTCAATTCCGGGGTCGACCTGGTTGTTCTGGAGCCCGGCGCGGAGGCTGCGGCATCCTGGCGGTTTGCCGCGATCTGACCGCCGCCTCGCCGCTCGCGTTCGACAAGCGCAAATGGCTCTATTCCGGCGTCGGATGCAACCATTTGCGCCTGTTGAACGCCGCCGCGCTCAGCGGGCGAGCCAGCTGCGCAGAGCGCGGGTGACCCAGGGGAGGACCCAGTAGGTCATGATCGGCGTCAGCACGAGCGTCGTCACGAGCACGCGCAGCCAGAGGGGGAGTTCGCCCCATCCGGGTATCGGCGTCATCGCGAGGCTGAACAGCAGATTGACCGGGAAGAAGCCCAGCCAGATCGTCACAGCCTGCTTCCACCGGGCTGGCGCTGGCGAGACGCTCTCGACGGTGGCGGTATCCGGCAGATTGATCGCCCCGGTCGGCGGCTCGTCGAACCAGCCCTCGATTCCGGTGCGGCGTCTGGAGCGCTCACTGCGGATGAAGCCCTGACCCATCGACAGCCACCAGGTCCGCTCGGGCGACTGCTCCCAGGCCTCGAGCGTCTCGGTGCTGGCGAAGCGGTAGAGCATGTGCCAGACCTGGGAATCGTCGCCGGCGCGCACCCACCCTGAGCCGAGGAAACCGGGGTATTTGTGGGCGAGGTTCACTCCGGTCTGCACCCAGGTCGTCGCCTCGGAGATGTGTGCAGGATCGACCTCGCGGCGGATTGAAACGGTGATGGGTGCGCTGGACATGGGTGGCCCCTCGGGAAGAAGTTGCTTGTGGCGACCCCGAGTGTACGTGGGCTATGTTTCGCGTCCGTTTCCGACCGCCCGAGTTTCTACAAGCGCAAATGGCTCGATCTGGATGCCGGGTGCAGCCATTTGCGCTTGTTGAACGCCGCATCAACGGCCGAGCGCCGCCGAAACACGACGGACCAGGTCGGCAGGGCGCCTCAGTAGCGGTGCGGTCACCTCGATGACGGTCCAGCCCGCGGCGCGGAGGGCAGCCAAGCGCTCGACGTCTTCTGCCCAGCGCTGGCCATGCAGCATCCCGAGATATTCGACCGCTACCTTCTCGCCGGGGTAGGCCATGTCAACGCAGCCGAGGAACACTCCTGACTCGTCGAACACGTCGATGTTGAGCTCGGGCTCCGGCAATCCTGCAGCGACCAGGATGCAGCGCACGCGCGTCTCGCGCGGGGACCAGGAATCTTCCCGTATCGACTCGAGCGCTTCGCGAAGACGCGCGGCGCCACGTCGCCGGCCGGCATCCAAGGCTGCTCTGAGCGCATCGCGCGTGGCCAGGGGTGGCCGGCCGGTGTCGGGCCTGCCGTACCCCGAGCGCCACTCGCGGCAGAAGTAGTCGCCCAGCGCGATCAGATCGATAAGCGGCAGCGTTCCGAGCATCGCCCAGGAAATCCGGAGCCCGTCGTGCTCGGTCACAGAGGTGAGGCTGAGTAGCGTGCGATGGCCGGTGGCGCCTTTCGCCCGAGGGAACGGCACATGGCCGCGGGCGGTGATGTGCAGCGCGAGGTCCTCGTCGGCCATCACCATGTCATCGTCAGCGAACTCCAGCGGCAGTGGCCCGCCCCAAATCGATACGGCGGTTTGATGGCTGTAGAAGTGTCCGAAGTGCAGCCGCGGTGCATAAAGGCGAGCGCGGGCGACGCGTGCTCGCCGTTGCCGTTCGTACGGGTCGGCCAGTGCCAGGCCGGGGTCTCCGGCATTCGGTGTCGCCCGCACGCCGTGGAAGGGACTCTCCAGATCGGTGCCGCGCAACCGCCCGCGGCCCACGCCGCTGGCCTTCGCGATGCGCACCGAGAACGCGCCGTCGAACTCGTCTGGAAGTGGCTGTCGTCGTCCCATAGTGCACACGGTGCCACAGCTCCCGTCGATGCCGTCGGAGTTGTCCACAGCCCCGGTTCGAATCGCTCAAAGTGCTCTATCTCGGCGGAGATGGAGCACTTTGCGCGATTCGAACGGGGGAGGGGAGGAGGGGCTACCGGCGACCGGGCAGCCGATCCACCAGCGACGCAAGCGCGCCGCGCAGCAGACCGACGAGTCCGAACGGGATGAAGAACGCGAACAGGATCAGCACGATGCCGTAGGCGGCGCCGGTCGCGGCAGGACTGATGCTCGAGGTGAACGTCGGCACGTACTGGATGAAGATCGCCCCCAGCACCGCGCCCGGCACGGTCGCGAGCCCGCCGACGACGATCAGCGTGATGAAGGAGATCGACATCGTGAGCCCGAAGTTCTCAGGACCTACGAACTCCAGCAGCATCGCATACAGGCCGCCGGCGACACCGGCGAAGGCTGCGGATGCCGCGAACAACCGTGTCTTGGTCTGCCACACGTCCACGCCCAGGGTCTCCGCGACGAGTTCGGCATCGCGCACGGCGATGAACGAGCGGCCGAGTCGGCCGCGGCCGAGGCGACGGGTGACGAGATAGGCGACGGCGACGATCACGAGCGCGAGGTAGTAGACCCACTGATCGTGCGCGAGAGGGATCCAGGCTGGCGCATCCCCATCGATCGCGATGCCGCGACTGCCGTGCGTGAACGGCTCGAAGGCGCGGATCGCCGCAGGCGTCGCCATCGCCATCGCCAGCGTCACAAGTCCCAACTGCAGCCCTTTCAGCCGCAGCGCCGGCAGGCCGATGACGTAGCCGACGGCGAAGGGCAGGGCGCCGGCGATCACGAGCGTGAGCGGGTGCGCCCACCCCGCCTCGCCGGCGACGGCCACCGAATACGCACCGATCGCGAAGAACGCCGAGTGCCCGAGGGAGATCTGTCCGCCGAAGCCGACCAGCAGGTTGAGCCCCAGCCCGACGATTGTCCAGATCATCACGAGCGTGACGGTGAGGTTGATGTAGCTCGGGTTCACCAGCGGCACGATCGCGAGCGCGATGAGCAGCAGGGCCGTCAGCACGATCAGTAGCGGACGGGGCAGGTTCAGCGGCGGGCGCGGGCGGCGCAGCCACTCGCCGACCGAGGTGCGCTGCGTCTTCGCGGCCAGCAGATTGCGGATGGGGGAGGTCACCACGCTCATGCGCGCACCAGCTCTCGTCGTCCGAACATTCCTTGTGGCCGCACCAGCAGCACGACCACGATGATCAGCAGCGCCACGACCTGCTTCAGCTCTGCGCCGATGACGGGGATGTATGTTCCGGCCAGATTCTCGATCACGCCCACCGTGACCCCGCCGAGGAGGGCGCCGAGCGGCGAGTCCAGACCGCCGAGGGTCGCTGCGGCGAAGGCGTAGATGAGCACCGGCGCCATCATCCCGGGATGCAGGAACAGTTCGGGCGCGATGAGCGTGCCTGCCAGTGCGCCGACCGCGCCGGCGATGGCCCAGCCGATCGACATGGTGCGCCCGGTGGAGATGCCGCTGAGCTCTGCGGATTCCGGCGCCGACACTGCCGCCCGCATCCGCAGTCCGACCCGGGTGCGGCCGAGCAGCAGCGCCAGCGCGATCGCCGCGATGCTCACGCAGACGACGATCCCGACATCCTGACGAGACAGCGAAACGGCACCGATCGAGAAGGAGCCGGACCCGAACAGGGCTGGCACCTCTTTGGTCTGATAGGTCCAGACCCAGCCGATCAGCGCGTTCAGCGCGATCATGAGTCCGAGGCTGACGATGATCAGAGCCAGGTGCTGGTGTCGTCTGACGAGCGGACGGAACATCACCCGCTCGATCCCTGCCGAGAACGCGGCGAGAGCGAGCATCGAGATGATGAGCGCGACCCAGATCGGCATCCCCCAGGCGGTGAGCTGCCAGGAGACGTAGGCACCGAGGAGGGCCATCTCGCCCTGCGCGAAGTTCAGCGTGCGCGATGCCCGGTAGACGAGCACGATCGCCAGGGCGAGCGTGCCGTAGATCGCACCGGTGGCGATGCCGTCGACGAGTTGCTGCAGGAACATCTCACACTCCCAGATACGCGCGGCGCACGTTGTCGTCGTTCTGCAGATCGGATGCCGCGCCGCGCAGCGTCACCTCACCGCTCTCGATCACCAGGGCTTCCTCGGCGATCTCGAGGGCGAGCTTGGCGTTCTGCTCGACCACCAGCAGTGCCGTGCCGCGCTCGTGCGAGAGCTCGTCGAGCGTGGCGAACAGCTCGGTCGTGATCTTCGGCGCGAGCCCCAACGAGGGTTCGTCGAGCAGTACCAGTCGCGGATCGGCCATGAAGGCGCGGGCGATCGCGAGCAGTTGCTGCTCGCCGCCGCTGAGTCCGGATGCTGGCCTCGCGCTGCGCTCGCCGAGACGCGGGAACCTGTCCAGCCAGCGGTCGGCGTCGGCCGCGGCATCCCGGGCCCTGCGCATCGTGGCGCCGGCCAGCAGGTTCTCGCGCACGGTGAGGTCGCCGAAGGTCCCTCGCCCCTGCGGGACATGGGCGATGCCGGCGGCGGCGACGCGGTACGGAGGGAGACCGGCGAGCTCGCGTCCGTCGAATCGGATCGAGCCCTCCATCCGGCACATCCCTGAGAGTGTGCGCAGGGTGGTCGTCTTGCCGGCTCCGTTCGCGCCCAGGATGACGAGGCGCCCGCCATCGGGGACCTCGAAGCGGATATCGCGGAGGATCGTCACCGGACCGTACCCGGCCGCATCGATCTCGACGCTCAGCAGGCTCATGCGACGCTCCCCAGATAGGCGGCGACGACCTCCGGGTCACGCGCAACGGTCTGCGGGTCGCCTTCGGCGATGAGGCGGCCGAAGTTCAGCACCACGACCCGGTCGCAGACGCTGGTCACCAGGCCCATGTGGTGCTCGACGAGCAGGATCGCCGTGCCGCGCTCGGTCGCCAGACGCCGGAGCGTCTCGCCCAGTTCGTGTACCTCGCTGTGGATCAGACCGTTCGCCGGTTCGTCGATGAGCAGCAGTCGCGGGGTGCTCAGCAGGGCCCTCGCGAGCTCGACGCGTTTGAGCGTGCCGAACGGCAATGCTGCGACGACCCGGTCCGCGACGGCGGAGAGCCCGAGCTCATCAAGCAGCGCATCGGCCCCGGCACGCAGCGCTCGCTCGGTTTCGGCGATGCGCGGGAGCGCGAGGGCAGTTGCCCAGAAGCCCCCGCGAGTGGTGTGGTATCCGCCGGCGAGCACGTTCTCGCGTACCGTCTGCGACGGCAGGAGCCCGAGATTCTGGAAAGTGCGACTCACCCCCAAACCGCTGATACGGTGCCGGGGCATGCGCGTCACCTCCGTGCCCGCGACTCTGATGCTGCCGCTCTGCGGGCGGTAGAGCCCGCCGATGCAGTTGAACAGGCTGGTCTTCCCAGCACCGTTGGGACCGATCAGTCCCACGACTTCGCCGTCGGAAACCTGGAAGCTCGGACCATCCAGAGCCTGCAGTCCGCCGAACGAGAGTCGGACGTCGCGCACATCGAGCAGCGCGTCCATGTCACCTCCCAGGTGGAGTCGGTGGGTCCCCGTTCCCGTTCGGGGGCCCACCGGCATCGTCAGTCGACCGTGTAAGTGTCCTCGGTGAGATCCCAGTTGTCGCCGTTGAAGATCTGGATGCCCAGCTCGCGGAACGCGAACGGGTAGTCCGCGGTGGTCGTGATGCTTACCGGCGAGAGGTCGAGTTCGACGGCGTCGAATGAGGATGCCGATTCGAGCAGCGCTTCTCGCGTGCAGTCCTCCAGGCCCAGGAGTGCCGCCTCGAGCAGCTGCGCTGTCTGGTAACCGGCAGCAGCCGGGGCGGACAGTGCGTTGACCTCATCGGGGTGAGCGGCGGCGAACTCTGTCCAGGCATCGAAGCCGGCGTCTCCGGCGAGCGACGCATCGGTGATGTCCTTCGTGTACGCGATCGACACGACGCCATCGGCAGCTCCGGGGCCAGCGGGTTTGAGGAAGAAGGTCGCGTCGGCGGCGGGTGCGTTGATCACAGTCGTCGCATCCCAGCCGAGTTCGAGCTTCTTCTTCAGTGACTGGGTGGCGAAGGCGCCGACGGCCCAGTTCAAGAACACGTCCGCACCGGATGCTGCAAGGTTCGTGACCTGGCTGTCGACGGTCGCCGAGGTGAGCTCGTAGGGCTCTGCGGCCACGATCTCGATGTCGGTGCCTTCGAAAGCGGTCTCGAAGCCAGCCCGGATGCTCTCGCCGAAGTCGTCGTTCTGATAGAGGATCGCTGCCTTCGCTCCCGGGTGGTTCTCGATGAGGTACTCCGAGAGCGCCTTCACCTCGAAGCCGTACTGGGGCATGAAGCCGGTGGTCAGCGAGGGCTGCTCCTCGTGGAGAGTGAGGATCGCGTCGGACCCCGTTCCGGTGAACAGGTTCGGCACGCCCTGTTCCTCGACGTACGGGGCGACGCTGATGGCCGCGCCCGTGCCGAGGACGCCGGCGAGCGCGAAGACCTCGCTCTGCTCAACGAGAGTGCGCACGTTCGTCGCAGTCTTCGCCGGGTCGTAGCCGTCGTCGATGATCTCGATCGTCACCTCACGCTTGTTGCCGTCGGCGAACTCGAGACCGCCTGCGGCGTTGATGTCGTCGAAGTAGGCCTTCATCGTCTGCGCGATGGCGCCGTAGGTGGCGGCGGGACCGGAAAGCGGGATGCTGGTGCCGATCGTCACCGTGGTGTCGGTGAAGCCGGGGCTGCAAGCGGCCCAGGCTGCTGCGCCGTCGGCCGGGGCCGTGTCGGCGGTGGCGTCGTCGCCTCGTCCGGCGCATCCGGACAGGATGAGGCCCGCGGCCAGGGTGCCGACGAGAGCGATCGGTAGCGCGCGGTTTCGGGTGCTGCGCAGTGTGGACATCATTCCTCCTCGAATGATCAGGTGCTGGTGATTCAGGTGCTGCGTGGGATGTGGTCGGGGATGAGGACTTCGCGGTCGCCGACCTTCTCGAGCGCGAAGAAGTACAGGGCGCCGTCGTCATCGGCGGCGCCTCGGCCAGTCATGACGCCGAGGACGGCGTCGGGGGAGATGCGGGTGAACAGGTCGATGACCGGCATCCCGTCGTACGACATGGCGGCGGTGCGAATGCCGTCGTGCTCGACTGTTCGCAGCATCGCACCGCCGTGGGCGAGCGCGACGTTCGCAGACAAGACGCCGTCGAACCCTTCGCAGACCAGCGGGACGACATCGTCATCGGAGCGGAACAGTTTGCCGAACCAGCCGGTGTGCTGCAGCATCCGGTGCGTGCGATGGGCGGGGCTGAGGCCGACGCCCCGCCAAAGTCCGCGTAGCTCGTCCGGCGCCACCGGGGGCAGCGAGCGCCACAGCAGCGAGAGATCTTCGGCGCCCATGCGCCCCGCGCGTAGGAGCTCGATGAGCTCCACCGCCGCCACCGGCACCTCGGCGGCTGCATCCGCGTCGTCCATGATGAGCACGGGCTTGATCGCGCGCCCGGCGCAGGCGTCGTCGATGGCGGTGCCGATCTCGTCGAAGCGATAGCGGCGGATGAGCTTCTCGACAGGCAGACGACCCGCACGCCACAGGACGATGAGTAGCGCGATGTCGCGGTGAATCTGCGCGTCGCCCTCGATCACGCCGGTGAGGGTCCGGCCCCACAGCAGCTGTGACTGCGAGAGGGTCACCCGGTTGGATCCGGCGTGCAGCGCCACGGTGGCGCAGACGCCCAGCGGAGCGAGGGCCGCGAGACCCGCATCGATCGTCTCCTGGCGCCCGACGGTGTCGAGCGTGTGCGTGACGCCGAGCCGACGGGGGTTGAGCCCGTCGGGGGCGAACGCCTCGGTGGCGCCGAGTTCGAGCGCGAGCGCCCGCCGCTCGGAATCAGGGTCGCTGACGATGATCCGCCCGACACCGCGGTGGGCGGCGGCCATGATGCCGGCGAGTCCGGTCGTGCCGGCGCCGATGATGAGAAGAGAGTCAGTGGGGCCGGGGCGCAGCGCGTTGAGTACGGTGCCGGCACCGGTGAGGATGCCGCAGCCCAGGGGAGCGGCGACCTCCCACGGAACGTCGTCCGGGATTCGCACGGCGTTCGATGCCCGGGCCAGGGCGAGGGTCGTCCAGGACGACTGCGCCATCCAGCCCGTCGTGACGGGCTCGTCGCTGCTCGTAGCATCCGATCGCGGGTCGTAGTTGCGCTCCGCGAAGCGCTCGCAGTACGCAGGGTGCCCCTCATCGCACCGGGGGCACCCGCCGCAGGCGTCGAAGCTGAGCACGACCCGATCCCCGACCCGCAGGTTCTCTACGGTCGGACCCACGCGCTCGACGGTTCCTGCACCCTCATGGCCGAAGACGGCCGGGAAGCGATCGCCGGCACCGCCGGACATACCGAACAGGTCGGTCGGGCACACCCCGGAGGCATGGATACGGACGAGGATCTCGCCCGCGCCGGGCTCGCGCACCGAGACGTCCGAGAGCGCGACGGGTCCGCCGCGCTCCCGGACGAGCGCGGCCACAGCTGCATTCATTGTCTAGATCACAGCCTCTTCGCGGTCGGCACTGCGCAGCGCGACCTTGTTGACCTTGCCGCCGGCGTTGCGGGGCAGAGCGCCGATGGTGACGAGCGCCTTGGGCTGCTTGAAGCGCGCGAGCTTGTCGCTGAGCCATCCCTGCAGTTCGTCGAGGGTGAGCTCCGCACCGGGACGCACCGCCACGGCCGCAACCGGGATCTCACCCCAACGCTCGTCAGCGCGGCCGTACACGGCGGCCTCGAGGATCTTCGGATGCGCGGCCAGGATGTTCTCGACCTCAGCGCAGTAGATGTTCTCGCCACCCGAGATGATCATGTCCTTCTTGCGGTCGACGACCCAGACGAAGCCCTCCTCGTCTTGGCGGACCAAGTCTCCGGAGTGGAACCAGCCGCGCTCGAATGCCTCAGCCGTCTCGGCGGGCTTTCGCCAGTAGCCCTTCATGAGGTTCGGGCCCCGGTAGAGGATCTCGCCGACCTCGCCGCGAGCGACGTCGTTGAAGTCTTCGTCGACGACGCGGTACTGGATGGTCGGGATGGGCTTGCCGACGCTGCCGAGCTTGCGCAGCGAGTCCTCGCCGCTGAGCGCACAGGTGATCGGCGTCATCTCGGTCTGGCCGAACACCGCGACATTCGTCGCCTTCGGGAAGCAGTCGGACATCTGCTTCAGCAGGGTGTCGGACGCCGGGGCCGCGCCCCAGCTGATGATGCGCAGGTGGAGATCACGGTCAGGGATGGACGGGTCGGCGCAGATTACCTGCCACTGCTGCGGGACGTTGAAGACGATCGTCGCCTTCTCTTTCTCCCAGGCGTCCAGCAGCTCCGTCGGGTTGAACGCGCCGAGCGGGTGGATGACGGTCGGGATGCCGATGACGAAGTTCGGTGCGATCGACCCGAGGCCCGCGATGTGGAACAGCGGAGCGGTCATGAACGCGATGTCGTCTTCGCCGAAGACCTGGTTCACGCGCAACAGGGTGAGCGACTGCGCGAAAAGGTTGACGTGGTCGAGCATCGCGCCCTTCGGGCGACCGGTCGTACCCGAGGTGTACATGATCAGGGCCGTGGTGTCTTCGGGGACGTCGGGGTACTCGAATCCCTCCGGGTCCTCGACGACGAGGTCAGCCCAGGACTCGGCATCCCCGGTCTCTGAGCCTGTTGAAGGACCGCCGATCACGATGACCTTCTTGATGCGGTCCGTGACCTGGGCGACAGCGCCGACGAGCGGCGCCAGTGGCGCCTCGACGATCAGCACGTCGGCATCGGCATCGTCCGCGATGTAGGCGATCTCGGGTGGGGTCAGACGGATGTTGATCGGCACGGCGATCGCGCCGAGGCGGTTGATTGCGAAGACGGAGAGCACGACCTCCGGACGGTTCAGAGTCAGCAGCAGCACGCGGTCACCAAAGCCGACTCCGCGGCGGGCGAGGGCTGCGGCGAAGGAATCCACGCGGTCGGCGGCCTGGCGCCAGGTGGTCACCTCGCCCAGGAACTTGAAGGCGGTCTCGTCTGGCTTCATCTCGGCGTGCGTTGCGACCTGGTTCATCCAGTGGTTGCGGCGCACCGCCGCGGGAATCGCGGTGGCGTTCTGCTCGGACATCGGGCTGGTCCCTTTCATACGTCTGTGTATCTTCACCGCATCGTCGCGGCGGGGCTTGCCATGAGTATGCCATCGTCCGCGCCGGTTGTCACGCGTTTTGTTAATCGACATTCACATCCGCGCGTCGCTAGAAGTTAATGAGTAATCACATCAGGAGGTCGGCGGCGCCCCGGTAGGCTGTGGGACATGCCCTCATCCGCCGGCCTCCCCGCGAATCGCACGCGTCCGCGCGATCGCAAGCGCCACATTCAGGAGGCGGCGGCGTCCGCGTTCGCGCGCAACGGCTATCACGCGGTCGGGATGCAGGACATCGCGGATGCCGTCGGAATCTCGGCCCCGGCGCTGTACCGGCACTTCCCGAACAAGTACGCCCTGTTCATGCGCACCGCCTTCGCGCTCGTGCAGCAGCTGATCGAGGCGACGGACGATGCCGCCGCGCAGCCGGTGGAGACCGCGACCGACGCGCGCGCTGCACTGGATGAGCTGCTCGACGACATCATCGCTACGACTGTCGAGCTGCGCGCGATCGGCGGCATCTATCGCTGGGAGGGGCGCTACCTCGAACGAGGGGACCGGGAACAGCTCACCGGCCGGTTCCGCCTGCTGCGTGAGCGCTTCGAGGCGCCGCACCGTATCTACCGTCCCGACGTCGACGACGCCGAGCGCCGGCTGATCGTGCTCGCAGCTCTCAGCGTGGTGGCCAGCATCACCGCGCACCGCACGGTCGTCGCGGCGCGGAGCCTGCGGGCTCTGCTCAGGGAAGCGGCCTGGCGGATGCTCGACATCGACCCGGCGATCACCTCATCCATTCCCGCCGGGGGCGACTTCGTCGAGGAGTCGGATGCCCCCACTGGGCGCCGCGAGCAGCTCGTGGACACTGCGATCCGGCTGTTCGCCGCACGCGGCTATAACGAGGTCACGATCGAGGATCTGGCCGCCGAGGTCTCCCTCACCCCCTCCGGCGTCTACCGGCACTTCGATGGCAAGCCCGCCGTCCTCCTGGCTGCCTGCGACCGTGCGGCCGTGGCGCTCGAGCGCGCGGTGCTGCGCGTGCGCGAGTCATCGGTGACACCGGATGAGGCGCTGCGCCGGCTGTGCCGGGCATATGTCGACCACTCGTTCCGCAACCTCGCGCTGATGCGCATCTACTTCTCCGAGCTCGGCAACCTCGCACCCGAGGATCAGCGCCGCCTACGCGCCATGCAGCGCGCGCACGTCGCGGATTGGACCGCGCTGCTGCAGGCCGTCCGCCCGGAGCTCGGCGGCCGCGAGGCCGCGGTGCTCGTGCATGCGGGCTTCAGTGTCATCACGGATGAGATGCCGCTGCTGTCCGCGCGCGATGAGGCCGCCGCCGCACGGCTCGCCGGGTTCATGGAGACCGTGCTCGGGATCGGCTGAGCCCCCGTACGTTCACAACTCCTGAGATTCCGTTGCGCCTGCGCGATGGAGCCGCACCATCTCGCACCGCGACGTGCCGAGAACGACCATTCCTCAGGAGTTGTGAACGCGAAGCTCAGCGGCTGCGTCCGTGCAGCATGGGGATCATCTTCGCCACGAGGTGCATGTCGCGGTCGCTGCGCTCCATCGTCAGCAGGTTGAGAGCCGCTTTGCCGGTCTGGCGGGCGACCGACTTCGGCACGCTGAACTCGCGGAGGCCATCGGCGCCGTGGATGCGACCGAAGCCCGAACCCTTCACGCCGCCGAAAGGGAGCGCGGGGATCGAGGCGAAGCCGAGGACGGAGTTGATCGTGACGACGCCGGACTTCAGTCGCGCGGCAACGGCCTCGCCGGTCTTCGCACTCTTCGTGAAGATCGCGGCTCCGAGGCCGAAATCCGTCGCGTTCGCGAGGGTGATGGCCTCGTCGAGGTCGGCGACGGCGTTGATCACAACCGTCGGCCCGAAGGTCTCGCAGCGCACGGCATCCGACTCCTCCGGTACGTCGACGAGGACGATGGGGGCGACGCGGCGGCCGCCGACAGACTCCGGACCTCCGAGCACCGCGCGGCCGCCCTTGGCGACGGCATCCGCCACGTGATCGGCGATGATCTCGGACTGTGAGGCGAGGGTGAGTGGGCCGTAAGACGGGTCCTCTCCGTCCAGGCGCAGGCGCTTGGCGCGCTCGACGACCTTCTCGACCAGCGCGTCACGGACCGAACGCACCGCGTAGACGCGCTCGACGCCGACGCAGGTCTGGCCGGCGTTGCCCAGGCCGCCGAAGACGATGAAGTCCGCGGCGGAGTCGAGGTCGGCATCTGCCGCGACGATCAGGGCATCCTTGCCGCCGCACTCCGCGACCAGTGGGGTGAGTGTCTCGGCGCATGCGGCCATGACGCGCTTCGCGCTCGCCGTGGATCCTGTGAAGGCGACCTTGTCGACGCCGGCGCGCACGAGTGCGGCGCCCGTGGTGCGATCGCCGGTGGTCACCTGCAGTACGGGGCGGTCGGCGACCTCGTTCCAGCGGGCTTCGATCCAGCGAGCGGTGCCCGGGGTGAGCTCGCTGGGTTTGAACACGATGGCGTTCCCGGCGGCGAGTGCGTACGAGATCGATCCCATCGGCGTGTAGAGCGGGTAGTTCCACGGGCCGATGACGCCGACGACGCCGTGCGGTTCGTAGCGCAGCGTGGCCTTCTGGTTGTAGTTGATGATTCCGGCCTTGACTCGACGCGGCTTGAGTACGCGGTGGGCGTTCTTGGCGGCCCAGTCGAGGTGGCTGAGCGTGAGCATTACCTCGAGTAGGGCGTCGCCGGACGGTTTGCCGGTCTCGCGAGAGATGATCGCGGCGAGATCCTGGGCGCCGCGGGCGATCGCGCCCTTCCAGGCGAGCAATGTGCGCTTGCGACCGTCGAAGCCCTGGTGCGACCACCAGGCGGCGGCCTCGCGGGCGATGCGGACGCGCTCGACGACGCGGGTGTCGTCTTCGAGGGCGTACTCGGCGATCACACGCTCATCGCGCGGATCGCGGGTGACGAGTCCGGTGGACGTTTCTTCACGGGTGGTGGTCATGTTGGGCACCTCTTGCTCTTCATTGAGAAAAAGTTAATCAAGATTCACGTTAGCGGCGTTGTGTTCGCAGGGCAAGAGGCGGCGACACTTTTCGAATGACGGTTAGAATGATCGAATGACGATGGAGCAGACATCGAAGTCGGCGCGTACCCGCCAGCGGATTCTGGATGCCGCAGCTCAGGTGCTCAGCCGCAAAGGCTATGCCGGCACGCGGCTCACCGACGTCGCCGAGGCGGCCGGCGTCCAGGCGCCTGCGATCTACTACTATTTCTCCTCACGCGACGAGCTCGTCGAGGAGGTCATGTGGGCGGGGGCTCACCGTGTGCGCGTGCACGTCGAGGAGACGCTCGAGGCGCTCCCTGATGACGCTACTGCGTGCGACCGCATCCTTGCTGGCGTCGACGCCCACCTGCGCTACGAGCTGCAGATCTCCGACTACACGACCGCTTCCGTGCGCAACGCCGGACAGGTTCCGGAGCATCTGCGCGTGCGCCCGGCTGCGGAGGAGGGGGCGTACAGCCGCTACTGGCGCGAGCTCTTCCTCGCCGCGCAGGATGCTGGTGAGCTGCGCGACGGACTCGACATCAATGTCTTCCGGCTGCTGCTGCTCGGTTCCATGAACTGGGCGGTGGAGTGGTGGAACCCCCGGACGCGATCGCTGGACGACCTCGTCCGGAGTGCGCAGGATATGGTCCGCTTCGGGACCTTCGCCCAGCCGTGAGAATACCCGTCCGCATGGCGCCGAGCACCATACGGACGGGGTGGAAGTGTCAACCGAACATCGCCAGACGTTCGGTGAGGACCAGGTGCGCCTGTGCGACGGTGCGACGCACCACATCTCCCGCGCTCGGAATGTCCCGGATGATGCCCTGGACCTGACCGACAGTCCAAATTCCGGCATCCAGGTCTCCATCCTCGAAGACCTTGCGTCCGCGGGCGCCGGCGACGAGTGGCTGCACGTCGGGGAACTGCCCGCCATCGGCGAGGATCTGCACGACCTCGTCGGAGATGGCGTTCTTCGCGACCCGCGCGGTGTTGCGCAGGCTCCGGAAGATGAGGTTCGTGTCGAGCTCTGACGCCTCGACGATCCGCTCCTTCACGGCCTGCGCGATCGGGGACTCGATCGTGCTCATGAAGCGCGAGCCCATGTTCACACCGTGTGCGCCGAGGCTGAGAGCGGCGGCGAGACCGCGCCCGTCCGCGAAACCGCCGGAGGCGATGAACGGGATCTCCAGCGCATCGGCCGCAGCCGGGATCAGTACGAGTCCGGGGACGTCGTCCTCTCCCGGATGGCCGGCGCACTCGAAGCCGTCGATCGAGACCGCGGCCACGCCGACCGCCTGTGCCTTGAGAGCGTGGCGCACCGAGGTGCACTTGTGGATGACCTTGACGCCTGCGGCGTTGAAGATGTCCATGTGTGGTTCGGGGCTGGAGCCCGCGGTCTCCACGATCGTGATGCCCGCATCGATGATCGCTCGCCGGTACTCGTCGTAGGGTGGAGGGTTGATCGAGGGCAGGATCGTCAGATTCACCCCGAACGGCTTGTCAGTCAGCGTGCGTGCCCGCTCGATCTCCTTCACGAGATCGGCCGGCGTCGGCTGCGTGAGCGCGGTGATCATCCCGAGACCGCCGGCCTCCGAGACGGCCGCGGCGAGCTCGGCACGGCCGACCCACATCATGCCGCCCTGGACGACCGGATGCTCGATGCCGAGCGCCTCGGTGAACGGGGTGCGCAGGCTGGGCACGGTCCGCGTCTCGCTCATCGGTACTCCTCTCCGGACTCCGCGCGGGTGATGAGTGACGCGGGCGGTGCGAAGCGCTCGCCATAGGCGGCTGCCAGTTCGCGGGCGCGGGCGACGAAGCCCGCCAGCCCGCCTTCGTACTGGTTCACGTACTGCAGTACACCACCGGTCCAAGCGGGGAAGCCGATGCCGTAGATCGAGCCGATGTTGGCGTCGGCGACCGAGGTGAGCACGTTGTTGTCAAGGCAGTCGATGGTGTCAAGAGCCTCGGCGAACAGCATCCGCTCCTGCAGATCCACAAGCGGCAGCACCGTGCGTCCCGAGTCGTACTTTTCGCGCAGACCGGGCCAGATGCCGCCCCGCTTGCCCTCGGAGGAGTAGTCGTAGAATCCGCCTCCGGCCCTGCGGCCCGGGCGCTTCTGTTCGTCGACAATCCAGTCCATGATCGCCTCGGAGGGATGCTCGACCCATACACCGCCTTCGGCCTCGACGGCCGCGCGGGTCTCCTGCCGGATCTTCTGCGACAGCGAGATCGTCAGTTCGTCCAACAGCTGCAGGGCGCCCGCCGGGTATCCGGCCTGGAGAGCCGCCTGCTCGACGGAAGCCGGCTCCACGCCCTCGCCGACCGCGGCGACCGCTTCGGCGATGAACTTGCCGATGACCCGCGAGGTGAAGAATCCGCGGGAGTCGTTGACGACGATCGGCGTCTTGCGGATCTGCTGCACGTAGTCGAACGTCTTCGCGAGCACCTCGTCGCCGGTGTTCTCGCCGCGCACGATCTCCACGAGCGGCATCTTGTCGACGGGGGAGAAGAAGTGGATGCCGATGAAGTCTTCGCGCCGCTTCACACCCTCGCTGAGCTCGGTGATCGGCAGCGTCGACGTGTTGGATCCGAGCACAGCATCCGGCTTCACCACATCCTCGATCTCCTGGAAGACGCCCTGCTTCACCGGCACCGACTCGAACACCGCCTCGATGACGAAGTCGACGCCGTCGAAGTCGGCGGCATCGTCGGTCGGGTGGATCCGCGCCAGCAGTGCCTCGGACTTCTCCGGCGTGGTCTTGCCACGCGCGAGCGCCTTCTCCTCGAGCTGGCGCGAGTAGTCCTTGCCCGTCTCAGCGGCCTCGGTGGAAACATCCTTGAGTACGACCTCGATCCCGGCCTTCGCCGAGACGTAGGCGATGCCGGCGCCCATCATGCCCGCGCCGACGACGCCCACCTTCGTGGCGGTGAACTTCGGGAACGGCTCGCCGTTCGCTTCTCCGTTCCCTGAGCCTGTCGAAGGGCGGCTGCCGCCGGAGTTGATCTCCTGCAGGTCGAAGAAGAACGCCTTGATCATGTTCTTCGCGACCTGACCGTGGGTGAGGCTCACCAGGTACCGCGTCTCGACGCGGGATGCCGTGTCGAAGTCGACGTAGGCGCCCTCGACGGCCGCAGCCATCGCCGCGCGAGGTGCGGGCATCGGAGCGCCCTTGAGCTGCTTGCGCAGCAGGGCCGGCATCCCCGGGAGGAGCGCGGCGACGCCTGGGGAGGTCGGGGCGCCGCCCGGGAGGCGGAAGCCCTTCTCGTCCCAGGGCTTGACCGGTGCGGGGTTCGCGGCGATCCAGGCGCGGGCGCGGGCGTCCAGCTCCGCGAGCGGAGCGACCTCGTCGATGATCCCCACGGCGAGAGCGTCATCGGCGCGGAAGCGGGTTGCGGGGAGGATGACCTCCTGCAGGGCCTTCTGAAGTCCCAGCATCCGCACGGTGCGGGTCACACCGCCGCCGCCGGGAAGCAGGCCCAGCGAGACCTCGGGGAGGCCGAACTGGGCGCCGCGGGCGTCGGAAGCCGCGATGCGGTGGTGCGCGGCGAGGGCGACCTCGAGGCCGCCGCCGAGCGCGGTCCCGTTGAGGGCGGCGACGACCGGCTTGCCCAGTTGCTCGATCCGGCGCAGCAGCGCCTTCACGTGATCGATGTGCGCGGTCTCCTCCGTTGCCTTCGCGGGATCCGCCGCGCGCAGCAGGTTCAGGTCTCCGCCGGCGAACCAACTCTTCTTAGCCGAGGCGAGGATGACGCCGGCGATGTTCTCGCGTTCGGCCTCCAGTCGGCCAACGGTCGCCTCGAGGGATGCGACGAAATGCGGGTTCATGGTGTTGACCGCGGCGTTCGGGTCATCCATCGTGACGGTGACGATGCCGTCGGTATCCAGATCCCAGGCGTAGCCGGTGTACACGTCAGTGGTTGCTGCGACGTTCTCTGCAATGCTCATGATTCTTCTCAGACCTTTCGTCTCAGACCCGCTCGATGATGGTGGCGATTCCCATGCCGGCGCCGACGCAGAGCGTGGCGAGGCCGCGCTTGAGGTCCCGTCGCTCGAGCTCGTCGAGCAGGGTGCCAAGGATCATCGCGCCGGTCGCGCCCAGCGGGTGGCCGAGCGCGATGGCGCCGCCGTTGACGTTGACCTTGTCGTCCGGGATGCCGAGATCCTTCTGCCATTTCATGACGACGGCCGCGAATGCCTCGTTCAGCTCGAACAGGTCGATGTCGTCCACCGTCATTCCGGCGCGGTCCAGGGCCTTCTGTGTCGCCGGAGTGGGGCCGGTGAGCATGATGGTCGGCTCGGAGCCGATGACGGCCGTGGCGACGATGCGGGCGCGGGGCTTCAGCCCTGCGGCTTTTCCGGCCTCACCCGATCCGATGAGCATGAGAGCCGCGCCATCCACGATCCCCGACGAGTTGCCGGGGCCGTGCACGTGCTCGATGCGCTCGACGGCGTGGTACTTCTGCAGGGCCACGGCGTCGAAGCCGGCCTGTGCACCGGCAGTGGCGAAGCTCGCGGGCAGCTTTCCGAGCGATTCGACGGTCGACTCCGGACGGCGGTGCTCGTCGGTGTCGAGCAGCACGACGCCGTTGAAGTCCTTCACCGGCACGATCGACTTGTCGAAGCGCCCCTCCTGCCACGCGGTCTCGGCGCGCTGCTGCGAGCGGGCGGCGAAGGCATCGACGTCCTCGCGGCTGAAGCCCTCGATCGTGGCGATGAGGTCGGCGCCGATGCCCTGCGGCACGAAGTAGTTGTCGTAGGCGGTGGTCGGATCCTGCGCGTAGGCGCCGCCGTCCGATCCGATCGGCACCCGCGACATCGACTCGACGCCGCCGGCGAGCACGAGGTCCTCGTATCCTGAGGCGACCTTCTGGGCTGCGAGGTTCACGGCCTCCAGGCCTGAGGCGCAGAACCGGTTGATCTGCACGCCGGCGACGGTCTCGGGCAGCTCCGCCACGAGTGCGGCGGTGCGGGCGATGTCGCCGCCCTGCTCGCCGACCGGAGAGACGACGCCGAGCACGATGTCGTCGACCCTGCTCGTGTCGAACTCCGGGTTGCGGTCGCGGATCGCGTCGATCAGCGTGACGACGAGGTCGACAGGCTTGGTGCCGTGCAGGGCGCCACCGCGGTTCTTGCCACGGGGCGTGCGCACGGCGTCGTAGATGTACGCGTCTGTCATGTTCCTTCTCCTGCTCCTATGCGGGGATGACTAAAGGCCGAGGTCCCGACCGACGATCTCCTTCATGATCTCTGTCGTTCCTCCGTAGATGGTGGTGATTCGCGCATCGAGGTAGTCCTGGGCGATGCGGTACTCCTGCATGTAGCCGTATCCGCCGTGCAGCTGCAGGCAGCGGTTCACGATGTCGACGTACTGCTCGGTGGTCCAGAACTTCGCCGCCGAGGCATCCGCCGCCGACAGTGCACCCTCATTGTGCTGCTTGATCGCCTGGTCGACGTACGAGCGGCTGGCCTGCGTCGCGGTGACCATCTCGGCCAGTTCGAATCGGGTGTTCTGGAACGAGCCGATCGGCTTTCCGAAGGCGGTGCGGTCGCGCACGTATTCGAGGGTGCGGGCGAGCACGCCCTCGCTGGATGCCACAGCTCCCGCAGCGATCGACAGGCGCTCCTGAGGCAGGTTCTTCATGAGGCCGAGAAAGCCCGCGCCCTCTTCGCCGAGCAGATTGGATGCCGGTACCCGCACGTCCTCGAAGATGAGCTCGCTGGTGTCCTGTGCGTGCAGGCCGACCTTGTCGAGGTTCTTGCCGCGTGAGAACCCGGCCATGCCGCGCTCGATGACGATCAGGCTGAGGCCCTTGTGCGGGTCGGGCGAGGTGCGCACGGCCGTGGCGATCAGATCGGCGTTCTGGCCGTTGGAGATGAAGATCTTCGAGCCATTGACGATGTAGTCGTCGCCATCGCGCACGGCGGTGGTGCGGATGCCGGCGAGGTCGCTGCCGGTGCCGGGTTCAGTCATCGCGATCGCGGTGATGAGCTCGCCCGCGGCGATGCCGGGCAGCCAGCGCTGCTTCTGCTCGTCATTCGTGAGGTCGGTGAAGTAGGGGATGGTGATGTCGTTCGACAGGGCGATGCCGGCCATGCCGCTTGAGACCGGGTTGCTCGCCAGCTCCTCGGCCATGATCGCGTTGAATCGGAAGTCGTCGGTGCCGCCGCCGCCGTACACCTCATCGATCGAGAACCCGAGAATGCCGGCTTCGGCTGCCGCGGTGAACAGTTCGCGGTCGACGACGCCCTCGGCATCCCAGCGCTCGGCATTGGGCTTGGCGTTGCGCTCGACGAACTCGCGCACGATGTTGCGGAACTCTTCGTGGTCGTCGTCGTATAGGTCTCGTGTCAGCGCCATCGCCGTCTCTCCTTCTCCGCGTCGTCGCGGTCACAGTTTTTATTATGCATTCAAAATTTTAGGAGTCAAGCCCGAGTAATCCAATCAGGAACAGCTTGCACAAGGAGGGAAGTTTAATGAAGATTAGAGAAATCGAGTTGATCAAGGGAGATCTTCATGACGCACGTCGATGGACCGCTGACCGGGCGCACGGCGCTGATCACCGGCGCCAGTAGGGGGATCGGGCTGGCTATTGCGCAGCGCCTGATCGCGGACGGCGCCTCGGTGTGCCTGACTGCCCGCCGCGAGGAGCAGTTGGCCGAAGCCGTCGACGGTCTCGGAGACCGCGCGATCGGCGTCGCCGGGGCTGCCGACGATCCGGTGCACCGCGCCGAGGTGTTCGAACGGATCGCGACTGAGTTCGGCCGCCTCGACATCCTCATCAACAACGCCGGTATCAATCCGGTCTACGGTACGCTCGCCGGCCTCGACCTCGATGCCGCGCGCAAGGTGCTCGAGGTCAACGTCATCGGCACTCTCGCCTGGACGCAGGAGGCGGTGGGTGCCGGCCTCGGCGCGCAGCCGAACGCCGGCGTTGTCGTCAACGTCTCCTCCGTCACCGGTGAGGTGCCCTCTCCCGGCATCGGCTGGTACGGCGTGACCAAGGCGGCCGTCAGTCACCTCACCCGCACGCTGTCGGTCGAGCTCGCACCGCGCATCCGGGTGAACGCGGTGGCACCTGCGGTCGTGAAGACGCGGTTCGCCCGCGCGCTGTACGAGGGACGCGAGGGCGAGATCGCCGCCGACTATCCGATGGGCAGACTCGGCACGCCGGAAGACGTGGCGGATGCCGTCGCCTATCTCTGCGTCGACGGCTCGGGGTGGGTCACCGGGCAGGTTCTCAACCTCGACGGCGGACTGCTGAACGCCGGAGGCACGGCATGAACGACCTGGTTGCGCGCACGCGCGCCTTCGTCCGGGGTGTCGTCATCCCCGCCGAACCCGGCTGGGGCGAGACACTGTCGGGTGCCGCGCTGCAGGGCCTGCGCGCCCAGGCGAAGGCCGCCGGGGTGTACGCGCCGCACGCGCCGCGCGAGTATGGCGGTCTCGGGTTGTCGCTGCCCGAATGGTCGCCGGTGTTCCAGGAGGCTGGATACTCGCTGATCGGACCAGCTGTTCTCAACTGCATGGCGCCCGATGAGGGCAACATGCGACTGCTCGAAGTCGTCGCCACCGACGACCAGAAAGAGCGGTACCTGCGCCCGCTGGTGGACGGCAGTGTCCGTTCGTCGTTCGCGATGACGGAGCCGCACCCCGGCGCCGGGTCCGACCCGGATGCCCTGGCCACCGTCGCCGAGCGCGTCGACGGCGGCTGGAGGATCAGCGGTAAGAAACGGTTCATCTCCGGGGCCGAGGGCGCGAGCTTCGCGATCGTGATGGCGCGCACGGCCGCGGACGGCGAGCATCCGGCCGGGGCGACGATGCTGCTGACGCCGCTCTCGGCTGACGGCGTGCGCATCGGTCCCGGCATCCGCACGATCGAGGCGGCGATCGCCGGCGGGCATCCGCATGTCGTCTTCCGTGATGTGTTCGTGCCCGACGCCGACGTGCTCGGCACACCCGGCGCGGGCTTCCGCTACGCGCAGGTGCGGCTCGGGCCCGCACGTCTCACGCACTGCATGCGCTGGCTGGGGCTGGCGCGGCGGGCGTTCGACATCAGCCTCGACCGCGCCAACGGTCGCTCACTCTTCGGAGCGCAGCTCGCTGACCTCGGCGTTGCGCAGGCGATGATCGCGGACAGCACGATTGACATCGAGACGTCCGCCGCGATCATCGACCGTGCCGCGCGGGTGCTCGACGACGATCCGCGTGCCGGTGCCGCGCTGTCATCGATCGCGAAGGTGCACTGCTCGGAGGCGGTGTTCCGGGTGATCGATCGTGCAGTCCAGCTGTGCGGCGGCGACGGAGTGAGCTCCGGCCTGCCGCTGATCCAGTACCTCAACGAGGTGCGGCCGTTCCGGATCTACGACGGGTCGAGCGAGACGCATCGCTGGGCGATTGCACGACGGGCCGCGAAGGCTCGGCAGCGGGCTGTGGATGCCGGGGAACCCCGCCGTGACATCGTCGGAGGTGCACCATGAACGCCACCGACCTCGAGGTGGTACGCACGTGGGATGAAGCGGCCCTGCTGGATCGGCCCCCGCTGCTCGTGCTCGAACCGCTCGGCGAGCGTCTCGCCTCGGTCGGGCTGGGGCTGGCCGGAATCGGTGGGGGCGAGATCCGCTGGGCCCGGATCGGCGAGGGGCACTCGAACGTGACCTTCTTGCTCGAGCTTGCCGGCCGCAGGCTCGTGCTGCGCCGGGGTCCGCGGCCCCCGCTCCCGCCGTCAACGCACGACATGCTGCGCGAGGCGCGGGTCCAGAGGTTACTCGCCGCAGACGGGGTGCCCGTGCCGACGATCGTCGACGTGTGCGATGACGAGAGCGTGCTGGGTGTGCCGTTCTACGTCATGGAGCATCTCGACGGAGAGGTCGTCACCGATCTGATGCCGACGCACCTCGACACTGATGAGGGTCGTACGGCGCTTCCCTTCGCGGCCGTCGACGCGCTCGCCGGGCTCCACGCGCTCGATGTCAGCGCGGGCGATCTGGCCGGGCTTGGCCGCCCGGACGGGTATCTTGGCCGGCAGGTGGAGCGCTTCGCATCTCTGTGGCCGAAGGCGTCGCGGCGGACACTTCCCGAGGTGGACCGCATCGCCGAGTGGCTGCGGGGCAACCTGCCGGTCTCGGCGCGGGCATCCGTCGTGCATGGCGACTACCGCATCGGGAACCTGATGTTCCGGGGGTCGGGGCCGGCGGAGGTGCAGGCGATCCTGGACTGGGAGATGGCGACGCTCGGCGACCCGCTCGCCGACCTCGGCTATCTCGTTGCGACGTATGCCAGCCCGGATGCCGCGCCCACACCGCTCGAGCTGACGACCGTGACCCGCGGGGAGGGGTATCCGCGACGAGCGGAGCTGGTCGGGCGGTACGTCGCCCGCACCGGCGCGGACGTCTCGGCGCTGTCTTGGTACGAGGTGCTCGCGCTGTGGAAGGCCGCCGTGTTCTGCGAGGCCATCTACACGCGCTGGCTGGACGGCGAGCGTCCCGGTGACACCTTCGGACCGACGCTGGAGGTCGGGGTGCCGACGCTGTTGGCTGCTGCTGCGGCAGCGGCGGCAGCAGCCCGGTAGCCGGGGCTGAACCCGCCGTTCGAATCGCTCAAAGTGCTCCATTCGGCGTCGAACGGAGCACTTTGAGCGATTCGAAAGAGGAAGACCCCCGCCGACCCGATTCGGCGGGGGTCCTTTCGCGGTCTGATGACCGCGGCGGGAGCTGTGCTCACCATTGTGCGGGACGTTTACGACTACCCGATCCGGTCTGAACCTTCCGCACATCTGCAGTTGTAATCGGCGCACATGTCCGGATGGTGAACAGCACTCAACGAAAGGGCGGCGACTTGTTATGCACAGTCGTCGGATCGTGGCGATCTGTGCACAGGCCGCGGAATTCCGGGCTCGTCCTCCGCGCAGAACAGTCATCATCGGGGCATGACAAATACAACCCCGCACCTCAAAGACCGAGTCCTCGACAGTGATGACGACCTGCGCGATGTTCTGGAGCTCCTGCTGCAGCGCGCGAATCAACGGCAGATGTGGTTGATGTTCATGGATGATCGCGGATGCCTCGGAGATCCGTTCATGCCGATGAGCGACTACCCCGTAGACCCGAACGCCGTCGTCGAACTCGACGACCTCGGCGCTGTCACCAACGCCTATCTGCTCATGAATCGCGCCGGGCTGATGCTGGAGGCGACCGGAAACGCCAGCGTGATCCTCGCCTGGGAGCGTCGCGGACCCAGCGCGGTGGTCGACGTTGATCGCTCCTGGGCGCGAGCGATGGCGGAAGCAGCGGCCGAGATGGAGATCCCCCTGCGCGCCCAGTTCGTCGTGCACTCGCGTGGTGTGCGCCAACTGCACCCCGATGACTACCTGTGACGCCGGCGGCATATACAAGGGCCCCCTAGTAAATCTCAGGAGATCCGCGTAATGTGAACATCGTGCCAATGAAGGCACGAAGGGACATTACACAATGATTCGTACCATTCCTCATTTTGTTGGCGGATCGCTCCTCACCCCGGATGCTGGCCGCTTCAACGACGTCTACGACCCAAGCTCGGGCGAGGTGCAGGCACAGGTGCCGCTGGCCTCGGCCGACGAGGTGCGCGAGGTGATCGCGAACGCCGAAGCTGCGCAGCCGGCGTGGGCAGCGACCAATCCGCAGAAGCGCGCGCGGGTGCTGTTGCGCTTCCTCGAACTCGTCCACCGCGATATGGATGAGCTGGCGCGGCTGTTATCCAGCGAACACGGCAAGACCCTCGACGATGCGAAGGGAGACATCCAGCGCGGCCTTGAAGTGATCGAGTTCTCCGCCGGTGCGCCGCATCTGCTCAAGGGGGAGTACTCCACGGCCGCCGGTACCGGGATCGACGTATATTCCATGCGTCAGCCACTCGGAGTGGTCGCCGGCATCACGCCGTTCAACTTCCCGGCAATGATCCCGCTGTGGAAGGCAGGGCCCGCGCTCGCGGCGGGGAACGCCTTCATCCTCAAACCCAGTGAGCGTGATCCCTCGGTTCCGGTGCGTCTTGCCGAGCTGTTCCTCGAGGCTGGTCTTCCCGCTGGCATCTTCAACGTCGTGCACGGCGATAAAGAGGCCGTTGACACCCTGTTGACGGATCCGCGCGTGCAGGCCATCGGCTTCGTCGGCTCGACCCCGATCGCCGAGTACATCTACACGACGGCAACGGCGCACGGCAAGCGCGCGCAGTGCTTCGGCGGTGCCAAGAACCACATGATCGTCATGCCGGATGCTGATCTCGACCAGGTCGCGGATGCCCTGATCGGAGCCGGCTACGGCTCGGCAGGGGAGCGCTGCATGGCGATCTCGGTCGCTGTGCCGGTCGGCGAGGAGGCCGCGGATGCACTTGCCGCGAAGCTCGCTGAACGGGTAAGTGAACTGCGCGTGGGCCCGTCGCTTGCGGAAGATGTCGACTACGGGCCCCTGATCGCGCGTTCTGCGGTGGAGCGTATCGAGGGGTACATCCAGCAGGGAATCGATGAGGGCGCAACGCTGCTCGCAGACGGACGCGGCCTCACCGTCCCCGGGCATGAACAAGGTTTCTACCTCGGTCCGACCCTGTTCGACCACGTCACAACCGACATGGCGATCTACCGTGAAGAGGTTTTCGGACCGGTTCTCGTGATCGCGCGCGCTACGGACTACGAAGAGGCGCTGGCGATGGCATCCGATCACGAATTCGGAAACGGCGTGGCGATCTTCACCCGCGACGGCGACGCCGCCCGCGACTTCACCGCACGCGTGAACGTCGGGATGGTCGGAGTCAACGTGCCGATTCCGGTGCCGATCGCCTACTTCACCTTCGGCGGATGGAAGAGGTCCGGTTTCGGTGACCTGAATCAGCACGGCACCGATGCGTTCCGCTTTTACACGAAGACCAAGACGGTGACGAGCCGCTGGCCCTCCGCGGGGATCCGCGAGGGCGCCAGCTTCGTCATCCCGACCATGCACTGACCCAGGATGCCGACATGACGACAACCACATCACCCGCCACAGTCGAAGAGCGCGAAGCGATCCTGAGCGCCGTCCGTGAGTACGCCGATACCGAACTCGCGCCGTTTGCGACCGAACGCGACGAGAAGCACATCTTCCCGCGCGAGGCGCTGCACCGCGGCGGAGAGCTCGGGCTCGGCGGCATCTATGTGCGCGAGGAATCTGGCGGCACCGGCCTCGGGCGGGTCGATACCGTGGCGATCTTCGAAGAACTCGCCCAGGGTGACCCGACGCTCGCGGCATACATTTCGATCCACAACATGGTCGCCTGGATGATCGACACCTACGGCGACGACGCTCAGCGCGCGCGATGGCTTCCGGACCTGGTGGAGATGGCCGAATTCGGCAGCTACTGCCTCACGGAGCCGGGCGCGGGATCCGACGCCGCCGCGATCACCACGAGCGCTCGGCGCGACGGCGATGAGTACGAGATCACCGGGGTGAAGCAGTTCATCTCCGGCGCCGGCGAAGCAGGTGTGTACGTGGTCATGGCGCGCACCGGGGAAGCGTCCTCCGGAGCCCGCGGCATCAGCGCTTTTCTCGTCCCAGCCGATTCCCCGGGGCTGAGTTTCGGCGCGCTCGAGAAGAAGATGGGGTGGCACGCGCAGCCCACCAGGCAGGTCATCCTCGATGGTGTGCGGGTGCCGGCATCCGCGATGCTCGGCGACGAGGGCCAGGGGTTCGCCATCGCGATGTCAGCGCTCAACGGCGGCCGACTGAACATCGCAGCCTGTTCGCTGGGCGGGGCGCAGTGGGCGCTCGATCGCGCGGTGCAGTACGTGCAGGAGCGTGTCGCCTTCGGTGATCCGTTGGCCGAGAAACAGTCGATCCTCTTCACGGTCGCCGACATGCGCACAGAGTTGCAGGCAGCACGGCTGATGGTTCGCGACGGCGCTCAGGCGGTCGACGACCACGCGCCGGATGCCACGATGCGCTGTGCGATGGCGAAGAGATTCGCAACCGATGCCGCATTCGACATCGCAAATCGTGCCCTTCAGCTGCACGGCGGGTACGGGTACCTTCAGGACTACGGGATCGAGAGAGTCGTGCGCGACCTGCGAGTGCACCAGATTCTGGAGGGAACCAACGAAATCATGCGGCTCATTGTCGGGCGCGAGATGCTCCGACCGGCGGGATCCGCGTCGATGAGGAGCGGATCATGAGTCGCATCGCGTTCTTGGGTCTCGGGCATATGGGGTTGCCGATGGCCGTCAATCTGGTGGGGGCCGGTCACGACGTGCACGGCTTCGACCTCGTTCCTTCGGCAATTGAGGCGGCGAAGGCGGCCGGTATCCCGATCGCAGAAAGTGCTGTGGATGCCGTGGCCGACGTGGGTGTCGTGATCACGATGTTCCCGGCGGGCAAGCACGTGATCGACGCGTATCAGGGCGGGTTGCTGGCTGCAGCAAAGCCGGGCACGCTGTTCATCGAGTCGTCTACCATCGCGGTGGACGAGGCGCAGACCGCTCACGCGTTGGCGGTGGATGCCGGGCATCGCAGCGTGGATGCCCCGGTATCCGGCGGCGTCGTCGGAGCGGAGAACGGCACCCTCGCGTTCATGGTCGGAGGCTCGTCGGAGGACTTCGATGCGGCTCTGCCACTGCTCGAGGCGATGGGCAAGCGCATTGTGCACTGCGGTGGGCCAGGGCTCGGGCAGGCGGCGAAGGTATGCAACAACATGATCCTCGCGGTGTCGCAGATCGCGGTGGCTGAGGCATTCGTGCTGGGCGAGCGGCTCGGCCTCGAGCACCAGGTGCTGTTCGATGTGGCAGCCAACGCCT
Source organism: Microbacterium wangyouchuni (assembly GCF_051546305.1). NCBI lineage: Bacteria > Bacillati > Actinomycetota > Actinomycetes > Micrococcales > Microbacteriaceae > Microbacterium > Microbacterium wangyouchuni. The sequence goes on from NZ_JBPTMA010000003.1 coordinate 338,718, forward strand.
CAGGGCAGTGCTGGGCGCTGACGACGAACTGTCCGGTGCCAGGGTCGGTGCCGACGAGCCCCGCGAACCGCGACTACCAGCCCGGATTCGCTGGTGCGCTGATGGCGAAGGACCTCGGATTGGCGTTGCAGGCGATCGAGGGAACGGGAACGGATGCCCGGATGGGCATGCTCGCCCAACAGATCTACGCGGCGTTCGCGGCCGGCGATGGCGCGGGGCGTGACTTCTCCGGCATCATCACCGACATCCGCGACGGGAACGTGTGAGGGCGTTTTGGACCATCCTGTTCGGAAAACCCAGGGATCTATGGAGCGCATAGAGATGCGCGCGCGATTGGAATATTCATGACGACATACATCTACGATGCTGTGCGCACGCCGTTCGGGCGTGCGGGTGGCGGGCTCGCCGGAGTTCGTCCAGACGATCTTGCGGCGACCGTGATGCGAGCGACTGTGCAACGCGTCGGGTTGGACGCCGCGCGCATCGACGATGTCATCTTTGGCGATGCGATCCAAGTTGGCGAAGACTCCAGGAACGTGGCGCGACTCGGAGCGCTGTTGGCGGGATTGCCGACAACGGTGACCGGTGTGACGGTGAACCGGCTCTGTGCGTCGAGCATGGAGGCGGTAATCCAGGGGGCTCGGGCCATTGAGTCTGGCGATGCCGAGATCATCCTGGCTGGCGGCGTTGAGTCTATGACTCGTGCTCCGTACGTAGTGGAGAAGTCTGCAAAGCCGTTCCCAACGATCGGGAGTCAGACGATGTGGAACTCCACTCTCGGCTGGCGCATGACCAATAAAGCGTTGCCGACGCAGTGGACGCTCTCGAACGGTGAAGCAGCCGAGACGACTGCGATCACGTGGGGCATCACGCGCGAGGAGCAAGACGCTTTCGCTGTACGTTCGCACGAACTCGCGGCCAGGGCGTGGGCTGCGAGTGTATACGACGGTGAGATCGTGCAGGTCCCGGGTGCGGAGCTCCTCCGGGATGAAGGTGTTCGAGATGGTCTGACAGTCGAGAAGCTGGCGCGTCTCCCAGCCGCGTTCGTCGCGGACGGGACAGTGACTGCGGGGAACTCATCGTCAATCAACGACGGGGCATCGGCCGTGCTACTGGGCGGCGAGGGGGCGCTCGATGTCGAACCACTCGCGTACATCACCGGCCGCGGGGTGCACGGTGTTGACCCGGACCAATTCCCGATCGCTCCGATCGAAGCGGCGAATAAGGCGCTGGTGCGTGCCGGTCGCACATGGGCGGATGTCGACTTCGTCGAGCTGAATGAGGCGTTCGCGTCGCAGTCGCTCGCATGCCTGCGCGGCTGGCCCGAGCTGGATCCGGCGAAGCTGAACATCCACGGCGGTGCACTCGCAATCGGGCACCCGCTCGGTGCTTCCGGTGGCCGGATCATCGGCCATGCCGCGCACGAACTGCGCCGGCGAGGCCGCGGCATTGCAGTCGTCGCGATCTGTATCGGCGTCGGTCAGGGGCTTGCCGTTGTGCTGGAACGGTGACGTCCATGCGCAAAGGGCGCGATCTGAAGTTCATGCAGATTAGACTCTCGTCGAGAGGAGTCGATGATGGCCGAGTACGAGACAATCCTGGTCAAGCAGCACGGACGTGTGGGCTGGATCATTCTCAACCGTCCCGAGGCACTGAACGCACTCAACGCCCAGTTGTCCCGGGAAGTGGCCGATGCGGCAGAAGCCTTCGACGCCGACGACGGCGTCGGCGCGATCGTGGTCACCGGCTCCGAGAAGGCCTTTGCCGCCGGTGCAGACATCAAGGAGATGGAGTCGATGACGGCGGCGCAGATGCGCAAGACCGATCACTTCGGCGCGTGGAACCGCTTTGTGGCGGTCCGCAAGCCGGTGATCGCAGCCGTTTCCGGCTACGCGCTCGGCGGCGGATGCGAACTCGCGATGATGTGCGACGTGATCATCGCCGCTGACACCGCCTTTTTTGGCCAGCCCGAGATCAACCTCGGCGTGATCCCCGGCATGGGCGGCACGCAGCGGCTGGCCCGGGCGATCGGCGCCTACAGGGCGGCGGATCTCATCTTCACCGGTCGCATGATGCGCGCGGAGGAGGCCGAGCATGCAGGGTTGGTGTCACGCGTGGTCGCGGCACCCGACCTCCTCCCCGAGGTGGAGAAGACCGCCGAGCTGATCGCGTCGAAGTCCCTGCCCTCACTGCGGGCTGCGAAGGCATCGATCGCCACGGCGCTCGAGGCAGGTTTGGAGGACGGGCTCGCCTACGAGCAGGATGCGTTCGCCGCGCTCTTCGATACCGAGGATCAGAAGGAGGGCATGGCGGCCTTCCGTGAGAAGCGCACCCCGGGGTTCCGGCAGCGCTGAGCGATCGTTTGACAGCGCTGCGACATTCGGCCAGTGTCGGACCCATGGTAAACGAGCGCGATGACGCCTCCGAGACTCCGGACATCGATCCGGGGTTGCACTGGCGCATCAAGGATTCCTTCGTCAAGTACGTGCTCCGCGGGGCGGGCGGGGCCTACTCCGTGACGGACGGCGCTGACGACGATGGCGCCGGCACCTTCTTCTTCCCGTTCGCATCGGCCTCGCGCGGCGACGGTGGGTGGGTGCTGAGCTTCGGCGGCGACGTGCGGTTCTCCGGGCATCACGGTGCGCTCTTCGTGCCCTTCACCGAGCCGGTCATTCGGCTCGGTGAGACGGGTGGGACGCTCGCGATCCGCCGTACGGTGCCGGAGGGGTCCCCGGCTGACACGGAACGGATCGTGATCGCAGAGCTCACCGGCGAGGTGCCCCAGCGGCTCGGCGACGCGCTGGCATGGCCAGCGGTGACCGCGCAGCTTACGCCGGCGGGGGTCTCACTCCTCGGCGACGCCTATCCGGTCGGCACCCTGATGGATCCGCTGCGGATGCTTATCCCCGCGCAGTGACCGCGACGCCCGACGCTCAGCGCAGGGTGAACTCGTGACGCTCGCGGTCGAACTCCGGCAGCGGCGCGTCATTACGCAGGGTGCTGGCGAGGCCGGGATCGGCCAAGTGCATGCGGCCCACGGCGATGAGGTCGAACTCATCCGCGTCCAGTCGGCGCTCGAGCTCGGCGCGACTGCCCATGCTGTCGACTGCAGTCGACGCGGAACCGTCGCGGCGGAATGCGCGCAACCCGAAGCTTCCGACCGCCATCGCCATGGCCCCGGTGAGCTGCTTCGCCCAGCCGGCCAGGGGCAGATCACTGCCGTCGAAGGCGGGGGCGTCGAAACGACGCGTGCTGGCGTCGAGCACATCGGCGCCGGCGTCGACCAGCGGGCGCAACAGTTGCGCCAGCTCGTCGGGGGTTTCAGCGAGCTTGGCCTTGAAGTCCTGCTGCTTGTGTTGCGAGAAGCGGAAGAGGATGGGCAGGTCCTCGCCGATCTCGGCGCGCACGGCGCGCACGACAGCGGCGGGGAACGCGGCTCGCCTGGCAGCGTCTCCTCCCCACTCGTCCTGCCTGCGGTTGGTGTCGGCCCAGAGGAACGCGTCGAGCAGGTACCCGTGCGCGCCGTGGATGGCGACGCCGTCGAACCCGGTCTCGGCCGCCGCAGCGGCCGCACGCCGGTACGCGTCGAGCACGGCTCGCAGGTCGTGCTCGCTCATCTCGGTGGTCGGATGCCGCAGAGCCGCGACGACCTCGGCCGGATAGGCGGTCACGCCGGGGGTGCCCCACAGTCCGGACGGGCGCATGGCGGGAGACGAGCCTCCTTGCATGGTGCCCCACAACGGACCGACGTGCCACAGCTGCGGCATGATCCGGCCGCCGGCGTCGTGTACGCCCTCGACGACCCGTCGCCACCCTTGCAGCGATTCCTCGCCGAACAGTCGGGGCACATCGGAGTGGTCGACGGAGGACGGATGATCGATCGCTACGCCCTCGGTGATGAGTAGCCCTGTTCCGCCGACGGCCCTACGCCAGTAGTATGTCGCCACATCCTCGCCAGGCACACCATTCGGCGAGTGGGTGCGGGTCATCGGCGACATCACAATGCGGTTTGCGATCGCTGTACCGCGGAGCTGAAGCGGATCGAACAGGGTGCTCATCGATCTCCTCCCTGGGGCCGTCGACCATGACGGCGTGATTCGAATAGGGCTATGATATCAAATATCAAAGCGAGGAGGCTTCGGTGGTTGACGATGGTGCGCGCATCCGCACGGCACGGCCGGGCGACGACGGCGTCGGCGTGATCGCGATGCTCGGCGGTGCCGAGAATTACCTGACGGTCTTCCTGCTGCGCGAACTCGCCAATGCGCTGCACGAGTTGGCTGCCGATCCCGACTGTGGTGCGATCGTGGTGCGCGCGGAGGGCAAGCACTTCTGCGCGGGTCGCGATTGGCGCACGATTCGAGATCCGGAGGACACAGCCGAGGCCATTTATGCCTGTGCGCCGCAGCTCATCGACGTCGCCAAGCCCTGGGTGGCCGAACTTACCGGTGGCAGCATCGGTGTGGGGTTGGGTGTGGCCATGTGCGCCGATCATCGCGTCGCGGCCGAGACTGCGTACCTCTGGCCGAAGTTCGTCGGAATCGGCATCCATCATGGCTTCGGCCTGACGGCAACCCTCACCGAGACAGTTGGTCGGCAGCGTGCGACCGAGCTGCTCTCGACGGGACGGAAGGTCTCGATGCTCGAGGCGGAGCGGATCGGGCTCGTCGACCGGGTCGCACGGCTGGAGGATGTGAGCACCGCCTCGGTGGAGTTCGCCGCGCTACTTGCCGCGCAGCCTCGCGAAGCGCTTGCCGCTATCCGTGGAACAATGCGGGCGCCGCTGTTGGCGTCGTTCGAGGACGCCAGCCGTCACGAGCGCGCCGCGCAGGAGCGGCTGTACCGCTCCGCCGACTTTCAGTCAGCCACCGACGGCGGGTACCGCTACACCGCCACGGGCGACTGACGCCGATCAGCGCAGTGGCGTGACGTGCGCGCGGATCGCGCCAGTGTCGTCGACCCAGCCCTTGGAGCGCGCATAGTCGAGCATGCGGGCGAACCCGTCGTTCCAGTCGGCCGCGGTCGACAGAGCGGATGCTGCGGACTGCAGCGGCTCCGCCTCGATCCAGACATGCTCGTCCGTGGCTCGGCCCAGGCCCGCGGCGCGCAGGTGTGCATCCACGTCGCCCAGAGGCAGGTCGGTCGCCACCGAGAGGGCGGTGAGGTCGTCGACCTGCTCGACGTCGACGTGGGTGGTTACGGTGATGCGCATGGTCCGCCTTCGGTTCGTGTGGGGGAGCCCCTCGTCACGGGGTCCTATTCTTGATACGATATCGAAAATCTCAGCGATACGGAGGCGAAGATGACAGTGCACATCGATGCGGCCCGGTTCCGGCAGGTGCTCGGTCAGTACCCCACCGGCGTCAGCGTCGTCACCTCGACGGACGAGGATCGTCCGATCGGAATGACGGTGGGTACCTTCACCTCTGTCTCCCTCGATCCGCCGCTGGTGGCCTTCCTGCCGCAGAAGACCTCGACCACCTGGCCGCTCATCGAGCGCTCCGGTCGGTTCTGCGTGAATGTGCTCACCTGGGAACAGGAGCACCTGTGCAGGCAGATGGCCCGGCCGTCGGATCAGAAGTTCACCGATGTCGCCTGGCGTCGCAGCGGGCTGGGCTCGCCCATCATCGACGAAGCCGTGGCATGGATCGACTGCGAGATCGAGAACGTCGTCGACGCGGGTGACCACTTCATCGTGATCGGCGCCGTGCGCGAGCTCGACCTGGAGAAGGATGCGCTGCCGCTGGTGTTCTTCCGTGGGGGCTATGGGCGGTTCACCCCCGGCCCGCTGTTCGCGCAGCAGTTCGACGACCCGAAGCGGGCATCGTTGCTGGACACCGCCCGCGTGGAGATGCTCCAGTTGGAGCGCGAGTTGGGCGTGGACGTGGCCATCACCGGTCGCGACGAAGGCGAGATCATGCTCATGGCGAGCACCTGGACCCCGCTGAGCACGCGCGTCAAGCAGCGGGTCGGCGACACCAGCGCGGCCGGTCCGCCCTATGCGATCGCCTTCGCGGCGGAGGGCTCGGCCTCCGAGCGCGAGGAGTGGGTCACAGCAGGTGTCGCCCTGAGTGAGGGCAACGGTGATCGCGCCGCGATGCTCGACACGCTCGACGCGATCGCCCAGCGCGGCTGGTCGGCTGCGGTGCAGCGTCGTCCCGCCGGCACGTGGGCGGACCGCTTCGTCAGCGTCAACGACCGACTCGCGCTCGGCGACGCGGTCGACGAGGAGTTCAATCTCACCGCGCCGCTGCATGACTCGGCGGGCTCGGTCTCGCTGGCGCTGACGATTTACGGCATGCAGGAGGGGTTGGCTGGAGTTGCGCTCATGGCCACCGTCGACCGGCTCAAGGAAGCGGCATCGCGCATCGAGCGCGTGCGCTGAGATCAAGGGTTCCGGGCGAGGGCGCGAAGTCTAGCGAAAAGTCTCGTAACCTGGCATCTATGATCTAATATCGTTCACGAACCGCTCGACAGGGGGCGGTGAGCACCATCCACGGGGGTAGGCAATGATTCGAGTGCGGCAGAAGCTCGGCGACGAGATCGCCGAATCGCTTCGTCAGGACATCCTGGCCGGGCGATACGAAGCCGGTCAGCGTATTCCGCTCGACGCGCTGGCGCGGGAGCTCGACGTCAGCAGCATGCCGGTGCGTGAGGCGCTGATCACACTGTCCAATGAGGGCCTGGTCGACGTCGAGCCGCGCCGTGGTTTCCGAGCGAGGCCGCTGTCGCAGGGCGACCTCGACGACCTCTTCGAGGTGCAGGCGGTGCTGACCGGCATCCTCGCCGCGCGCGCCGCGGAGGCGGCGACCGAGGAGGATATCGAGAACCTCCGCACCATCCACAGCAAGCTCGAGGCGCTCAGCGAGCGCAGCCTCACCAAGGCGACATTGCGCGACGCCGCGCGCTTGAACGCGGAATTCCACCGTTACATCGCGAAGATCCCGAACGGTGACCGCATCCGCTGGTTCCTCCGGCTCTCGCACCGCTACGTCCGCGAGGACCTGTATGAGGCGGTGCCGGGCATTCTGGACGCTTCCCTCGCGGACCACCCCAAGATCATCGCCGCGCTCGAGCGGCGCGATGCGGTCGAATCCCGCAGGCTTGCCGAGGAGCATTTCGCCCAGGGTGGCAAGCTCATCGGCTGCCTCATCGAGGCGCCTGCCGGCTGATGTGCCAACGAAAGCGGCACGACGGTTCCGACCGTCGTGCCGCTTCGTCGCTCCCGCCGTGAGTGCGCCGACGAAAGTGACGGAGAAATCGTTGACCTCTGATCTTTGATCAGATATAGTCAAAGACGTGAAGCCCAATGTCGCCTTCTCGGTCAGCGGTGATGTCGCCGTTCTGACCCTCACGGGGCCCAAGAAGAACGCCCTCTCGCGTCAGATGCATCACGCGCTCGCGGGGCGACTGGCCGAGCTTCGTGAGCTCCCGGACATCAGGTTCGTGGTTCTGCGCGGTGCCGAGGGCATCTTCTCCAGTGGCGGCGATGTCAGCCAGCTAGCCGAAGGGCTCCCCGACGACTACGTTGAGGACTACCGCATCAGGATGGAAGGTACCATAGGTGCCATTCGCTCGCTGGACCAGGTCGTCATCGCCGCGGTTGAGGGCGCTGCGATCGGTGCCGCTGCAGCCCTCGCGCTGAGCGCAGACCTGGTGATCGCCGATCTCGACACCAAGATCAGGCTCAGCTTTGTGCACCTCGGATTCGTGCCTGACGCTGGCGCGACGTACCTGCTGCCGCAGGCACTCGGCGCGGCTCGTGCCAGGGACCTGCTGATGACCGGCCGCTGGATCACCGTCGAGGAGGCGTGCGCAGCAGGCCTGATCTCCCGATCTTGTCCGCCCGGCGTGCTCGATGAGGCCGTCGAAGACGTCCTCACGGAACTGCGGCAGGCGCCGGCCCACGCGCTGGTGATGACCAAGCACCTGATCAACGACCGCGATCAGACCGCATTTATGGACGCAGTCGCCGAGGAAGGGCGACTGCAGCCAGCCGCCGCGGAACTGACCTCGCCCGAACTCATAGTGACCGTCCTGGAACGGGCACGATCCAGGCGCAGAACTGCCGCCAGCGTCTGATCGACAGACCGACGGCTTGACCACCGACGACAAACAGGGAGAGAACATGTATGACGGCCCAGTGATCGATGCCTTCTACCACCCGGGGTGGGCGGCGACGACCGCCGACACCTTCGGTGACCAGGAATCGTGGCGACAGGATCCCCAGCGCGCACGTGCCATGCGCTTCTTCGACCAGAAGGGCAAGCCGGCGACGAAGCCGGCCACGGCTGAGGAGAGCACACAGGAGCTCATCGACAACGGTGTCGAGCTGGCGATCTTCCAGGCCTCGCTGTACTACGAGGCTGAGCGCCCCGAGCTGGAAAGCCGCATCCGGGAGCACTACGACATTATGCAGAAGTTCCCGGGCCGCTACGAGCACGCCGGGACCATCCTGCCTCCGAAGCAGGGACCTGCCACCTTCTGGGACATCCTTGAGAATCCCCGCATCCTCGAGGAGCACAAGGAGAAGTACGGCATCCGTGGCGTGCACATCCTGCCCGCTCCCTACGGCATGCCGCCCAACGACCGGTGGTTCTATCCGCTGTACGCCAAGTGCGTGGAGCTGGACCTGTTCGTCTTCACCTACATCGGCATGCCCGGGCCGCTGTGGCCGACGTACCCGAACTACCCGCTGCACCTCGACGACGTGGCGTTAGCCTTCCCCGACCTCACCATCGTCGGCCACCACATCGGTGACCCGTGGGTCGGTATGATGACCCACCTCGCGGCGAAGCACCAGAACCTCTACATCTGCACCTCCGCGTGGTCACCCAAGCGCTACCCGAAGGAGCTACTGGAGTTCATGGCGGGCAGCTGGCACGCGCAGCCCGGCGCGGACAAGGTGATCTTCGGTACCGACTACCCGCTCATCAACGTCTCCAAGGCTGTGCCGGACGCTCGCAACCTCGACCTCCCCGACGAGGTGCTGGAGAAGTTCCTGTACAGCAACATGAAGCGGATCCTCGACAGGCAGGACGCCAGGCGATGAGCACAGGATGGACGCCGCGAGCAGCGGCCGACGGTGAGACTCCGGCGCGCCCGGAGTTCACCAACTGGGGGCGCTGGGGTGATGCGGACGAGTCCGGAGCGGGCAACCACATCACTCCGACGTCCATCCTCGCCGCTCTCCGTCTGCCCCAGACCGGCGAGGTGGTGGCGTTGTCGCAGGTGATCGGCGACCGCCACGCGCCACGCAACGGCGCGCCCCCGCAGCACTTCATGCTCAACGACGCCGGCGATTACCTCGCAGGCGCGAAGGCGCCGCAGGGGTTCCAAGCGGCGGCTGACCACATCTCGATGGCCACCCACGGCGCGGTGACCCACCTCGATGCGATCGGTCACGTCTGGTACGGCGACACCCTCTACAACGGCTACAGTCACGTAGCGGTGCGCAGCAGCGGGCTGCGCAAGCTGGGAATCGATAAGGCACCGGCCTTCCTCACCCGCGGCGTGCTGATCGATGTCGCCGGGCACCGGGGTGTGGACCACCTCGACCCCGGGTACGAGATCACCGCGGCCGACCTCCAGGAGGTGCTCGACGTCTCGGGTACCACGCTGGAGCGGGGTGATGCGGTACTCATCCGCACCGGCTGGATCAACGTGTGGGAGTCGGAGGAGATCGCCTATCACGGCGACCGCCCTGGCATCGGCTTGGACGCCTCCGAGTTCCTCGCCCGCGCAGACGTCTCGCTCGTCGGTGCGGACAACTCCGGTGTCGAGGTGCTGCCGTGGGCGCCCGGAACAGTGTGCCCCGTGCACCAGTTCCTCATCCGCGACTGCGCCATCTACCTGCTGGAGTTCCTCGACCTCGAAGAGCTCTCGGCGACCGGACGCGCGGAGTTCCTCTTCATCGCCAGTCCGCTGCGCATCCGCGGCGCGACAGGCAGCCCCATCGCCCCCGTTGCTGTCCTCTGATCGGAGATCCGCGTGACCACCACCTCCACCCACCTCGACCCCGACGTCTTCGCGGCGCTGCGGGACGCCGGCCAAGAGCGGATCCGCGAACTGGCCGCAGAGGTGGACCGCTCGCAGGTGTTCTCCCGTGAGCTGTGGGACCTGTTGTGCGAGCTGGGCCTGCCGACCATGCCTTTCCCCGACGAGGACTCCGGCCACGCCGGATCATTCTTGGCATACGTCGAGGCGATCGAGGAGGTCGCCAGTCACGGAGCCGTGGCCGCCCTGTACTCCGGCCCGACCGTGCAGGTCGCCAGCGCCATCCGCAACTTCGGCACCGAGGTCCAGCGCGCTCGCTGGGGCGAAAAACTGATCAGCGGCGGGATGCTGGGCGCCTGGTCGTTCACGGAGCCCCAGACTGGCTCCGACCCGCAGCAGATCCTCACCCGCGCCACGCGCGAGGGCTCCGGCTGGCGCATCACAGGATCGAAGATGTTCACCTCCTTCGCGCCCCACGCCGATGTGGCGCTGGTCTATGCCAAGACCACCGAGCGCCGGCTCGGCGCGTTCCTGGTCGACACCACAAAGGCCGGGTGGGACCCGGGTCCGTCGATCAAGATGCTCGCCTTTGGCGGGCAGGGCACCGCACCCGTCTCGATAGATGTCCACGTCGATGACGACGCGCTGCTCGGCGGCGAGGAGGACGGCTTCGACATCATGGTCTCCACCGAGGCCGAGGCGAAGATCCGCGCGAGCTCCATCTGCGTCGGCATCGGCCGTCGCGCCGTCGAGGAAGCGGTCGCCTATGCCTCTGGGCGCGAGCACCGCGGCGAGGCCATCGGCGACAAGTTCCCCACGATCCAGGTGGCACTGGGCGAGATGGCCGCACATGTCGACGGCGCCCGGACCATGGTGCAGTGGGCAGCCAGGGCCGTCGACGCCAGGGATCCCGACCTCAAGCGCATCGCCGCATCGACGCGGATCGTCTGCGCCCGGATGGCTCGCGAGGTCTCCAGCCTCGCCATACAGGTGTGCGGGGCGTACGGCTTCACGCACGAGATGGTGCTGGAGCGGCTGTACCGAGAGGGCAAATTCTACGACGTCGGGCAGGGCGTGCTCGAGCTCCAGAAACTCATTGTCGGCAAGCATCTGCTGCGCGAGTACGCGGCCAAGGGTGCACGATGACGGGCATCGTCCCGTCGCGAATAAGGAAAGGTGATACCCGGTGAAATTCGGACTGCTGTACGAGATCGGCTCCATCGACTCGAGCCGGGAGGGCATCCTCCAGGCCTATGAGAATGTGATCGAACAGGTCAAGCTCGCAGATGAGCTCGGCTTCGACTATGTGTGGCTGGTGGAGCACCACTTCTCCAACCCGTTCTCCTTCTCCATCGCGCCTGAGGTCTTCTTCGGCGCTCTGGCGCGTGAGACCAAGAACATCCGCCTCGGCTTCGGCATCTCGGTGCTGGTGCCCGGAATGAATCACCCGATCAAGATCGCCGAGCGCACCGCGGTGCTCGACTACCTCTCGGGCGGTCGCGTCGACCTCGGTACCGGACGCTCCGGCGGCTGGGGCGAGCTCGGCGGATTCATGGCCGACCCGCACACCACCAAGGAGTCGTGGGACGAATGGGTCCGCGCCATCCCGAAGATGTGGACGCAGCGGACCTTCTCGCACGAGGGGCGCTTCTTCAGCATGCCGGAGCGTGAGGTCATCCCCAAGCCCTACCAGGACCCGCACCCGCCGATGTGGGTGGCGGTCACCAGTGAAGGCACCGAGGTCGACGCCGCCGAGCGCGGTCTCGGCTCCTTCGGCCTGAGCATGGGCGGCTACGACCAGCAGGCGAAGAAGATCGAGAACTACCGTCGCATCATCCGCAACTGTGAGCCGGTCGGATCGTTCATCAACGAGCAGGTGCAGACGACGAACTTCATGTTCTGCGATGAGGACTCGCAGCGCGCCGCGAGGATCGGGCGCGGGTTGCTGGACAACTTCAACTACGGCACCTCTCACGGTTCGCCGGTCAAGGAGGTCTACTCCTCACCGACGTACCAGGTAGGCGGCTTCCTTCCCACCCTCCGACAGGAGGCCCTCGGATCCACCGACGACACCGGCATCCCGCCGGGACTCGCGGTCGGCGACCCCGACCGCATCATCGGCGTCATCAAGAAGTGGGAGTCCATCGGTGTGGACGGACTGAACTTCGTGGTGCAGGCCATGGAGGCGGTCCCGCAGGAGGACGTACTCAACAGCATGCGCGTGTTCGCACGTGAAGTCATGCCCAAGTTCAAGAAGGCCTGAGGAGCGGATCATGGCACAAGTGACCGGGTCGAAGACGACCCTGCAGTTCATTCCCGACTGGGCGGAGTTCGGCGAGGCCTCCATCGAGGAGCTCGCCAAGCACGCCCCGGTCATCGAGGAGTTCGCCGCCGAGGAGGTCACCTTCGCGGATGCGCGGTTCCTCCAGGTGATCTACGAGATGGACATGTTCTCGGCGGCGAGCTTCCTTCCGCCGTCGTTGGCGCCGCTGCGCGGACCGTCGTTCGCCATGGTGCGGGCGTACCATCTGCCCGACACCCCGTGGGGGCCGACGACGATCGCCCAGATCGGCGTGCTGTGCCGCTTCGGCTACCGTCCCCGCATCTTCCAGCTGGTGGCGCTGACGGACAACCCTGACGCCGTCGAACCTCTGCGGTCCGGCTGGGGCATCCCGGTGCGCGCGGCAGAGAAGGTGCACATGCGCCGCTACCACGACGGCAGCCACCTCACAGTCGAGGATGGTGGGGGCGAGATCCTTCGGATCGTCACGTCGAGCCCGATCCTCACCGCAGGCAGCTCGATGGGCATCAATTCCAGCGTTGACCTCGCGCACACCCCGAAGGGGCTGCGGGTGGTGCAGGTCGCCGAGAACTTCACGTTCAAGGTCGCCGAGGTCAGCACTCCGGACATCCGTCACTTCGACGCGGCGGGCTGGGGGCTGGAGGGCATGCGGATGCGCCATCGCGTCTCCGCGGTGTCGACCATCGCAGACATCACCCTGCGCCCGATCCAGTTCGTCTCGGACTCGGTGGAGCCGTCGTTGCTGACGATCCGTCCCGCCTCGGAGAACTGACATGTCCACGAGCTCGCAGATCGGCGCGGACGGTCACCGCAAGGCGCCGACTGAACCGCCGGGGTATCCCGAGTTCCGGGCCATCGAGGTCGACTTCCAGGGCACCATCTGCGTGGTGACCCTGGGGTCTGACCCTGCTAAGGCCAACCCCAGCGATAAGATGACGCCGGAGCTGACACAGTTCTTCCGGCTGGTGCGCTACGACCCGCGGGTGCGCGCGATCATGCTGCAGGGGCGGGGCAACCGCTTCTCCGCGGGCGGCGATGTGAACGGCATGCGCGAGCAGGCCACTCGCATGGGCCACATCCGCGATAACCCGGACTGGGTCGCACGCATCCCGGTGGACCGCTCGGACGAGCTGTCAGGAGCCATCTTCGGCGTCGACGTGCCGATCGTTTCGGCGATCACCGGACACGCCATCGGCGCGGGGCTCGGCCTTGCGCTGTACTCCGACGTCACGGTGATGGACGAGAACGCCAAGATCGGCGATCCGCACGTGCGCCGCGGGCTCATGTCGCCGGGCGCGTACATGTTCCCGGCGCTGGTCGGGTTGCCGCGGGCCAAGGAGATGATCCTCACCGGTCGGCTGGTGAAGGGAGCCGAGGCTGAGCGCATCGGTCTGATCAACTACGCCGTGCCGCACGAGGAGGTCATCGCGAAGGCCCGAGAGATCGCAGAGGATCTCGCGACCCTCCCGCCGCTGGCCATCCGCTGGACCAAGCGTGTCTTCAACAGCATGGCCAGGGAGACCAACGCCCGCGGCGCCCTCACGGGAGCTGCGCTGGAATCGCTGACCATGATCTCGACCGACCACGAGGCATCGGTCATCGCCTGGCTGGACAAGCAGCCTGAGCCCGAGTACGGAGGTCACTGAATGCTCGCCGAACAGGTCCAGTCGGCCGGGATCGACTGGAGCGCCGCACTGGCGCAGACGTGGAAGGCCCCGGCCGTCACGCTCGTCGGAGCGAATGAGACCGGCGGGACGACCGGCTGGATAATGACCTCCTTGCGGGAGAGCACGATCCCGTTCACCGGGACGATCAACGTCGTCAGCCGCCGAGGCGGCACCGTCTACGGCATCGACGCGGCCACCTCGTTGGCCGAGGTCGAGGGCGAGCTCGGCATCGTCTGGCTGCTCGTCGGTGCCGAAGCGGTGCTCGGGCTGCTCGATGAGCTCGCCGAGCGCCGCCCGCACGCCGTGATCGTATTCAGCGGGGGCTTCGCCGAGGCCGGCGACCACGAAGCGCAGGCGACGCTGCGGGAGTGGTCGCTGCGCACCGGCATCCCCCTGTTCGGCCCGCAGTCACTCGGGTTCATCTCGCCGCGTCACAACGTCAATGTGCTGGACGGTCGGCTGCGGGGCACTCCCAAGCCAGGACGCACGGTGCTGATGGCGCAGAGCGGTTCGATCGCGATCTCCTCCGGTTCGGCAGCGAGCGAGGCCGGCATCGGCCTGCACACGGTCTTCGCACTCGGTGGCTCGGCGGTGATGGACTATCTCACGCTCGGCCGCGCGCTGCTGGCCGACGACGTAGGTGCCATCGGCCTGTATCTCGAGGACGTCGGCGATCTCGACGAGTTCGCCCGCTTCGTGCAGGATGCGACGAGGGCCGGCGTGCCGATCGTGCTGCTGCTGGCCGGCCTGTCCGAGCGTGGACAGGCGATCGCTGCCTCGCACACCGGGGCCATCGGTTCGCCGACCAGGCTCATCCTTGGCATCGCCGAGCAGTTCGGCGTCGTGGTCGTCTCCACCGTCGACGACATGGTGTCATCGCTTTCGGCGCTGGAGTCGGCCGGCTACCGCCGGTTCGGCCGCGGCCGGGTCGGAGTATTCGCAGGCAGCGGCGGCGCGCTCATCTCGCTGAGTGACCAACTGGCCAAGACCGACATCGAGCTGCCGCCATTCGAGCGCGACACCGCCGTCACCCTGCTTGGTGAGGAGGAGGTCGACATGGTCTACAACCCCTTCGACATGGGCGCGGGTCTGCTGGGCAAGCCGGACGAGTTCCAGCGCAGGGTGGAGGCGATCGTCTCCGACCCGAACATCGACATCGCCGTGCATCTGTTCGACATCCCGGATGCGCGCATCCCCGCGCATATCCGCTGGACGCAGGACGCCATTGACGCCACGATCGCGCATGGGAAGCAGCCGATGCTGGCCACCGGCGTTGACCGCCGCGAGTTCCGCGTGCCTGACCAGTACGGCCCGGATGTGACGATCGCCTTCGGTGCGGCGCAGACTGTCGCCAAGATCGTG
The DNA here is from genome assembly GCF_051546305.1 of Microbacterium wangyouchuni. Lineage (NCBI taxonomy): Bacteria > Bacillati > Actinomycetota > Actinomycetes > Micrococcales > Microbacteriaceae > Microbacterium > Microbacterium wangyouchuni. Next base: position 354,045 of record NZ_JBPTMA010000003.1, read on the forward strand.
GCACTGTCGACGTGGTCGCGCGGCGACGCGGGCTGCGACGACGTTGGCTCGTACCCGGCGCCAGCCGGCGGCTTCACGCACGTGGTTACCGACGAAGCCGTGCGCGCACTCCTCTACGGCGTGCCCGTGCGCTGGCCGGGGGAACGGCGGGTCGGGCGCACCGCAGATGTCGCAGAGACGCTGGCGGGTGCGCGCTTCCCACTGGTGGCGAAGGCAGATGCCGGACTCGCACACCGCGCGAACGCGGGCGGCGTGCTCACACACATCCCCGACCTCTCCGCAGCCGTGGCGGCGACGGACTACCTCCGTGCGCTGTTCGACAGCGATGTGACCTTCTCCGAGCGGATCTCCTTCGAGGAGGAGCTGTTCGTCGGGCTGTCCCGCTCGGCAGACGGAACACCCTTCCTCGCAGTTGGTCCCGGCGGATCGGGTGTGGAGGACAAGCGTGTCGGCGTGCGGCTGCTGCCGCTGTCGGACCGGCAGCGCGATGACCTGCTCCGGCGCTACGCACCCTCGGTCGCCGAGCACGAGGGCTTCATCGCCGTCGTGCGCGCGCTGGAGGAACTCATGCGCGATCCGACCATCGAGTCGCTGGACCTGAACCCGCTGGTGATTGATTCGGACGGCGCTATCGCCGCACTCGACGTCAAGGCGCACCTGTACGACTGATCATGCGCCCGGCACGGATGCCGGGGAGAGGAGCGTGCACCCATGGTTGCCGAGCTGCACGAGCCCGAAGAGGTGCTGCCAGGCATCTGGCGCACCGGTGCGGAGATGATCAGCACTCCGTACCGGATCAGCACCAACGCCTACGCGGTGGTCGGGCACGGCGAATCGCTGTTCATCGACACCGCGTGGTGGATGGGCGTCGCGACGACGCATCTGGATGCCCTGCTGGATGTCGCTCGGCGCAAGCGGGCCCCGATGAGCGAGGTGTTCATCACCCACGCCCACCGTGACCACTCCGGGTTCACCGACTATCTGGGCGCACGGCTACCGGCGGACGGTGGGGTGCGACTGCACCGGGCCGAGCAACCGACGGTCGCGGCCATGTCCGACTATCAGGGGCTGCCGGATCGGGCATCCGCCGTCGACTGGTACCGCGGCCTCGGCTTCCCGGAGGAGACAGCCGACGCGATCGTCGACACGAAGATGCCCGACCTGCCGATGCCGACCGAGTCGATCCGGTGGTGTGATGACGGCGAGATCGTCACCGTCGGCGGCCGGAGTCTGCGCGTGGTGGGCACGCCAGGGCACACCCCCGGTCATGCCTCGCTGTTCGAGGAAGCCACCGGCGTTCTGTTCTGCGGCGATGCGCTGTTGCCGCGCGGGCACGGCAATCCGCATGTCACGGTGCGACCGTTCACCGCACCCGATCCGCTGACCGACTACGTGCGGGGCTTGACTGCGCTCGGCGAACTGGACGTGCGCGTCTGCCTGCCCGGCCACGGTCCGGCGGTCGACGACCCGACTTCACTCATCCGCGCCCACCTTGACTACGTCGATGCGAAGGTCTCGTCGCTGCGCGATGTGCTGGACGATCGGCCGAGCAGCGCATTCGAACTCGCCTCCCGCCTGCGGTGGCGCGGCGGCAGGAAGAGCTTCACCGAGCTCGTCAACGACGAGTGGTTCCTCGCCTTCGCCGACACCCTGGCGCGCATCGGTCGCGCGGTCACCCTCGGGTGGGCCAGGCGAGAGCTGCGCGACGATGGCGTGCCGGTGTACGCCGTCGCACGCTAATACGGGCGACGGCGCACGCCGCGGTCACGGCCGGTTGACGAGTTTGCTGTTGAGGAACGCGTACAGCCCCTCGCGGCCGAGCTCCGTGCCGTAGCCGGACTGCTTGGTGCCGCCGAACGGTAGCCGAGCATCGGTGCCTGCGATGCGGTTGATCCAGACCATGCCGGTGTCGATGCTGAGTGCGATCCGCTCGGTGCGTTCGGTATCGGCGCCAAAGACCGAGCCGCCCAGGCCGTACCTGGTGTCGTTGGCCAGGCGCACGGCGTCGTCGTCATCGACGGCGGAGAACGCCATCGGCACCGGGCCGAAGATCTCCTCGCCGTAGAGCGGGTTGTCCTCGTCGACGCCGGTGAGGATCGTCGGCTGCACGAAGGCGCCGGTCTCGGGGACGGTATCGCCCACCTCTATCGCGGTCGCACCGGCTTCGACGGCCGTGCGGATCTGCGCCCGGACGGTGTCGGCCTGTTCCTGCGAGGAGAGCGGGCCGAGCGTGGTGGCCGGGTCGAACGGATCGCCTGGCACCAGCGACTCGCACGCGGCGCGGTAGCGGCGCAGGAACTCCTCGTACACGGATTCGATCACGATGATGCGCTTGGGGGAGACGCAGGTCTGTCCGCACAGACGGAAGCGGCCGAGCGCCTGCCCCACGGCGTGGTCGAGGTCGGCGTCGTCGAGCACGACCATGGCGTCGGATCCGCCGAGCTCCAGCACACTGGGGGTGACCGCTGCCGCGGCCTGGGCGGCCACCTTGCGGCCGGCGGTGTCGCTGCCGGTGAGGGTAACGCCGCGCACCCGGTCGTCGGCGATGATCCGGGAGGTCTGCTCGTGGCTCGCGTACACGTTCGTGAAGACACCTGCCGGCAGGCCTGCGTCGCGGAAGACCTGCTCGATCGCCGCGGCGCACTGCGGCACGATCCCCGCATGCTTGAGGATCACAACGTTGCCGCCGATGAGGTTGGGCGCCGCCGCGCGGATGGCCTGGTAGTACGGCACGTTCCAGGGCTCGATTGCGAAGACGATGCCGGTGGGCTGTCGGACGACCTTCGCGCCGCTGCCCAGATCGTGCGGTTGGAGGAACTCCTCGGCATTGGCCGTGTAGTACTCCAGGATGCTCGGAGCTACGACCGACGCCTGCATGCGGGAGGCCTCGATCGTCATGCCCATCTCGAGGGTCTGCAGCCGGGCCAGCTCATCGCCGCGTTCGCGCAACAGTTCGGCCGCCCGGTTCAATCGAGCGATCCGCTCGGGCAGTGGCGTGCGCGACCAGCCGGTGAATGCGGCGTGGGCAGCATCGACGGCGGCAACGACCTCCGCATCCGTCGCGTCTGGGAAACGGGCGATCACGTCGCCGGTGTACGGATTTGTCGATGCGTAGGCCATGGGATTCCTCTCGCGGGCTGGTAACGGTATGATACTTGATATTTAATCAAAAGGGCGGGAATTGGAGGTCGCGTGACCGAGCCGCTTCCTGCGCGCAGAGACGCGGTGGCGCTGGTGGCGACCCTTTCGACCGCAGCCTTCAGCCATGGGCTCATGCAGGCCTTCCTGAACCCGCTCCTACCCACACTCGGGACTGTCTTCGATGTCGATCAGAGCGCGGTCTCCTGGTTGGTGGCCGGATTCCTCCTGGCCTCCTCGATCGCCATGCCCATCGCCGGTCGACTCGGTGACATGTTCGGCAGGGCAAGGGTGCTGCGGATCGTGATCGTCACCTTCCTGTGCGGCACGATCCTGGCTGTGCTGGCCGACAGCTTCACCCTGCTGCTGGTCGCCAGAATCGTGCAGGGGGCTGCCGGGGCGATGTTCCCGCTCGCGTTCGGCCTGCTCCGGGAGCGCCTGCCGGAGCGGATCATGGTCGCCGGCATCGGTTTCGTCTCCTCCACGATCGCTATCGGCAGTGCCATCGCTGTCGTGGCCGTCGGACCGCTGGTGGATGCCGCGGGCCTGCGCGGTGTCTTCCTGATCGCGGCGGTTGTCGTGGCCGTCGCGACGGTGCTGGTGTGGGTGTTCGTGCCATGCGTGGATCGCCCGGTGCGCAGAGGCTCGGTAGACATCGGCGGCGCGGCGCTTATGGCGGTGTGGCTCGCAGGGCTTCTGCTCTGCGTCACCCAGGGTGGGGGCTGGGGGTGGGGGTCGCCGGTGACCGTGCTGCTCATGGTCGGGACTCTGGTCACCCTGCTGGTCTGGGTATACATCGAGCGGCGCGTGACGGTGCCGATCATCGACATCCGCATTCTGATGAGCACGCCTGTCGGCTGGGCCAATGCCCTCTCCTTTCTCTTCGGCTTCATGCTCTTCGCAGGCATGATCGCGATCCCCGCATATGTGCAGTCGCCGCGCGACGGCGGCTTCGGCTTCAGCGCGTCGATCACCGAGACTGCGTTCTACCTGCTGCCGCAGACGGTCATGTTCCTGCTGGTGAGCCTGCTGGCCGGTGCCATGCACCGGTGGCCCGGCTCCCGCCCGAGCATCGTGATCGGTGTGCTGCTCACTGTCGCGGGCGCCGCATCGTTCGCCGCCTGGCACCTGATGCCGGTGATGGTGATGGTCGCCTCAGGGCTCATGGGGCTCGGCATCGGCCTGATCTACTCGCATCTGATGTCGGTGATCGTCTCGGCAGTCCCAGAGGGTGAGGTCGGATCGGTCAGTGGCATGAACACGAACCTGCGCAACATCGGAGGGGCGTTCGGTGCCCAGGTGTGCGGCGCCGCGCTCGCCGTCGGCGGCGAGGCCGGCTTCACCCTGATGTTCCTGGTGATGACTGGCGTCGCGGCGCTCGCGGTGGTGCCCGCGGGCATCATCGCCCGAGATCGCACCCCGCCGGCCGGACGCGACTGACGTGTGCCCCGAATCGATGCTTGTGACTCGGCGATATCTATGATCAAATATCTATATCGACGCCCACGGCGCAGAGAGGTGTGAAGGCGATGAGCGGTCAAACAACCGCATCTGGATCCGGTCTCGGCCGGGCTCCATCAGGTCCCCCGGCTACGGCGAGGATCTCTGTGCGAGACACCCGTCGATCCTGGGCGCCGCCACGCTGGGCGTCCTTCGCGGGGCGCAAGCTCGCGCACTTGGTGGTGGTGCTGGTCTCGGTGACGTTCCTCGTGTCACTCATGCTCGACCTGCTCCCCGGTGACCCGGCCAGAGTGATCCTCGGCACCGACGCGACCGAGGAGCAGCTCGCCATAGTCAGGGCTGATCTGAACCTCGATGAGCCGGTCATCGTGCGGTACTGGCTGTGGCTGACCTCGGCGCTACAGGGTGACTTCGGCATCTCCTACCGCACTGGGCAGGATGTGGGCGAGGCGATCCTCCAGCGCGTGCCCGTCTCACTTCAGCTGATGATCCTCGTGCAGGTCATCGCGCTGGTCGCGGCCATCGCACTGGCCGTCTACGCGACCTACCGTCCCAACGGCTGGATCGACCGGCTGGGCAGCATGGCCTCGCTCGCGGCGATCTCCGCACCGCACTTCGTCATCGGTCTCTTCCTCGTGTTCATCTTCGCGGTCACCCTCGGGTGGATGCCTGCCTCCGGCTTCGTCCCTATCTCCGCGGGGATCGGCGCGAATCTGCTCACAATGTTGTTGCCTGCGCTCGCGCTGTCACTCGAACCGGCGGGCGTGTACTTCCGCCTGCTGCGCGGCGACATGCAGGCGACGATGAAGGAGGACTTCGTGCTGGCCGCCCAAGCCAAGGGCATGTCGGCGTCGAACATCCTGCTCCGCCAGGTCTTCCGCCCTTCGTCGTTCTCGCTGGTGACGCTGGCCGGCATCAACACCGCGCGCCTGATCGGCTCTGCGGTGGTGATCGAGACGCTGTTCGCCCTGCCGGGTCTCGGGCGGATGCTCGTCGACTCGGTGTACGCACGCGACTACGTCACCATCCAGGCCGTCGTCGCGGTGATCGCGGTGTTCTACGTCGTGGTGAACATCCTGATCGACCTGCTCTATCTGCTCCTCGATCCGAGAGTGAGGTCCGGACGTGGCTGATGTGAAGACCGCGCCTGCCAAGGCCGCACCGGTCAAGACCCGCCGGACGAACCGGCTGCCCGTGGTGGTGTGGGTCGCGATCATCTGGGCATCGATGGTGGTGTCCGCTGCGATCCTCGCTCCGATCCTGCCGCTGCCCGATCCGAACAGCGCCGACTACGAGCACATCGCCGCGGGCCCGATGGACGGGCATCTGCTCGGCACCGATCAGCTGGGCCGCGACATCCTCTCGCGGATCGTCTGGGGCGCGCAGGCGTCGCTGCAGATCGGCTTCGTCGCCGTCGCCCTCGGTATGACGGTCGGTATGGCGCTCGGTCTGCTCGCCGGCTACTTCCGCGGCTGGGTCGACGCGCTCATCAGCATCGTCGTGGACATCGTCCTGGCCTTCCCCGCCCTGGTCTTCATCATCGTGCTCGTGGCGGTCTACGGCCCCAGCGCGCAGATACTCATCCTCGGGCTCGGTGCGATCATGGTGCCCACTTTCACGCGCCTCGCGCGCGCCAACACACTGGTGTGGTCGCAACGGGAGTTCGTGATGGCGGCCACGGTGCTCGGTTCGCGACGTCTGCGCACCCTGTGGCGGGAGATCCTGCCCAATGTATTGCCAGGCGTGCTCTCTTACGCGTTCCTGGTGGTCGCAGTCGTGATGGTCGCCGAGGGCTCGCTGAGCTTCCTCGGCTTCGGCATTCAGCCGCCCGCATCCAGCTGGGGAAGCATGATCGCTGGGGGCAGGCAGTCCCTGTACAACGCGCCGCACATCGTGGCGTTCCCGTCCATCGCACTGCTGGTGACGGTCATGTCGTTCAACTTCATCGGCGACTATCTGCGCGGGCGCACGCCCGGACGCACGGAGGTGACACTGTGAGTACGCCCACACCCGATCCGCTTGAGGTGACGGACGATCTGCTGCTGGAGGTCGACGATCTCACCACGACGTTCATCGGCGCTCGCACCGAGGTCACGGCGGTGGACGGCGTCAGTCTCACCCTCCGCCGGGGTGAGACTGTCGGCATCGTCGGCGAGTCCGGCTCGGGCAAGTCGGTGCTGTCCCGATCGATCATGGGGCTGATCGCCCCAGGCGCCCGCGTGCGCCGCACCGGTCGCGTCATGTACGACGACAGAGACCTCGTCTCCCTGCCCCGCAAGGTCGTCCGTCGACTGTGGGGCAAGGAGATCGCGATGGTGCTCCAGGACCCGCTGACCTCGCTCAACCCCGTCAAGAAGATTGGCGACCAGCTCGTCGAGACCGTGCGCAGGCACTGGCCGGGGATGAAGATGACCGATGCGAGGGAAAAGTCGATCGAGCTGCTGCGCAGCGTCGGCATCCCCGAGCCATCTCGGCGCATGAACGTGTACCCGCACCAGATGTCTGGCGGCATGCGGCAGCGAGTGGGCATCGCCATCGCGCTGTCCGCAGACCCGCGGCTGCTGTTCGCCGACGAGCCGACGACCGCGCTGGATGTGACCGTGCAGCAGCAGATCCTGGAGCTGTTGGCCAAGCAACAGCGCGAGCGCAATATGGCCATGGTGCTGGTCACCCACGACCTGGGCGTCGTGGCCACGCGCACCGATCGCATCATCGTGATGTACGCCGGGCAGGTCGTCGAGAGCGCGCCGACGCGTGAGCTCTTCCACAACGTGAAGATGCCGTACACTCGTGCGCTGCTGGATGCGCTGCCCCGCCGCGATCAGCCCAGCCACACCCGGCTAAAGGCCATCGCGGGCAATCCGCCCAACCTCGCCGATCCGCCCCAGGGATGCCGGTTCGCATCGCGCTGCCCAGCGGCGCAGGATCGCTGCCGCGCGGAGCAACCACCCCTGGTGGCCTCCGAGACCGACGCCGGGCACCTGTACCGCTGCTGGTTCCCGGTGGGCACTCCGGAGTACGCCCGCGCCGTCGCCGAGACCGAGCAGCAGGAGGCGGAGGCCGTGCAGGTGCAGGTCGAAGCGGCAGAGGCGCTCGTCGAGGAGAGGGCATCATGACGTCGGTGCAGACGCAGAAGGATGAGGTCACCGTGCAGGAGCCGCGCCTCGTGGTCAACGACATGGTGGTGGAGTACCCGACCACCGCAGGCACGGTGCAGGCTGTCTCGGGCGTCTCGTTCGAGCTCGGCGCGGGTGAGACCGTCGGCGTCGTCGGCGAGTCCGGCTGCGGAAAGTCGACGATGGCCCGTGCGGTGTTGCAGCTGCCGAGGCCGAACCATGGTTCGGTGCGCTTCGAGGGCACTGAGCTGACGACGCTTCCCGGCGGACGCCTCCGTGCGCTCCGGCCCGAGCTGCAGATGGTCTTTCAGGACCCGGTCTCATCTCTGAACCCCCGGCGCTCGGTCAGGCAGATCGTTGCGGAGCCGCTGACGATCTGGGGGCGGGGCACCAAGGAGGAGCGGCTGGAGAAGGTCGATGAGATGCTCCGGGCCGTCGGGCTGGAGCCCGATGAATTCGGCGAGCGCAAGCCGATCGAGCTCTCTGGCGGTCAGTGCCAGCGCGTCGCGATCGCCCGTGCGCTCATGGCCGGCGCCAAACTCCTCGTCTGCGATGAGCCCGTCTCATCACTCGACGTCTCGTTGAGGGCGACGGTGCTGAACCTGCTCGAGGACCTGCAGGAGCGGTTCGACCTGTCAATCCTGTTCATCGCGCACGACCTTGCCGTGGTCAAGAACATCTCCGACCGTGTGATGGTGATGTACCTGGGCAAGATCGTGGAGATCGGTGACGCCGATTCGCTGTATGCGGATCCCGCGCATCCGTACACGCTGGCATTGCTGAACTCGATCCCCGACCCCGACCCGGATGCCCCGATGCTGGAGGCGGCGATCACCGGAGACCCGCCGTCGCCGATCGACCCGCCTTCGGGCTGCCGCTTCCGCACCAGGTGCCCGATGGCGCAGGAGATCTGCGCTCAGGTCGAGCCGGTGCTGCGAGACATCGGCACCACCCATGAGGTCGCCTGCCACTTCCCGCTCGTGCCCGAGTCGACCACGTCTGTGCCATGAGCGGTCCGCTGCCCGGTGCTGTCGGTTCAGCCACGGAGGCGGAGGCGCAGCCGGACGTCGGTGACGCGGAGCTGCTGGCGGCGAAGGAGTTGGCCACTGCCGTTCGCGCGCTCTGCGACCGCGTCATCCGACTGCCAGCCAGCGCGCGCACCGCGCGGATCGCGGCCCGCATCGAGGAACTCACCGCCGAGATGGAGCGCCACGTGCGTGCATCCGAGGTGCCCTGGTACTACGACGACCCACGAACCACCCGGCGTGTGGTCGATCGGATGCGGCGACTCGGCGACGGGCGCGACGAACTCAGCGACTTCAACCCGATGATGCCGCCGCTGCGGATCCGCGTGGAAAACGGGAGGCTCGCCGGGCGTGTGCTCATCGGGCCCGCGTTCACCGGCCCGCCCGGACTCGTCCACGGCGGCACGCAGGCGACCATGCTGGACCACATCATGGGGATGCTGGTTGCAGGTATCGGCACGCCCGCGGTGACTGGGCGCATCGAGGTCGACTACCGGCGCGGTGCGCCGATCGGTGCCGAGCTGGAACTGGCCGCCGAAATCGAGAGTATCGACGGCCGCAAGATCCGGGTGCGTGGCACCATCTCGCACGCCGGTGAGGTGTGCGCTGTGGGGCAGGCGCTGTTCATCGCGGTGCGGCCCACTGCGGACTGACCGTCAGTGCGCACCAACGGCCCGGGTCGGGTGCCGACTCAGGTCGTCGCCGGTGCCCGTGGCCGGTGCGCTGCCACCGACGATCGCGGCTGTGCCGGAGAGGACGCGCTCCAGCGAGCCGCGTTCAGGAACGATCCAGAACAGGTCGGTTCCGACTGCGTCGGCCACCATCTCGCCCAGCAGTCCGGGCGGACACGCCGTTTTCTGCGATCTTGGCGCGGGCCGCCTCACGCGCCCGCCGGTCCTGTTCGGTGTACTCCACACACGGGAACCGGTGAGTGCGATCTGCCATCGACAGTAGCTCGGCAACAGGCAGCTCGGTGGCGAGCGATTCCGCGACGGCAGCCGAGCCGGCCTTGCTCGCTGGGCGGGGGCCGACGCGTCCGGTAGTCACACCCTGTATGGACGAGGTGATCACGACGTGTCCATCCTCGCGCTCTAGCATTTCGGGTGGGAATGCCTGGATCGTGGCGACGACCCCGAGAGCGTTGATCTCCATGACCCAGCGCCACTCGGCGACAGGGCAGCTCCCGCATCGGACGCTCCCTGGAACCGACCCCGGCATTCGCGCAGCGGATGTCGACGGATTCGAACCGATACAGAGCGCTCCGGCGCAGCCGGATCATATCGTCCTCATCCGCGACATTCGCTGGCACCGCGAGTCAGGAACTCCTCGGCCATGCCGAGTCCGATTCCCGATGTGCCACCGGTGATCACCGCAGTGCGGCCGTTCTTGTTCTTTATTGGCTCACCCTCCTACGACCGCGGCATGCCCAGCATCCGCGAGGAGATGATGTTGCGCTGGATCTGCGAGGACCCGCCGTACACGCTCATCGGACGCGTCTGGAAATAGTCGGCCGTCACATCGGCCGCCTCGCCGGTGATCACCGCGGCGCCGTTGAGCCCCATGGCGAGGTGGGCAAGCTCCTGAGACGCCTCGGTCTGCAGCATCTTCGCGATCGAGCCCTCCTCGCCCACGGGCTTGCCCGTGGCGCGCGAGCTGAGCTGCTCGAGCGCCACCAGTCGCACCTGCTCCTCACGGACGTGCGCGAGGGCGAGCTTGCGGCGGACCGCCGGGTCGTCAGCGAGACCGGAGGCCTTGGCCTGCGCCTCCAGGTGCGCCAGCTGCTTGCGCAGCGCCGAAATCATGCCGATGTCCGACGGGCCGCGCTCGTATGCGACCGTGGTCATCGCGATCTTCCAGCCGTCGCCCTCCTGGCCGATGAGGTTGGCCGCGGGTACACGCACGTCGTCGTAGAAGACCTCGCTGGTCTCGGGGCTGCCGCTGGCGACGACGATTTCGCTCAGGGTGATCCCGGGGGCCTTCATATCGACGAGGAAGGCGGAGATGCCCTTGTGCGGCGGAGCCTCAGGATCGGTGCGGGCCAGCACCATGCACCAGTCGGCCCACTGGCCGAACGAGGTCCACATCTTGTGCCCGTTGATGACCCACTCGTCACCGTCACGCACGGCCTTGGTCGTCAGCGCGGCGAGGTCGGAACCCGCGCCCGGCTCGCTGAAACCCTGGCACCACTGGATCTCACCGCTGAGCGAACTGCGGATGAACCGCTCGCGCTGCTCGTCATTGCCGAACATCATCAGCGAACGCACAATGTAGCCCACCATCGGGGGGAGCCCAGGGGCCTCGGCGTTGCCGTTCTCCTCGTTGAGGATGGCGTCCATCGTGGGGCCGAGACCCTTGCCGCCCCACTCCACCGGCCACGACTGGCCGATGTAGCCGCCCTCGTAGAGCTTGCGATGCCAGGCGATACGCTCCTGGGCCGCCTCTTCGTCGTCGAGCGGCTCGGCGCGGCGCGCTGGCACGTTCGCGGCGAGCCAGCGGGTCAGCTCCTCGCGGTACTCGGTCTCTTCGGCTGTGTCGCGGTAGTCCATGTCAGTTTCCTCCCAGACGGGCGTCGGCGATGGCGTCGAGCTGGTTGTCCTCGCCGCCGAGGACGGCGGCGTTGAAGATCGCGCGCCTGGCGTGGAAGTGTGCAATGTGCTCCCAAGTCTGTCCGATGCCGCCATAGATCTGCATGACGTCCTCGCCCGTGCGCTGCCCCATCCGGGCGGCGGCCGCCTTCGCGGTGCGTGCGGCCAGGAGCGCTTCAGAGGCCTCGAGTTCGTCGATGGCCCACGCCGCGTAGAGCGTCGCCGCGCGAACACCTGCGATCGCGACGAGGGTGTCTGCGGCCAGGTGCTGGATGGTTTGGAACGATCCGATGTGCACGCCGTAGGCGATGCGCTGCTTCGAGTACTCCACGACGCCCCGCAGCGCAGCATTCGATGAGCCGACGGTGTCCGCGCTCAGGCCAGTCAGCGCGAGCGCGAGCGCGCGGTCGAGGTCGTCGCGCGAGAGCGAGCCAACCGTCTCCCAGGCGATCATGTCGGCGCGCCACAGAGTGTTCGTCAGAGAGATCGCATCCAGCGCGAGGGCACCGGAGGATGTGCCGAGCATGAGGTCGGCGCCCTGATCGGTTTGCCGAACGGCGAGAACGCGGCCGACCTCGCCTGCGCCGCCCCACACGACGGCGTCTGCGTCGTCGGGGGAGCCGAATCCGGTGAGGTCGGCGGTGAGTAGGATGCCGATCAGTATCTCGCCGGAGCCCAGGCCCGACTGCAGTTCGGCGGAGGCGTCGGCCCTGGCCAGCAGGTCTCCCGCGACGACCGCGGATGGGAGGAAGGGGTCGGGCACGAGCGCGGCCCCGAGTTCGAGCAGCAGCAGGGCGATCTCGACGCCGCCCGCTGTGGGCTCTCCATCAGTGCGCTCGCGCAACTCCAACAACCCGGCGGATGCGAGTGTGGGCCACCCGGATGATCGGCCGTCCAGATCGGCCGGGTTCTGGATGCCGAGGCTCTGCGCGATCTCTCGCGCGACGCCCTGGAACTCCTGCTGGGTCTCGTCTAACAGCGCACGCATGGGACTCCTTCGTCATGGTGTTGCTCTTGATTGAACAACGGAATTCCGTCGTTTGCAAGTGTCAAATATTTTTGATCAGCTTAGCATCTGATATTTTTGATCAAATCTCTTGACAGGGCGACGCTGGTTGGATTGACTGTGCAGGAAGCGTTCCGGGCTCGTGCCCGCATCATGCACCGAAGGAGTTGCCGATGGGTTCGTCATCGACCGAAGACGTCGCAGGAGAGGTAGTTGTCGTCACAGGCGCCGCGCAAGGCATCGGCCGTGCAGTCGCCCTCGAGTTCGCCGCACGCGGCGCGAAGGTCGCCGTCGTCGATCTACAGGCCGAAGCGGCCCGCGCCGTCGTCACGGAGATCGAGGCTGCGGGTGGCACTGCCATCGCCGTCGGCTGCGACGTCGCCGACCACGAGAGTGTGAACGCCGCGGCGGCAGACATCGCGGAGCGGCTGGGCACCATCGGCGTGCTGGTCAGCAATGCTGGCGTCACCCGCCCGGCCATGATCCGCAAGATGACCTACGAGCAGTGGCATCAGGTGGTCGACGTGCATCTGAACGCCTCCTTCTACTGGCTCAAGGCGGTCGTTGAGGGGATGATCGAGCGCGGCAGGGGCCGGATGATCTTCACCAGCAGCTCCACCGCGCAGAACGGCTCGATCGGGCAGGTGAACTACGCTGCGGCCAAGTCGGGCATCCTCGGCCTGGTGCGCACGGCCGCCCGCGAACTGGGCCGATACAACATCCTCGTCAATGCCGTCGCACCCGCGGCGGTCACTGATATGACCCGCAAGGTGCTGACCGACCCGAAGTTCGGCGCCGACCCCAGCAGGACCATCCTCGGCCGCTACGCCGAGCCCGAAGAGCTCGCACCGACGTACGTCTTCCTGGCAGGCGAAGCGTCGAGTCTGATCACAGGCCAGATCATCTCCGTCGACGGAGGAGGGATGTTCGTCCGATGAGCACCGCACACACGACCGATCTGACCAGGCTGCTGTCACCGCGTTCGATCGCCATCATCGGCGCATCGGACAAGCCGGGCCGCATCGGCACCCAGATGCTCACGAACATCGCATCGATGTTCACCGGCGACATCTACCCCGTCAACCCCCGCGCCGAAGAACTCCTCGGCCACCGCGCCTACGCCGACATCACCTCGCTGCCGGATGGCATCGACATGGCGATCATCGCCGTGCCAGCCGAGTTGGCGGTGCCTGCGGTGGAGCAGCTCGCGGCCAAGGGGGTGGGCGGAGTCACCCTGCTCACCTCCGGCTTCTCCGAGGCTGGCGAAGAGGGCATCGCCAGGCAGCAGGCGCTGAACGAGATCATCGAGCGCACGGGTGTCCACCTGCTCGGTCCCAACTGCATCGGGTACATGAACCTCCACGACGGGGTGATGGCGAACTTCGCCATCCCGCCTGGCACGAAGATCCCCGATCCCGGGCCGGTCGCGCTGGTCTCCCAGAGCGGCGGCTTCTCCTCCTTCATCACCGCCGCGTCGATGCGGGCGGGCATCCGCCTCGGCTACTTCGTCAGCACAGGCAACGAGGCGGGGGTTGTGCTCGCCGAGGCCGTCGAGCACCTCGTCGAACGTGACGAGGTGAACACTGTGCTCGTCTTCAGCGAGTCGCTGAAGAAGCCAGAAATCCTCATCCGCGCGGCCCGTCGCGCCCGCGAACTGGACAAGCCGATCGTGCTGCTGAAGACCGGCCGTACCGAGGAAGCGGCCAGGGCCGCGATGAGCCACACCGCCTCGATCGCGGGCTCGGCTGCGGTGCTGGACGCCGTGTGCGAACAGCACGGCATCCACGTCGTGCACTCCATGGAGGAGCTCGTCGACCTGGGGCTTGCGTTCCAGGACGGCCGGCGCATGCCCAAGGGCGATGTCAGCATCATCACCGCGTCGGGTGGCGCAGGCGTGCTGCTCACCGACGGCGCTGCATCCAACGGGCTGAAGGTCTCCCAGCCTCCCACGGATGCGGTCGAGAGCATCGCCGCACAGATGCCGCAGCCGTTCTATGGCAGCATCGAAAACCCCTTCGACCTCACCGCGCAGGTGACGGCATCGCCCGACACGCTCGGCAATGTGCTCGAGACCGTGCGCGACATCGATGCCTACGACGCGATGGCCGTGGTCACCTGGGCGCTCGACTACCCGGGCAACGATCGTCTGATCGAGATCTACCGCTCCACGGAGAAGCCCGTGTTCGTGCTCTGCACCGGGTACATGGACAAGTTCTACGCTGCGGGCGTGCCGATCTACCTCGACCCTGCGCGACTGATGCGCTCGATGGCGGCCGTGGCGAAGCACTCGCAGGGACCGCCGCTGGACACCGCCACCGCCGAGGACCGTGCGCCCAGACGCGTCGAGCGTTCGACGGGCGTGCGCTCGCTGCTTGAGCACGACGGCAAGACGCTGCTGTCCTCCTACGGCGTGTCGGTGACCAGGGAACGGATGGTCGCGGATGCCGACGCCGCGGTCGCCTTCGCGAAGGAGCTCGGCGTGCCCGTAGCCATCAAGGCCATGAGCTACGCCATCCAGCACAAGACCGAGTACGGCGCGGTGCGCCTCGGGCTGACCGCAGCCGACCTCCCGCAGGCGATGGAGGAGATGCTTGCCGAGGTCGCCGCGAAGGCGCCGGATGCTCGCATCGAAGGCGTGCTCGTGCAGGAGATGGTCCCGGCAAGACTGGAGATGACCGTCGGACTGCAGCGGGATCCGGTCTTCGGCCCGGTCGTCGCGGTCGGACTCGGAGGCGTCACGGTGGAGATCATGGCCGCAGCCGTGCTGCTGCACGCGCCATTCTCGTTCGAGACGGCCAAGCGCATCATCCGCGGCCTGCTGGGCGGACGGATCCAGACCGCCGCGCGCGGTCTGGACGAGGCCGAGCTCGACGAACTCGCCCGCATCGCGGTCGCCGTCGGTGAGCTCGCCGTGGACGACCCGTCCATCACCGAGCTCGATGTGAACCCGGTGCGCGTGAACGACGGCAAAGCCGTCGCGGCCGATGCGCTCATCGTCTTCGAAGACGACCGCGGCGGTGCGGCGTGATCGACCGCTCCCACCTCGTCGGCGCTGCCGGCGTCCCGTACCGCTTCGTGGTCGAGGAGGGCAAGGCGCGCGAGTTCGCCAGGGCGGTGTATGCGAGCGATCCGCTGTTCGTGGACCGCGCAGCCGCCGAGGCTGCCGGACTGCCCGCACCAGTCGTTCCGCCGACGTTCAGCGTCGCCAGCGCCCACTGGTCGGTGCCGGGGGCGATGCCCGATCTGCAGCTTGACCTGCGCGGCGTGCTCGCCGGAGGCAACGAGTGGGAGTACCTCGCACCGATCTCGGTCGGTGATGAACTGGAGGTCACCACCTCCGTGGAATCGGTCGAGCAGAAGCAGAGCGGTCGCGGGCCGATGGTGATCATTACCGTGCGCACCGACTTTCGTTGCGAAGGTGAGCTCGTCCAGATCTCCCGATCGACGATCCTGCAGTTCGATGTGAAGAAGGAGGACGGCGATGACTGAACGCACCCTCTTCTCGCGCAGCATTGGTCCGCTCAGTCGTGCCGACATCGTCCGCTATGCGGGTGCAGGGGGAGACTTCAACCCCCTGCACCACGATGAGACGTTCGCCACCCGCGCAGGCTTGGGGTCTGTCATCGCCCACGGGCTGTTGACCGCAGGGCTCACCGGCACCGCGCTGGCCGAGCACGTCGGTCCCCTCCGACTGCGCCGCTACGCGGTCAGGTACACCGGGCAGGTGCGTCCGGGGGATACCCTGACGATCACCGCATCCGAAGCGGACGGTGAGAGCGACGAGACCATGCGCATCGCGCTCGAGGTGACCGCCGCAGTCGAGGACAGCGCGGCCAGACCCGTGCTGACCGCCACCGCGGAGGTGGGCCGATGAGCGCCGCAGACCACCTGGTGAGCGAACCTACGCCGTGGCGCGGGCTGCGCGACCGCCAGGAGCGGGGGGAATTCCCGTTCCAGTCGTGCACCGCCTGTGCGAAGGCTGTCTTCTCCCCGCGGGTGCTGTGTCCTCACTGCGGGTCGACCGAGCTGGAGTGGTGCAGCGCCATCGGCGCGGGCGCCGTGTACTCGCAGACGGTGTTGCCCTCACACGGCGGCGACGACCGACAGATCGTGCTGGTCGACATGGCCGAGGGATTCCGGGTGATGGGCGTCGCAGACGGCGTCCACCTGGCGATCGGCGACGCTGTGGTGGGCAGGATCGAGATCGATCCGGATGCCGCCGGAGCCGATCCGGCGTACGTTTTCAAGAGGCAGGAGAGCTGATGGCGCACCCGCTGCGCGGCGCGACGGTGATCCGGGGCGTCGCAGAATCCGAGCTGGGTCAGGTCGGCCCTGACCGCTATCCGCTCGACCTTATCGGTGAGGCCGTGGTCGGCGCGCTCGCCGATGCGGGCATCGACAAGTCGGAGGTCGACGGCCTCTTCGCCGCAGTGACCGGCCGGGTCATGGCGAATCTGGATGTCGGCGAGTACCTCGGCATCGCGCCGCGCTACTCCGACGGCACCATGGTGGGCGGCAGCTCCTTCGTCAGTCACGTGCATCACGCGGCGCTTGCGTTGCAGGCGGGAGCGTGCGATGTCGCCGTGATCGCCTACGGCAGCACGCAGCGCACCGACATGCGCAGGCCCGATCGTGTGCCGTACCCGCCGGAGCGTCCGAATCATGAGTCGCAGGCCAGGCCCATCCACCCGGTGACCGGGTACGCACTCGCCACAGCCAGGCACATGCACGAGTTCGGCACGACCAGGGAGCAGCTCGCCGAGGTGGCGGTCGCAGCCAGAGCGTGGGCGGCGATGAATCCGAAGGCGTTCAAGCGGGATCCGCTCACGGTCGAGGACGTGCTCGCCGCGCGCACCGTCGCCGAGCCGCTCACCACGCTCGACTGCTGCCTGATTACCGACGGTGGTGGCGCAGTGGTCATGACCCGTGACGGCGAGCACGAGGGGCGCAAGCGCCCCATCCACGTGCTCGGCGCAGGCGAGGCGCACACGCACCGGGCGATCTCGCAAATGCCCGATCTCACCGTGACGGCGGCCCGCGAGTCCGGGCGTCGCGCCTTCGAGATGGCGGGCCTAACGCCGACCGACATCGACGTGCTTCAGCTCTACGACGCGTTCACGATCAACCCGATCCTCTTCCTGGAGGATCTGGGCTTCTGCGAGAAGGGCGAGGGTGGTGCCTTCGTGTCGGACGGTCGCATCGCGCCGGGCGGTACGCTACCGGTGAACACCAACGGCGGTGGCCTGTCGTTCTGCCATCCGGGAATGTACGGGATCTTCACCATCATTGAGGCCGTGCGGCAATTGCGCGGTGAGGCGGGGGAACGCCAGGTGCCGGGCGTGGAGACCGCGCTGGCGCATGGCAACGGCGGACAGCTCTCCAGCCAGGCGACCGCGATTCTGGGGGTGTCTCGATGACCGATGCAGGTTCGCAACTCGTGCTGACCGAGCTGGTCGACGAGGTGCTGCTGATCACGCTCAACCGACCGGAGGCGCTCAATGCCCTGTCGGTCTCCCTATCCCGTGAGCTGACAAGGGCGCTGCACCGTGCGGCGCACGATGACGTCCGCGCGGTGGTCATCACTGGGGCGGGCAAGGGGTTCTGCGCGGGCGCCGACCTGCGCGAGCAACGCACAGGCGACGTCGCGACCGAAGGGCTGCAGGTCACCTACCACCCTCTTGTGCTGGCGCTGGTGGCGCTGGAGAAGCCGGTGATCGCAGCAGTGAACGGCCCCGTGGTTGGCGCCGGCCTGGCGATCGCGCTGGGCGCGGATGCGCGCATCGGGGCGGGGCGGGCGCTGTTTGTGCCCGCGTTCGGAGCGATCGGACTCATCCCGGACAGCGGTGTCGGCTATCTCGCGCAGCGGGTCCTGGGAGATGCTGCGGCTCTGCGCTGGCTCGCATCCGGCCGGCGCATCGACGCGGATGAGGCGAAGAGCCTCGGGCTGCTGGACCATCTCGCGGACGATGTCGTCGCCGAGGCGATGGCGCAGGCGCGCGAGCTCGCGACGCTGCCCGGCCGTGCGTACGGCCTTACCAAGCGACTCATGTGGTCGGACGGACGTCGCCGCCTCGTGGAGCAGCTCGATCTCGAGGTCGAGCTGCAGCATTTGGCTGTCGCGGATCCTTCGCGAGCAGCGGCGCGCGAACGCGTGGCATCGCGCCTGGCCGCCACCGACACGGAAGGGGAGGGCCAGTCATGACCGAGCAGTCCGAGCAGCAGGAGGAGTCTCCGGTCCTCACCGCGATCGAAGGCGGCGTGCTGACCATCACGCTGAACCGCCCGCACCGGCATAATGCCGTGACGGGGCGCATGCACCGTGAGTTCCACGGGGCCCTGGCCATCGCGAACGACAACCCAGAGGTGCGCGTCGTGGTGCTCCGCGGAGCCGGGCAATCGTTCTGTTCCGGCGCCGACGTGCGCGACTTCGTGCCGCCGTCGCAGCCTCCCTCACCCGCGCAGCGCGCGATGGATGTGATGGGCGGACGCGATCTCGTCGAGGCCATGCTCGCGGTGAAGCAGCCTATCGTGGCCGCCGTGCGCGGCTACTCCATGGGACTGGGTGCGACGATCGCACTCTTCTCGGATGTCGTGATCGCCTCGGAGACCGCGGTCTTCGCAGACACGCATGTGAACATCGGCGTCGTGGCGGGCGACGGTGGCGCGGTCATGTGGCCGCTGCTGGCCGGCCTCGGCCGGGCCAGGTACCACCTGCTCACCGGAGAGCGCGTGACGGGTGCACTCGCGGCCGACTGGGGGCTGGTCTACAAAGTCGTCCCGGACGGCGAGCTGGAGACGGAGTCGGATGCCGTCATCGCCACGCTCGCGGGGCTCGCGCCCATGGCACTGCGCGGCACCAAGGCCACGCTCAACCGGATCGTTCGACAGCAGGTCGACCTCGTGCTGGAGTACGGCCTGTGGGCCGAAGCAGTCACGTTCCTCTCGGAGGACCACACCGAGGCGACGTCGGCATTCGCCCAGAAGCGCCGGCCGAACTTCGCCGACCGCTGAGCCGTTGCACGTGCTGCGGTGCAGCACACGAATGTAGTTGATCAAAAATATCAGGAACGGTCGCGACGGTGCGCCGAGGAGGAGATGACGATGGTGTTCTCTCGTGGTTTCGGACGATCACTCAGCGCAGCGCTGGCCGCAGGCGTCCTCGTCTGCGCGCTCGCCGCGTGCTCCGGCGGAGAGGCGGGCGGGAGCGTGTCGGGCGGCAGCGAGCAGGTGGGCGAACCCCGCAGCGGTGGGTCGCTCGTGGTCGCATCGCTGTCGGAGATGCCCGGTTTCGATCCGGTCAAGCTCATCGCCGTCGGCACCGGCATCGAGCGCGCCGCCCAGGTGATGGACACCCTCATGTATCGCGACGACGCGACCGGCGAGGTTAAGCCGAAGCTGGCGGAGTCGCTCGAGTCCGACGACGGTGCGACCTGGGTCCTCTCCCTGCGTGACGGCATCGAGTTCACCGACGGCAATCCGCTTGACGCGGAGGCGGTCGTGTTCAATATCGAGCGGCACATGGCGGAGGGCTCCACGAGTGCGGCCAAGTCGATGCTCTCCGATGTCACCGACATCGAAGTGACGGGGGAGTACGAGGTCACCATCACCCTGAATGCGCCGAGTGGCTCCTTCCCGCTCGCGCTGGCGAGCTCATCGCCGGCCAGCCTCATCGGCTCGCCCGCCGCACTGGCCGACCCTGACGCGTTCAACGAGGATCCGGTCGGTGCCGGCCCCTTCATCTTCAAGTCCTGGACACGCGACAGCGAGCTCACACTCGTGCGCAACGACCAGTACCACGGCGAACCCGCCCACCTGGATGAGGTCGTCTTCCGCGTGCTGCCTGATCCACAGAGCCGCGTCGACGCGGTGATGTCCGGCGACGTCGACGTCAGCCAGATCACGGGGACGAGCTGGGCCGCCGCAGAAGCGAACCCGTCGCTGACTGTGGTCAACAGTCCGGTCGGTGGGCAGGTGCTCGTGCCGAACGCCACGAAGGCGCCTGGCGACGACATCAGGGTGCGCGAGGCGATCGGGTTGGCGACCGATGCCGCGGTGGCCAACGCCATCGTCTTCCCCGGCAGTGACCTGTGGGATCTCAACCGCGACTGCCTGCCGTATCCGACCGGCGCTCCGGCGTGCGTCGAGGGTGCAGCGCCCACTCCCGACCTCGAGAAGGCGAAGGCGCTCATCGCCGAGTACGTGGCTGACGGCGGCTCGGTCGCGGTCGACTTCGTCGCACCGGCGATGACCGATGAGGTGTCGTACTACCAGCGCCAGCTCGACGAGATCGGGCTGGACGTGACGATGCAGGTCACCGATGTGGCCTCGTTCCAGGCGGCGAGCATCTCCGGCGACTATGACGTGCTCTGGGGCATCACCGCCTCGGCCGGTTACCCGACGGTGTGGCGGTACATGTCCTCGCAGGGCGTGCACTGGGGCAAGGTCGTGTACCCGGAGATGGATGAGGCGCTCGAGCGGGCACGCGATGAGCTCGAGCTCGACGCACGCAACGCGGCGTGGCGCGAGGTCTCGGAGATCGTCACGGAGAAGCAGGCGTTCTTCTGGACGACGCCGTACTCGTCCGCAACTGCGTACAAGAAGAGCGTGCACCTCGGATCTGAGGAGTTCCCGTTCCAAGGGACGCTGATGGTCTACTTCCAGGATGCCTGGATCGAGGGCTGACGAGTACGGAATCTCGGCCCAGCCCTCGCTATCTGATCAAATATCTTGTATTCTAGATCCGCCGGCCCGCCCTGGGGTGGTGGCAGGAAACCCACGCGATGTCGCGTGATTGGGAGGAGACGATGGTGTTTTTTCGCAAAGTCAGGAAGACCGCGTCAAGTGTGGTGGTGGTCGGCGCGCTCGTAATCGCACTTGCTGCGTGCTCGGGCGGCGGTGGAGGCGGCGAGACGTCCGCTGATCCCGGCACGCCGGCCGGCGAACCGCAGGCCGGTGGGACCGCCGTGGTCGGTTCGCTCTCGGAGATGCCCGGTTTTGACCCGGTCAGGCTCGTGGCGCTGGGGACGGGCATCGAGCGGGCCGCGCAGGTGATGGACACGCTCATGTATCGCGATGACGTCACCGGTGAGATCAAGCCGAAGCTGGCCGAAGCGCTGGAGACCGAGGACGGCAAGACCTGGGTGCTGACGCTACGCGATGGCGTGCAGTTCACCGACGGCACTCCGCTCGACGCCGAGGCGGTGCTCTTCAACCTGGAGCGACACGTCGCTCCGGACTCCACGAGCGGCGCCAAGTCGCTGTTCTCCGACCTGGCGAGCATGGAGGTCACCGGGGAGTACGAGGTCACGATCACGCTGAACGCACCGAGCGGTTCGTTCCCGCTCGCGCTGAGCGCCTCGTCGCCCGCCAGCCTGATCGGTTCGCCGACCGCGCTGGCCGATCCCGACGCGTTCAATGAGAACCCGGTCGGCGCAGGCCCATTCGTCTTCGACTCGTGGACGCGTGACAGCGAGCTCAAGCTCGTGCGTAACGACGACTATTGGGAGGACGGCAAACCTTACCTCGACGCGGTCACCTTCCGCGTGCTGCCTGACACGCAGGGCCGTACTGATGCGCTGATGTCGGGTGACATCCACACCACGCAGCTCGGCGGCACCGGCTGGGCTGCGGCCGAGTCCAACGGCTCGATCGAGATCGTGCTGTCACCAGGAGGTGGCCAAGCGCTGATCCCGAACGCGACCCGAGAGCCGGGCAGCGACGAACGCGTGCGCGAGGCCATCGGTCTTGCGACTGACGCGAGCGTGACCAACACGATCGTCTTCCCCGGCAGTACGTTGTGGGACCAGAACCGAGACTGCCTGCCGTTTGCGAGCGGTGCCCCGACGTGTCTTGAGGGCTCATCGCCGGAGCCCGACCTCGACAAGGCCAAGAGCCTCGTGGCCGACTACATCGCGGACGGCGGGACGAACAAGGTCGTCTTCTCCGCGCCGGGTGCGACCGACGAGACGAACTACTACGTGCAGCAGCTCACCGAGATCGGTCTGGATGTGGAGACCCGCATCACGGACGCCGCATCGTGGCTGCAGGCCACCCAGACCGGTGACTACGACGTGCTCTACGGAATCATCGGTTCCTCCGGCTACCCCACGCAGTGGCGCTACATGTACTCGGGCGCATTCAACTGGGGACAGCAGGTCGACGCTGAGCTCGATGAAGCACTGCTACGGGCGCGCGACGAGGTCGAACTCGAGGACCGCAACCAGGCATGGCAAGACGTCGCGCAGATCGTCAAGGACACCAAGAGACTGTTCTGGACCGCGCCCTTCGCCTCGGCGACCGCGTACTCGAACTCGCTGCACATCGGCACCGAGGAGTTCCCGTTCAAGGGCTCGCTGATGATGTACATGGGCGACGCCTGGCTCGAGCAGTAGGCGAGACGGTCCGGGGCGGGCCTCCCGCCCCGGACCGGCAGACGCACGACGATGTGCAACCCGAACAGGAGAAGGAATGGATTTCGCACTCGACAGGGCCGACCGGGAGTTCCTCGAGGAGTTCCGGGCGTACCTGGACAGCCTCGTCTCGGAGGGGTTCTACTCGAATCCCGGGCTGGTCGGCCCGGACCACGCGATGGGCGAGGAGGAGATGGCCGAGCGCAAGCGGTTCATCGAGCGCCTCGGGCAGGACGGCTGGCTAGGCATCTCATGGCCCGTCGAATACGGCGGGCGTGGTATGGCCGGCATCCGCCAGTGGTTGATGCTCGATGAGTTGAGTCGCCGTCAGATGCCGAGCATGCTGCTCGGCGTGCTAATGATCGGCCCCACGATTCTGCGCATCGGATCCGGGGAGCACAAGGCTGAGTACCTGCCCAAGCTCCTCTCCGGCGAGTACGAGTTTTGCCTCGGATACTCCGAGCCCGGCGCGGGCACCGACCTGGCGAACCTGCAGACACGTGCGGTGCGCGAGGGTGACGAATACGTCATCAACGGGCAGAAGATCTACACCACCGCCGCACAGTACGCCACGCACGTCTGGTTGTCCGTGCGCACCGGAGCACCCGACTCCAGGCATGCCGGCGTCACCGTCATCGTCGTGCCGATCGACACTCCCGGTATCACCGTCAGGCCGCTGATCACCGGCGCCGACTACCGCACCAACGAGGTCTTCTACGACGACGTCCGTGTGCCCGTCGCCAACCGCGTAGGCGAGGAGAACGGTGGCTGGAAGGTCATCTCGATGGCGCTCCAGTTCGAGCGCACGCCGACCGCCAACCGTCTCGTTCGTGAGTTCGGCGAGGTGCTTCACTGGGCCACGACCGACGGCCCCGACGGCACTAGGCCGGCCGACAACCCCCTGGTGCGGGCTCGCATTGGACGGCTCTCGGCTCACGCCGACGTCGCGAGGCTGTTCTCGCTGCGTATCGCAGGCATGGTCGCCAACGGCGAGGTGCCGTTGGCCGAGGGCTCGATGGCCAAAGTATGGAACACCGACTACGGGCAGGAACTGACCGGCGCAGCGCTGGCGATGATGGGGCCTGAGGGCGTCATCGGCCTCGGCGAGCCGGAGACGCCGCTGGACGGGGTGATGGAGCTCACCTACCGCGAGTCGACGGTCTTCCGCTTCGCAGCAGGCACCAACGAGGTGCAGCGCGACATCATCGCCCAACGCGGACTCGGTCTGCCAAGGAACAGGAGGTAGCACCCGATGGATCTCTCTCTTTCCGAGGAGCAGCGCGCGCTGCGCGACATGGTGCGCTCGATCATGTCGGCCCATGCGCCAGCCGAGGGCGTCAGCGATGTGCTGGTGACCGAAGAGCGGTACTCGACGGGGGCGGAGGAGGCCCTGCGTGAGGCAGGGCTCAGTGAACTTAGCGCCGACCCGCGTGAGAACCTCGTCGAACTCGGCGTGGTCCTCAGCGAGCTCGGCCATGCGGCCCACACCGGCCCCTTCGCGGCAGCATCGTCCGCGGCGCTGACTGCGCAACGACTGCTCGGGGACGCCGCAGGTGAGGTCTCCGGACTCTTCGACGAGGGCGGTGTCGCTGTCGTCTGCGACGGCGTGGGACTGGTCAGTAGCGACGCGGGTGCGCTCACCGGCGGGGTGGGCGGCGTCGAGTGGGCAGACGGTGCGTCGCTCATCGTGGTCGCTGCGGATGCCGGTGACGGCGTCGGCCTGTGGACGACCCGACCGGGTGTCACCGGTGTCAACGTCGTGGCGCAGCGCGGGATGGACGGGTCGCGCAGCGGCGCCGTGCATTTCGACGGCGCACAGTTCGGCGAACCGATGGCGTTCGTCTCCGCAGCCGACTGGCGTGCGAACCGGCATCTGCTGGCGCTGCTGCGCGCGGCCGATCTCGTCGGCGTGATGCGCCGAGTGCTCGAGATGACCGTCGCCCACGTCGGTCAGCGTGAACAGTTCGGCAAGTTCATCGGGCAGTTCCAGGCCGTGCAGCACCACCTGTCGAATCTGGCGATCGACACCGAGGCTGCGACGAACATGGTCAACCACGCACTATGGCGCGGGTCGCAAGGGCTGCCATTCGAACGCTTTGCCGCAGAGGCTGCATGGTTCGTCGGAGATGCGGGGGTGCGCGCCACACAGGTGGCCAACCAGCTGCATGGCGGCATCGGCTTCATGAAGGAGTATCACCTCCACCACTTCCACAACCGCTCGGCCGTCCAACGCGGCCGGATGGGCGCGGAGCAGCGTCGACTCGCCGACCTCGGCGATGTCGTGATCGAAGCGACGGAGCGTGAGTTCCGCGATGAGTTCGTGGATTGGCCGGTATCAGCGTGAGCGCAGGAACAGGACGTCTCGAGGGCAAGCGTGCTCTCGTGGTCGGCGGAGCAGGATCCATCGGAGCCGCCATCGTCACCAAGCTGGTCGCCGAGGGCGCGATGGTGGTCGCAGCTGATCGCAATGCATCGGCACTCGCCGGGGTGACCGCTGAAGGATCCGTGTCGTCTGCGGTCATCGACATCGCCGACGCGCAGAGCGTCGCCGACGGTGTCGCCGAGGCGGTCTCCGCTATGGGCGGTCTGGACATCGTGGTCAACGCCACGGGCATCAGTCACCAGGGACGCACGATCGACGAGGAGACGATCGAGGGATGGAACGAAGTCCTCGCAGTCAACCTCACCGGCTCCTTCGTCCTGGTCAAGGCGACGCTCGAGCACCTGGGCGAGGGTTCCTCGTACGTGTTCGTCTCGTCGACGGGCGCCGAACGCGGACTGCCCCTCAACCTCGCGTACGGCGCGACGAAGGCAGGCCTGGCGAACTTCACCAAGGGCCTGTCCAATGCGGTCGCCGCACGCGGCATCCGGGTCAACACCGTCGGCCCGGGGCTCATGGCCTACCCGGTGCGCAACGATCAGGACAGCACCGACCGTCGGGTCGGGCGCACCGAGGTGGTGCCGCTCGGACGCCTGGGAGAAGGATCGGACATCGCCAACGTCGTGGCCTTCCTGGCCAGCGACGAGGCGGGCTGGGTCACCGGCCAGAATGTGTATGTGGATGGCGGTTCCCTCGCGCGTTAGCGCGGGGGCTGAGGAGGAATGCAATGACGCACACAGATCAGACCATCGACGAGCAGGTCCCCGAGTGGACCACGGAGCGCGCCAAGAACGATCCGCTCGCGCCGCCTCCGATCTATGCCGAGATCCAGCGCAGTGACACGCCCATCCGGCGCGTCCGCATCTGGGACGGCAGCGAGCCGTGGCTCGTGACCAAGTACCAGGAGTACCGCCAGGTCGCATCCGACCAGCGCTTCAGCGCTGACAAGTCGCGCGCCGGCTTCCCGCTGAAGAACGCCGGCTATCAGTCCAAGCGGCGCTCCTTCCTGCAGATGGACGACCCCGAGCATCTGCCCTACCGCAGGCTCTGGGCCCGTCACCTGTCCGCTGCCCGGATGGAGGCACTGCGCCCGGCCATCCAAAAGATCGTCGACGACTGCATCGACGACATGATCGCAAGGGGCGGCGAGGCCGACCTCGTGGAGGACTTCGGCATCCCGGTGCCCGGACTCATCCTCGGCGTGCTGTTCGGCATCCCCGCGGCGGACCGTGAGATGTTCCTGAACCTCGCATCGACCATGTCGTCCAGTCACTCCACCAAGGAGGACACAGCCCGTGCGATGCAGGAGCTGACCGCATACGCGGACAAGCTCGTCGCAGACCGGGAGGCAGAGCCGCAGGACGACGTGATCTCGCATTTCCTTGAGGAGGGCGTCGGCGGTGGTGTGATGACCCGCGAGGAGCTGGTCGGCACCGTGGTCGGCCTGGTCTCGGCCGCGCACGACACCTCGACATCGATGATCCTGTTCGGCACGATCGCGCTGCTTAATAACCCCGACCAGCTGGCGATGATCATCGAGCGCAGCGACGATGCGAAGTTCATCGCCAACGCCACCGAGGAGATGTTCCGCTACATCGCTCCGACGCAGACCGGCCGGCGCCGTCTCGCGCTGGAGGACATGGAGGTTGGCGGGCAGCTCATCCGCGCAGGTGAGGGTGTGATCGCGCTCGACCACCAGTCCTCGCGTGACCCCGACATGTTCGAGGACCCTGACCGCCTCGACCTGGAGCGCAAGGAAGCACGGCGCCACAACGCCTTCGGTTTCGGCACGCACCAGTGCGCAGGGCAGTCCCTGGCCAGAGTGGAGATGCAGGTCGTGTACTCGACGCTGTACCGCCGCCTCCCGAGCATCGCACTCGCTATGCCACAGGAGGAACTGCCGTACCGCGAGGACACGATCGTGTACATCATCGACAAGATGCCGATCACGTTCTGAGGACCGGAAGGATAACAACCATGACAGAGTCGGAAGGGGCAACCGTGACAAACGAGAGCGGCACGCACGAGTACACGGTCGAAGTAAATCAGGTGACGTGCGTGGGTGCTGGTCAGTGTGTGTTCGTGGCGCCGGATATCTTTACCCAGCGAGACGAAGACGGCATCGTGGAGCTTCTTGTCGCGCATCCGGATGAAGACCGGATCGAAGACATCGAGGAAGCCATCGAAGTCTGCCCTGCGCGAGCCATCGCGTTGTTGAAGCGGGAATGAGCGCTGTGGCCGAGACCGGAGTCGGCGAGCTCGGGCGCGTCGTGATCGTCGGTGGTGGCGCAGCCGGTGGACGGTTCGCGGACGCGCTTCGGTTGGGAGGATACGACGGGCCGGTGACACTTCTCGGCGACGAGCTGCACCCGCCTTACCATCGTCCGCTGCTGTCGAAGGAAGTGCTCTCGTCCGTGCGCGAGATAGACGACATCCTCCTCAACTCGGAGGAGGACCTCGCCGCACGGGAGATCGTCTTCCGCGCCGGTCTTCGCGCCACGGGAATCGATCGCCCGCGGCAAGTCGTGCGCACGTCGTCGGGCGTCCAGGTGCCGTATGACACTCTGGTGATCGCCACTGGAGTGCGACCGCGAGTCTTGGGTTCCGCTCCGCTCGGTGCGCGGGTGCATACGCTGCACACCTCGGTTGAGTGTCTGGATCTCCGTGAGGCGCTTGACGGCGCCCGATCTCTCACGGTGATCGGTTCCGGGTTCATTGGCAGCGAGATCGCGGCATCGGCGCGCGAGCTGGGACGGGATGTCGAACTTATCTCGTCCACACGGTTCGCGTTGCAGAACGCGATGGGCCCGTGGGCCGGCGCACGTATTTCCCGGCTGCACGAGGAGCGCGGCGTGCGCGTGCGGCCGCTGAGCCGTGTCGTTGATCTTGAGGCCGATGACGAGGGCGTGCGCGTCGAGCTCGCGGACGGCCAGGTGATCGCATCGGATCTCGCAGTGATCGGCGTGGGATCGAACCCAACCACTGGATGGCTCGAGGATTCAGGCCTCGAGATCATCGACGGTGTGATCGTCGATGCGCATGGTCGGACTGCCGATTCTCGCATCTGGGCGATCGGTGACGTTGCCCGTCGACGTGAAGCCGACGGGTCCACGCACAGGGTGGAGCATTGGACCAGCGCCACGGAACAAGCGGATGGGCTCGCCCGCCATCTGCTCGGCAAGCGGCCGTCACCGATTCCGCGTGTCGACTATCTGTGGACCGACCTCTACGGCACGAAGATCCAGATGCTCGGACACCTCCGACCAGGAGCCACGGAGCACGTCCTGCTTGACGAGAAGAGTAGATTCATCGTCGCTTACACGGTCGATGATCGGGTTGTCGGTGTCGTGGCGCAGGGGATCGCCGGCAGGTTCATGCGCTTCCGGGTGCCGGTGGCGAGCGGCAGTCGCATCGCAGACCTGCGCGAACTGGCCGCGTGAAAGACGCACGGCGAAATCATCGTAAGGAGTGGTAGAGATGTCTGAATTGAGGGTCGATCGTGACGGCGCGACAACGGTGTTCACGATCGATCGGATAGAGCGGC
Organism: Microbacterium wangyouchuni; assembly: GCF_051546305.1. NCBI lineage: Bacteria > Bacillati > Actinomycetota > Actinomycetes > Micrococcales > Microbacteriaceae > Microbacterium > Microbacterium wangyouchuni. The sequence goes on from NZ_JBPTMA010000003.1 coordinate 382,709, forward strand.
GAAACGCTCTCGGTCGTGAGGTCGTCGCAGCTCTCACTGCGGGAGTAATGGAGTTCCAACGAGATGTTACCCAGCGCGTCGCCATCATCACGGCGGCCGGAGTCGATGCGTTCTGCTCCGGGTTCGATCTGAAGGAGATGGCTGACGCCGGTTCGAGTGTTGCGCCGACACTGCCAGTTTCGCCGTCGCCGGACATTTGCGGGGTGGCAGCGTGCGAGAAGCCGGTTATCGCCGCCATCAACGGACTCGCCGTTTCGGGTGGTCTCGAACTGGCGCTGTCGTGCGACATTCGTCTGTGCACGCCTGAAGCGTGGTTCGGTGCTTTCGAGGTCAAGCACGGATTCCTCGCGGGCGTCGCTGTGAACGTGCTGCCCCGACTCGTGCCGTACAGCGTGGCCGCTGACATGCTGCTGGCGGGAACACGTCTCGACGCGCAGCGTGCGCTGCAGCTCGGGCTAGTGCAGGAGATCGTGGAGCACCACCAACTTCTCGACGCCGCTCTGTCGCGCGCGCATGCGATCGCCGCGCACTCGCCTTCAGCGGTGTGGGGATCCAAACAGGTGCTGAGATATTGGCGCGACGCGCAGTTGGCCGAGCAGCAACGGTACTACGAAGCAGTGATTCATCGGGTTCTCCTGTCGGGCGACATGATGGAGGGGCCACGCGCGTTCACCGAGAAGCGGAAGCCGCAGTTCTCAGACGGCTGGCCGTCTCCGCTCTCTGAATCATGAATCAGGGCGTGGTTCACAAACAACGCGGTGAGCGCCTTAGGTGGCCGCCGTTGATGGCTGGGTCGGCTCAGCATCAGCCGCGAGATCTCCTCGCGCTGTCCATGTTGATGTCCAGATCGGACATCGCGGGTGGATTATGTGCCTCGCCCTTCCAGCGCCGTGGCCAGCGCATCATTGCGCTCGTCGATCAAACGGCGCATGTACTCACGCAAGAACAGGCGGTCGACAAGCGTGCCGATTGGGCCGAACGGGGAGCGGAACGTGACGGTGTCCCTCATCAGCGTACCGTCCGGATGCTCCTGAAAAACATGCTCGTGCTGAAAATCTGCGAACGGCCCCTTCGTCTGCCGATCGCAGAAGCGGTGTGGCTCATCGATATCGAACACAACAGTGCTGAGGTGAAACGGCACTCCGAAATGGCGTGCGCGCCAGGTCACCGTCGAGCCCTCGGTGAACACGCCGCCCGCAGGACCCGCGACCATCGTCTCGCCGTACCGTGCCATCGATTCGACATGCAGGGCCGGGTCGAGGGAGGCCGCGAACACATCGGCGGGCGCCGCGCGGATGACGCGCTCGAGCGCGAACTGCGCCATCAGAGCGGATCGGGCTGCGGACGCGGGTCGGTGAAGTCGCCCGCATCGCGGCGCAGCCGAGCGACGATGGCGACGAGGTCGGCGGCATCTGCAGGGGTCATCCCCGGAGCCGCGAAGACCTCTTCATTCAGGGCAACCGTTGCTCGTTCGGCCAGATCCCGGCCGGCTGCGGTGAGAGAGAGCATCGCCGCTCGCCCGTCATGCGGATGGGGTTCACGCGTGATCAAGCCGTCGCGCACGAGCCGCTCCGCCGTGCTGGTGACGCTGGTCGCGTGCACCTGCAGCCGGGCGACGACGCTCGAGAGCGGAAGGACGCCGGAACGGCTGAAAGCCAGCAGTCGCAGTACCTCGTATCGCGCGAACGAGAGTCCGAACGGTTTCAGCGATGTATCCACTCGCGCCAGCAGCAGCTGCTGCGCTCGCATAACTGAGATGACGGCAGTCATGCCGTCTGCGGCATCCGTCCACCCGTGCTCCAGCCACTGGCGCTTCGCCTCGGCGAGCGGATCGATCGGGAGCGGACGGGATCGGGACACAGCTCTACGCTACTGGTTGCCGCGCGGGCATCCGGAATCGTGCAGTGTGTATACATTCAGCGCGCTCAGGCAGGATCATTATGGAGAGAACGGCTCAGTTTGGCTACATTGACCCGGATGCAGTTAGACTCGGCCGTGTCGTGAGGAGCATTCGATGAAGATCTTCGTCCTGGTCAAAGAGGTGCCGGACACCTATGGCGATCGCAAGCTGAATCTCGAGACGGGACTGGCCGATCGTGCGGCTGGTGACGTGGTCTTGGATGAGATCACCGAGCGTGCGCTTGAGGTTGCCCTCTCCTATGCCGGTAAGGCGGACGGCACTGAAGTGGTCGCTCTCGCGATGGCTCCGGAGTCGTCCACAGCATCCATCCGTCGCGCGCTCGCGATCGGCGCAGCATCCGCTGTGCACATCGTCGACGAGCAGCTCGCCGGCGCAGACCTGGGGCTGACCGCTGAAGTGCTGGCCGCGGCTATCCGCCGTGCAGAGCCTGATCTGGTCATCACGGGAAACCTGTCCACGGACGGTTCCGGCGGGATGATCCCGGCGATGCTCGCCGAGCACCTCGGCTACGCACAGGCGACCGCGCTCAGCGCGGTTGAGATCACCGCCGATGGCGTGAACGGCTCCCGTGCCGCCGACGATGGGACGCAGCCGGTGTCGGTGTCATTCCCGGCCGTCATCTCGATCACCGAGGCTTTGCCGGATGCCCGGTTCCCGAACTTCAAGGGCATCATGGCGGCGAAGAAGAAGCCACTCGAGACGCTGTCGCTCGATGATCTCGGCGTCTCTGCGGACCCGGCCGCGGCGCCCCGCACGATCATGACGACTGTGTCCGAGAAGCCCCCGCGTGCAGCGGGCGTGAAGATCACCGATGAGGGCGACGCCGGCGCGAAGCTGGTCGAGTACCTCGTGCAGAACAGGCTGGTGTGACGATGAGCTACCCCGACAACTCGATCCTCGTGCTGGTGGATGTGACTCCCGCCGGAGACGCTGCGACCTCAACTGCTGCGCTGATCGGCGCCGCATCCCTGATCGGCTCGCCGGTCGCTGTGGTTGCCGGAGGCTCGCAGGCTGCGGTGGATGCCGCGGCCGCTGCTGGTGCATCCATCGTGTTGACCGCCGACGCTGACGCCGGATCGCTCACCGTGCCGGTGGTTGATGCGCTGCAGGCGGCATTCCAACGCGTTCAACCCGACGCCGTGCTGGTGTCGAACTCGATCGCCGGTCGTGATGTCGCGGGTCGTTTCGCGGTGCGCGAGAAGCTCGCCCTGTCGATCGACGCGATCGGCGTGACCCGCGATGACGAGGGCATTGTCGCCAACCATTCGGTTTATGGCGGTGCCTATCTGGTTGATTCGGCGCCGACGTATGGTGCGCCGGTCATCACCGTCCGCCAGGGCGCGGTGGATGCTCGCGCCGAGGCTGTCGCTTCGCCGACGGTTGAGGCTCTCGAGGTCACGGCGTCTGGTGCTGCTGCGGCAACTGCCGGTGCGGTCGAGGTCGTCGAGGTGGCGTCGTCTCGCCCGGATCTGCGGGGCGCGGCGAAGGTTGTCTCTGGCGGCCGCGGGCTCGGCTCGAAGGAGAAGTTCGTGCTCGTCGAACAGCTGGCCGACGCGCTCGGCGCTGCGGTGGGCGCTTCGCGCGCGGCGGTCGATGCCGGGTACATCCCGTACGCGCATCAGGTCGGTCAGACCGGTGTTTCGGTGGCGCCGCAGCTGTATATCGCACTCGGAATTTCTGGTGCGATCCAGCACCGTGCCGGTATGCAGACCGCGAAGAACATCGTGGCGATCAACAAGGACGGTGAGGCGCCGATCTTCGACGTCGCCGACTTCGGCATCGTCGGTGACGTGTTCACCATCGTGCCGCAGGTGATCGAGGCGCTCGAAGCGCGGAAGAAGTAGTCATGGCGACGCGGATGCTGCGGCGCGGGCTGCCGCGTGTAATCGGTGGCGAGCCCTGGCCTCCGGCCGGCGACATCGAAGTCGCGGATGCTGTGGCTGAGGCCGTCGCGCCCGCCAGTGTGCAGGAAGTATCGGCCGCTGAGTCGCAGGTCTCGGTCGCTGAGCCTGTCGAAGTGTCCGATACTTCTGGGCCGAACCCTTCGACGGGTTCAGGGGCCGGTCAGGGCGGTTCAGGGAACAGCTCGAGTGGCTCAGGCGTCGTGCAGAATCTTCGTCGCGGACTGCCGCGCACGCCCGGTGGCGAGCCGTGGCCTCGCGCAGATGCTGCTCCGGCGGCAAGTCCGGCTTCGGATGCCACTGCTCCTGTAGTTGCCGCCGCCCCGGTCGCAGCCGCTGCTGCTCCCACCGCTACCAACGCCCCTGTGGCTGCCGCAGCTCCTGCCGCTGCCACATCTACCGTCGGCGGAACCGCGCTGCGCCGCGGCCTTCCTCGCACGCCGGGCGGCGAGTCGTGGCCACCCGCTGGTACGAGTGTGGCTGCGCGGGTATCGGACCCTTCGACAGACTCAGGGCCCGAAGCAGGCACAGGGACCGAAGCAGGCTCAGCGGTCGAGGCTACCGAATCAACTGCGGCCGTAGCATCCGGCGAACCGGCTGCCGCAGGCGCGCTGGTATCGCTCGATGTGAGCGATCCGCTGCCGTTCCCGCAGACGGTCTTCCCCGGCAAGTATGCGTTCACGCATCTGGCGCCGGAACCGGAGCCCGAGCGCATCGGCCCGTTCACGAAGGCACAGTGGGCCGGCACCGTAATCATCGGTGGCCTCGGCCTGCTCGGAGCCGCGGCGATGGCCGTGGTGTTCGTTCGCTGGTTCCTCACCCTGACGTTCATGCAGGACTTCCTCACGACCTACCCCGGCGAATACCACCTGCCCGAGGGGGCGCCGGTCGGGTTCCCCGGGTGGCTCGGCTGGCAGCACTTCTTCAACGTGTTCCTGATGGTGCTGATCATCCGCTCGGGCCTCAGCGTGCGTCATGACGAGCGCCCGACGGCGTTTTGGACCGCGCGCGGAAACGCGAAGACCAAGATCAGCCTGACGCTCTGGTTCCATCAGGCGCTCGACATCCTGTGGCTCGTGAATGGCATTGTCTTCGTGATCCTGCTGTTCGTGACCGGACAGTGGATGCGCGTGATCCCCACCAGCTGGGAAGTCTTCCCGAACGCCCTGTCGGCTGCGCTGCAGTACGTGTCGTTGGACTGGCCGACCGAGAACGGTTGGGTGAACTACAACTCGCTGCAGCAGCTCGCCTACGGCACGACGATCTTCATCGCCGCTCCTCTCGCCGCTATTACCGGTGTGCGGATGAGTGGACTGTGGCCGAAGAATGCGACGAAGCTGAACAAGGCCTATCCGGTTGAGTGGGCGCGTGCGCTGCACTTCCCGGTGATGCTCTACTTCGTCGTGTTCATCTTCATCCACGTCGCTCTCGTGCTCACCACCGGTGCGCTGCGTAACCTGAACCACATGTATGCCGCGCAGGGCTCCGTCGATGGCGCCGCCTACGCAGACAACTGGACCGGGTTCTGGATGCTGGTGGCATCGCTCGTCGTGATCGCCGCAGCCTGGGTCGCCGCGCGTCCGATGGTGCTGGCGCCCATTGCGAAGCTGTTCGGCAACGTCTCCGCCCGCTGATGTCTGCACCTGACGCTCGGTCGCAACCGGTGCGGGTGCACAGTCACGGCATCACCTTGGCCGGCGACTACTGGCCCGCGGCGACCGACATGCAGGGCAGTGTGCTGTTACTGCACGGCGGAGGACAACGCCGACATTCGTGGCGCCGCACGGGGGAGTGGCTCGCGGAGGAGGGCTGGTCCTCGTACGCGTTCGATGCACGCGGGCACGGTGACAGCGACCGTTCACCGACGGGGGACTACTCCGCCTCGGCGCTGGTCGACGACGTTCTCGAGATCATCGAGCAGATCGGCGAGGCGCCGATCCTCGTCGGCGCCTCAATGGGCGGGATGACCTCTCTCATCGCTGAGGGTGAGCGCGGTCCGATCAGCCGCGCGCTCGTTCTGGTCGACATCGTGGCGAAGGTTGAAGCGGCGGGCGCGAGTCGTATCCAAGCGTTCATGTCGAGTGCTCCGAACGGATTCGGCTCACTCCAAGAGGCATCCGATGCCATCGCCGCATACAACCCGCACCGGCCGCGTCCGAAGTCGCTCGATGGACTGCGTAAGAACCTGGTTCTGCGCGCAGACGGGCGCTGGCATTGGCATTGGGACCCGAAGGTGATGTCCCGTGGCACTGAACCGGAGCGGGAGATCCGCTACGAGCGTGCGACTGCGGCGGCCCGGAATATCACGGTTCCCACGCTGCTTGTGCGTGGTGCGCAGTCCGACATCGTCAGCGATGAGGGCCTGCTCCACATGCAGGAACTCATCCCGCACGCCCGGGCTGTCGAGGTGCAGGCCGCGGGTCACATGATTGCGGGCGACGACAACGACGTGTTCACAACGGAGCTGCTGCGCTTCATCCAATCAACGCGCTGACACGCCTCAGGACCGCACGAACCGCACTTCGGTCAGCGTCTCGCCGAGGAACGGCTCGGTGTGAGTTGCGCCATCGAGCGCGAAACCGTTGCGGGTGTAGAAGCGGTGCGCGCGAGGGTTGTCCTCGGCGACCCAGAGGTACAGCGGCTCGTCCTTCTCGACGGCCGCGTCGAACAGCTTCTGGCCGAGGCCGGTGCCATGGAATGCGGAGATCAGGTAGATGAAGTACAGCTCGCGGAACGCGGGGGCATCCCGATCGCGGGAGGGGCCGGAACCGACGAAACCGACGATCTCGCCATCGACGAGGGCGGCGCTCATGTGGAAGTCGTCGCCCTGGGCAGCCCAGTGCGTCCACAGGTCGGCCAGCCGTCGGGGGGAAACCTTCTCGAGGGCGGCAGTGCTGATCAGGTGGTCATAGGTCTCGTGCCAGCACTTGGCGTGCACGCGTCCCAGTGCTTCCGCATCCACATCACGGACCGGACGGACAATGATTTCAGGCTGGGCTTCGGCGCTCATGCCGCGACTCTACGCGCGACCTGCGCGAACGGGAAATCGAGCAGCCCCACTGTGGAAATACCACAATCGAATTCCCAGAACATAGGTCAGTGGCTACGATCTACCCTCGTGAACGTGATCTGGCGAACCCTGCTTGTGATGTGGCGAGCGCGCCGTCGCCTCGGCCGTGAGGGACGGCTCCCGCCCACCGCTGTGGCACGGGTGCGCGTGACAACGCTGCCCACCGACCTCGACCTGCTCCGGCACATGAACAACGGCCGGTATCTGTCGCTGTTCGACCTCGGTCGGTGGGATCTGCTCGTGCGCACGGGCATGAGCGACGCGATGAGGAAGCATGGTTGGTATGCGGTCGTCTCATCGGAGACGGTGACTTTCCGTAAGTCCCTCCGGCTCTGGCAGCGCTTCGACGTCGAATCGCGCCTGATCGGTCACGATGACAAGGCGATCTACCTCGAGCACCGCGCGGTCGTTGACGGCGAGATCTATGCGCGCGCCATCGTGCGGGCACGGATGCTGAAACGCTCCGGCGGCACCCTCTCGCACCAGGAACTGTTCGACGCCATCGGACGCCCCGAAGGGATGCCGGAAGTCGCGGACTGGATGCACGAGTGGGCCGACGCGTCGGCACTGCCGTCGACGCGCATCGCTGCCCCCAGTATCTGGTCGTGACGTCCGGCAGTAGCCATCTGCGCGCTCTCGGCGCTAGCGTTATCTCGTGATCCCGCTCCTCGCCACGACCGGCCGCGTGCTTCTTGCCCGCTGGCCGGCGCTTCTCGCGTGGTACCTCGGCGGTACCCTGGTGCATTATTTCGGCATCATCGGCGCAGCCTACGCGGGAGCGACGAACGCCGCGATCGGCTTCCTGCTGCTTCCTCTCGCGATCCTCGCCAAGCTCATCGCGTTCGTTGCAATGTTCCTCGTCGTGCGCGATGCGCTGCGTGAACTGCAGGCGATCGCCCCTCTCCCGGAGAGCGGCGTCGAACGGCGCCGCACGTTCAGCCTCACCCTGCTCGCCAGCATCCTGCCGTTCTTCGCGATTTATACGGCGTGGGGTTTCCTGCAGGACGACGTTGATTCCTACGCGCAGCGCGCGCTGGCGATCAGATCGGGCCTCGCCTGGCAGGCGCTCGTCGACGGGACGGAACCGCTGGCAGCGGGAGCCGTCCTCCAGCTCAACGTCACGGTGCTGTCATTGTTCACGATCGTCTCCGCGTTCTCTGCGCGTTGGGCGTTCAAGCGGTTCGGCGCGAAGCTGCCGAAGTGGACCACGCTGCTCGCGGTCTACTTCGAAGCCGTCTGGGTGTTCTTCTCGCTGTTCCTCATCAGCGACGGTTTCGCGGCGCTCGGGGCCTGGGTCGATTCGCGGATCGCGATGGTGTGGCTCGGGGACATCCATGAATGGCTCGGCGCCTGGCTAGTCCCGGTCGCCTGGCTGTGGGATGCCATCGGCGTGATCGTCGGCAACGTCGCGGGCCTTCTCGTACAGCCGCTGGCCTGGCTGACGATTGCCGGGGTCATCTACGGACAGGCGATCGAGGCTGAACAGCCCGGCTTTCAGAAGAGGTTCAGCGAAGGCACAAAGAAGCGCCTCGAGAAGGTGCCGAACACGATCGTGCGCTGGCTGGGTGAGATCGCCGGTGAGTTCACATCCCGCTTCCGTCCCATCGTCAACGCACTTGTACTCATGTGGCGGGCGGGGCCGGTGCTCATCGCCTCATACGTGCTGCTGTACACGATCGTGCTGGCACTGGACCCCTCGCTGCAGTGGCTCCTCAGCCGCATCATCGGGCCGCAGGATCTGAGCGACTTCTGGCGGGTGTACGGCCCCGCGCTGTTCCTGCTCGTTCCGCTCCTGCTCGAGCCTTTGCGCATAGCCGTCGTCAGCGGCGCCTACGACAGCACACTCGGACAGTTGCGCAAGAAGCCTGATCAGGGATCGATCGAGAAGCGGATCACCGAGGGGACGGCATCCACCGATGCGATCTCCACCCAGAACGGGCCTTCGGTGTCGGATGGGACGACGAACGGCACGATCATCTCGTAGGGCAGAACCCGATTCTCGCCGTCCGTGACGCAGGTGGTCGGCTCCTCGGCGGAATAGCCCAGGCCGATCTCATCACGAGACTCGGGGAACCGGATGCCGGTGCTCTGCTGCACGAGCGTCGGCGCGGTGCACGACGGCCCAGCGCCGTGCGGGTCGACGGGGATCAGCGCGGCGATGATCCTCGCATCTGCTGGCATGTCGAAACCGGAGGTGTCGGCGATCTCGGATGCCCGGATCGGGCCCCAGCTCGTGTCGAGGAGCTCTACGGTGTCGCCGTCTTCGACATCGATCGGAATCGTGTTCTTGAACAGGTTCTGGTTCTGCCAGCCATCCCAGGTGAGAGCGCCGAAGGTGACGGGAGTGAGTAGGGCGAGCGCCCCGAGCGCCACGGCATTGCGCCGCCACCAGCCGGTCATCGGATCCACTCCGACTCGATGACTTGCACCTCGGAGACCGGGCTGATCTCGTCGAGATCGATCGGGATCTCGAGCACAGAGTCTGCCCTGGTGTCGCTGCTGAGCGACAGCTTCAGCATCCCGGCGCCGGTGAGCTCCGGCAGCTCGAAGGCGAGCGAGCCATGTCGGGGGACACCCGGGTTCAGTCGCACATTGAGCATCGACGGCGTGCGCTCGGTGGCGCGATACTCTCGCCCGTCGAACTCGAACACGGCGTTTCCCAGGTTCACGGCGCCGGTGATGTACACGATCCGTAGGCCGGTCACGCTCGCGGCATCCAGATCGACAACGAGCCAGTTCCCGTCGGCGGCCCAGGTGGTTTCGCCAGAGGAATTCTCATCGCCGGTGACAGTGGTTGCCGTGCGGGCATCGGTCACCGTGGCGACGAGATCACGTCCGGCGACCTGCTCGCCGATCTCGCCGCTGACGACGAATGGCGCAACCTCGGCGTCCTCGGCAGGGGCGATTGCGGACACGACTGCGGCCGCAACGAGCAGCACGATGGTCGCCAGCCAGATCTTCAGCTGGTTCATTCAGCTTCTCCCTTCCCGAGGTCTTCGATCGCGAGGTCGACATAGGCGCCGGTGTGCTGGTCAGACCAGTAGACGCCGTAGAGCACGGACTGACCCATGCGGCGGGTCGACGTCGGCAGTGCGAGGCGCATCGAGTCGCCGTCGCTGAATGCATCGACGGGCACCGCCCAGCTGAGCACGACGCGCACCGGAATCTCCGGTTGCAGCCACGGGTTGAGGGTGCCGTCGTCCAGGCGTGCGAGCGACGGGGAGAGCCCGCTCATCACTTGCAGCTCGGTCATCCCGGTGGATTCGAGGACATCCTGCAGCCCTTCAACTCTGGTCAGCCCGAACACGCTGTCCGTGCTGGACGCCCGTGCGAACTCGCTCAGATTGCGGACATCCATGACGAGGCTGAGGATGCGCTGCTCGCCGGGTGTGGGGATGATGCCCGTGCTGTTCAGCTTGTCGATGACCGTCAGGCGCATCGGCGTCATCTCCAGTTCGCCGCCGATGAAGGTGTCGCCGGCTGCGATCACCGGTGTCTGCGGCATCGGTGCCGATTCGAGCCCTCCGAACAGGGCCGTCACACCGAGGAACACCACGAGCGCCGCGGTGCTGAGCCACTTCACCGGCACCCGGTCGATGGCGCGCTGGGCGAGGGTGCGCTTGCCTCCCGATGCCGCGGGCGCAACCCCGGGCATCGTGGGTGCGGCGGCAACGGTCGCCGCCGCGCGGGCGCTGGGGCTGGCTCCAGCTGGCCCGCCGGGGGTGATCGGGGTGCCCGGCTTGGACGCAGAAGAGCTGCCGCCGAGAGCCGCGGCGAGACTCTGGTCTCCCGCGGCCGGTTTGTCCCCCTCAGCCGGTGTCACGGATCCAGCATAGAACCCCGGAAAACCAGGAGCGGAGAAAAGCGGGGAAGAAGCATCCTTGCCGCTGTGTGTCACCCTCCGCCGAGGGCTCGGCGCTCTTAGGCTGAAGATATGTCAGAGTCGTCAGCGCCAGGCGCCGTCTCGCTCGCCGATCAATCGGTCGAACTCGCACGCCGATGGGCCACCGAAGCCGCCGAGGCCGAGGTCGACCCGGCCGCGGCGCGTCTGGCGGACCTGCTGCAGGACAAGAACGGCCTGCCGTTCACGCTCGGATTCGTCGACGGTGTCATGCGACCGGAGAGCCTGAGCGCCGCCGCTTCGCAATTGCAGCGCATCGCTCCTATCGTCCCCGACTTCCTGCCCTGGTATCTGCGCAGCGCCGTACGCATCGGCGGCGGTATCGCCCCCGTGCTCCCCACGCCCACCGTGCCGATCGCGCGCCGGGTGCTGCGCGAGATGGTCGGGCATCTGGTCGTCGACGCGCGGCCGGCCAAACTCACCGCGGCCATCGAGAAGCTGCGCTCCGATGGTGCGCGACTGAACCTCAATCTGCTGGGCGAGGCCGTGCTCGGTGAAGCCGAAGCGCGGCGGCGGCTCGACGGCATCCATGATCTGATCCGGCGTGAGGATGTCGATTACGTCTCGGTGAAGGTGTCATCCGTCATCAGCCACATCTCGCTGTGGGCGTTCGATGAAATCGTCGATACGGTGTCCGAGCGGCTGCTGCCGCTGTACGTCACGGCGGCGAAGACCGGAACCTTCATCAACCTCGACATGGAGGAATACCGCGACCTCGACCTGACGATCGCCGTGTTCACGCGCATCCTCGAGGACCCCCGGTTGGTGCTGCTGGACGCCGGAATCGTGTTGCAGGCGTATCTACCCGACGCGATGTCGGCGCTTCGCGAGCTGACCGCATGGGCGAAGATCCGTGTCGAGCATGGTGGAGCGCCGATCAAGATCCGTCTGGTCAAGGGTGCGAACCTCGCGATGGAACGCGTGGATGCTGTGATGCACGGGTGGCCGCAGGCCACCTACGAGACCAAGCTCGACACAGATGCGAACTATCTGCGGATGCTGGATGAGGCGCTGCGCCCGGAGCACACCGAGGCGGTGCGCATCGGAGTAGCAGGCCACAACCTCTTCACCATCGCTTACGCCTGGTTGCTGGCCGGCGAGCGTGATGTCCAAAACGACGTCGAGTTCGAAATGCTGCTGGGGATGACACAGGGACAGATGCAGGCGGTGTCGCGTGACGTCGGACCGGTGCTGCTGTACGTTCCCGTCGTCAAACCTGACGAGTTCGATGTCGCGATCAGCTATCTCGTGCGGCGACTCGAGGAGAACGCGGCGTCGGAGAACTTCCTTTCCGCGGCATTCCACCTGCACAGCGATGCGAGTCTGTTCGATCGCGAGCGGGACCGGTTCCTGCAGGGGCTGAAGCGCAAAGCCGATCGAACACTCCGAAACGTCAGCCGGCGCACGCAGAATCGCACGTCTCCCGTGCACGAGTCGCTGCGCCCCGGCGTCCCCGCTCAGGCGCAGGACGAGGATCTCACACAGGCGGTGCTCAGCATCGGGCGCGGCTCGTCCGGCGACGCTTTTGTGGAGACGGCGGTGTACTCCCGGCGCGAGGTGGATGCCGCATCCGCCGGGGCGCCTGGCTTCGTGAACACCACCGACAGCGACCCTGCCCTGCTCGCGAATCGAGAGTGGGCACACAGCATCCGATCGCGCATCGAATCGTCGACGGCGGGAGATGCCACCCTGCGTGCAGCGCGGATCGACGATTCCGCGCTGCTGGAGCAGACCATCACCCGCACGCGCGCGGCTGCACAGGCGTGGGGATCGCGCCCGGCTGCCGAGCGCGCGGAAACCCTGATCCGTGCCGCCGCCGCACTCGAATCCCGTCGTGCGGAGCTGATCGAGGTCGCCGCATCCGAAACCGGAAAGGTGCTCCCCGAAGCCGACACCGAAGTCAGTGAGGCGGTCGATTTCGCCCGGTACTACGCGGCGAAGGCGCGCGAGCTCGACAGCGTTGCCGGTGCGGGATTCGTGCCGGCGCGGGTCACAGTTGTCACACCCCCGTGGAACTTCCCGCTCGCCATCCCCGCCGGCGGAGTTCTCGCCGCGCTCGCCGCGGGGTCGGGTGTCATCTTCAAACCGGCGCCCGAGGCCCGCCGGTGCGCGGCTGTGGTCGCCGAAGCTCTGTGGGAGGCCGGGGTCCCGCGGGATGTGCTCGCCCTCGTCGATATCGAAGAGGGAGATCTCGGCCGCGAACTCATCGCGCACGAGGTGGTGGACCGCGTCATCCTCACCGGCTCGTGGGAAACGGCAGCGCTGTTCCGATCCTGGCGCCCGGATCTGCCGCTGCTGGCTGAGACCAGTGGCAAGAACGCGATCGTGGTCACGCCGTCGGCCGATCTGGATCTCGCGGTCGCCGACCTCGTGAAGAGCGCATTCGGACACGCCGGGCAGAAATGCTCGGCCGCGTCGCTGGCGATCCTGGTCGGCCCGGTCGGGCGATCCCAGCGCTTCGCACGTCAGCTGAAGGATGCCGTGCGCTCACTGCATGTGGGCTGGCCGACGGATCCGCTCACCGAGGTCGGCCCGGTCATCGAGAAGCCGCAGGGCAAGCTCGCCTGGGCGCTGAACGAGCTCGAAGGCGAGGAACAATGGCTGATCAAGCCGGAGCCGGTCGCCGGAGACGAGAGTGGGCGACTGTGGCGCCCGGGAGTGCGCGTGGGCGTGCAGCCGGGCTCGCGGTTTCATCGGGAGGAGTTCTTCGGCCCGGTGCTCGGCATCATGCACGCACCGACGCTGGGCCAGGCGATCGAGATTCAGAACGCGGTCGCGTACGGGCTGACGGCGGGGCTGCACACCCAGAACCCGCGGGATCTGGAGGAGTGGCTCGGCGGCGTGCAAGCCGGAAACCTCTACGTCAATCGCGGGATCACCGGAGCGATCGTGCAGCGGCAGCCGTTCGGCGGTTGGAAGCGATCCTCGGTCGGACCCGGCGCCAAGGCCGGCGGCCCGAACTACCTGATCGGGCTCGGTTCCTGGCGATCGCTCGGCGGGGGCGCCGCATCCAGCACGCTGCACCTGCGCGGCCTCGACACCCGGATCACCGATCTCATCGAGGCGGCGCAGCCGTCGTTGGATTATGAGAGCTTCGAATGGTTGCGCCGGGCGGCGCTGTCGGATGCTGTCGCCTGGGACCGCGAGTTCGGTCAGGTCCGCGACGTCTCGCAGTTGGGCGTGGAGCGCAATCTGTTCCGGTATCGGCCGGTGCCGGTGATGATTCGGGCCACGGGGGATGCCGGATGGCATGAGCTGCTGCGCGTCGTCGTCGCCGGCATCCGCACCGGTTCGAACTTCTTCCTGTCCACACCCGTCGGGCTTCCCGCGGAGGTGCGCCGTTCGCTGTCTGAGGTGGACGTGCCGGTCGCGGTGGAGAGCGATGCGGAATGGATCGAGCGGATGGCGCGCACCGGGGAGCCCGACGCGCTCGCAGCCGTTTCTACGGATGCCCCACCGCGTGCATCGCGCGTGCGCCTGGTCGGACCGGCAGAGTCTGTCGGTCGGGTGCATCGTGCGCTCGCTGAGGCCGTCGGCGGCGATCCGGACCTCGCGGTCTACGACGGCGAGGTGACATCGGCCGGGCGCATCGAGCTGCTGTCGTTCGTGCACGAGCAATCGATCAGCATCACCGCGCACCGCTTCGGCAATCCGGATGACTGGAGCGCCGGGGTCATCTGAGTGGCAGACGCTCATCGCGATCGTTGACGTGGCTGGAAACCGGCCGTGCCGCTGGCGAACGCCCAGGACCGGATGTCACAATAAGACATGGCGTGCCAGCGTCGCATCTTCCCCGCCCCCTCTGAAATGAGCGGCGGGTTGAACTTCCGCCTGGCCCATGGACAGCGTCCGCCGCATCCCTCTCAAGGAGAATGATGTCGACGCCAGAGACGATCACCGCACCCGCCACCCCACGCACCGCGCAGCACCGCCGGTATCTGATGTGCCGGCCGGAGCATTTCACGGTCAGCTACACGATCAACCCGTGGATGCAGCCGGCCCTGCCCACCGACACCGAGAAGGCCGTCGCGCAGTGGCAGCAGCTGTACGACCTCTACCTCGAACTCGGCCACGAGGTCGAGCTGATCGAGCCGCTCGAGGGCTACCCCGACATGGTCTACACGGCCAACGGCGGTTTCGTCATTGACGGTCGTGCCTACGTTCCGAAGTTCCGCTTCACCGAGCGAGCCGGCGAGGCGCCCGCTTTCTCGGACTGGTTCCGCGCCAACGGCTACGACACCGTCGAGCCAGAAGAGGTCAACGAGGGCGAGGGCGACTTCCTGCTCGTCGGCGACACGATCCTCGCCGGCACCGGATTCCGCTCCACCGATGACAGCCACCGCGAGGTCGGCGCGGTCTTCGGCCGCGAGGTCATCTCGCTGAACCTGACCGATCCGCGCTTCTATCACCTCGATACCGCTCTCACCGTGCTCGACCCTGTCGAGGGCATGCACAATGGCGGGCCGGAGCGAGCGAACATCGCGTACCTGCCCGGTGCATTCGACGACGCCAGCAGGGCGATCCTGGAGGAGCGGTTCCCGGACGCGATCCTGGTTTCGGATGAGGATGGATCGGTGTTCGGGCTGAACTCGGCCAGCGACGGCCGCAACGTCATCATCTCCCCGCGTGCGACGGGGTTCGAACAGCAGCTGCGTGATCGTGGTTACAACCCGATCATGGTCGACCTGTCCGAGCTGCTGCTCGGCGGCGGCGGAATCAAGTGCTGCACGCTGGAGCTTCGCGCGAAGTGACCCGGCGCTCCGGCGCGGAGCCGGAGGCTAATCTCTCGGGATCGTGCGGATGGGTGCTGTGGAAGCGGCGACCTCGTCGCTGAACTGCACAGGATCCATCCGCACCACGGAGACCGGCATGGTCTCGTCGAGCGTCAGCCGGAACCGCGAGTTCTCCTGGCGGCGGAGGCGACCGGATGCCAGAATCCACGCGAATCCGATCGCCATGGCCAGCAGCGCGGCGATGCCGCCGACGAGGATGGCAGTGCGGGGGCCGGCGACATCGGTGATCCATCCGGCGATCGGCGCCCCGATCGGAGTGGATCCCATCACGACAGCCATGTACAGGGCGAGCACTCGACCGCGAAGCGCCGGATCGGTGGTGGTCTGCACGTAGCCGTTCGCCGTGGTCAGCATCGACACGGTGGAGAAGCCGACGAAGATCAGCACAGCGGCGTAGGACCAGTACGTGGGCATCCAGGTCGAGATGATGGATGCGACACCGAACCCGCCGGCGGCGACGATCAGCACCCGCACGCGTGCACGGTCGCGGCGGGCCGCGAGCAGAGCCCCGGCGAGCGAGCCGATGGCCAGCACCGAGCTGAGTATGCCGTAGCCGTCGGCATCGCGGCCGAACTCCAGTGCCATCGTCGAGGCGAAGATCGGAAAGTTCATCCCGAAGGCGCCGATGAGGAACACCATCACGAAGGTGACCTTGAGGTCGCTGCGCCCCCACACGTAGCGGAAGCCCTCCGCCAGTCCGTTTCGGCCCTTGCTCTTGATGCGGGGGAGCAGTTCGCCGGCGCGGATCAGCACGAGGGCGATCAGCATGGCGAGGAAGGTAGCCGCGTTCAGGACGAACACCCAACCGGTGCCAACTGCAACGATCAGCAGCCCGCCAACGGCTGGACCGATGAGGCGTGCCATGTTGAAGGATGCTGAGTTGAGTGCGACGGCGTTCGACGCATCCTCCAGCGCCACCATGTCAGACACGAAGGCCTGGCGTGCGGGCGCATCGAAGGCGTTCGTGATGCCGAAGGTCAGGGCGAATCCGAACATGATCGGAAGAGTCATCACGCCGGTCAGCAGCAGGGCGGCCACGCCGAGGGCGAGCAGCAGTAGAACCGACTGGGTGATCAGCAGGATCTTGCGGCGATCAAAGCGGTCCGCGACCCAGCCCGTAACGCTCACCAGGGCCAACGGCGGGCCGAACTGCAGCGCCATCGTGATGCCCATCGCGGTGGCGTCATTGTCGGTGAGCTCGGTCAGCACCACCCAGTCCTGTGCGGTCGCCTGCATCCAACCACCGATGTTCGACACGAGCGCGCCGAGAAACCAGATTCGATAGTTGAAGGTCGAGAAGGACCGGAACATGGCGCTCATCGTTCGGCCACCTTCCTGATCAGCTCGGCGGCTTCTCGGAGCGTGCGCAGTTCTTCATCGGTGAAGTCGAACTCGGCGAGGGCGTCGGCGAGGGCGGCGTCGCGCTTCTGCACGGTCGCCGTCACGATCTCGATTCCGGCATCCGTGATCTCGATGTTGACCCGGCGGCGATCCTGCTCGTCCGGCACGCGGACGACGAGTCCGGCTTCTGCCAGGGCATCCACCGCATTCGACATCGTCGGGGCGCTCACTCGTTCGTGCTGGGCGAGGGCGCCCACGGGGCTGCGTCCGTGCTTGTTGAGGCTGGCGAGCACGGCGAACTGGGCGTCACTCAGCGTGTCAACGGCGCGCTCGCGGCGCAGGCGGCGGGCGAGGCGGAACGTCGCGAATCGGAGATCAGTGGCGGTGGCGTGCAGAAGGTCAGGATCAGTCATTGCTTAGGTAGTCTAACTAAGTTTTCTGGGAAGGGCTCGGGATCGGGGCAGAATGGATGCTGTGAACATCGCGCTCGAGATCGCCGTCCAAGACCCGGCAGGCGTGCGCATCGCGCACGAGGTCGGGGCCGCACGGGTCGAACTGACCCAGGCGCTCGCGCTGGGCGGGCTGACCCCGTCGCCGGCGACCCTCGAACTCGCGCTGACTGCGGCAGGGGACAGCGGGCCCGAGGTTCATGTCCTCATTCGTCCGCGGCCCGGTGACTTTCACTACGACCAGGACGAGATCGCCGTCGCGGTGCGCGATGTGGAACTCGCCGTCCATGCCGGGGCCGCCGGGGTCGTCATCGGAGCAGTGGATGCTGCCGGCGCGCTCGATCTGGATGCCATGGCCCGGCTGCGAGATGCCGCGGGAGATGCGACAGTGACGCTGCACCGGGCAATCGATGTCACCGCCGATCCCGTGGCGGCACTGGAGAGCGCGATCGCTCTGGGGTTGACGCGCGTGCTCACCTCGGGTGGGGCATCCACCGCCATTGAGGGCGTCGCGATACTGCGCGCACTGGCTGCCGCAGCGGACTCGAGAATCGAGATCATGGCCGGCAGCGGCGTGAACGCGGACAGTGCCGCAGAGCTCGCGAACACCGGCGTAGACGCCCTGCACTTCTCGGCCAAGCGCACGGTGTTGGCGGAGAGTGGCGTGCGGATGGGGTCGGCTTCCGAGGGCGTCGGCGGCTACGAGGTCACTGACCGTGAGGCGGCCTTCGCCGTGCGAGCAGCACTGGGACTCTGACGCGGAGGGTGCTCCGCTGACACGGGGCCGCGGCATCCGTAGACTCAACCCATGCCCGTAACCTGCGAGTTCATCGACGCGCACGGCGTCACGATCGTCTATGACGTCCATGCGGCGGAGGGTGCACCGCGCGCGGTCGTGCAACTGCTGCACGGAGTGGGCGAGCATGCTGGCCGCTACGGGGCTCTGATCGATGCGCTCACCGCCGCCGGGTACATCGTTTACGCCGATGATCACCGCGGGCATGGGCGCACCGGCATCCGCCAGCACGAGGATCCGGCCAAGCTCGGCCGACTCGGCAAAGGCGGGCTGAACGCCGCGCGGGATGCCATCTGGCAACTGACCGAGATCATTCGGTCGGATCATTCTGATCTTCCGCTCGTTCTCTTCGGGCATTCGTGGGGGTCGTTCCTCGCGCAGAAACTGCTCAACGAGCATCCGGAGGCGTGGGATGCTGTCGTCCTGTCCGGATCGGCGCTGCTCACCCCTCGCGATCTCAATGCCGCACCGCTGAACGCCCGGTGGGAGGGCAGCGATGCCACCGGTTACGAGTGGCTCAGCCGGGACCAGGCCGTCTGGAAGTCGTTCGACGAGGACCCGCTGACAACCAACGTGCCGTTGCTGAAGCTGTTCGGACCGTTCGAGGCGCTCAAGCTCTACGGGCGTCCGAAGAAGGACCTCGGGCGCGACATCCCGGTGTTGCTGATGGTCGGCCGGGACGATCCCGTCGGCGGACCGCACAGCGTGCACAAGCTCGCCGACGCCTACCGCAGCAGGTCGGGCCTCACCGACGTCACCACTCTCGTGTACCCGGATGCCCGCCACGAGATTTTCAACGAACTGCAGCAGGGTGAGGTGCGCGCAGACCTGCTGGCCTGGCTCGACAGGCGGATGCCCCGACGCTGAACCCAGCTCCGTTCGGCACCCGGCGTTAAGCTGGAGTCGTGCATGGTGAATACAAAGTCCCCGGTGGGAAGCTCGTCGTCGTCGATGTCGAGGTGCGAGACGGCAAGCTTGCCGACTTCCGCCTGGCAGGCGACTTCTTCCTCGAGCCGGACACGGCGCTGGAAGCCATCAACGCGGCGGTCAACGATCTGCCCGCCGAATCGGATGCCACCACGATCGCCGCAGCGGTCAGACAGGCGCTGCCGGACGGCGCGCAGTTGCTCGGCTTCAACCCCGAGTCGGTCGGCACTGCTGTGCGTCGCGCACTGGTCACCGCACCCGGTTGGCGTGATTTCGACTGGGAGATCGTGCACGAGAAGGCTGTTTCGCCGCAGCTAAACCTCGCCCTGGATGAGGTGCTCACCGCCCGCGTCGGCCAGGGGCGACGGCGCCCGACCCTGCGCATCTGGGAGTGGGACGCGTCCGCCGTTGTGATCGGCTCCTTCCAGTCGTACCGCAATGAGATCGATCCGGACGGTGCTGCGCGCCATGGCTTCGACGTCGTGCGGCGCATCTCCGGAGGTGGGGCGATGCTGATGGCTGCCGGGCAGATCATCACCTACTCGCTGTATGTGCCGGCATCGCTGGTGCAGGGAATGACGTTCGCCGACTCGTACGCCTTCCTCGATGACTGGGTGCTGCAGGCGCTGCGCGCGGTCGGCGTCGAGGCCACCTATCAGCCGCTCAACGACATCGCGAGCCCCACCGGGAAGATCGGCGGTGCTGCACAGAAACGCCTCGCCAATGGTGGCGTGCTGCACCATGCGACGATCTCCTATGACATCGATGGCCAGGTCATGACCGAGGTGCTGCGCATCGGTAAGGAGAAGCTCAGCGATAAGGGCACGACCTCTGCCGCCAAGCGGGTAGACCCGCTGCGCACCCAGACCGGACTTAGCCGTGCCGAGATCATCGACAGCTTCAAGACGACGTTCCGTTCGCTCACCGGTGCAGAAGACGGTTCGATCGCGGCTGGCGAGTACGCCGATGCCGAGGCGCTCGTCGAGTCGAAGTTCTCGACCGACGCGTGGCTGCACCGCGTTCCGTGACCTTCGTGCCGGCCGCTGACGCGTCGATCCCTGAGCCCTCGCCGATCCCCTCTCCGGCTCCCTCTCCGATCCCCTCCCCGGTCCCTGAGCCGGTCGAAGGGGCGGTCACCATTGTTGAGGGTGACAACCTGGCTGTGGCGCGGACGCTGCCGTCGGGATCCTTCACGCTCGTGTATCTCGACCCGCCGTTCAACACCGGCCGGGCGCAGGAGCGGCAGGTTGTCACCGCGAAGCGGTTCACAACTCCTGAAGAACCGCCGGAAACGGGGGCCAGCGGCACCGAATCCGCTGATTCGCGCGAAGTTCTCAGGAGTTCTGCAACGGATGCATCGGCGGATGCACCGGCGGAAGCGCCGGCCAAAGAGATCCGACACGGGTTCCACGGGCACCAGTACGAGCGAGTTCGCGGCATGCTGCGCACCTACGACGACCGCTTCGATGACTACGGCGACTTCCTCATGCCGCGGCTGGAGGAAGCGTGGCGGCTACTCGCCGACGACGGCACCCTGTATCTGCACCTCGATTACCGGGAGGCGCACTACGCGAAGGTGATGCTCGACGCGGTGTTCGGCCGGGACTCCTTCCTCAATGAGCTGATCTGGTCGTACGACTACGGCGCCAAGTCCCGGAGGCGCTGGCCGACCAAGCACGACACGATCCTGGTGTACGTGAAGACACCGGGACGGCATGTGTTCAACGCCGACGACATCGACCGCGAGCCCTATATGGCTCCGGGGCTCGTCACGGCGGAGAAGGCGGCCCGGGGCAAGCTTCCTACCGACGTCTGGTGGCACACGATCGTGCCGACCACGGGGCGCGAAAAGACCGGATATCCGACGCAGAAGCCCGAGGGGATCCTGCGGCGGATCGTGCAGGCATCGAGTCGCCCCGGCGACCGCGTGCTGGACCTCTTCGCCGGCAGCGGCACCACGGGGGCGGTGGCATCGGCCCTCGGACGCAACGCTGTTCTCGTGGATGACAACCCCGAGGCGGTGCGCGTGATGCACAAGCGGATGCCGCACGCCGAGGTCACGACGATCTGACGACCCGGCCGTCGGGCACGGTCTGTGAGGCGGTGGCGGTCGCCCGGCTAGACGATCGCGAGCACGCTGTCGTAGGCGTCCTCGGCCACGTCCGCGCCCGTTCCTCCGAACACCCGTGCGATGCCTGGGGCGGTGTGCCAGGCGGGCCAGCCGGGGCCGCCGCCGGAGATGAACGCGACGGCTGAGCGGTGCATCTCATCGGCCAATGCCTGCGGCGGCTCGTCCCCGGCGAGGTGCTCGACGCGCTCGCGGTCGAGTCCGTCGAACCAGAACGGCACGTCAAGGCAGTGGCATGCCCAGCCCATCGTCGGTGACACCCAAGAGAATCGGTAGACCCAGGTTTCGGCATCCGCTCCGCTACGCGCCTCGGCGACCCGAGGAACCAGTGAGCGGAAGATGTCGTCGCTGATGAATCGACCGATCACGGCTGCGCTGCCCTTCGCGCGCTGGGCGGTGTTGGCCTGCAGATACGCGCGGCGGGTTTCGCGACGTCGGAGGAATGGACGCAGCAGCAGAGCCGGCGGAATCCACCGCACCTTGGTGCCTTCGCGCTCGGCGACCATGGTGAACTCGTCGTCGGCGGCGCCGAGCAGCAACGGCTTATCGGCACCGATCCCGAGGCGCAGGGACTCGGCGGTGGGGCGGGCAATCAGTTCACCGTCGACCATCGGCCCCCAGGGGAGTCCGTCGTTCAGCAGATCGATGAGCATACCGATGCCCTTGCGCGGGGTAGCGGCTTTCGGCTGCAGCTGCCGGACGCGGCGTTCGCTGAGGCTGCGAAGTCCGTCGACGTCTGCGGTCACCGCGCCGAACCGGGCCAGATGTTCGCCCCGTCGCTGGGCAGTGTCCAGCGGCACATCGGCTACCGCGCCCGAGAACGACATCGCCGCGTGGAACAGGTGCTGCGCCGACGGCATCCCGAGCAGTGTCAGCACAGCGCCACCACCCGCTGACTGTCCACCGATCGTGACGCGGCCGGGGTCGCCGCCGAAGCCCGCGATGTTCTGCTGCACCCACTCGAGGGCTGCGACCCAATCGCGCACTCCGCGGTTGTGCGGGGCATCCGCGATGAATCCGAAACCGTCGAATCCGAGCCGGTACGAGATCGAAACGGTCACCACGCCGTCGCGGTTGAAGCGCGCGCCGTCGTACCACGGGCTGGCCGGAGAGCCCTCGGTGTAGCCGCCACCGTGGATCCACACGAGCACCGGAAGCGCGTCACCCGGTGCCGCAGCCGGGCGAAGGGAAGGCGTGAAAACGTTGACGTTGAGCGTGCTCGCGCCGGGGACGGCAGGTTCCGGGATGAGGTTGTCGGCGCCGGTTACGCGCAGGGGTGTTGCGCCGTAGCTCGTGGCATCAAGCGGTTCCGTCCACGGTTCGGGTGGCACGGGTGCGGCGAAACGCAGATCGCCGATGGGCGGTGCGGCGAACGGGATGCCGAGAAATGCCGCGGATGCTGAGGGGGTGCCGTGGTCGCGCCAGAAACCGCGCACCGGTCCGGAAGCGGTGTCGACAATGGGAGTATCAGTCACGCGGTGTCTCCTTCGATCGCGAGCGCCAGCTTCGCAGAAGTGCACGTTCTTCGCACGAATCTACTGAATTCCTGCGAAGGAAATGCACATCTGCGAACGAAGTGTGTGACGTAGCCAGCGCCGCCGCGGGCATCTGCGAGCACGGCAGGCCGGACGAGCATCGCTCAGCCGGCGTTGCGGCGCGCTTCCCAGCCGGTCTGCACCATCTGATCGACCGTGTACCGCATCTGCCAGTCCAGATCGCGGGCAGCAAGCTCACCGGTGGCAACGATGCGGTCGGGGTCTCCCGGGCGGCGCGGTCCGATCTCCGGCGTGAAGTCGATACCGGTCACACGGGCGACGGCATCCATAATCTGCTTGACGGACAGCCCATCGCCGGAGCCGAGGTTGTACGCGGCTTCGATCGGCCCGCCCGCGGACATGCGCTTGGCGGCGGCGACGTGCGCTGCGGCGATATCGCCCACGTGCACGTAGTCGCGGACATTGGTGCCGTCGGGGGTGTCGTAGTCGTCGCCGAAGATCTTCGGGGTCTTGTTGGCCAGCAGCGCCTCGAACACGATCGGGAAGAGGTTGTGCGGGCTGACGTCGTAGACGGTGGGGTCTGCGGAGCCGACCACGTTGAAGTAGCGCAACGAGGTGTGCCGCAGCGGATTCTCGCTGTCAGCGGTCGCGATGGCTAGGTCTCGCAGCATCCATTCGCCGATGAGCTTGGACTCGCCATAAGGGCTCGCCGGCTTCTTGGCGGTTTCTTCGACGACCAGGGGCACGTCGGGGGTGCCGAAGACTGCGGCGGAGGAGGAGAACACGATGTTGCTGACGCCTGCGGCCGCCATCGCCTCGAGGATGACGCGCGTCCCCTCGACGTTCTGGGCGTAGGTGTGCAGCGGGCGCTGCACCGAGACTCCGGCGTACTTGAACCCGGCGACGTGGATCACGCCTTCGGCCTTGTGCTCGCGGAGCGTCTTCTCGACGAGTTGGCGATCGAGGATGCTGCCCTGAACGAACGCGACGCCCTCCGGGACGAACGACGTCAGCCCGCTGGAGAGGTCATCCAGCACGACCGGGGTGAGTCCGGCATCCGCGAGGGCGCGCACGACGTGTGCTCCGATATAGCCGGCGCCGCCGGTGACGATCCAGGACATGACTTCCTCTCTCGGCCGCTTGCGCGACGCATTCCTCTATTCTGCCGTGCCCGCTGGGGTGCGTCAGACGTCGCGGCGGGCGCCGGCGGCGGGAGTCACCGTGAAGATGTTCGGTGCCGTGAACCCGGATGCTGCGAAGGCTGCGGTCACGGCATCCGACACTGTCTCGACGGCCGACTGCTCGACCAGTGCGATGGCCGCACCACCGAATCCGCCACCGGTCATCCGCGCGCCGAGCGCGCCCGCGGCCAGGGCCGTGTCGACGGCGACGTCCAATTCGGGAGACGAGATTTCGAAGTCGTCACGCATGGATACGTGCGAGGCGACCAGCAGGTCTCCCACGGCGCGCGGTCCCTTCTCACGGAAGGTGCGCACCGTGTCGAGCACGCGCTGGTTCTCGGTGACGATGTGGCGCACGCGGCGAAAGGTGACCTCGTCGAGCAGTTCGGCTGCCCGGTCGAGGTCGGCGATGCTGACGTCACGCAGTGCCGGGACGCCGAAGGCTGCAGCCCCGCGCTCGCAGGCGGCGCGACGCTCGCCGTATCCGCCGGTGGAGTGGGCGTGGGAGACGCGGGTGTCCATGACAAGGATTGCCAGTCCCGCCTCGGTCATGCTCAGGGGGACGAGGTTGGCATCGAGCGTGCGGCAGTCCAGGAAGAGTGCGGCATCGGGCTCGGCGAGCATCGATGCCATCTGGTCCATGATTCCGGTGGGCGCTCCGACGGCTTCGTTCTCGGAGCGGCGACCGATCTGCGCAAGTGCGGTGCGGTCGAGTCCGGCGTTCCACAGGTCGTTGAGAGCGGATGCCGTGGCACTCTCGATCGCGGCCGAGGAGGACAGGCCTGCTCCGACCGGGACGTCTGAGGCGATGGCGATGTCCACGCCGGTGCCGGTGGCTCCGGCCAGTTGCAGTGCCCAGGCGACGCCGAGCGGGTATGCGGCCCATTCGGCAACGGCGGGTTCGGCGCCGGTCGCAGTGGGGAACAGCGTCGTCAGTTCGTCGAGGGAGACCTCGACCGGCTCAGACGCGAACGTGGATGCGACGCGAATGCGACCGTCCTCCCGCATGCCGACTGCGGCATATGTGCGGTGCGGGATCGCGAACGGCAGCACGAAGCCGTCGTTGTAGTCGGTGTGTTCGCCGATGAGGTTGACGCGGCCCGGAGCCGACCAGACGCCGGCGGGTGCGTGGCCGGTGAGCTCTTCGAAGAGAGCGACGGCCTGGGCGGCGGGTGCCTGTGTGGTGGTGGTCATGCGGTGAGCTCCTCTGCGCTGTCGTTCTTTGCGCTGTCGTTCTCTGCGCGTTCGATTGCCTCACGGATGCGGGCGGCGCCCTGCTCGGGCGTGACCTCGGCGGCCCATGCCCACATCGCGGCTTCGGAACCGGCGAGGAACTTCAGCTTGTCGGCTGCACGACGCGGGCTCGTGAGCTGCAGGTGCAGGCGCACCGTTTCACGGCCGACGTTCACCGGAGCCTGATGCCAGGCAGCGATGTACGGGGTGGGGGTCTCATAAAGGGCGTCGACGCCCTTCAGGAGTTTCAGATAGAGCGGGGCGAGCTCATCGCGTTCGGCGACCGTCGTTGCGGCGAAGTCCGGCACGTGACGGTGCGGCATGAGGTGCACCTCCAGCGGCCAGCGAGCGGCGAACGGCACGAAGGCGGTCCAGTGCTCACCGCGGAAGACGACGCGCTCGGAGGCCTGTTCGGACTCGAGGATGCGCTGGTACAGATCGGGTGCCGTGTGCTCGATGCTCTCCAGCGCGCGGGCGGTGCGCGGCGTGACATACGGGTAGGCGTAGATCTGGCCGTGCGGGTGGGGGAGGGTGACGCCGATCGCCTCGCCGCGGTTCTCGAACGGGAAGACCTGCTCGATGCCGGGGATCTGCGACAGCGCCGCGGTGCGATCGGCCCAGGCCTCGATGACGGTGCGGGCGCGCGTGACCGACTGGGTGCCGAAGGAACCGGAGTGGTCAGGGCTGAAGCAGACGACCTCGCAACGGCCGACCGAGGTGCGGCTGCGCTCCAGGCCGAGGGCGGCAAGGTCATCGAGTCCGCGCGGCGGGTTCGCGGCGACCGGAACGCCGCCGAAGCCCTCGGGAAGTGCGGGGCCAAAGGCCGGAGAACGGTTCTCGAAGACGGCGACGTCGTAGAGCGACGGGACCTCAGAGGGGTTCGTCGGAGTCTGCGGTGCGAGTGGGTCGGCGTCGGCGCTGGGCATCATGACGCGGTTCTGCCGGTTCGCGGCGACGGTGATCCAGTCGCCGGTGAGCACGTCCAGACGCATGTGCGCTGTGTCCGGACGCGGGTCGAGGGTGCGTGCATCAACCGCGCGCTCGGCGCCAAGGGTCGTGCCGGGGTCGTCGTAGTAGAAGAGCTCTCGGCCGTCGGCGAGCGTAGTGGCTCGTTTGATGACGCCGGCGCTCAGCTCGCTCGTGCACAACTCCTGAGGTTCTTGCATGTTCACGTAAACACGGTACCTTCTCAGCGGTGGTAACGTCAACATTCAGGAGTTGTGAGCGGGAGAGGGCGGCGCATGGTGGGGCGAACGGCATCCGGACGGGTATCGATGGCGCAGGTCGCCAGCCGCGCCGGCGTCTCCGGTCAGACCGTGTCACGAGTCGTGAACGACAGCCCGCGCGTCGACCCGGTCACCCGCACCCGCGTCGAGAAGGCGATGGCAGAACTCGGCTACCGACCCCATCGGGCCGCACGTGCGCTGCGCACCGGGCGCACCCAAACGATCGGTCTCGTCGTGACGACGCTCGCCACGGTCGGCAACTCGCGGATGCTGCAGGCCACCGCGGAAGCTGCCGAACAGCGGGGCTACGCGCTGCTGGTCGTCACCGCCGGCGACTCCGTGGCGACGGCTTTCGACCGGCTTCACGATCAGGGTGTCGATGGTGCGATCGTCCTGAACGAGGCCTCGGCGATGATGCGGGCCGCCGATCCGCCTGAGGGGCTAAGACTGGTCGTGGTCGACGCGCCCGCGGCTTCGGATCTTCATATCGTGCACAGCGATCACGCCGGCGGCGCAGCCGCGGCGACCAGGAGCTTGCTCGAGCTCGGACACACCGCGGTCTGGCACCTCGCCGGTCCCGAAGACTCTTTCGCGGCGGCCGAGCGTGAGCGCGGGTGGCGCGAGACGATGGAAGCTATCGGTGGCGGGAAAGGTGAGGTAGTACGAGGTGACTGGTCAGCTGATTCCGGGTTCGCTGCCGCCGCTCGCATGACCGAAGCCACTGCCGTCTTCAGCGCGAACGACCAGATGGCGCTCGGCCTCATCCGCGCGCTTGCTGAACAGGGTCGGCAGGTTCCGGAGGACGTCAGTGTGATCGGCTTCGACGACGTCCCGGATGCCGCGAACTACCGACCGCCGCTCACCACGATCCGGCAGGACTTCGCGGCGCTCGCGACTGAAGCGGTGGCACGGCTTGTCGCCGAGATCGAGGGAAAAGGGGCGGGTTCTCCGGCATCCAAGCCCGCCACGCTCGTTCCCGCCATGCTCATCGACCGGGCCAGTACTCGGGCGGTGTAGGCGGCGTCAGCTGACGATCGGCGAGCCTTTCGCGGGCTGGTCGCCGTCGCGGCGCTCAATCGCACGCAGAGAACGAGCGACGAACGCTGCGATGCGGTCGGCTCCTTCCGCGCGGAAGTGGGTATCGTCGGCCAACCCATCCGGCCAGGCGGCCGCCTCGCCCGGAGCAAAATGCGACAGCAGCGTCGTCGACTCGGCGGCACCGAGGTCCTCGTACAGCCAGGCAGTGAAAGCCGCGAGGTCGATGAGCGGGGCGTGAAGCTCCTGAGCGAGATCGCGCACAGCGTTCGGATAGTCGCCGTGCGTCGGAATCAGTCCGCCGGAGTCGTTGAACCACCGACGTTCGCACGATGTGCACAGCACGGCGAGACCCGCGCGGTCGCGGACGTCGGCGACCATGCGGCGCAGCCGATCGGTGTAGCCGCCACGCGCGTCGAGCTCCGGCAGCTTCTGGTCGTTGTGGCCGAACTGGATCACGACAGTGTCGCCGGCGCCGACCTCGTCGAGCAGTCCCGCCCATGTGCCCGAAGCCAGAAACGACTCGGTCGTCGCGCCGCCGAAGGCCAGATTTCGAACGGGGGCGCCGATGCGTTGCTCCAGAAATTGCCCCCACCCGGACATTGGAGATTCCGGGGGCTTCATCGGGGCGACGGTGGAGTCGCCGGCCAGGTGATAGGTCATCGAAGGGCCTCGCGGTTGGGGTCAGAAATGGATGGAGGTGACAGCAGTGTGACACGGACAGCGTTTTCCCGCACCTGTTGACTCGTTTCAAACGGTGGGCTAGCATCGTCCTCGGAAAGCGCATTCCCGTCCCGAGATTCACGGCGACGACGCGCGTGAAATGACGATCGATGGAGATCCGATGAACAGCAGAGCCGCATCCAGCGGGTGGGCGTCCCGCGCCCATGCCGCCTGTGACTGGCTGTTCTGGGTGATGACGGTGAACCTGCTCTGGTATGTGTTCACGCTCGCCGGCGGAATTCTCCTGGGGGCGGCCCCTGCCACGGTGGCGGCTGCTGAACTCACGCGACGCCGGTTGCGGGGAGAGGGCTTCCCGGCTATCCGCACTTTCGCGCAGGCGTGGTCGCGTGAGTTTTGGCGCGCGAATGCGGTGCTTGCGCCGGTTCTCATCGTCGGCACGATCCTCGCCGTGAATGCGATCGGCTTCGCCGGTGCCGGAACGCTTGCCGAGGCATCCGGAATCCTCACGCTGGTGGCGCTGACACTCGCGTTCGCGTTGCTGGCCGTGCTCGTGCCGCTCTACGTCCACTACGATCTGCCGCTGCGGGCGTATGTGCTGACGGCATCCCGCTGGATACTGCGCAATCTCGCACATGTGCTCCTGCTGGTGCTCGCCGCTGTCGTCGTCGTCACCGCGAGTCTGATTCTTCCCGGCATCATCCCCTTCCTCTCGCTCGGCGCGTGGCTCACCATCGACACAGCCCTGTGCCTGGCCTTCTTCGCCGCGAACGACCGGCAGCTCGCTGAAACCGAAACGGAAACCGGCGCTGTTGCCGTTCCCGTCGCAGCCGGCTGACCCATTCTGATCCGACCAATCCCACCCTGCACCCTTGCAGCAGCACGAACGAAGGAGTTCACATGAAGCACATCAAAAAATTCAGCGGTCTGGCCCTCATCACCGCCGGCGCGGTCGTTCTGGCCGGTTGCTCGGCCGGGGGAGCGGCCGAAGGAAACGGTGAAGCCGCCGAGCTGGAGAGCTTGTCGATCATGGCCCCGTATCTCGTTACGAATGCGCCGGCCGACGGCAACGAGGTCCTCGCGGCCCTCGAGGACATCGCCGGCGTGGAGCTCGACATCACCTGGGTGCCCAACTCGTCGTACCTGGACAAGACCAACATCACGCTCGCCGGGGATGACATCCCACAGGTCATGATCATCCAGGGCAAGGACCCGGGCTTCGTCCGCAATGCCGAGGCCGGCGCCTTCTGGGATCTCACGGATTACTTGGACGACTACCCCAACCTGAAGACGACCTTCCCGGAGGTGCAGCACGCCGCGAGCGTGAACGGCAAGGTGTACGGCATCTTCCGGGCCCGTGACGTCATGCGCGCGGCCGTCATCATCCGCAAGGACTGGCTGGCCAACGTCGGACTCGAGACGCCGGAGACTACTGAAGACCTCTACGAGGTCGCCAAGGCGTTCACCGAGCAGGACCCGGATGGCAACGGCGCCGATGACACCTACGGCCTGATCATTCCCAAGTGGCCGGGTGCGATCGGCAGCAACAGCCCCTACGACGTCATCGAGACGTGGTTCGGCGCAGGCAACCGGTGGACCGAGCGCGATGGCGAGCTGGTGCCGAGCTTCACCACCGACGAGTGGCTCGACGCCGTGGAGTATGAGAAGGAACTTGTCGACGGGGGATACGTCAACCCGGACTACACGACGTTCGACTCGGCGACCTGGAATGAGCCCTTCCTGAATGGCAAGGGCGGCATCATCATCGACGTGCACTCGCGTGCCGGTCAGCTGATGAACCTGCTCAAGGAATCCGACCCTGACGGCTTCGACCAGTACGTTGACATCGCCGGCAACCTGACCGGCCCCGACGGGGAGCTGCACGCTCACCCGACCACCGGCTACAGCGGGTTCCTGGCGATCCCGAAGACGAACGTGCGCACCGAGGCTGAGCTGCGCGCTGTGCTGGAAGTGCTCGACAAGCTGAACTCGGCCGAGGCCGGACCCATCCTCAACAACGGCATCGAAGGCGAGACCTACACGCTGGACGGCGATCTCGCTGTCGCCGTCGACGACGCTCCGCAGGAGCTGAAGGATGCCGTGCTCAGCTACAGCCAGCTGGGGATGAACGTCACGGGATTCCAGGGCTATCTCCCCCAGCAGGCCACAGAGTACGAGCAGGAGATGTACGACAAGCGCAAGCAGATCGAGGCATCCGACACCGAGCACGCGGTGTATGACGAGGCCGCGGCCTACGTCTCGCAGACCTATGTCTCCAAGGGTGCCCAGCTGGACGTGATCGTCTCGGATGCGCGCATCCAGTACATCGCCGGCCAGATCGACCTCGACGGTCTCAAGGACGCGGTTGCGCTGTGGCGCAGCAGCGGCGGAGACGACATCATCGCCGAGATCAATGAACTGAGCAGCCAGAACTGACCGAACGAGGGGCGGATGCGGGTTGCATCCGCCCCTCCACACCGATAGGAGATCGCGTGGTCGTTCTGGACACACGCCCCGTCACTCAGACGGAGGCGCTCACCGTTCCGACCCCGAAGCGTCGTCGAGGCGCACGGGTTCATTTCACCCAGTTCAAGTGGCTCTATCTGATGCTGCTGCCGGGGATCATCTACTTCGTGATCTTCCGGTATGGGCCGATGGGCGGCGCGGTCATCGCGTTCAAGGACTACGTCCCTTTCCTCGGCATCGCCGACAGCCCCTGGGTGGGCTTCAAGCACTTCGAGGATCTGTTCGCCAGCCCCGACTTCGGGCGGATCATGGCGAACACCCTGATCCTCGCGCTGCTGAGCGTCGTCGTCGCCTTCCCGCTGACGATCGTCGTCGCGCTTTTGCTCAACGAGCTGCGCGTCAACATGGTCAAGCGCTCCGTGCAGACCCTGATCTACATCCCGCACTTCCTGTCGTGGACCGTCGTCGCATCGCTGACCTATCTGCTGTTCGCCCTGGACATCGGCCCGCTGACGCAGCTGATCAATGGTCTGTTCGGGACGGACACGAGCTTCCTCACTGATCCGGCGTGGTTCCGGCCGATCATCGTCCTCCAGGACATCTGGAAGAACACCGGCTGGGGCACCATCATCTTCCTCGCCGCGCTGGCGAGCGTCGACCAGGAGCAGTATGAGGCGGCGATCATCGACGGGGCCGGGAGATTCCAGCGCGTCTGGCACGTCACGCTCCCCGCTATCCGCCCGACGATCATCATCCTGCTCGTGCTGCAGATGGGGCAGGTGCTCAACACCGGATTCGAGCAGATCTATCTGATGACCAACTCGCTCAACCGTCAGGTGGCGGATGTCTTCGACACCTACGTGTACTTCATGGGCATCACCCAGGGCTCCTATAGCTACAGCACCGCGGTCGGCCTGTTCAAGGCGGTCGTCGGAGTGGTGCTGATCTTCGGGGCGAACTGGCTCGCCAAACGCTTCAACCAGACGGGGATCTTCTGATGGCACGCGAGAAGTACCGGTTCAATACCCCGGGTGGCAAGGTCTTCGACGTCTTCAACGTCGTGCTGCTCACGGCCGTCGGTATCGTCGCATTGATCCCGTTCGTCTACGTCATCGCGGGTTCCTTCGCCACCGAGCTCGAACTCGCCACCCGGTCGTTCTTCGTATGGCCGGAGACGTTCAGCCTGCGGGCCTACGAGTCGATCCTGACGAGCCCCACGTTCCTGCGTGCGATGGTCACGACGATCGGGGTGACCGTGGTCGGAACGCTGGTCCAGCTGTTCCTCACCGCTTCGATGGCCTATCCGCTGTCGAAGGGAAACCTGCCCGGGCGGCGCACGCTGCTGTCGCTCATCGTGTTCACGATGGTCTTCTCCGGTGGAATGATCCCGACGTTCCTCGTCGTCAAAGACCTGGGGATGCTGGATACGTACTGGGCGCTGATCCTGCCGATGGCGATCAATCCGTTCAGCCTCATCATCATCAAGAACTTCTTCGAGCAGCTCCCGGGCGAGCTCGAGGAGTCCGCGAAGATCGACGGGGCGAACGAGATGCAGGCGCTGTGGAGCATCATCCTCCCGCTTTCCAAGCCGGTGCTCGCCACCTTCGCGCTGTTCTATGCCGTGGGTATCTGGAACGACTTCATGTCGCCGCTGCTGTACCTCAACGACAACTCGATGTGGACGCTGCAGATGTTCCTGCGTCAGGTGACAGTCGCCACAGATCTGTCGATGTTGGAGGCAGGCCCCGGTCAGATGCCGCCGGCGCAGGGGATCAAATTCGCCGTGATCGTTGTGGCGACTCTGCCCATCCTGCTGTTCTACCCGTTCCTGCAGAAACACTTCGCCAAGGGCATGCTGATCGGTTCGGTGAAGGGATGACGGCTCTGCTGTATGCGAATCCGTTGGCTTCGCCTGAGGATCTCGCCGGCTGGGTGGTTGAAGGGCCGATGGCAGCATCTGCAGATGCGGACGGGGTGCTGCTGTCCAGCAGTGGAGGCATCGACGAGCACTGGACGCTGTGGTGCCCCGAGGTGTTCGGGGACCGCATCCGCATCAGCTGGGAGATGTCGCCACGCAGCGAGCCGGGCCTGGCGATGCTGTTCTTCGGAGCGGCAGCGACTGCCGGTGGCGGGATCTTCGACGACGGCCTCGCCCCGCGCACGGGGGCGTATCCGCAGTATCACTCCGGAGACATCCGCACCCTGCATGTGTCCTACTTTCGCCGGCGTTGGGAAGACGAACGCGCCTTCCACACCTGCAATCTGCGCAAGTCGCCCGGATTCCATCTGGTCAGTCAGGGTGCCGACCCGCTGCCATCCGTCGAGGACGCACGTGGCGATTTTTATCGCATCTGCGTCATCAAGGATGGCGCCCGCGTGACCTTCTCAATAGACGACCTCGTCCTTTTCGAGTGGACCGACGACGAATCGACCGGTCCGCGGGTGCGCGACGGCCGCATCGGATTCCGACAGATGTCCCCGCTGACCGCCCGCTACCGAAACCTTGAGGTGCATTCGCTATGACCGCCCCCGCTCCTGTCGTTCCCCTGCGCTGGCTCGATGACGTCGCGCCGAAAACGCTGCCGTCGGGCGTCACCTGGGGCGCGCCGCTTCCCCGGGGAAGCGTGGGGTCGGTCTCCGAACTCCGCCTCCGCCGTGACGGTGAGAACGTGCCGGGCCAGTTCTGGCCGCTTGCGACCTGGCCGGACGGGTCGGTGAAGTGGACCGGCGCCGCGCTCGGCGCCATGGGTGAGCTCGGCGCCACGGGTGACGTCGGCGCCGCGGGTGACGTCGGCTCGGGGGACGTCGGCGAGTACGAGATCGTGGCGGATGCCCCATCCACCGCCCCCGCGCATGATCGCCCGGTGCGGGTGCACCGAGCGGCCGACCTCGTCGTCGTGGACAACGGCGTGATCACCGTGGAAATTGGCGTGCCGCAGCAGCACAGATCGGTCGAGGGACTCATCCGGACAATCACGCGGGACGGCGTCGTGATCGCCGAAGACGTGCACCTGGTCAGCCTGCGGCAGGACGAGATCGCGGAGGACGGCGGCGGCGCGCCGCGCGAACACTTCCGCTCACGCATCTCGCTGGTCGATGTCGAGCAGGAGGGCCCCATCCGAGCGGTCGTGCGGATCGAGGGGACGCACCGGGCGGAGTCGGGCGAGCGGGAGTGGCTGCCGTTCGTCGTGCGGCTCGTCCTGGTCGCCGGTTCCGAGGAGATCCGCGTCGTGCACACGGTGATCTGGGACGGTGACGGCGAGGTCGACTTCCTCACCGGGCTCGGTCTCCGGGCCGGGGTGCCGCTGCGGGCGCCATTGCACGACCGACATGTCCGATTCGCCGGCGCCGATGGCGGCTTCTTCTCCGAGGCGGTGCGCGGACTCACCGGCCTCCGTCGTGATCCTGGTGCCGAGGTGCGTGCCGCACAGATCCGGGGTGTGGCGACGCCGCCGACCGCCGGGTGGAACCCGGAGGTGTCCGAGCGGCTGGATCTCATCCCGGCATGGTCGGATGCCACGCTCACGCAGCTCAGCGCCGACGGTTTCGGCATCCGCAAGCGCACGGCTCCCGGTCACGCGTGGATCAGCGCCGGGGCCGGTACTCGGGCGGAAGGTTTCGTCTCGGTCAGTGATCCGAGTGGCGGTCTCGGCATCGGGGTACGGGGCTTCTGGCAATCGCATCCCGGTCAGCTCGACATCCGGGGCGCGGCATCCGACCGAGCAGAGGTCACCGCGTGGCTGTACGCGCCGGAGGCGCAGCCCATGGACGTCCGGTTCTATCACGACGGCCTCGGCCAGGACGACTTCGCGACACAGCTCGAGGCGCTCGAGATCACCTATGAGGACTATGAGCCGGGCTTCGGGGAGGCGCAGGGCATCGCGCGCACCCACGAGCTCACACTGTTCGCCTATGCGGCGACCCCGTCGATCGAACGCTTGGCCGAGGACGTGGCGCGGGTGCAGACTCCTCCGCTGCTGCAACCGACTCCCGCGCACCTGAATGCGGTCGGTGTGTTCGGCGACTGGGCGCCGATTGACCGGTCGACGCCGCTGCGCGGGGAGATCGAAGACAGCATCGACTTCCTCCTGGACTTCTATCTCGGGCAGATCGGACAGCGCAGCTGGTACGGCTTCTGGGATTACGGCGACGTCATGCACGCCTACGACCCCGACCGTCATGTGTGGCGATACGACGTCGGCGGCTACGCCTGGGACAACAGTGAGCTCTCACCAGATCTCTGGCTCTGGTACTCCTACCTGCGCAGCGGTCGTGCCGACGTGTTCCGGCTCGCCGAGACGATGACCCGGCATACCGGCGAGGTAGACGTCTATCACCTGGGCCGGTGGAAGGGCCTCGGGTCGCGGCATAACGTGCAGCACTGGGGATGCAGCGCCAAGCAGTTGCGCATCAGCAGCCCGATCTACCGGCGCATCTTCCACTATCTGACCGCGGACGAGCGCGTCGGCGACCTGCTCACCGAGCTGCGCGACAGCGATCAGCGCTTCCTCGACACCGATCCGACCCGAAAGGTGCGCTCGGATGCGGCGACCTATCGACCGGATCGCTCCGCGCTCGCCGTCGGGCTCGGGACGGACTGGGGTGCGCTGGCGGCGACGTGGCTCACCGACTGGGAGCGCACCGGCGACGAGCGTTCCCGCGACCGACTGCTGGGCACAATGGCGGACATCGGCGCGCTTCCGCACGGATTCCTCACCGGTGAGGCCCTCTACGACCTCGACGCCGGGCGGTTCGACACGACTCGCGAGCGCATCTCGGTGTCGCATCTGAGCGCGGTGTTCGGCCTTGTCGAAGTGTGCAGCGAGCTGATCGACCTCGTGGACGTGCCCGGGTTCCGGGAAGCGTGGTTGGAGTACTGCCGCCTGTATTTGGCAACGCCCGAGGAACAGATCGCTGCCGTCGGAGCTCCGCTCACCGGCATCCATCTCGAACAGGCGCACAGCCGGCTGACGGCGTACGTTGCGGCGAGCACCGGCGATGCTGATCTTGCGGATCTGGCCTGGCAGGCGTTCGAAGGAGTCGGGGAGTGGCTGGTTCATCGGCGCGACTTCACACTGAATCGGGTGGAGGTGCCATACGTTCTCAACCCCGTGGATGAGGCGCCCAGTGTGTCGACGAACGATGCGGCCCAGTACGGCTTGGCGGCGATTCAGAACCTCGCCCTGATCGGAGATCGTCTGCGCTGAGCGGAGCACTTCTGCCCCGTAGGCTCGAAACCATGGCAATGAAGGTCGTACTCGCACCGGACAGCTTCAAGGGATCCATCACCGCGGCCGATGCTGCGCAGGCGCTCGCCGCGGGGTGGGCATCTGTCGATGGCAGCGCCGACTTCGTGATGCGTCCGATGGCGGACGGCGGCGAGGGCACGGTGGCCGCGTTCGCCGCGGCCGTGCCGGGTGCGGTGCGGATGCCGGTACGCGTGGATGGACCGGCAGGGGTGCCGGTGGATGCCGAGTGGCTGCTGCTGCCGCCGACGGACGGCGCACCGGGAGGCACCGGGGTGATCGACCTGGCATCGACCTCCGGCATCGAGCTGGTTGATGCGCTGCGCCCCTTCGACGCCGACACGACCGGATTCGGCCAGGCGATTGTCGCCGCGCTCGATCATGGCGTCTCGCGCCTGGTGCTCGGCATCGGATCCAGTGCGTCGACGGATGGTGGGACCGGGCTGCTGACCGCACTCGGCGCGCGTTTCGCTGATGCCGCCGGGTTGCCGATTGCGCCCGGCGCGCGCGGACTGCTGGAGCTCGCCACCGTCGATCTTGCGGGGCTGCGCCCGGCTCCCGAGGTCCTCGTGCTCTCGGATGTGACGAACCCGCTGGTCGGGTCGCACGGCGCTGCAGCAGTGTTCGGCCCGCAGAAGGGGCTGACCGACGCGGTGGATATCGTGCGCGTCGATGCCGCTCTGGTGCGCCTCGCCAACCTGCTCGGCGCGGACTCGCAGCTGCCGGGCTCGGGCGCGGCCGGAGGCGCCGGCGGTGCACTGGCCCGCTGGGGTGCCGAACTCTCTCCCGGTGCCGGTGAAGTTGCCCGACTGATCGGACTGGAAGAAGCTGTCGCCGATGCCGACATCGTGGTGACCGGCGAGGGATCCTACGATGGTCAGTCCGGCGACGGCAAGGTGCCCTCGTTCGTCGCCGGGGTCGCAGCTCGCGCGGGGGTGCGCGCCGCCGTCGTCGCCGGGCGGATCACCTCAGACGCGGACACGGCGCTGTTCGAGGCATCCATCTCACTCACGGATCTTGCCGGCTCCGCACACGCCTCTCAGACAGAGCCAGCGCGCTGGCTTCATGCGGCCGGTGCTGCGCTCGCG
The DNA here is from genome assembly GCF_051546305.1 of Microbacterium wangyouchuni. NCBI lineage: Bacteria > Bacillati > Actinomycetota > Actinomycetes > Micrococcales > Microbacteriaceae > Microbacterium > Microbacterium wangyouchuni. The sequence goes on from NZ_JBPTMA010000003.1 coordinate 419,588, forward strand.
AACGACTTCGCCCGCTGAGGCCAGCGGAAACCGGGACCTGCCGGCGACGGCGTCAGATGAAGGGTCGCACGTCGAGGATGGAACGGAGCGAGAATCCGCCCGTATCGATCATGTCCGGCAGTTGCACGGCAAGCTCAGCCACCAGCCCGACGCGCGCCTGGACGACGTGTAGATCGCCTTCGGCGGCATCCGGAGCCGACAAAGCGGCCGCGGCACGGTCGGCAAGCTTCTCGCACGCCGCCGTGACCTCTGCTGCTCGGTGACCATCGCGCGCCGAACGCCCTACGGAATAGACCCAGTCGAGCTGTCGAAATCCCCACGCGTCGAGCGAGTCGTCGTCGGAGGGCAGTACAGTCGCGGTCTGGTGCAGCAGCAGAAGCCCTGTGTCAACGACGCCAGAAGGATGCGGCCACGCGCGCCCGAGCCACTCATAGAGAAAATGCATGTGGAAACTGCAGCCGAGATTGCCGAACAGGCCGGGGTCCTCGTCGATGGCCCCCATTCGATCGCGGAGCCAGAGCCCTGTCTCGCCATCGGCATGTTCGTCCAGCCAGCCCCGATAGTGGTCAAGCCATCGGGCGCGCTCGTTCTCGTCGGCGCCAGCACATACAACGCCGATGGCGAGGAGTCCTGCTGCCTCGTGGGACGCGGGCCACGGCTGATCCCAGTCGAGTCTGGCGAGGAAGGGGGCGGCCGCCTCTGGGCGCAGCAGGTCTTGCAAGCGTGCGGGGACCGGCGGTAGCTCGCCAAGCACCATGAGCGTCGTCAGCGCGGTGGCAGCGCGGTGGATCTCGCCATGAGTCGGATCCGCGAACAGTCCATCTGCTGTCGCGAACGAGTTCACGCTCCGGCGCAGAGCTTCCGCTTCGGATCCCCCGGGACGGTCGCCGAGCGCAATCCTGATGCCGACGGCGGCTGCCGTTCCGTACAGATCCGGGGTGGTGCCGCCGCGGTGGCGAGCGTACCCGTCTGCCTGGCGACTCTCCGCTACCCGCTCGTGCACCTTGCTAAGAAACCCGCCGAAGCTGGAAGCGCAGACCATGAATCACCGTTCTCGAGATGGCTCGTCGCGAGCACAGTTTTCGCAACGGCGTCTATCGCCGGTGCGGGTTGATCAACCTCAGCCGCCCAGCGCCGCCGACACCACGGCTCGGGCCTCAGCCTGCACCTCGGCTAGGTGTTCAGCTCCGAGCAGGCTCTCGGCGTAGAGCTTGTAGACGTCTTCAGTGCCGGAGGGGCGGGCGGCGAACCAGGCATTCTCGGTCTGCACCTTGAGGCCACCGATCGCGGCGCCGTTGCCCGGCGCGTGTGACAGCTTTTCGAGGATCTGCTCGCCGGCCAGCGTCTTGGCCGTGACGGACTCGGGTGCCAGTCGCGCGAGTGTCGCCTTCTGCTCGGGTGTGGCCGGCGCGTCGACGCGCTGATAAGCGGATGCCCCGAACGCCTGCTCTAGTTCGGCATAGCGCTCGGACGGGCTCTTGCCGGTGACCGCGATGATTTCGGCGGCGAGCAGGCACAGCAGGATGCCGTCCTTGTCGGTCGACCAGACCGTACCGTCCTTGCGCAGGAACGAGGCCCCAGCAGATTCCTCGCCGCCGAACGCGACAGATCCGTCGAGCAGACCCGGTACGAACCACTTGAATCCGACGGGAACTTCTAGCAGTCGTCGGCCCAGCGACTCCGCAACCCGGTCGATGATCATCGACGAGACCAGGGTCTTGCCGATCGCGGCATCCCGAGGCCAGTCAGCGCGGTGCGAGAACAGGTAGTCGATCGCGACGGCGAGGTAGTGGTTGGGGTTCATGAGCCCGGCATCCGGGGTGACGATCCCGTGTCGGTCGGCGTCGGCGTCGTTTCCGGTGAGCACGTCGAAATCACCGCGGCGAGCGACGAGGGATGCCATCGCGTTCGGCGACGACGGATCCATCCGGATCTTCTCGTCCCAGTCCAGCGTCATAAACCGCCAGGTCGGATCGACCTCGCGGTTGACGACGATCAGGTCCAGTTCATACATCTCCTGGATCAGCGACCAGTATTCGACGGATGCTCCGCCCAGGGGATCTGCGCCGATGCGGATGCCGGCCTTCTTGATGGCATCCACGTCGATGATGCTGGCGAGGTCGCGCACGTAGGCGTCGCGGAAGTCGTAGCTGGGCAGTGCGTCCCAGTCGAGGTCTGCGAAGCTCGCCGCCTTGACGCCCTCCATGCCGCCCTCGATGAGTTCGTTCGCCCGGGCGGCGATCCAACTGGTGGCATCCGTGTCGGCGGGGCCGCCGTGCGGCGGGTTGTACTTGAAACCGCCATCGCGGGGCGGGTTGTGCGAAGGGGTGACGACGATGCCGTCGGCGCGGCCGGCGGCGTTCGGCGAAAGGGCGCGGTTGTGCGTGAGAATCGCGTGGCTGAGCGCCGGGGTCGGCACGTAGGAATCGCGTGAGTCGACGCGTACGTCGATGCCGTTGGCGATGAGCACCTCGATGGCAGTGCGCTCGGCGGGCAGCGACAGGGCGTGGGTGTCACGGCCGAGGAAGAGAGGACCGGTGATGCCCTGCGACGCCCGATACTCGACGATCGCCTGGGTGGTGGCGAGGATGTGCTGCTCGTTGAAACTGTTCGTCAACGACGAGCCGCGGTGGCCGCTCGTTCCGAAGGCGACGCGCTGTGCTGCCACGGACGGATCCGGGCGCCGATCGTAGTACGCGGCGATCAGTTCGTCGACGTCAATGAGGTCACTTTGCTCCGCGGGGAGGCCGGCACGGCTGGTCATGGTTCCAGTCTGCCCCGATCTCGGCTTCTGCGCATCATCTGCGGGGCTAAGGTGAAACCCGTGACTGAACGTCGTACCTATAGCTACCTCGGCCCTGCGGGAACCTTCACGGAAGCAGCACTCGATCAGGTGGCTGCCGCGCGAGGCCAGCAGTGGCGTGCCGTTCACAACGTCGGTGAGGCGCTCGCCGATGTGCTGGAGGAGCGCAGTTACGCCGCGATGATCGCGATTGAGAACTCCATCGAGGGTGGAGTTTCGACGACGCAGGATGCTCTGGCTACTCTGCCGGGATTGCGCATCATCGGCGAGTACCTGGTGAAGGTGAACTTCGTCCTGGTGGCGCCGCGCGGCACGAAGCTCGAGGACATCTCCGCGATCGCCGCCCACCCGGTCGCCTATGCCCAGTGCCACGGTTGGCTGGGCAAGAACCTCCCGAACCACTCGCATGTTCCGGCGGCCAGCAATGTGGCATCCGCCATTGGCGTTCTGGAGGGAACGACGCCCGCGCAGGCTGCGATTGCGCCTCCCGGGATCGTTGCGCACTACGACGTCGATGTGCTGGCATCCGAGATCGGCGACAACACCGCCGCCGTCACGCGCTTCGTTCTCGTGACGCGGACCACGACGCCGCCGGACCCGACCGGAGCCGACAAGACGTCGCTGATCGTCGAGCTTCCCAACGATCGCCCGGGCGCGCTGCTTGATCTGCTCGAGCAGTTCTCGACGCGCGGCATCAACCTGTCGTTGATCGAGTCACGGCCGATCGGCGATGAGTTGGGGCGGTACCGGTTCGTGCTCGATGCGGATGGGCATGTGCAGGATGAGCGGATGGCGGATGCGCTGCTCGGCATCCGTCGGTTCAGCCCCCGTGTGGTCTTTCTCGGTTCGTATCCGCGGGCCGATCGGCAGATCGTGCACTATCCGGAGCGGTACGCCGATGACGTCTTCGTCGAAGCGCGCGACTGGTTGCGCGACCTGCTTTCCGGCGCGCCGGGAGAGTAGCTGGACCTGCTCGCTCGCCGCGGGGGGTGCGGGGTGCGGGGCGCGCGGTGGCGCGGCGGGCTCGGCGCGGGAGGTGTCGCAAGCGGCCGCTTCAGCGTGCTGAGAGCGGCCAGACGCGACACCTGCTGGATGCGGCGACTCGGTGAGGTGTCGCAAGTGGCCGCTTAATGCTGGGCCAAGCGGCCGAATGCGACCCCTACAGAGCGGCCGCGATGAGTTCGAGCGTTGCGGTGCGGCCGGGCGCGGCATCCATCGGCTCTGATTCGAAAACGCCGGCGACGGGCGAGAGCATGACCTCATCGACGCCGTATCGGGTCGCGAACTCGCGCGTCTCGGCGGCCACCATCTCACCTGTGCCGACGAACCAGCGCGAGCGGGCGGCCGCGATGACCTCATCGGTGGCGGGGTCGGTTGCGGCGGCGAGTGCTTCTTCCACTGTTTCCAGCGCGACGAGGGGCTTGTTCAAGCGCAGGCGGGCCATCATCCGCAGCTGGGGGAGGGCACGGTGCTCGGCCTCTTCAGCAGTGGCGGCGGCGACGGCGTTGACGGTGAGGAACGTGCGCGGCTGCGGGTGCTCTTCGCTGGGCTGGTACCCGGTGCGGTAGAGGTCGAGCGCGCGCTCGAGGCCATGGCCGGAGAAATGGTTCGCGAAGACATAGGGCAGGCCGTGGGATGCTGCGAGCTGGGCGGAGTAGTCGCTCGAGCCGAGCAGCCACACCTCGGGCGTGCTGGTCGCCGCCGGGGTGGAGTGCACGGTGTAGTTGCCGCCGGACGTGAAGCGCACGGTCGCGCCGTCGCCGGCGAGTAGCGCGCGGATGTCCTCGATGTTGCGGGGGAACTGTTCGACATCGCTCGTGGTGCCAGAACCGCGCAGCAGTTGCGTGATGACCGGGTCGCTTCCGGGGGCGCGGCCGAGGCCGAGGTCGATGCGCCCCGGCGCGATGGCTTCGAGGGCGGCGAACTGCTCGGCGACGATGAGCGGTGCGTGGTTGGGCAGCATGACGCCGCCGGATCCGAGCCGCATGCGCTGCGTGCGTCCGGCAGCTGCCGCGATGAGGACCGGGGGAGTAGTGGATGCCACGGCCGGCATGTTGTGGTGCTCGGCGAACCAGTAGCGCCGGTAGCCGAGCCGGTCTGCAGCCTCAGCGAGTGCGAGGGAGGAAGCGATCGCCTCGGCACTGGTCTGGCCGGTGTGCACGGGGACGAGATCGAGGACGGAGAGGGCAGGGGCTGAGGCAGTCATCATCTGGTGCAACTCTGAAGCCCGGGCGGGCATTCCCATTCTGTGTTTGTTGATGCCTGAGGCGTGTAGCGGATGGCTCTGTGAGAGCGCTCCCGCAGCGTGTGCTATCCTCTGGATCGCCAAGGGGGGCTTTGGTGTGTTCGACGCGAATCGCGTCGCCGATCACACGAAGATGCGATCGAATGCAATGGGGCTGTGCGCAAAGCGCACAGAAGGGGAATCACACATGAAGTTACGTCATTTGGCGCGCGCTGGCGCATTCGGGCTGAGCGCCGCCGTGGTGGTCGGTGGATCGCTGGTGCTGACGGCGCCGGCGCACGCTGCGGTCACCTCCATCAATCCGTTCGCGGGCAGCGACGGATTCACCGTCGTCACGATGGGTGATGCGGAACTCGGAAACGGCGAGATCGAGGGATCGATCGCCGTGACGGGGACGATCTCTGCTTCGAAGCAGAACTATCCCATTCGGCATCAGGCCGCCGGTTCCGGCGATTACACGATCCCGACTGTCGATGGTGTGCCGACGCGTGTGCTGGCCGGCGGGTTCGGCGGCGCTACGGGTACTGGCATTGCGATCACTAATCAGAACGCACCCGCTGATGGTCACAACGACCTTGGTATCGCCAAGCTGGTCTCGATCGAAGGCCTCAATGCCACACAGCGCGGCTCCTGGACTCGAGTGAGCACGGGAGATCCGAACAGCGCGGCGGTCCTCGACCTTGAGGCGTTGCCTTTCGTCGACGCGAATGCGTCGCTCGCCGCTATCACTACGCAGCTCGACTCGGTCGAGGCGTACCTCGATTTGCCGGCGTATGACGTGGCGCAGCAGTGCCTCGCAGCGGGGTATGCCTCTGCGGGGGCGGCGGATCCGGCCGACCAGTTGATGCACATCGTTGGTCCGAACTTGCAGGGAAGCATGGCCATGCCAGGGCCCTTCGCCGAGGACAAGCCGAACGTCTTCGAATACGCCGACTTCGTCGGAGCCAACCCGATCAAGCCGGACAACCTCGGCGGATGGATTCCGTCGGCGGATGCTCCGCTGATCATTCGTGTTCCGGCCGGTACGACCACCGTGCAGGGGATCCTGATCGAGGGCTGGAGCCCGAGCCTCGACGCGCAGCAGGATTACGCGCAGTACGTCATGTACGACCTGTCTGAGGTCACTGGTGCTGTCACGATCGATGGCGTCGAGATCGGTGCCATCTTCGCACCGAATGCCGACGTCACCTTCACGGGTTCGCGCACGCAGAACGGTCAGTGGGTTACGCGCGATCTGACGACACACGGTGGTGGTGAGATCCACCACTACGCCTTCGGTGGCAATATCCTCTGCGATTTCGAGGATGAGCCCGCCGTGGATGCTGCTGACGCGTCGGATGCTGTTGACGCTGCGGACGCGACGGATGCTGTTGACGCGACCGATGCGACGGACGCTGTTGACGCGACCGATGCGACGGACGCTGCTGACGCGACCGACGCTGCTGACGCGACCGACGCTGCGGATGCTGTTGACGCGACTGACGCGACGGACGCTGCTGACGCCACGGACGCTGCTGACGCCACGGACGCTGCGGACGCCACGGACGCTGCGGACGCCACGGACGCTGCGGACGCCACGGACGCTGCGGACGCCACGGACGCTGCGGACGCCACTGACGCCACTGACGCTGCTGACGCTGCTGACGCTACTGACGCTGCTGACGCGACTGACGCGACTGACGCGACTGACGCGACTGACGCGACTGACGCCACTGACGCCACTGACGCCACTGACGCGACTGACGCGACTGACGCTGCTGACGCCACGGACGCTGCTGACGCCACGGACGCAACGGACGCTGCTGACGCAACGGACGCTGCTGACGCGACGGACGCCACGGACGCTGTTGACGCCACGGACGCTGTTGACGCCACGGACGCTGCTGACGCGACGGACGCTGCTGACGAGACTGACGCGACTGACGTGGACGCGACTGATGCTGCTGACGCGACTGACGCGACTGACGCGACTGACGCGACTGACGCGACTGACGCGACTGACGCGGACGCGACTGACGCGACTGACGCAACTGACGCGACGGATGCTGCTGACGCGACGGATGCTGCTGACGCGACCGATGCTGCGGATGCCACCGATGCAACTGACGCGACGGACGCTGCTGACGCTACGGATGCTGCTGACGCCACGGATGCTGCGGACGCGACCGATGCCGCGGATGCCACCGACGCGACTGACGCGACCGATGCTGCTGACGCTGCTGACGCTGCTGACGCTGCTGACGCTGCTGACGCTGCTGACGCTGCTGACGCTGCTGACGCTGCTGACGCTGCTGACGCTGCTGACGCTGCTGACGCTGCTGACGCT
>NZ_JBPTMA010000003.1:427057-539530 GCF_051546305.1 Microbacterium wangyouchuni
GGCGCTGCTGACGCTGCTGACGCTGCTGACGCTGCTGACGCTGCTGACGCTGCTGACGCTGCTGACGCTGCTGACGCTGCTGACGCTGCTGACGCTGCTGACGCTGCTGACGCTGCTGACGCAACGGACGCTACGGACGCAACGGATGCTGCTGACGGCGAAACCGATGCATCCGATGCATCCGATTCGGCAGCCGGCACCGGCGAAACCGGATCGGGAAGCGTCACGGACGCTGGGGTGTCCGAGAGCGACAACCTCGCAACGACCGGATCCAACGTGCCGGTGAACCTGTTGGGTGGTGGCCTCGTGCTGCTGCTCGGCGGAGCCGCAGCGGCGCTGTTCGCTCGCTCGCGTCGTCAGGCCTGACCTGATCTGATCGGCCGTTCGGCCGTCAACCGCGAAAACGCCACGGATATCAACTGATGTCCGTGGCGTTTTCGCATTTCCGGCATCCGCTCCCGGGCCGGAAGCGATGAAAGGTGACGGATGCCCGCGGCGGCGTACCCTTTCTCCATGGATGCCATGCTCTTCTACGTGCTGGTCGGAGCCGTCGCCGTGGCGGCCATCGCGAGATGGCGCGGGTGGCCGGCGCCGTTGTTGGTCACAGCTGTTGCGCTCGCGGCATCCTTTCTGCCTTTCATTCCTGAGTTGGAGATCGACGGCCATCTGCTGTTGAACGTGGTGCTGCCGCCGCTGCTGTATTCGGCCGCGCTCGATGTGTCGTTCGTCGGGTTCAAGCGCAGCCTGCCGCAGATTCGTCGACTGGGGATCTGGCTGGTGCTGCTGACTGCGGTTATGGTCGGGCTGGTCGCGTGGCTGATTCTGCCGTCGCTGACTCTTCCGGGTGCGCTTCTGCTCGGCGCGATCGTTGCTCCGCCGGATGCCGTGTCGGCAGCTGCGATCGGCCGAAAGCTTGGGCTTCCCCGTCGCATCATGACGGTGCTGTCGGGTGAGAGCCTGATCAATGACGCGACGTCGCTCACCCTGTACCGGGTGTTCGCGGCGATCATCGCTGGTGCTGCTCTGACCGTGTGGGACGGAGTCTGGCAGTTTGTGCTGGCGGTTGTGGTCGGAGTCATCGTCGGGCTCGTGTTTGGGATCGTGCTGCATCAGTTGCGCATGCGCATGGCCGATCCGGTCGTGACCGGAACGTTCGGGCTGCTCGTGCCGTTCGGTGCATATGCGATCGCTGAGCATCTGGGTGGGTCGGGTGTGCTGGCGGTCGTGGCGATGGGGTTGTATGTCGGATTCAACGCTCCGCGTACCGAGTACACGACCAGGCAGCAGGAGGCTCCGCTGTGGTTGTCGGCCGATCTGCTGCTGGAGAGTTTCGTCTTCGCCTACATCGGGCTGATGTTCCGGCGGGTGCTGAGTGACCTGGGCTCTGAATCGGTCGGGCACATCCTGCTGCTTTCCGGTGCGGTGCTGCTCGTGGTGCTTGTGGTGCGTCCGCTCTATATCTATCCCGCGCATGCGATCGCGAGATGGCAGCAGCGTGCTCGGCTGAGGCGCTGGGAACTCGTTGTTGCGAAGGGGCGGTTCTCACGGAAGCAGAGTGTGCGGCCGGGACGCCAGCCGATCACGACCGAGCAGATGAAGAGGCGACTGACCGAGCCAGAGCTGAGCTGGAAGGACAACGCGATCATCTCCTGGGCCGGGATGCGCGGCGTGGTGACGCTGGCCACGGCGCTGGCCGCGGCGGATCTCGCGGCCCTGGATGACGAATCGTCGCACGCGATCGTGATCGTCGCCTTCGTCGTCACCGTGGCCACGCTGATGCTGCAGGGGCTCACGTTGCCGGTTCTCATCAGAATGCTGGGCGTTGCGAGCGACACTGATCGTGAGGCGGATGCCCGGGCAATTGCCGCCGTTCGTCAGCGCAGCCGTGAGGCAGGGGTCGTCTTCCTGGAGGCGAAGCGTGCCGAGTGGGCGCAGAAGTACGGGCCGGCCGAGATGAAGGCGTTCGACGGACTCACCGAGCGGATGGTGCGGGTGGAGTCGGACGCCGAGGACGTGCAGGAACTCGAAGAATCTGTTCCGCGCCCGTCATACGACGATCTCGCTGTGCTGATGAAGGGCTGGTTGCAGGTCAGGCGCGAGGTGTTGCTCGAAGAGCGCGACGCCGACAACCTCGACGAAGAAGTGATGCGTGAGCTGATGGCAGCGCTCGATGCCGAGGAGTTGGCGCTGGATACACGCGGAGGAATCGGCGCTTAGCCAGGTCTCGCGCTGGGCTTGCTGGGCCGCGCCTCTCGCGCGCTACGGCGTGGAGCACTCGCCGGCGGCCTGCGACATCGTAACGGTGACGAGATCCTTGGCCTCCTGCGAGGTCTGCAGGTCCTTGCCGTCGGCGATGTACGCGAGGTCCTGGTCGGAGAGGGGTGAGGCTAGGAACTTTTCTGAGATGCAGGTGATCTGCTCGAGCGTCAGCAGATCGCCCTGACCGCTGTCTTGCAGAACTTTGTGGAGCCCATCGCTGAGCTTGTCCACGGAGGGTCGTTCCCCCGCGCCGGAGCAGGCGGCGAGCGAGAGCGCAATCGCGGCGATGGGCAGCGCGAGAAGGAAACGTGTGCGGGCACGCGTGTTGCGGGTCATGAGTTCGATTCTATTAGTTCAGGATCATGACAAATTTCGGGGGTTGGGTGAGGCGGCCTGGCAATGGCCCGACGCCTGGCGGCCCGAGCGGAAGAACTCGCGCTACGTCATCGACCTGTGTCTGTGTTGTCCACAGATCCTCAAATCTTTGCACGAATGTCCGTGGCCTCTGAGAGTATGAAATATGGCAACTTTCACCGACGTAGCGACGCTGATCCCCACCCTGGGTGGACAGCTCGTCGACGGCGCCGACGCGGATCTCGCGCAGGCGTCGATGATGTTGATGACGGATGCCGACATCGTGAAAGTACTCGAAGAGACAGCAGTGCTCGCCAAAGAAGTCGAGCAGATCCAGGTCGCCGCCGCGGGTGTGATCGCGGTGCGTTCGAAGCGCGAGCGCGGACACTCGGGGTTGTCGGCATCGCGCGGGCACCGGTCGGCGGCGGCGTTCGTTCAAGACGTCACCGGATCCACCAAGGCCGATGCGAATCGCAAGGTCCGGGTTGGTGAGGCGCTATTCGATGACTCTGAGCCAGATACTGGTGGCCCCGCCCCTGACGATGAACCGACTCGTGAGGAGCGCCCGGCACCCGGTCCTTGGTATCAGCCGCTGCGCGACGCCCTGGGCGATGGCCGACTGACCGCCACGCAGTTCGATGCGATCCGCCGCGGGCTGGGAGAGCTGCCCGAGATCGACGTCGATGAAGTGGATGCTGACACCCGAGCGCAAGCAAAAGACGAGGCGCGGGCCGCGTGGGCGCAAGCCGCGGAGCAGCTTATCGACGAAGCGGCGGAGCGCACGGTTGAGGAATTGTGGCAGCAGGCGCGGACGATCCGCGACCTGCTCGACCCGGAGGGGGCGGAGAAGCGGTTCCTCGAACGATTCGAGAAGCGTTCGTTCCGCACTTATCGCGGGCAGGACGGCCAGAAGCGGGCGAGCTTGGTGCTTGATGACGATGGCGACCTGTTCCTCGAGACCGTGATGGCCGCCGCGCTGCGTCCTCGCCGCGGCGGACCGCGGTTCGTCGATTCTGACGAGAAAGAACAGGCCGCGTCACTGATCGATGACCCGAGAACGAACGACCAGCTCGCCTATGACCTGATCATGGATGTGTTGCGCGCCGGCGCGCTCGCCGATGCGGAGAGCGTTTTCGGCACTCGTCAGGCGGGCGTGCGACTCGTGCAGGTCGTGGATGCCCACGGCAACACCGCTCCTGTCACCCACAGCGAAGACCACCTGGTCTCGATGCCCGGTGCGGCCGCCGCCCAGCGTATGTGCGAGAGCGGGTTCGTGCCCGTCACGCTCGATTCTTGCGGAAATCCGCTCGACGTCGGACGCGAGCAGCGTCTGTTCATACCGAAACAGCGCATCGCCCTTGCGATCCGTGATGGCGGATGCCGCTGGCACGGGTGTGACCGACCTGCCTCCTATTGTGAAGCCCATCATATCGATGAATGGGATAGAGATCGCGGGCGAACCGACATCGATCGCGGGATACTGCTGTGCCGGTATCACCACATGACCCTGCACCACGGCGGATGGCGGATCACCCGCGACGGAACCGGCGACTTCGTGTTGCACCATCCAAGCGGCGACGAGTTCGTACTCAAGCCGAGGGTCGTCCTCGCCTACACCCATGCCCAAGTCTGGCCCGGGGTCGGCGACGATCCGCCCCCGAGACGATTCCGTCCGGCGGTCGCCTGAGTCCTCTCGGTCAGGCGGCTGGCTGAATCAGGCGACTGGTTGAATTCGGCGATCAGCTGAATCAGGCGACCGAATCCGCAACGGACCGGAGCGCCCGAGAAACCGAGCCGAGCCAGGTCAAACCCAGCCAAACCCGCTCCGCATCACCGCTCAGTCAGCACCAGCAGCTCGCCGACCTCGCACTCCAGCGCATCACAGATCGCGCGAAGCGTCGAATAGCGGATGGCGCGCGCACGATCGTTCTTCAGTACGGACAGATTCACGATGCTTACCCCGACTCGCGCACTCAGCTCGGTGAGAGTCATCCCGCGAGCTGCGAGCAGCTCGTCGAGGCGGCAGTGGATGCCGGTCTCTTCATCATCCGGGGCGGGAGTCATAACAACCCCTCCGTTTCACGCGGCAGACGGATGTCGCGTGCTCCGGAGTCAAGCGTTGCGTCAACCGGTGGCTGGTCGAGGTCTGCGGTCTCTGAGCGTTGCGATCGAGTGGGGGCAGCGGCGTGCATCAGACAAGTCCTTCGGTGTCGCGTTGCAACGCCGAACCTCGACGGACGATGATGGCCATCACGCCCACCGCGATTGCAGCAACGAACAGCGGAACTCCATCCGTGAAGAGAAGCCAGCGCTGTTCGTCGAACTCGCCGCCCAGAGCCGCGAACACACCGTTCAAGCCCATGTTCTCGAACCACGTACCCAGCAGCCCAGCAGCCAAAAGTCCCATTGACATCGCAAAGGTCAGGCCGGTGTTGACCCGATCGAACAGAATGCCCCGTATCAGTCGCCGACACACGATCACTCCCAGCGCCGCGACCGTGATTAGGCACAGCGCACGCAGCACGATCGCCACGACCAGCGAGACGACGCTGACTGCGTTGACATCGGCCACCACAAGCGTGGCGAGCTCGGTTGTCGCCAGCGCTCCTTCGCCGATCGCCGCGGTGACCTCCTGCGCCGGGATGCGCGTGGTCACAGTCACAGACCCCGCGGTCGCGAACAGTTCGACAATGCTGCGGATGCTGTTGAAAATGAGCCAGCCAATAATCAGTGCACCGACGACGATCGCCGAGTTCAAGTCGTTGCGATCGGCCCGCGCCTGCTTCGCCATGTTCTTGTTATTCATCAGACAAGTCCTTCCGTGTCGCGCTGCAGGCGGATGCCGTGGCGAATGAGAACGGCCAGAACGCCCAGCGCCAGCGCACCCCACAGTGGCCAGAGATCGGGCCATGCCGGCCATGCTGGCGTGGGCAAGTTCGCCGCGGGGCTATCGGCACGAATTAACTCGAACGCGATCTCGGCGAGGCGGAACGACGCAAGGCCTGACAGCAGCTGCCCAGCGAACCCTGTGACCAGGAACACGCCCGCGCCGATCCACGACAGCTTCACCAGGTGCGCGGCGAACGGCGCTCGCCGGATGATCCGCTCGCAGAGGATGACGACGAAGATGCCGATCGCGATCGGTGGCAGCGCAGAAATGACGCTCCCGAGAGCCTGCAATATCTGTGTGCCGACATCGGCCTGCGCGACGCCGACGCGGATGCTGTCGACGTGAGCCACCATCACATACGGCTCGGGGCTCATCGTGTCAGCGGTGGGTATCGGCCAGGGCGTGAACGGGCTGACGGCGGCCTCCGCGTGCACGGCGGTCATGCGCCGGAAAACCATGGGCACTGTCGCCACCGCAACGAGCGTGGCCCAGCCTGCAGCCGTGGCTCCCACTAACTGTGTCAGGTACACGATCCCCGGAACCCGCGCCTCCGGCTCGACGCGATTGCGCCGGCGCAGAATGACGAATGCCGCGATGATCGGGAGGAGAGGGAGGGCAATGAAGTAGGCGGTCGTGATCATCAGACCAGTCCTTTCGTGTCCTGCTGCATCCGGGTGCCGATCTGGAAAGCGCCGGCGACGAGGCCGATGACCAGCCCCCATCCGATGGGTGAGAGGTCGATGGTGACAAAAAATGCTGCGAACGGCTCGTCACCGAGCGGTGCGCCGCTGTTGAGAAACAGTGCAGCTTCGGCGAGAGAGATGCCCCGGCAAAGGTTCGCGAACAACCCGCACACCATCACGGCACTCGCCACGACCACAAGCGCGATCGGAAAACGTCGGCCGAAAGGCGTGCCCTTCAGCGTCCCGGCGGCGAGCCACACCGCGGCCGCGCAAACGATCAGCACGAGGAGGATCGGCAGCAGATCAGCGCCGAGCTGCCAGGCGGCGATGCTCGCGGGAGCATCTGTGATCGTCACATCGACACCAGTGGAACTGGCATGTTCGACATGCGGCAGCGCCATCAGATCTTCGTCGACCTCGGCGATGATGCGGCCGAGATCGTAGACCGTGACGGACCCCGGCGCGATCGTCGCGACGACGGTGGCGATCGCGTTTCCCAGGGCCGTGATGCCGACGAAGATCGCACCGGCCGCGGTGAACGCAGTTCCGAATCGATCGCTCTTCGCCAAGCCGGGCACGGTCTTCGGTGCGCGCTTCAGTAGCAGCACGAGTGCGACGGTTCCGGCGACGAACCCGAGGAGCAGGGCGAGAGCCAGGATGGCGTCGGCTGGGACGAGATCGAACATCAGATTCCTTCGTTACTTCCGGAGTTATCGATAATCGTTGTTATCGATGTTCGTTAACATAACGACTTTCGATATCCCCGTCAACTGCTTCTCCAGCATCCGCCCGGTCAATAACCGTTCCGGTCGCACTTCGTGCTGCTAAAACGCGGTAACAGCGACGTCAAGTGCGACCGGAGCGGGTGGTGGCGCAGCAGGTGGGCACAGGCGCAGCGGGTGGTGGCGGGCAGGTGGGCGGGGGCGCAGCAGGTGGTGGCGAAGCAGGTGGGCGCGGGCGCAGCAGGTGGGCAGGTGACATGGGGACGGGCACGCGGCGGGCGGGTGAGCGGGCAGATGAGTGAGCAGCTATGCGTGGCAGTGAGCGCGCGCGGGACACCTCAGAAGGGGCCCGCGCGCTATGCCGACGGCGAACACGGGCATACCAGCCCCGCGCGGTCGTTACTCTCGATGTACAGGCGCAGAGAACCGTATTCGGCGTCAGCGCTTCGCCCCGTGCGAACCAAGGAGTGACAATGTTTGAGAGATTTACCGACCGAGCCCGTCGGGTCGTCGTCCTCGCCCAAGAAGAGGCGAAGATGCTCAACCACAACTACATCGGCACCGAGCACATTCTGCTCGGCCTCATCCACGAGGGTGAAGGCGTCGCTGCCAAGGCGCTCGAGAGCCTCGGCATCTCGCTTGACGCCGTGCGCGAGCAGGTGCAGGACATCATCGGTCAGGGACAGCAGCAGCCCACCGGGCACATCCCCTTCACGCCCCGCGCGAAGAAGGTGCTTGAGCTGAGCCTGCGCGAGGCGCTACAGCTCGGCCACAACTACATCGGGACCGAGCACATTCTGCTCGGTCTCATCCGCGAGGGCGAGGGTGTCGCAGCCCAGGTTCTCGTCAAGCTCGGCGCCGACCTGAACAAGGTGCGCCAGCAGGTCATCCAGCTGCTCTCCGGCGCTCCGGGCCGCGAGCCTGCAGCCGTCGGTGCTCAGACCAACGACTCCCCGGCTGGCACGCAGGGTGGCTCCGCCGTTCTCGACCAGTTCGGCCGCAACCTCACCCAGGCCGCGCGCGACAACAAGCTCGACCCGGTCATCGGCCGTGAGAAGGAAGCCGAGCGGGTCATGCAGATCCTCTCGCGCCGCTCCAAGAACAACCCGGTCCTGATCGGTGAGCCCGGCGTCGGCAAGACCGCCGTCGTCGAGGGGCTCGCCCAGGCAATCGTCAAGGGCGATGTGCCCGAGACGCTCAAGGATAAGCAGCTCTACTCCCTCGACCTCGGATCGCTCATCGCCGGTTCCCGCTACCGCGGAGACTTCGAGGAGCGCCTGAAGAAGGTCACCAAGGAGATCCGCACGCGCGGCGACATCATCGTCTTCATCGATGAGATCCACACCCTCGTCGGTGCGGGCGCAGCCGAGGGCGCGATCGATGCCGCCAGCATCCTCAAGCCTCTCCTCGCCCGTGGCGAACTGCAGACGATCGGTGCGACGACCCTCGACGAGTACCGCAAGCACTTCGAGAAGGATGCTGCGCTCGAGCGCCGCTTCCAGTCGGTGCAGGTGAGCGAACCGACGCTGCCGCACACGATCAACATTCTCAAGGGCCTGCGCGACCGTTACGAGGCTCACCACAAGGTGCAGATCACCGATGGTGCGATCGTCGCCGCGGCGAACCTCGCTGACCGCTACGTGGCGGATCGCTTCTTGCCGGACAAGGCCATCGACCTGATCGATGAGGCTGGCGCACGTCTGCGTCTGAGCATTCTGTCGAGCCCGCCCGAACTGCGCGAATTCGACGAGAAGATCGCCAAGGTCCGCGAACAGAAGGAAGAAGCCTCCGAGGAGCAGGACTTCGAGAAGGCAGCATCCCTGCGCGACGAGGAGAAGAGCCTGCTCGCTGAGCGCCTTCGCCTCGAGAAGCAGTGGCGTTCGGGTGACGTCGCGACCAACGCGGTCGTCGACGAGGGCCTGATCGCCGAAGTGCTCGCTCAGGCCACCGGCATCCCGGTGTTCAAGCTGACCGAGGAAGAGACCGCCCGACTCGTCTTCATGGAGAAGGCTCTGCACCAGCGTGTCGTCGGGCAGGAAGAGGCCATCGCGGCCCTCTCGCGCACGATCCGTCGTCAGCGCGCAGGCCTCAAGGACCCGAAGCGTCCCTCGGGCTCGTTCATCTTCGCCGGCCCGACCGGTGTTGGGAAGACCGAGCTCGCTAAGGCTCTCGCCGAGTTCCTGTTTGACGATGAGGATGCGCTCATCTCGCTCGACATGAGCGAGTTCGGCGAGAAGCACACCGTTTCGCGGCTCTTCGGTGCCCCTCCCGGGTTCGTCGGCTTCGAAGAGGGTGGCCAGCTGACGGAGAAGGTGCGCCGCAAGCCGTTCTCTGTCGTGCTGTTCGACGAGATCGAGAAGGCTCACCCCGACATCTTCAACTCGCTGTTGCAGATCCTCGAAGAGGGTCGCCTCACCGACGGCCAGGGTCGAGTCGTGGACTTCAAGAACACGGTCATCATCATGACGACCAACCTCGGATCGTCCGCGATCGCCGGAGGCCCGGTGGGCTTCCAGGTCGAGGGCAACGCGCAGACCAGCTATGAGCGGATGAAGGGCAAGGTTGACGAAGAGCTCAAGCGGCACTTCAAGCCCGAGTTCCTCAACCGTGTCGACGATGTCATCGTCTTCCCGCAGCTGTCGAAGCTTGAGCTCGTGCGGATCGTGGATCTGTTCGTGAAGCGTCTGGGCGACCGCCTGCTTGACCGCGACATGACGATCGAGCTCACGCAGGCAGCGAAGGAGCGTCTCATCGAGATCGGCTTCGACCCGGCGCTCGGCGCCCGGCCGCTGCGCCGCGCGATGCAGCGCGAGATCGAGGATCACCTGTCCGAGCGCATCCTGCACGGCGAGCTGAACTCCGGCGATCACGTGAAGGTGGATGCTGAGGACGGGAAGTTCCTGTTCGAAACGGCTCCGCGCGGCGAGAAGGTCGCGGTGGGTGTCAACACCACTCCCGCCATCTCGGCGACGCCTGATCTGACGGCCGCCTCCGGCGAGTAGTAGCTGTACAGCTCGCAGTATGACGAGGGGACGGATGCTGGTGCATCCGTCCCCTTCGTCATTTCACAAGCGCTCGGGCTGCCGGGCCTCGGCGGCGGAGACGAGGTCGTTCAAGAGTTTCTGCCACTTCTCGGTCAGCTCACCATCGCTGTCGAGCCACTGATCGACTGTGGGTGTTTCCTCGCCGCAGACCCTCTTCTTGATCTCCATGAGCTCGTTGCTCACTTCAGTATTCAGGTCTACGGGTGTCGTCGGCTTCCTGTCGGCGTTGAACGCGTCGAAGTCATCGTTCGTGCTGCCTGGCATCCGTGTCTCCGTCATCCCTGCTGTCATGTCAGCGTGCTCGCGACGCCAACCATATCGGGGTGATGAACAGTGCCCGGTCCTATCGTCGTCTCCCGGGCGCTTCACCCGGGGATCTCAGCCTCGCGGTCTTAGGGTTGACATGTGAGCGAGTACACCGTCCGCCCGGCGCGCAGCGCCGATGTCCTCGGCATCCACCTTCTGCTGGAGCCGCTGGTCGACCGACGGATCCTGCTCGGCAAGGACCTCGCCATCCTGTACGGTGCCGTTCAGGAGTTCGTCGTCGCCGAAAAAGATGGCGAGCTCATCGGATGCGGCGCGCTGCACGTCATGTGGGAAGACCTCGGTGAAGTGCGCACGCTGATCGTCCGCGACGACTGGCTGCAGCGCGGAGTCGGGCGCGCCATCGTCGATGAGCTCGAAACGCGAGCGCGCATCCTTGGCCTGCAGCGGCTGTTCTGCCTCACCTTCGAAACGGCTTTCTTCACCCGGCGTGGTTTCGCTCCGATCGGTGAACAGGTCGTCGACCCCGACGTTTACTCGCAGCTGCTGCGCAGCCCAGATGAGGGCGTCGCCGAGTTCCTCAACCTCGCGCACGTGAAGCCGAATACGCTCGGGAACACCCGGATGCTGAAGAACCTGTGATGTCGCGACGTCGAACCCGCGCCATCTACCGTCGGCGCCGTCTTGCAGTTCTCAGCGGGCTGATCCTGCTGATCGCGGCGTTGGCCGTCGGGACATGGCTCGTCATTGCACAGCCATGGGCGGATGCCGCAACAATCGAGCCGACCGCGACTTCGACGCCGACCCCCTCGGTCTCGAAGAACCCGGTGCTGGACGCGGCCGAGTCGCCGTCGACGGAGCCGAGCACGGACCCCGGCACCGAACCCAGCACGGAGCCCAGCACCGAACCCAGCACCGAACCGACAGCGGAGGAGACCCCCGGTGTCGCCCCGTGCCAGGCCAGGGATGTCACCGTCGAAGCAATCACCAATGCCGACACCTATGCGTCCGGGGTTTCGCCGGAACTCAGCATCCTGCTGACGAACACCAGCGCCGCGGACTGCACGCTCGACGTTGGCTCGTCCACGCAGATTTTCACGGTCACCAGCGGCGCAGATGTCTGGTGGGACTCGCGGCACTGCCAGGCCAACCCCAGCAGCATGGTCGTGACTCTGGCGGCCGGGCAGTCGGTGCCCAGTGCATCTGCGGTGGTCTGGGACCGAACGCGATCGGATGTCGGAACCTGTGAGCAGGAGAACCGCCCGCGTGCTCCCGCCGGAGGATCGTCGTACCACCTGGCCGTGTCGATCGGTGGGTTTTCCAGCACCGTGACGCGGCAGTTCTTGCTCTACTGAGTCCAGTCGCAACCTGCTACAGACAGCGAACCATCTTTGGGATACCATTAGAGGATTCTCGAGATTTCTCGGTGCTAGCCATCCCCAGTGGCGTCGTATTCAGCGTCCCCAGCGCTTCGACACTTCACCGATCGAGAACCGGAGGGCCCTCTCGAGTACCCCAGTCCCCACTGGACGACTCGAGAGGGCCCCACTCTCTTAAGCTGGATGCATGGCAGCGAAGAAGAAATCCGCACGCAAGAAGCCGGCACCCGAGGAGTTTCGCTCTGAGGCGCTCGCCCAGGCGCTTGAGAAGCAGGACGTGGCGGCGGTCGCACTCGCGCTGCGCAATGGCAACACCGTTGTGCCGCTTCTGAACTCCGGCGCCCGTGACAACCCGCTCGACAGCGGCGAGGTCTGGACGTTCCGCGATCCCGCATCGGGCGATGTCGCGCTGCTGTTGTTCAGCGATGCGAAGAACAAGCCGGAGAACCTGCCGCCGGGCGTGGGGATCTATTCGCCGGACTGGTTGCGGAAGTTCCTGACGACGCACGGCGACACGATCACAACGGTGTTCCTCGATATCGCCGGGCCGCACCCGATGCAGGCGGCACCGGACGAGCTGCTGAAGGCGCTCGAAGCCTGATCAGAACGGCGGGATATCGTCTTCCCGACGTGACTGCCTGGCCTGTCCTGACTGTGCGGGATGCCCTGACTGTGTCGGGTGCCCCGACCGCGTGCGCGACTTGACGTCATCGAGCGCAGCCTGCAGCGATCCCGACCGGTCGTCGATGACCTGCTGATATCCGAGCCGTCCGGCTTCCGTTCGGCGCTGCGCGGCCTGTGTGACTGCGCGCACCTCTCCGGCCAGGCTGAGTTCGCCGACCGCGGCGATCGTGCGCGGCGCTGAGAAATGGCGGATCGAGCCCGCGACGGCGATCGCGATCGCCAGGTCGGCGGCCGGTTCGGTGAATCGCACGCCGCCCACCGTCGATACGTAGACGTCGAGCTTTCCGGTTTCGATCCCGGCCCGCTTCTCCAGGATCGCCAGCACCATCGCCACGCGCGCAGAGTCGAGCCCCGAGACCACTCGCCGCGGGTTCGGAGCGGTCGTGTTCACCGTCAGCGCCTGCACTTCTACCGGCATGGCGCGTCGCCCCTCCATCGCGATCGAGACGCAGGTTCCCGGTTCGGTGGAACCGTGGCCGAGGAAGAGCCCGGAGGGGTCGGGCACCTCGGCGATGCCGTCGCCGGTCATCTCGAAGCATCCGACCTCGTCTGTCGGACCGAAACGGTTCTTCAGCGCCCGGATGAATCGAAGCGAAGTCTGGCGATCACCCTCGAAGTGACAGACGACGTCGACGAGATGCTCGAGGATCCGGGGCCCGGCGACCTGGCCGTCCTTGGTGACGTGCCCGACGATGATGATCGGCAGGCTCCGCTCCTTCGCGATGCGAATCAGGGTTGCTGCAACCTCTCGCACCTGGCTGGGCTGGCCGGCTGCGCCATCGGACAGCGAGGATGCCACGGTCTGCACCGAGTCGACGATCACCAGCTGCGGCTGCACCTGATCGATGTGGCCGAGGATCGTGGCGAGGTCGGTCTCGCTCGCCAGATACAGCTCATCGTGCAGCGCTCCGGTGCGCTCGGCGCGCAGCCGCACCTGAGCCTGGGATTCTTCGGCGCTCGCATACAGCACCCGTCGTCCGCCGCGCGCGGCCTGCGCTGCGACCTCGAGCAGCAGCGTCGACTTGCCGACGCCGGGCTCACCGCTGAGCAGAATCGCTGCCCCCGGGACGATGCCTCCGCCCAGCACCCGGTCGAACTCGCCGACGCCGCTGGAGCGTCGTGGCGTATCGGCGGTGGTGATCTGCGTGATGGGTCGCGCAGTGTGCGCGGCATCCGGAGAAATCGCCGCCACCTGTCGGACGATGCCGGTCTTCGCCGCCTGCTCTTGCACCGTGCCCCACTGCTGGCATTCGCCGCAGCGGCCCACCCACTTCAATGTCGTCCACCCGCATTCGGTGCACACGAAGGCCGGGGGAGCGGGTTTACGGGTTGCCATGCTCCCAGGCTATCGACCGCATCCGACATCCCTATCGCCGAACGCTATTATTCACGGCCGGAAAATAGCGGGCTGATCAGGACCTCGAGATAATGGATGCATGGCTACAGCCAGCCCGTGCGGGCCCATCTCGACATACTCGCGGGTGCAGATCCTGCACCTGATGCAGATGCGTTCGCCGCGTACCATCGGTGAGATCTGCGACGCCACCGGGCTGCACGCGAACACGGTTCGTGAGCACCTGCAGCGCCTCATCGAGGGCGGCTATGTGATCTCCGCAACCGAGCACCGCACCACCCGGGGTCGCCCGCGTGCGCTCTACAGCGCCGTCACCGGAGCGCCAGGCGCCTCCAGCCCGGTCGCCAGGGACAAGGTTTCTGCCGCTGCTCGCCGCGGCGACATTCTGCGCCGGATGCTGCCGGCGACGGCATCCGATCTCGACAGCGACGCAACCCATCAGATGGATGCCCTCATCGAACATCTCGAAGAGAGCGGATTTGAGCCCGTCATCGACGACGCCCAGCTCACCGTAGACCTCACCCCGTGCCCGCACGCCGCGGCCCGGCCAGAGGATCGTCCGGTGCTGTGCCGGGTGCACCTGGGTCTGATGCAGGGGGTGCTCACGGAGGCAGGCGGCCCGCTGGCTGCCGAGTTCGTGCGCGAACCTGCAGCGCCCGAGGAATGCACGGTACAGCTTCGGGTGACGGCTGTGGCCTGACAGCCAACAGGGCAGGGGTGCCCGCGTAAACCGACCGGCAGTGGCCGGTCGGTGAATCGACGACCGATGATCGGCGACCGGTGAATCGGCGACCGATCAACGGATGCGCTCCCTGCCTGCACAAGTTCGAATGAAGGAGTCGTGTGATGGAGTGGTTGGACCCACTTGCGTTGGCCAGGTGGCAGTTCGGTCTCACGACCGTCTACCACTACCTGTTCGTGCCGCTGACGATCGGCATGGCGCTTTCTGCGGCGATATTCCAGACGGCGTGGGTGCGCACGGCGAAGGTGCAGTATCTGCACCTGACCCGATTCTTCGGCAAGATCTTCCTCATCAACTTCGCGATGGGGGTCGTCACCGGAATCGTGCAAGAGTTCCAGTTCGGCATGAACTGGTCGGACTACTCCCGCTTCGTCGGCGACGTCTTCGGAGCTCCGCTCGCGTTCGAGGGGCTGTTCGCGTTCTTCTTCGAGGCGACCTTCATCGGCCTCTGGATCTTCGGATGGGACAAACTCTCCCAGAAGCTGCACCTGGCCACGATCTGGTGCGTTGCCATCGGCAGCATCCTGTCGGCTTACTTCATCATCGCCGCCAACGCGTTCATGCAGAATCCAGTCGGCTACATCTACAACGCCGAGACGAACCGCGCCGAACTTGTGGACTTCTGGGCGCTGCTGACCAACCCGGTTGCGCTTGCTGCGTTCCCGCACACGATCTTCGGTGCGTTCATGTTCGCAGCCGGTGTCATCATCTCGGTCTCGGCATGGCACCTCTCACGTGGACAGCACATCGACACGATGCGGGTCTCGTTGAAGTTCGGTCTGTGGGGGATGCTGGTCTCCACTGCCGGCGTCGTTCTCTCCGGTGACCAGCTGGGACTGGCGATGTATATCGCGCAGCCGATGAAGATGGCTGCCGCCGAGGCGACCTTCAATACCGTCTGCGGGGCGGATGCCTCGTTCAGCCTGTTCACGCTCGGGACGCCGGATGGCACCAGTGAGCTGTTCTCGATCCGGGTGCCGTATCTGCTCTCGCTGCTGTCGACGCACACCTTCGACGCGTGCGTGCACGGTGTCAACGACCTCAACGCGGAGTACGCCGTGCAGTTCGCTGACATGGGCATCGACAACTTCGCCCCGGTGCTGTGGATCACCTACTGGTCGTTCCGCTGGATGATCGGTCTCGGCATGGCGCACGCCCTCGTCGCCCTCGCCGGACTCTGGGTCACGCGCAAGAAAGCGAAGAAGCCGGTCGCGAAGTGGATGTGGAAGATCGCGATCTGGTCGTATCCGCTGGCTCTTCTGGCCAACATCGTCGGGTGGGTGTTCACCGAGATGGGACGCCAGCCGTGGCTCGTGTTCGGGCTGATGAGTACGCGCGATGGCGTATCTCCCGGCACGAGTGGGCTGGAAGTGCTGATCTCGCTGATCGCGTTCACCGCGATCTACGCTGCGCTCGCCGTGGTGGAGATCCGTCTGATCATCCGCGCGGCACAGCAGGGCCCGGACACCACTGAACAACCCGACGACGAGACGGCCCAGCTGCCGTCGGTCGTGTACTGAGGTAGGGAAAATGGATCTCGCAACACTCTGGTTCGGTCTGATCGCCTTCTTCTTCGTGGGCTACTTCGTCCTCGACGGGTTCGACTTCGGCGTTGGCATGTCGCTGCCCTTCCTCGGCGGCGTCGGTAAGAACAGAGATGATGTGGCTCGCCGGCAGATCATCAACACCATCGGCCCGGTCTGGGACCTCAACGAGACCTGGCTGATCGTGGCCGGTGCCTGTCTGTTCGCCTCGTTCCCAGAGTGGTACGCCTCGCTGTTTAGCGGGTTCTATCTGCCGCTGCTGGTGATCCTGCTCACCCTCATCATGCGCGGGGTGTCGTTCGAGTACCGCCATCAGCGTGAGGGGCTGCGGTGGAAGCGCGGCTTCGACCGGATGATCGTGATCGGCTCGGCCGTGCCGGCGTTCCTCTGGGGCGTCGCGTTCGCGAACATCGTGCAGGGCGTCGCGCTGGACGAGCGGCACGTGTACATCGGCAGCGTGTTCGATCTGCTGAACCCGTACGCGCTGCTGGGTGGCCTCACCACGCTGCTGCTGTTCTTCACCCACGGCGCGACCTTCGTGGCATTGAAGACCGATGGGAAACTGCGTGCGGACGCCCGGCGGCTTGCCTTCCGGGCGGGCGTTGTGACCGTCGCGGTCGCGGCCGTGTTCTTGGCCTGGACGGTCGCGGCGCACTTCTCGGTCGTGGTGCTGGTGCTGGCCGCGCTCGCCGCGGTGTCGCTGATCGCCTCGGTGCTCGCGAACGTGCGCGGACGGGAAGGGTGGGCATTCGGTCTGGGGGCTGCGACCACACTGTTCGCCGTCGTCACGCTGTTCGCGGCGCTCTTCCCGAACGTGCTGCCCTCGACGATCGACCCGGCGTTCAGCCTGACGATCCAGAACGCATCCAGCACCGAGTACACGCTGCAGATCATGAGCTGGACGGCGCTGGTCGCTATGCCGCTGGTGCTGCTGTACCAGGGGTGGACGTACTGGGTGTTCCGAAAGCGCATCACCCGGGCGTCGATCGAGGAAACAGTGCACGCGTGAAACCTGTCGATCCGAGGCTGCTGAAGTACGCCGCTGCCGTGCGGGGATTCTTTCTCCTCGCGGCGGTGATCGGCGTGCTGCAGACCGGCGTCGTCATCGCCTTCGCCTGGTTTCTGACGGATGCCATCACCGGTGCGATTGCGGGACGTTCGGTGGTGTCTTCGCTGCTGTGGCTGCTGGGGCTGGCCGCGGCGCGCGGCGTGCTGATCGCCGCATCCGACGCTGCCGGCGCGCGTGCTGCCGCCCGCACCGGGGCGCAGCTGCGCGCAGCACTGATCCGCGCCGTGGGGCGGCTGGGGCCGGAGTGGCTCGCTACGCGCAACCAGGCCTCGCTCGCGGTCACCGCAGGTCACGGCCTTGAGGCACTGGATGCGTACTTCGCGCGGTACCTGCCGCAGCTCGTCCTGACCGTCATCGCGACGCCCGTGCTGGTGCTGTGCATGTGGTGGCTGGACTGGCCGAGTGGTCTGATCGCGACGATCACGCTGCCGCTGATCCCGCTGTTTCTGATCCTCATCGGCATGGCCACGCGCACCGTGCAGCGCAAGCAGTGGCAGACGCTGCAGCACCTCGCTGCGCGGTTCGCGGACACGGTGCAGGGGCTGTCGACCCTGCGGCTGTTCGGGCGTGAGCGCCGGGCGGCGGCACAGATCGAGGTCACCGCCGAGCAGTACCGTCGCGAGACGATGAAGGTGCTGCGGTTCTCGTTCCTCTCCGGCTTCGCAATGGAACTGCTCGCATCGCTTGCGGTGGCTCTGGTGGCGGTCGCCGTGGGGTTCCGGCTGCTGTCCGGGGATCTCTCACTCGAGGTCGGACTCTTCGTGCTGCTGCTCGCGCCGGAGGCATTTCTGCCGATTCGTCAGGTCGGCGTGCAGTTTCATGCGGCTTCTGAGGGCGTGGCGGCGACCGAGGACGTGTTTGAAGTGCTGGATGCGGCCGATGTCGTGGCGCATAACTCCGGAAGAATGGGGCAGAAGTCGCCTCTACCAGGCGAAAACGGCCAGTTCGGCGCCGTTTCTCAGGAGTTGTGCGCGAACGAGCTGCGTGTCAGTCGCGGCGAAGCGCTGCTGGCGCCGGTGACATTTGTAGCGCGACCCGGAACGGTGACTCTCATCGAGGGGCCAAGCGGGTCGGGCAAATCCAGCGTTGTCGCAGCGCTCAGGGCAGCGGCGACCTTCACCGGCACGGCGACGTTCGCCGGTCACGATGTGCGCCGGCTCGCTCCGGCCGACTGGCTTGCCTGGGCTGGGCAGTCGCCCGGTCTGATGCAGGGCACGATCGGAGCGAATATCGCGCTCGGGGACGCGAGGCCCTCAGTCGAGGGCATCCGTCATGCGCTGGAAGCCGCCTGCGCCGCAGAGCTCGATCCGGACCAGGAACTCGGCGTGCAGGGGAGCGGGCTGTCGGGCGGGCAGGCGCAGCGCGTCGCGGTGGCGCGGGCGCTGTACCGGCATGACTCCGACCCGCGCCGCGTGCTGATTCTCGATGAGCCGTCGAGCGCATTGGATGCTGAGACCGAGGCGCGACTGTGGGCGGCACTGCGTGCGCGAGCGGATGCCGGCGCCACGATCGTGCTCGTCTCACACCGACGCTCCGCACGGGAGATCGCCGATCAGATCGTCGACCTTTCGACGAGCTCAAGGAACGGGGTGACCGTATGAGTGTCAGTGATCTCCTGCGCCTCGCTCAGCCGCCGCTCCGGCGATTCCTGCCCGGGCTCATCTGGGGTGTGCTGTCGGCCGCGGCTGCGGTGTCGCTGCTCGCCGTCAGCGGCTGGTTGATCGTCAGCGCATCGATCGTCGACTCGCTGGTGCCGCTGTCGGTGGCTGTTGTCGGGGTGCGGTTCTTCGCGGTGTCGCGGGCAGTGTTCCGGTATCTCGAGCGGCTGTCCGGGCATCATGCGGCGCTGGGCCAACTCGCCCGCACGCGCGCCGATATGGTGCGAACGCTCATTCCGCTGTCGCCGGCAGGGCTCGGCCGGACCGACCGCGGTCAGGTGCTTTCGGCGCTCGTCGACGATGTTGAGAATCTGCAGAACCTGCCGCTGCGGGTGGTGCAGCCGCTCGCGGTCGCGGCGGTGGTCGCGGTCGGCTCGGTGGGCTTCATTGCTTTCGTGTCGCCTCCGGCCGCGCTCACGCTTGCGGCCTGCCTGGTGGTGGCAGCTCTTGTGGCCATCGGCCTCGGCTGGATCGTCGGGTCTCGTGCCGAGGAGCGGGTATCAGTGCGGCGGGCGGAGCTGTCAGCATCCCTCGTCGATTACTTCGGCAGTCTCGACGTGCTGCTCGCCTACGGGGCCGAGCCGCAGGCGCGGCAGCGGATCGAGCGGGCGGATGAGGCGGTGCGCCGCCTGGTCACGCGATCGTCGCTCGCTGAGGCTGTCGCGGCCGGCGTTGTCTCGGTACTCGCGGGAGTCGCGTCGGTGTGGGCGGTTGCCGTGGCATCCCCGGGGCTGAGCACCGGTGCGATCGACGGGCCGTGGCTCGCGGTCGTCGTGCTCGTGCCGATGGTGGTCTTCGAGGTGTTCGGAGCGGTGCCGGTCGCGGCAGCGTCGTGGCGCGGAGTGCGCGCGAGCGCGCAACGGGTGGTCGACGTGCTTCCGGCGCAGCTTCCGCCGCAACTGCGATCGGATGCCGGAAACGCCGAGCCACCGGCATCCACAGTTCTGCGCTTGCGCGACGTTCGCGCCTCGTGGCCGCATAACGGGACGGCACGGGCGGATCTGGCACGGGCGGATCTGGCACGGGGCGATCTGGCACGGGGCGATCTGGCACGGGGCGATCTGGCACTGCGCGATGCCCCGGCGCTCCGCGGCGTCGACCTCGATCTCGGCGTCGGGGAGCGCGTACTCGTCAGTGGGCCGAGCGGTGCGGGCAAGAGTTCGCTCGCCTCGGTGCTGGTCGGATTCCTGAAGGCTGAGGGCGAGTACACGATCGGCGGGACGGATGCCGCGTCGCTATCGGGGCCGGCACTGCGGGAGATTGTCGGGCTGTGCGAGCAGCATCCGCAGCTCTTCGATGAGGACATCCGCCAGAACCTGCTGTTCGCGCGGGACACGGCAACGGATGCCGAGCTGCTCGTGGTGCTTGACCGCGTCGGGCTGGGGGACTGGGTGCGAGAGCGCGGCGGGCTGGATGCGCGCGTCGGCGACCGAGGCGCGCTGGTATCCGGTGGGCAGGCGCAGCGGATCTCATTGGCGCGGGCGCTGCTGCACCGCTTCGACGTGCTCGTGCTGGATGAGCCGACGGCCGGGGTCGATCCCGAGGCATCCGAGGCGCTGCTGCGCGATCTGCTCGAGGCGGCGGGGGAGCAGTCGGTGCTGCTGATCTCGCACGTCGAGCCGCCCGCCGGTACCGTCGATCGCGTGGTGCGGATCGAGGCCGGGCGGACGGTCTGAGCTATGCCGTAGCATCCGCTCCCGTCGGCGGCGTAGCCTCAAGGGATGAGCCGAACCGATGAAGTGACGCGCCTCATCAACGCCTCGCCCATGCGAGTTTTCGAGGCGCTCAGCACTGCGGATGCCGTCGCAGAATGGCTTCCGCCGGACGGGATGACCGCACGGATCGACCACTTCGATGCCCAGGCCGGAGGCGGATACCGGATGGTCCTCGTCTATCGGGATGCGACGGGTGCGCCCGGGAAGAGCAGTGCGACTGAGGATGTCGTGGAAGGACGATTCGTCGAGGTGGTTCCGGGCGTGCGTCTTGTGCAGGAAGTCGAGTTTGAATCGGATGATCCGCGATATGCCGGCGTGATGCGCATGACGTGGGAGGTGCGGGCGAGCGGATCGGATTCCGAAGTGACTTTCCGGGCCGAAGATGTCCCGGAGGGGATATCCGCGGCCGACCACGAGATGGGGCTCAGCTCATCGCTGCGCAACCTCGCGGAGCTGCTCTCGGCTCAGTTGTAGAGCTCGGCCGGCGGTTCCATAACGATGCCCTGGGCCTCGAAGGCACGGCGGCGCTCTTCGATACGACGGTGCAGTTCGAGTTGCGCGTCGTCGACGAGCTGCTGGTCGAGTTCGACGGTGGGCGGATGCTGGTTGCCGTTGTTCGCGGCGATGTAGGCGTCGAGTTCCGGGCCGGAGGTCCATGACGTGATGAGCGAGTAGCGGGGCGCGGGTCCCTGCTGCCAGACGGCATGCCAGAACCGCTGGGTGTCGACGAGGATGCGTGAGCCGGCAGGCAGCGGGAGGCGGATCTCGGATGCTGGATCGAAGCGGTCTTCGCGCAGGATCAGCAGCGAGTCGGCGTCGTCGGTCAGGTTGAACCAGCCGCGTACCACCCAGCCCGTGCCGGGCTCGTTGAGCCGGTTGTTGTCGTCCTGGTGCAGGTTGTAGATCGCATCGGCGTAGGTGTTCGGCTGCAGTTCGATGACGCGGCAGCGTCCGATGTTGGCGCCGGGCTCCTGCGCGCGCCGTGCGAGGGCCGGGGCCTTGGCCACCTGGCTGGGGATCCAGGCACCGTCTTTGTCTGGACGGGGCGGGGTCTGGTTCCAGAAGGCGTTGCACTCGATCTCGCCGGCATAGCTTGTCAGCGGCGCGAAGCGGGTGATGCCGGAGGAGCGCCAGCCGACGTACTCCAGCTCAAGCCACTCGGCCGGGTCCGTGGACTGGTCGTAGTCGTCCAGGACGACATAGCCGGTCTCTTCCAATGCATCCGACATCACGAAGCTCATTGCGCAACCTTTCCGGACCGGCGTCTCCGTCCATCCGTAAGGCCATCCTAACCAGCGCCCAGGGGCGTGGCGGCCGCCCGTGCCCGGGCAAAATGCGGGCCTCGTGGCGAGAAACGTGCTTCAGCATGAGACAGGGCTTGTGACAGGGCTTGTGACAGGGCTTGTGACAGGGCTTGTGACAGGGCTTCCCCGGACGTTTCTCGTGCGGGAAGACGTTTCTCGCGCCGGCGAAACGCCGATTCGCGTGACGGCCCCGCGTCACGTAAACTCTTTCGCGGTGACGTGTCCGAGCGGCCGAAGGTGCAACACTCGAAATGTTGTGTAGGTTCACCCCTACCGTGGGTTCAAATCCCACCGTCACCGCCAGAAAAACCCCTGTTCATCAGGGGTTTTTCCATGTCCAGAGCTGTGTGCGGCAACGACAGTGGCAACAATTGAGCGTGAAGCGGCCCGATAGCGGTGGCGTTGCCGCCTCGCCGCAACGCGCATGATCGAACAGGTTTACCACCTCGGCCCGCGGAATTCTGCGGATCGAGGGCTATGTCGCTCATGGCATGCGGATCCGGAACAGCTTGCCATGCTACTTACCGTGGGCATCAGGCCCACGGTCAGAGACGATCGGTTCGATCATTCGATCAGTCCTGCTCTGGCCGGTTGTGGCGTATGCTTAGAGGGCAGACCCCCTCCATATACGTGGGCACAGGGGGTCTAGCTGTGCCCCGACTCAGATCTGTTGCGGGGTGCGCTGAGGGTCTCGCTCGGAGAGGTGGTCCGAATACCACTGCCAGGCGAACTCTCCGTCGGGGTAACGGTCGATGCTCGCATAGGCGCTCCAGGCGACGAGGTCTGCCATTTGCATGAGCTGCGACGTTCGCGAGTCTAGATGGATCGCGTCTTCGAGAACGCGGCGTTCGTTGAGCTTCAGCGCGCGGTGTGCTTGCCGATAGGACGGATCCCGTCCGTCGCCGTCCATGAACACGAGTGCGAGGGAATCTGACTCGTGGAGTTGCTCCTCGAATCGTTCGATGAGCGTTTGATAGGCGGCATATTTGGTGGCGCCAAAGTTCGCTGGTGCGCCTGTGCGGTAGACGGCGCCTACGCGGAGCCCTTCCGTGCCGCGCAACGCTTCAAGGCAGCGCACGGCAACTTCTCGACCGAAGTCCTTCCAGTACTCGACGCCTTCGTGGACGTGCCGATCGGGAACTCTCGTCGAGATACGTCCACGCCCGTTGACGTAGTCGGTAGTGTGAAGTTCCTCGGTCACGGGAATCCTGAACTCGACCCACAGCATCTTTCTGAGATCGAGCCAGGTGCGAAGCACGTGCGACCAGTGATCCGGTGCGAACTCGATCCATCCGTAGACGATGAGCCCGTCCTGGGAACGGCCGGAGTCGTCGACATAGATCATCCGCTCGATACTCGTGGGCACTCATCAATTCTAATCACCGCCCATCGCGATGCTCTGGGAGCCGTAGTCCAACGCATAGATGCCCCAACGCGTCGCTGGGATGTGAGCAGTGGTTTGGCCCACCACGCCCGCTAGGCTCGGGCCATGATCGACTGGGCTGTCGCCAAAGTCCTGGGCGTTCTGGCCGTCCCCCAAGGTGGGATCGATCCGCGCTTACGACGAGTTGAAGGTGGATGAGATGCAGTTTATCGAAGGGGTGGACATCCCCGATGAGGTGCTGCAGGCTCACACGGATGGCAGACTCGTCCTCTTTGTGGGCGCGGGTGCGTCGAAGTCTGCGCCCTCTTCGCTACCGCTTTTCGACGAGTTGGCTTTTCAACTTGGAGAGCTTGCCCGGGTTCAATTTACTGAGGCGCACGGCGACAAGATCGATACCTACATCGGATCTCTCCCGAGTGGGTTTGATGCCCATCGTCATGCTGCGGCACTGCTGAGGCCGGAAGGGTCTGCGCCGAATGACTTGCATCGAGCGCTCGTGCGTCTCGCTTGCAGTGGGGGTGCTCCGAGAATAGTCACTACGAACTTCGACGGTCATCTATCGACCGCCGCGGAGGACCTCGGAATGGAGCTCGGGGACCGATGGATCGGGCCGGCGCTGCCATTGGGCCGCGATTTCCGAGGTGTAGTTCACTTGCATGGCTCACTGACACGCCATCATGACGAATTGATCATCGATGATCGCGATTTCGGTCGCGCGTACTTCGGAGATGGATGGGCGCCGAGGTTCCTCCAGCCGATGTTCGAAAGCCACGTCGTGTTGTTCGTCGGTTACAGCCTCACCGACACGGTCATGCGTTATCTGACGCTCGGGCTTCCCTCCAACACGCCGAGGTATGCGCTTATCCCCGAGGACGGACTCGAGCGTGCCGAACTACTTCGACTCCAGGTCAAACCGATTCGCTACCCCAACCGGGACGGGAAGCACCTAATGCTTCCGGCGGCGCTCGAAGCGTGGAACCACTGGAGCCGGATGGGGCAAGGAGAACACCAGGAGCGGATCCAACGCGTAGTTGTCGAATGGGACGGCGGCGATGTTGAAGACGTGGCGGCTAATGCTCCTACGTTGTCAGCGATCGATGAGGGCTATCTGCGCGCCCAGATTTCGACCGTTGAGGGTGCGAGAGAGTTTGCTGCTAGGGCAGGATCGGTCAGATGGCTTGAGTGGGCCGACGGGTTGCCTGATTTCAACGCTCTGTTCGCGTCTACCGGTGAGCTCTCCGAAGTCGCATTGGTGCTCGCAGATTGGTTCGCGTATCGCTTCGTCGCGATCCCGGAGTTGAGTCGGTCCGCCATGGCGTCGCTGCGGCGGCATCACCAGTCCCTGCATCCGAGGCTCATCCACCACTTGGCATTTGCAGTCCATCAGCTTGAGGAACGTGATCCCGTGGCCGCGCAGAAGTGGCGAGTCATCCTGGCCACCTCGATCCACGGGCATTCGGCGCCGGCATCCCTTACCGCACTGCTCCCTTTCGAGGCAAAGCCTGAATCGCTGCATAACGCCCTGGCGCAGAAGGCACTCACGCCCTTTCTGAGTCTCGGATCCAGCTTCGCCCTATTCGGGTCGGGAGATGACGACTGGCCGCGCGCAGAGCCGGCATGGCCGCTTGACGCTCATGACATGAAGGAGCATGTCGGTGCTTGGGTCGGTGCACAGCCCGCAGGCGCGTCGGTCGGGATGGCCACCCTTGAATCGGCGCTGCTGTCCGTATACGGGATGCTCGATGCCTACAACGGAAGCAGCACCCGGGGCGTGCTCGAGTGGGGACGGTCCGCGATCGAGGCGCATCCTCAGGATGATCGCTCTAACCAAGTGGACGTCATAATCGATGGTCTCCGCGATCTCGGAGTGAATGCAACTGGCTCGTCACCGCCGCTTCATGAGCGCTGGTGGACATTTGGGTTTGGTCTCTTCCGCCGCCTTGCGCTTCACTTGATTGCTGTGTCGGCAGAATTGACGTCTGATCAAAAGGTCAGGTGGGTGCTTGATCGCGCGCTTCTCTACGACTTAACGACCAAGCACGAGACGTTTCAGGTTCTGCAGCGAGCGGTGCCGAGTGCATCCTTTGAAACACGTCAACATTTACTTGATGCTGTGCTCGTCGGCCACCCAGCCGACCACGAGGATGAGCGTTGGGAGCGTACTCGCGCCTACGAGATTTACAATCTACTGGTATGGGTAACGCGCGCCGACCCCGAATGGTTGGAAGCGGCCGAAGAACTGACGCGGATCCAGACGGAGCATCCGGACTTCGCCGAGAGGGAGCACCCCGACTTTTCGACCTGGCATGATTCCGGTACCTGGAGCGCAGAGCCAACCGTGCCGGTCTCCGATTTCAGCAGACAGGTGACTGCGGATCCAGCCAAGGCGCTCGCATCCCTCGGTGAAGGATTGGCAGGGTATTCCGGGAGTCATGACGACTACTTTCGGGAGGACTACGCGCTTGTGCGCGGGATGGCCGCTGAGAGTCCCGGAGGAGGCCTCTCGTTGTGGAGCGCGACCGAATCAGACAGGCTGCTTCCGGAGCGGCGACTGGGCATACGAACGGCGCTTGTCAGCGGCTGGACCAAGGCCGATCTCGGCGCGACTGGACCTGCAGTGCTCGATCGAGTGGCCGAGATGTCGTCCGAAGAGGATCGGCTCTACCCTGTCGCGGAGTTCCTGCTCGATCAAACACGCAAGCTCGTCGACGGGCCGGACACGGAATTCATGGAGGGCGCACGTCGCTTGGCGATGTCCATGTGGGAGGAGCATCAGGCGTCCTTTCGACCCATCGCTGGCGCGGAACCGTCCTCCCTCGCCTTGAATACATGGCCCGGTAGCCTCGTGTACTTCTGGGTCGCGCAGATCCAACGACGATGGCGTGAGGAGGGAGACGCATGGGAGAGTCTCAACGAACAGGAGCGATCTGCGCTGAGCAGTCTCCTTGGCGGTCCCCGCGATGCGCTCGAGGCCATCTGGCCGGCGGTCGGCAGCGAGCTTCACTTCTTTGACGCCGCGGATCCGGGCTTCACGGACAAGTATGTCTTGCCACTCTTCACTCATCAGGACAGCTTGCGTCAGGCCTGGGAATCCTTCCTTTATCACCCGAAATGCAGCTTGCGCCTACTCAAGGCAGGACTACTTGGTGCGATCGTCGACAATTTCGGGCGACTAAGCACGCTTGAGTTCAACCGTTTGGAAGGTCAGTTTGAGTCGCTAGCAGCTTCCGTCGTCAACTTTGCGGCGTTGGACGCGGACGAACGTCAGAAGGTTCTGGACGCTGCAGTTATCGGAGAGGAAGGACGTCACGCTATTGATTTTGCGGGAGCGGTTGTAGATCAACTTCGAGACGACCCTGAACAATCACAGGAGGCCTGGCGGGCATGGCTGCATGCGCACCTCGTGCAACGTCTTGCGGGTGTTCCACGCGACCCGACACCCGAAGAGCTGGCGCAGTGGGCGGAGATCGTGCCAGTTCTGGGTGATCGAATCCCTGAAGCGGTGGACCTCTTTAGCGGAAAAGGAATCGGGCTTAAGGAGGGGCGTTTCAATCGAGACTTCCCCGACGAAACGCTGGAGATGTACGGACGAGAGTTAGTTGGGCACTTCGCGGAGCGTATTCAGAACTCCCCGCCATCCGACCAGATGGTCAGCTACCGAATCAGAGGGCTCATCGAGACAGTTCAATCCTCGTTGGGCGTTGCGGCAGCGCAGCCGCTGGTTCGTGCTGCGGAGGAACGTGGGTTCGGTGGACGTGGCTTCCCACGAAGGCTTGGTTAGCTGCGTGCCCGATGTCCGATCCTCCGGCGCGTCGTATCCAGTTCCAATGCGCTCGACACCTCCGAAGTTGCACCAGGTCCATTGGCAACGCCGTGGCATCAACTGAATCAAATCGACCCCGATTCACCTGATTGAACTGCATGTCCAGCCCATGCGATTCTGGGCGAAACCGGACTTCTGCATCGAGACGGATCTCGGATCTATGAGTTCAAATCCCACCGTCACCGCCACCATGAAGGCCCCGAATCTCCTAGAAAACACTGGGAAGTCGGGGCCTTCGTCCTTTGCCAATCACGGTGCGTCGTCGCCGGGCACCGGTACTGTCGCCCGCAGAACCCATCCGTTGGCGGTCCATCCGTGATCCAGCTCGCCACCGATCTGCTTGAGCCGCTGCGCCGCCCGGCGCAGGCCCCGACCGCCCATCGCGCGGCCGTTTCCGCTGAGATCCGCGGAGGCGGAGTTCGTCACGACGATCTCGACGGCATCAGGCCGGTCGTGGATCTCGATGCTCGCCGACTGCGACGTGGGCGCGTGTTTGATGATGTTCATCACCGCCTCGATGGCCGTCTCTGTGAGAAAACGCGCGGTAGTCGGCGCGAGCTGGAGCGGAACACGCGGTGTTGTAACGCTCGTGGGGATGCCTGCATCCTTCAGAAGAGCCGCCAGCGATGACGCGGTCTCCGCGACGTTTTCTGCGGAACGGATCGAGCGGGTCGGCGGTCCCTCGGTCAGTGTGTCCCGCATCAGCGAGAGCAGAGACTGGATGCTCTGCAGCGCCTGCTCTGCAGAATCCTCGATGGTCTTCAGCGAGACCTGCCGTGCGTCTTCATCCGGTTGACGCGGAAGAGCCCGAGCGTGAAACAGGACGAGCGTCAGGTCATGCGCGATGCCGTCGTGGAGCTCATCCGCGATGCGCTCCCGCTCGTCCCGTGCGATCGCCTCGAGGTCTCTCACGATACGGGTTCGCTCGGCAACGAGAACCGTCTCGCGTGCCGCCACGAGTCTGAACGCGACGCCCGCCAGGAACGCGATCACAGCGATGCCCGCGATGCCGTAGATGCCTCCCGCTGCCAGTGTCGGCCCGCTGAGAGTCATGTACGTCGTGAGCGCTGCGAGCAGCACCACGTGCGTGCCAATCACCCACGGTCCGCACGTCGCGGCCACCAGGCTGAGTGTCATCGACAGTTCGAGGAGGTCTCCACCGCTGCCGGTGAAGACGACACCTACGCTGCAGATGAGCATCACGATGAACGCGGCAGTCATCGGATGCCAGGCGAAGCCGGCCAACCCCACATAGAGCGCCACCGCCAGCAGGTCGTACCGCGTGAACCCTCCTCCCGCGATCGTGAAGCCGATCGCGATGCACAGGAGCACGCCGACGGTCAGAACCAGCAGAAGGCGTGCGACCGGATGAAGAGAACGCTGTTCCCAGAACATGCGAGAGCGCAGCATCCGCATGATGGAGGACCGCGCAGTGAGGCCCGGCTCCTCGTCGCGCGCGGAGATCAGCGGAGCTTCAGGCACAGATGCCGAGCATCTTGCAGAGCCAGTCGCCCAGGTCCGCATTCGACCAGGTGATCACTCGAACGAACGATCCGATACCGTACATGCTGAGCATTCCCATGCTGGTCTCCTTCACTCGGGCAGCTCGACATCGACCTGCGCCATGGATGCCTCATTCCCACCCTATGAGTCGTACGCCCGCGGTCACGGATTCATGACCCCAGGGCTAGAGATTCCCGAGCAGGCTCGCGGTACCGTGAGTGGGTGAGTGAAGCCGTCCGCGTTCTCGTCGTCGACGATGAGGCGTTGGTGCGCCACGCCCTGCGTGCATTCATCTCCGATGACGACCGCGTCGCTCTGGTAGGGGAGGCCGCCGACGGCTCCGAGGTCGTCGAGGCCTGTAGAGCGTCGAAACCCGACGTGGTATTGATGGACATCAAGATGCGCGATGTCGGTGGTGTCGAAGCGACGCGGCGCGTTCTGGAATGGGACCCCCGCTGCCGCGTTGTGGCACTCACAACCTTCACCACTGAGTGGCGCGCGCTCGAGGTTCTGCGAGCGGGCGCCTGTGGCTACCTGGTGAAGAATTCCACGCCGGAACAGATCATCGACGCCATCGTCGCTGCCCACTCCGGCGACCGCGTGGTCTCGCCGGAAGTACAGGAGCGGTTCGTGCGCGCGGCCATCGAAGCAGGCGACGGTCGAGCCCCCGATACGCCCGCACTGAGCGATCGAGAGCGGCAGATCATCGAACTGATTGCGAAGGGTCTCTCCAACGCCGAGATCGCTGAGACGCTCCATTATGCCGAGAGTACGGTGAAGGCCGACATCCGCCGCATCAACCAGCTGTGGGACGTCGACAATCGCCTGCAGATCGTTCTCCGGGCCACCGAGGTCGGGATCATAAGCCTCTAATCAGTGACCGCTGATCACGACACGCGCCGAGTGGATCTGTAGCCCTGGGGCTACCGAACCGTCCAAACCCTTGATCGTTCGATGCATCGAACGACACCATGGGTTTGGCCTTCACCACAAGCCTGGCCGCGATCGCTCCGGCCCGAGCAGAGAGACGATGATGCACGAGACCCTTGCGCAACGACTGACCGTTGCCCTTCCGCTCGTCGGTGTCGTCCTTCTTGTGGCGTCGATGCTTCTCCCCACGCAGTTCGCAGTCTTCGCGTGGGGGCTGGCGCTGATCAGCTTCCTTACGGCCCTATCTTGTGCACTCTTCGCCCAGCATCAGCGACGAGCGGAGAAGCGCGCGATCCGGCTCTGACGAGCTGCGTCCGGCGTCCCGCGTCCGGCTTTCGAGCGGGCAGCTGTGGCGCAGTTTCTGCCCGGAACGCAGCTGTGAAGTCTCAGTGCTTTTCTGACAGTTGTGTCTCGGGACCTGCCTGACGGTTCTCCTCGTCTTGCACGATCAGGGGATGGCTTATGACCCCTCTCGCACTGATCTGCGGTTGATCATCGCTTCCTGGCCCGCGGACGCCCCGCGCGGGGCGGTGAGCCGATTCTGTACGGAGAACAATGTCTCCCGGGAATGGTTCTACGCGACACGAAGACGCATCCAGGAGGACGCCCTCCCGCAGGCGTTGATGCCCCGCTCGAGCAGACCACGAACCTCGCCACGGAAAACGCCTGCACCTGTTGAGGCGCTCGCGATCGAGGCTCGGGCACGGTTGGAAGCGGAGGGATGGGACCATGGCCCCATCTCGGTCGGGTTCGAGCTGACCAGGCTCGGAATCGCCCCACCCTCGCGCGCGACGCTGGCGCGGATCTTCACTCGCAACGGGCTCGTCACCGCCCAGCCGAAGAAACGCCCCCGGACCTCATACATCCGGTTCCGGTATGCGGCCCCGAACGAGTGTTGGCAGATCGATGCAACGGACTGGACGCTCGCGGACGGGCGGGTCGTCGCGATTTTTCAACTCAACGATGACCACTCCCGCCTGCAGATCGCGTCTCTTGCCGCCCGGTCCGAGAACGCGCAAGACGCCGTCCGCGTGGTCACCACGGGCATAGAACGTCATGGGGTGCCGCAACGGTTGCTCTCAGATAACGGAGCGGCGCTGAACCCGATCCGTCGCGGCTGGATCGGTGAACTCACCGCGATGGTCACCGCGCTCGGTGTTCACGCCATCGCCTCCAGCGTCGCCCACCCGCAAACCCAGGGCAAGAACGAACGCGGTCACTCGACGCTCAAACGATGGCTCCGTGCCCGAGCGCCCGCTCGGGATCTTGACGATCTGCAAAGCCAACTCGACCAATTCGACCTGCTCTACAACGAGCACCGGCCCCATCAAGCACTCCAGATGATGACGCCCCACGCCTGCTACACCGCGACGCCGAAGAGCCCGACCCCGACCAGGCCAGATCCCCCACACCTCATTCCGGTCCCGCCCCGACACGTCGTTCGCACTGCATCCGCGAACGGAGCAGTCCGCGTCGCGCGGATAAAGATCATGCTCGGCAAAGCCCATGCCGGTCAAACCTTCAACATCCTCCTCGACCCGCAGCGAATCATCATCTTCGACCACCAAGGCACACTACTGAGCAGCCATGACCGCCCACCCGCAGGGACCTACATCCCCAACGGCAAACCCCGTGGCTTCCTCGCACGCTACGAAGTGTCAGATCCAGCTGAGACATGAACTGTCAGGCACGTCATGAGACATCACATGCCCGGAACGCAGCCACGGTTGCCCACTCGCAGCGGTGAATCGGGGGATAATCGAATCGCGCCGGACAGACCTCTGAGCGCGAAGAGGAGAGAACACCGTGACTGATCGCGCGTCATCGAGCTACACCGCAGCCGAGCTGGCAGATCCGAGCGTAGGGCTGCAGACACTGACGCAGCTGGCGCAGGAGCGCCACGACCTGTGGCCATGGATCATCGTTCACCCCAACTGCTCCGCAGAACTCGCCGCCTGGATCAGGCCGCAGCTGAGTGCTGCGCAAACGCCTTCTGCCGTGACCGCCGAGGAGTGGTCCGCGCGATTCCAGCAGACGAATCACCGCGAGCCGACCATGAACGAGTATCAGGAGGCCGTGCGCACAGGCCAGATCGCGGCGGAGCGCAAGCCCCGCGACCCCTCCGCCGAGCAGATCGCCGCCGGCGCGAAGCAGATGGCTGCCGGCGCCAAGGACTTCTTCACGACGCACGTCGCCCCGGCAGCCCAGGAAGCGGCTCGATCGGTGCAGTCTGCCGTGCAAGAGCAGCGCAGCGCACCGCAGAACGGGCCGAAGGGCTGGATGAGCTGGGCGCCCTTCGCCCTGCCGGTCGCAGCTTTCCTTGCGATGATCGCCCTGTTCCTGCCGATCGCCTCGGGCTTCGGCCTGTCGTTCAACTACTTCTCCGAGTACGCCGGCGGCGAGGGTGCCATCCTGCTGGTGCTGATGCTGCTGGTGATCGCCGCCTCAGTGACAGCCATCATCCTTCGCGTGAAGTGGGCGCGGATCACCGCGGCCGTGCTCGGCATGATCGCCGGCATCGTCGGCGCCGTGGACGGTTTCGGCACGATGATCAGCGTCAGCTCGATCTCTGGCGCATCCGTCGGCGCAGGCGCTGTGCTGCTGGCGATCTTCTCGATCGTGATTCTCGTGGCCGCGATCGTGTGTGTGCTTCCGCAGAATGCGACGAGCGCAGCGCCCGCCGCGACTCCGGCGGCCCCGGCAACCGCGACTCCGGCAACTCCCGCGGCCCCGCCAGCCCCACCCGCACCACCCGCGGTCTGACTGCACCCCGCAACCCGTCACGTCACCTCGCGTTCACCCGGCATTCGTAGCGTGGTCGGCATGCTCGACATCGCCACAGTTCTGCAGGACGAGATCGAAGATCTGCCGGCCGGCGCGCGGCTGCCGAGCGAGCACGAGTTGATGCGCCGTTTCGGCGCCACTCGCAGCACGGTACGCCGCGCACTCGAACATCTCGAGGCGCGCTTTCTGGTGCGCCGTGTGCACGGGGCAGGAACGTTCGTGAACCGGCGGATCGACTATCTGCTGGCGCCGAGCCTTGCCCCGTCCCTGCACGACACGGTCGAGAAGGCCGGGGCGGTGCCGCGCACTTTTCTGCTGGATGCTGGCACCCGCGACGTTCCGAAAGACATCGCCGACCGGCTCGGCATCCCTGCAGGCGAGCCGTGCACACATCTGGTTCGGGTGGGGTATATCGACGACCAGCCCTCCATGTACGGGGAGGAATGGATCCTCCCCGGCATCCTCGATCACGTCGACGTGAGCCTGCGCGCAATCGAATCGCTCACCGAAGTGCTGCGCGGCGCAGGCCGCAATCCGATGCGCGCGTGGTCGCGAGCATCGACAGAGTTCCCGCCTGATGTGGCAGCGCAGCGGCTGGAGCTGCACGCACCCACCCCGGTCTGGCGCCTGGAGACGCTCACCACGGACGGCACCCCCGGTGCGCCCCTGATGTTCAGCAGATCCTGGATGCGACAGGACCGCATCCGCGTCGTCATCGAGTTCGAACCCAACTGACGAACAAGTCACCATTCGTTTACCCAACGGTTCACCTGCTGGTAAACCTGCCATCTCGCCCGGTCTATGTCTGCGCTAGAGCGTGGAGACATGAACAACACAGCACGGGTTCCCGAGGAGCGGCGCCGCACAGCGCGCGTGCTCGTCGGTTCCACTGAAGCCCAGCTCGCGGACCTCTGGCGCACCTGGGCCGACCGACCTGACATCGAGTATCTGCGCGGTCCCGAGTCGGGCCTCGTCATGGTTCAGGGGCGCACCGGCGGCACCGGCGACCGGTTCAACCTCGGCGAAGCCACCGTGACGCGCGCCACGGTTGCCGTCCGCGACGGTCGCAGCGAAACCGTGGGCACCGCCTACGTGCTCGGCAGCCACCCCGAACACGCGGCGCTCGCCGCGATCTTCGACGGGATGCTGGATTCCGCTGCCCGCGACCGCGTAATGACCGAGGTCATCGAACCCCTCGAACGCGAACAGACGCTGCGCGATCACCAGGCGCAGAAGAATGCCCGTGCCACGGTCGTGGACTTCTTCACCGTCGCTCGGGAGAACGACGGCTTCGGTGCCGACGACGACGAGGACGACGAATGAACACCACAGCCATCTACGCCCCCGGATTCGCCGATCCGGTGAACGACGCACAGCAGGTGTTCCGCGCCACGCTCGAGGCGCTCGCCCGGCCCACCATCGGG
This sequence comes from Microbacterium wangyouchuni, assembly GCF_051546305.1. NCBI lineage: Bacteria > Bacillati > Actinomycetota > Actinomycetes > Micrococcales > Microbacteriaceae > Microbacterium > Microbacterium wangyouchuni. The sequence continues at coordinate 460,571 of NZ_JBPTMA010000003.1, forward strand.
CAGCACGTGCGGGCCGCGGTCCAGCCGCCGGCCCCGCTCAGCGCCACGGCCGCAGCGCTGGTACTCGCCCTCTGCGACGAGCAGACTCCGCTCTGGCTCGATGACGCGCTGCGGCAGAACAGCGACGTCGAAGCGTGGATCCGATTCCACACCGGTGCACGCCTCGTGGACGATGCGAGCGAGGCACTGTTCTGCGTCGCATCCAGCCCGTCGACCGTGCCGCCGATCGATGATCTGGCGCAGGGCAGCGACGAAGAGCCGCACCTGTCCGCGACCGTCATCATCGATGCCTCCGACGCGAAGCCGATCGGCTCGTTCCTCGTCGACGGGCCCGGGGTGAACGGGCAGATCTCCTGGGATGGCCGGGGCCTGCCGGCATCCGATTTCCTCGAAACCTGGACCGCCAACACGCGCCGGTACCCGCGCGGCGTCGATCTGATTCTCGCGGACGTCGACCAGGTGACCGGCCTTCCCCGCACCACCGCACTGACTTCCAACGTCCAGAAGGAGATGAGCTGATGTACGTAGCAGTCAAAGGCGGCGAGAAAGCGATCGCCAACGCCCACGCCCTGCTGGCACAGCGCGGCGCGGGAACGACCGAGCGCATCGACTACACCCAGGTGCAGGACCAGCTCGGAGTGCTCATCTCCCGCGTCATGGCTGAAGGGTCGCTCTACGACCCCGAGCTGGCAGCGAAGGCTCTGCTGCAGGCGCAGGGCGATGTGCTCGAGGCGGTCACGCTGATCCGCTCCTACCGCACGACGCTGCCGCGCTTCGGCACCACGGTCGCCGTGGACACCGCATCGCTCCCGCCAGAGCGACGTGTCTCGGCGACGTTCAAAGACATCCCGGGCGGTCAGCAACTGGGGGCGACGTTCGACTACACCCACCGCCTGCTCGCCGACGATCTTGAGGCGCCAACCATCCCCGAGCCTGATGTCGACATCGACATCTCGATGCCGCGCGTCACCGATCTGCTCGGCAAGAGCGCGCTCATCGAACCCGATCGCCCAGCCGTCGGGTGGACAGATCCGGAGCCGGCCGACCTCACCCGCGAACCCACGACCTTCCCGATGTCTCGCGCCGAGCGTCTTCAGGCGCTGAGCCGCGGCGACGAGGGCTTCCTGCTGTCGCTGGGCTATTCCACACAGCGCGGCTTCGGCAACACGCATCCCTTCGTCGGCGAGGTGCGCGTGGGCGAGGTCGAGGTGTCGTTCGATGCCCCCGAGATCGGCCACGACGTACCGATCGGTCGGATCGAGGTCACCGAATGCCAGATGGTGAACCAGTTCGTGGGATCGGCCGAGCAGCCACCGCAGTTCACTCGCGGCTACGGCCTCGTCTTCGGACGAGCCGAGCGCAAAGCCATGTCGATGTCACTCGTGGACCGCGCCCTCCGCAAGGACGAATTCGGCGAACGAGAGGTCTCTCCGGCGCAGGATGAGGAATTCGTGATCGCGCACAGCGATAACGTGCAGGCCACCGGATTCGTCGAGCACCTGAAGCTGCCGCACTACGTCGATTTCCAGGCCGAACTTGGACTCATCCGCCGCCTGAACGACGAGTTCGATCAACGCCGCAACGCCGCCGGAAAGGACGTATCATGAGCGCACCGCGCATCGTCTACAACGAGGGCTACCTCGACGAGCACACCAAGCGCGTCGTGCGCAGGGCGCTGTTGAAGGGCGTCGCCATCCCCGGGTTCCAGGTGCCATTCGCTTCGCGTGAGGTTCCGATGCCACGCGGCTGGGGAACCGGCGGCGTGCAGGTCACCGCCGCCGTGATCGGAAAACCCGACACGCTCAAGGTCATCGATCAGGGCGCGGATGACACGACCAACGCGGTGTCGATCCGGCAGTTCTTCGAGAAGGTCGCCGGAGCCCGGGCAACCACGCGCACCGATGAAGCCACGATCATCCAGACGCGTCACCGGATACCGGAGACGCCGCTCGTAGACGGACAGATCCTCGTTTACCAGGTGCCGATTCCCGAGCCGCTGCGCTTCCTCGAACCGCGCGAGACCGAGACGCGGCGCCTGCACGCGCTCGAGGAGTACGGCCTGATGTACGTCAAGCTCTACGAAGACATCGCCCGCTTCGGCCACATCGCCAAGACCTATGACTACCCGGTCATGGTGAACGGCCGCTACGTGATGGCGCCGTCGCCGACGCCGAGCTTCGACAACCCGAAGATGCACCAGAGCCCCGCCCTGCAGCTGTTCGGTGCGGGTCGGGAGAAGCGCATATATGCGATCCCGCCGTACACCGATGTCGAATCGCTCGGCTTCGAGGACTTCCCCTTCGAGCCGCAGCGCTTCTCGGATCCCTGCGAGATCTGCGGTTCCGAGGGCGTCTATCTCGACGAGGTGATCATCGACGACGAGGGTGGCGCGATGTTCGTCTGCAGTGACACCGACTATTGCGAGCGCACCGCCGCCACGCTCGCGGATGCCCCAGCCGAACAGGCGACCCAGAAGGAAGAGGTCTCGGTATGAACGCCGAACAGCCCCTGCTCAGCGTCACCGGCGCCGGTCACCGCTACGGTGACCGATTCGGATGCCGCGACATCGACTTCGACCTGTGGCCGGGGGAGGTGCTCGCCGTCGTCGGCGAATCCGGCTCCGGAAAATCGACACTGCTCGGGATGCTGTCACAGCGCCTCAGCATCGATGAAGGCTCCATCCGCTACCGCACAAGCACAGCCGCCAGCACAAGCACAGGCAACGACCTCGTCGAACTCTCCTCGCTGTCGGAGAGCGAGGTGCGCCGGCTCTGGCGCACCGAGTGGGGTTTCGTGCATCAGAACGCTGCGGACGGACTGCGCATGCATGTCTCAGCCGGCGGCAACGTGGGCGAGCCGTTGATGGCCGCTGGTGAACGCCACTACGGCACGATCCGCGCGCAGGCCGCCGAATGGCTGGAGCGCGTCGAGATCCCCAGCGAGCGCATGGATGAGACGCCGGCGACGTTCTCCGGTGGCATGCGCCAGCGGGTGCAGATCGCCCGAAACCTGGTGTTCGGACCGAAGCTCGTCTTCATGGATGAGCCCACCAGCGGGCTGGACGTATCGGTGCAGGCTCGACTGCTCGATCTCATCCGCTCGCTCGTTGCCGACCTGGGCCTTGCCGTCGTGATCGTCACGCACGACCTGGCCGTCGCACGCCTCATCTCCCACCGAACGCTCGTGATGAAGGACGGCGGCGTCATCGAATCAGGTCTCACCGACCGGGTTCTCGATGACCCCCAGGCCGCCTACACCCAGCTGCTCGTCTCGTCGATTTTGCAAGGATGACCATGACTGACACCTCTGCCACAGGCACCGTCCTCCGCTTGGAGACGGTCGCCAAGACCTTCACCCTGCACCTGCAGGACTCCCAGGTGCCCGTGCTGCACAACGTCTCTTTCGAGGTCCCGATCGGGCAGTGCGTCGTGCTGGGTGGTGAATCCGGGGCAGGCAAGAGCACCATCATGAAGATGGTCTACGGCAGCTACGCCGCAGACAGCGGCCGAATTCTTGTCCGCCACCGTGATGGCCAGGTGGACCTGGCGGCCGCAGCGCCGCGCGAGGTCATCGCGGTACGCCGTGAATCGATGGGGTACGTGAGCCAGTTCCTTCGTGCAGTGCCGCGGGTGGCCGCCCTCGACGTCGTCGCCGAGCCGCTCATGGAGAGTGGCCTATCGCGGGATGCCGCACGGGAGCGCGCCGGCGAGCTGCTGGAACGGCTCAGCATCCCGCGGCGGCTGTGGGAGCTGCCGCCGGCCACTTTCTCCGGCGGCGAGCAGCAGCGGGTGAACATCGCGCGCGGGTTCGCCACCACCCGGGGGCTCATGCTGCTCGATGAGCCCACGGCATCGCTCGATGCTCGCAACCGCGCCGTCGTGATCGAGATGATCCGCGAGCGGTTGGCCGCCGGAACCGGGATCCTCGCGATCTTCCACGATCATGATGTGCGCGATGCCGTCGCGAACGAGATCGTCGATGTCGCGGCTTTCACCCCCGTGCGCGAGCTGGTGGCCGCGTGACGCGGTACGCGGTGTACGGCGTCCCCGGGCTCGACCCGGGGGCGCCGACCGTTGCCGTGCAGCTGCGAGCAGCCGTCGAAGACTGGTATGCGCAGCATCCGGAAATCACCCCGGATGCCCGCCGCTACGGGTTCCACGCCACCCTCAAAGCGCCGTTCGCGCTCGCTGACGGTGTCACGAGCGCCGACCTTGAGGCCGCGGTGTCGGCGTTCGCTGCCGGCCGGCACCCCGTGGTGCTGCCGGCTGTGCAGCCGCTGACGATCGGGTCGTTCCGCGCGCTCGTGCCGACCGGCGACACCGCAGAGGTGGATGCTCTGGCCCAGGACATCGTGCGGACATTCGAACCGTACCGGGCACCGCTCACGGCGGATGATATCGCCCGGCGCCGACCGGAGCGGCTGACTCCGCGGCAGCGCGAGGTCCTCGAGGAGGTCGGTTATCCGTTCGCCCTCGACGAGTTCCGTGTTCATTTGACCCTGACCGATGCGCTGGATGCGGCCGGCGCTGCCGACGCGGCCGCCGTCGATCACGCGATCGCCGGGCACTTCGCCGCGTTCGCCGGTGCTGACATCCCGCTCACGGCACTCGCCGTGTTCATCGAACCTGACCGTGGAGCGCCATTCGGCATCCACTCGATCCACCCCTTCCAGGAGATCGCATGACCAACGACACCATTCTCCGCAACGCGAGAATCGTCCTCGAAGACGACGTCATCCACGGATCCGTACGAATGATCGACGGCATAATCGTCGACATCGTGCCCGTCGACAGCTCGCTGGATGGGGCCCTCACAGGCACCGACGGACCCGGCGAGGACATGGACGGCGACTACCTGATGCCCGGGCTGGTCGAGTTGCACACCGACCAGGTGGAGGGGCACTTCCAGCCGCGACCGAAGCGGTTCTGGGACCCGATCCCGGCGGTGATCGCGCATGACGCTCAGATGGCGGCATCCGGAATGACGACGGTGCTCGATGCGCTGCGCATCGGCGCGGGGCCGGATGAATCCGGTCTGGCGGCCCAGGCAGACACCCTGGTCGCCGCCATCGTGCACGCGGCCGATGCCGGGCTCCTGCGCGCGGATCACCTGGTGCACCTGCGATGCGAGGTCTCGACGCCAGATGTCGTCGACGTCTTCGAGCGGATCGGCAACGACGACCGGGTGCGGCTCGTGTCGCTCATGGATCACACGCCGGGCCAGCGTCAGTATGCCGATGTCGAATCGTTCCGAACCTACATGGTCGGCAAGCACAGCTTCTCGGACGAGCAGTTCACCGCGCACGTCGCGACTCTGCATGAGCGCAGCGCCGCCTACGCGGACACGCACCGGGGCGAGATGGCGCGTCGGGCGAGGGCGCGCGGCATCACGATGGCAGCGCACGATGATGCGACGCTGGCGCATGTCGCCGAGTCATCCGATCTCGGCGTGCGGATCTCCGAGTTTCCGACGACGGTCGAAGCAGCCCGGGCGGCGCGAGAAGCGGGCCAGCTCGTCGTGATGGGAGCGCCGAACATCGTGCGCGGCGGTTCGCACTCCGGCAACGTGGCAGCCGCCGAGCTGCTGCGTCACGGACTGCTCGACATCCTCTCCAGCGACTATGTGCCGTCGAGCCCGCTGCAGGCGGTGTTCGCGCTGGTCGCGAGCGGAGAGGTGACTGTGCCGCAGGGGTCCGCGCTGGTGAGTGCGAACCCGGCGCGCGCGATCGGCTTGAACGACCGCGGCGTCATCGAGGTGGGTCGGCGTGCGGATCTCGTCCGGGTTCGCGTGCACGAAATGGCGCAGACCCCGCACCACCCCTCCGGGGCGCCGGTGCCGGTTGTGCGCGGGGTCTGGCGTGAAGGGATGCGAGTGGCATGACCGGAGTGTTCGTCGCGGTGGTCGGACCCAGCGGCGCCGGCAAGGATGCGGTGATCGACTGCGCCCGTGACCACTTCGCCGGCGAGGGCGCGGTGATCTTTCCGCAGCGGGTCATCACGCGGCCCGCCGGTGAGGGTGAGGATCACGCGCCGGTCTCCGCGGATGAGTTCGCAGCGCTGGAGCGTGCGGGTGCTTTCGTGCTGCGGTGGGAGGCGCATGGGCTGCGCTATGGCATCCCGGCATCCGTTTCGCAGGCGGTGCACGCAGGCGCCACCGCCGTCGTCAACATTTCGCGAACGGCGCTGGCCGAACTCACGGCGAAGTTTCCGCACGTTCGCGCCGTGCGCGTGACGGTTCCGGATGAGGTGCGCCGCGCGCGGATTCTCGCGCGGGGCCGGGAGAACTCGGCCGAAGCGCTTGCTCGGCTCAACCGTGCCGATCCGGCACCCGGTGAGCGGGTCGATCTCGAGATCGTCAACGACGGGCCGCTGATGGATGCCGGTGCCGCTCTCATCGCCTTTCTGGACGAGGTTCTTACGCCGTCGGCTCCAAGGGAACGGCTGGTGCTCGGCGAATACCGATGAATGACAGCACCCCGCCGGCAGTCATCAGCGCGGCCGTCACCCAGGCCGCGTTGTGGAATCCGCCCAGATCCAGCGCTCCGCCGACGATCGTGGAGAGCATCGCGACCACGATGAGCCCGGCGACACGGGAGATGGCGTTGTTGACGGCGGATGCTATTCCGGAGTGGTGCTCATCGATCGCTCCGAGCACCGCAGAGGTCAGCGGAGCGACGGTCAAGGAGAGTCCGAGACCCATGACGATCATGGCGGGAAGCACCTGCCACCAGTAGCTGAAGTCCCCAGTGACGGTGAGCAGAAGCAGCGCTCCAGCAGCCATCAGCAGCGGGCCGATCGTCATGAACAGCCGGGGTCCGAGCTTTCCCGCCCAGGCTCCGGCCTGCGAGCTGAGCAGGATCATCAGGATCGTGATCGGCAGGCTGGCCAGACCCGCGGCGGTCGCGCTGAGCCCAGCGCCCTCCTGCAGGTAGACGCCGACTACGAAGCCGTTGAGCGAGAGCGCGGCATAGATGAACAGGGTGGCGAGGTTACCCCAGGCGAAGTTGCGGGCCCGGAACAGCGTCAGCGGCATCAGCGGGGCCGCGGAGCGGCGTTGACGCACGAGGAACACGGCGAACAGGACGACCCCGACGGCTCCGGGAATCCAGATCGCCGGTGACGCCCACCCGAGGTTGGGCTGCTCGATGAGCGCGAACACCACCGCGCCGAGGCCGACCGCGCACAGCATCCCGCTCCACCAGTCCACGCGGATATCGCGCGGATGATCAGGTAGCTGCAGTCGGGCGAGCAGGACCAGCGTGATGCCGATCGGGATGACGTTGATGAGGAAGACGAAACGCCAGGAGAGCAGATCGACGAACAGGCCGCCGAGCAGCGGGCCGGCGAGTTGGGCGCCGGTGGTGAACGCGGTCCACACTCCGATCGCGCGCGATTGCAGCTCGCCGCGCATGGTCGCCATGATCAGGGCGAGCGAGCTGGGCACGAGCAGCGCTCCGGCGGCCCCCTGCAGGGCGCGGGCGATGATGAGCGTGAGGGGTTCGGGTGCTGCGGCAACAGCGATGGAGGCGATGCCGAACGCGATGAGACCGATGCGCATGATGCGCACGCGACCGTAGGCATCCGAGAGAGAACCCGCGAGCAGGATCAGTGCGCTGAGGGTGATGAGGTAAGCATCCACGACCCACTGCTGCGTCGTGATTCCGCCGCCGAGCTCATTGCTGATCGCCGGGAGTGCGACGGTGACGACCGTGCCGTCGAGGAACGTCACGAAGGATGCCAGCACGGCGATCGTGATGACGAGACGCTGAAGTGCGGAGAATGTCGGCACGCTGTGAGCCTACGCCTGCTTGCCGCTCACACGGGAGTGTGAGCGGCAAGTGCCTCGGCCAGCGCCGCCAGCACCGCGGACACTGCGGCATTGTCGCGTGAAGAGGACCGGGTCGCTGCGAAGATCTCGCGCACGGGTAATCCGGGAAGATCCAGCAGCCGCACCGATGCGCGATCGCCCGTCCACACCAGATCCGGCAGCATTGCGGCGGCATGGCCGGCGGCAACCAGCCGCGCATGGGCGATGAGATCAGTCGCTTCGAAGCGGACGTCGGGTTCGAACCCGGCCGTGCGGCACTGCTGCACGGCCCACTGGCGTACTGCCGCACCGTGCGGTTCCATGGCCCAGGCATGCTCGCTCAGCTCTGACAGCGAGGTAGCCGAGGAGCCTGGCGGCACCGCCAGCCGCACCGGGTCCGTGCCGAGCAGTGTGCGATCGACTCCGTCCCGCAGCTCACGCGTGTACCCGGAGTACTGTTCGGCGACGACCAGGTCGAAGGTGCGCGCCTGCAGCTCGAACAGTCCTTCCTCCGGCGCCATCTCCACCATCGACACCTGCAGTTCTGGCATCCGTTCGGCGAGCAATGTCAGCGCCGGTGGCACGAGAGCCTCGGCAGCGGTGGGCATCACGGCGATCCGCACCCGCTGCGGGAAGTTCTCCGACGATGACAGTTCCGCGCGAGCGGATTCGTCCATCTCGAGCGCACGGGCAGCGTGTGCTGCGAGCAGACGCCCTTGCGCCGTGAGCCGCAGACGCCTACCGTCGGGTTCGAGCAGTGATACTCCCGCCTCGCGCTCGAGTTGGGCAAGCTGCTGCGACACCGTCGATGGGCTGTAGGCCAGCGCCGTGGCCACGTCGGAGATGGTGCCGCGCAGGGCAAGCTCGTGCAACAGACGCAGTCGTCGCAGTTCAAACACAGAGGGCCCTCGCAATCATTCGATAAAAGCGAACAATCACTATCGTAAACGTGCGCTTTTCTCGAGAGGTGGTGTGGCCGCACACTGAAACGAGGAAACTGCGGCGCTGCCGCTCTCGAGTGAGGAAATCTGATGCCCCAGTCGTCTCCGGCACTGGCCGAAACCAACGATCTCGCCGCTCTCGCCGACGACGCCGTCGCGCTCGTGCAGCAGTGGCTCATCGAGAGCCGGGAAGTCCCCAGCGACACGGCCGCCCAGCGGCTCGCCGGTGTGCTCAGCGACCCGAACGGCCTCGACTTCACCGTCGGATTCGTCGACGGTGTCGTGCGCCCCGAGGACCTCACTGTCGCCGCCCACAATCTGCGCGAGATCGTGCCGCTCACGCCCCGCTTCCTCCCGCTGCCGCTGCGCGGTCTCATCCGCCTGGGTGGGGCGCTGGCTCCGGCATTCCCCGGCATCGTCGTGCCGATCAGTCGTCGGGTGCTGCGCGGCATGGTCCGCCACCTCATCGTCGATGCCACCGACGCCAAACTCGGCAAGGCGATCAGTCGCATCCGCGCCGACGAGGGCGTGCACCTGAACATCAACCTGCTCGGGGAGGCGATCCTCGGCGAAGAGGAGGCCGACCGCCGTCTCGCCGGAACCGAGCGCCTGCTGCGGCGCGATGACGTCGACTACGTGTCGATCAAGGTGTCCTCCACCGTCGCGCCGCACACGCCGTGGGCGTTCGATGAGGCTGTGGCGCACGCCGCCGACGCGCTTGTGCCGCTGTTCCGCCTCGCCAACGGTGCGACCGGTGCCGGCTCGACGCGTTCGAAGAAGTTCATCAACCTCGACATGGAGGAGTACAAGGACCTCGATCTCACGATCGCCGTGTTCACCGCGATCCTCGATCGGGAAGAATTCCGCTCGCTCGAGGCCGGCATCGTCCTGCAGGCCTACCTGCCCGATGCCCTGGGCGCGATGATCCGCCTGCAGGAGTGGTCGGCTGCTCGCGTGGCCACCGGCGGTGCTCCCATCAAGGTGCGCGTCGTGAAGGGCGCGAACCTGCCGATGGAGCAGGTGGATGCTGAAACCCACGGCTGGCCGCTGGCGACCTGGCACAGCAAAGAGGCATCGGATGCCTCGTACAAGGCCGTGCTCGATTACGCACTGCGTCCGGAGCACGTAAAGAACGTGCGCATCGGCATCGCCGGACACAACCTGTTCGACATCGCCCTGGCCTGGCTGCTGGCGAATCAGCGCAAGGCTACCGATGGCATCGAGTTCGAGATGCTGCTGGGCATGGCGACCGCGCAGGCGACGGTCGTTCGACGCACCGTCGGATCGCTGCTGCTGTACACGCCGGTCGTGCACCCGACCGAGTTCGACGTGGCGATCGCCTATCTGATCCGGCGTCTGGAGGAGGGGGCATCCACCGAGAACTTCATGTCGGCCGTGTTTGAGCTCGACGACGAGCCGGCGCTGTTCGCCCGAGAGCGCGACCGATTCCTCGCCTCGATCGCCTCGATGCCCGAAGAGGTACCGGCACCGAACCGCACGCAGAACCGGGGTGCCGACGCCGAACCTTCAGCGGTCGAAGGGTTCACGAACGCCCCGGACACCGACCCGAGCCTGGCGGCGAACCGCGCCTGGGGTGACAGCATCCGCTCGCGCATGGAGGCGTCCGAACTCGGTAACGAGACGGTGCGCACGCACACACTGTCGGATTCCGAGGCGCTCGACCAGGTGATCGCCACCGCGACCGCAGCAGGCGTTGCCTGGCGCGCGCTCGGTGCCGCCGGCCGCGCCGAGATTCTGCACCGCGCGGGTGACATCCTCGAAGCTCGTCGTGGCGACCTGCTCGAAGTGATGGGATCCGAGTGCGGCAAGGTGCTCGAACAGGGGGATCCCGAGGTCTCCGAGGCCATCGACTTCGCCCACTACTACGCCGAGAGCGCCAAGCGTGCCGCGAGCATTGAGGGCGCGACGCACAAGCCGGTCGGACTCACGGTGGTCACACCGCCGTGGAACTTCCCGGTTGCCATTCCCGCCGGATCGACCATGGCAGCGCTCGCCGCCGGTTCCCCGGTGATCATCAAGCCGGCCCGTCAGGCTCGCCGTTCCGGTGCGGTCATGATCGAGGCGCTGTGGGAGGCGGGTGTTCCGCGCGATGTGCTGCAGTACGTGCAGTTGGACGGTCGGGAGCTCGGCCAGCAGCTGATCAGCGCCCCCGCCGTGGAGCGCGTGATCCTGACCGGTGGTTACGAGACGGCCGAGCTGTTCCGCAGCTTCCGCCCCGACCTGCCGCTGCTCGCCGAGACGAGCGGGAAGAACGCGATCATCGTGACTCCGCACGCGGATCTCGACCTCGCGGCCAAGGATGTCGCGTACTCCGCATTCGGTCACGCCGGGCAGAAGTGCTCGGCTGCATCGCTGGTGATCCTGGTCGGATCGGTCGCGCGCAGTGAGCGGTTCCGCCGCCAGCTGATCGACGCGGTCGGCTCGTACCAGGTCGGTCAGCCGTGGGAGGGGCCCAGCCGCATCGGACCGCTCATCGGCCCGGCAGAAGGAAAGCTGCTGCACGCGCTCACCACGCTCGAGCCGGGTGAGAAGTGGGTCATCGAGCCCGAGAAGCTTGATCAGGATGGCAAGATGTGGCGTCCGGGTATCCGTGAGGGTGTCGCCGCGGGCTCGCCCTTCCACCTGACCGAGTACTTCGGCCCGGTTCTGGGCATCATGACCGCCAAGACCCTTGATGAGGCCACGGCGATGGTCAACGCGATCGACTACGGGCTCACCTCGGGGCTGCACTCGCTCGACGAGGATGAGGTCGCACAGTGGCTTGCATCCGTGCAGGCAGGAAACCTGTACGTGAACCGGGGCATCACAGGTGCGATCGTGCAGCGTCAGCCGTTCGGCGGGTGGAAGAAGGCCGCCGTCGGCGCGGGAACCAAGGCCGGTGGCCCGAGCTACCTGATCGGGCTGTCTGATTGGGAGGATGCCCCGGTGGCGGCGGACGCTCCGACGGATGCTCTCTCGCGTGCTGCGCTCGCGGCGCTGAAGGCTGCGGATGCTGACGCTGATGCCGCCTGGCTGCAGGGGGCGCTCTCGACCGATGTTGCCGCCTGGCGTGATGAGTTCGGCGCCGTGCGCGACGCGACCGGCCTGGTCACCGAGCACAACGCGCTGCGCTACGACGTCGTGCCGGTCACGATCCGTCTCGAGCAGGCCAATGCCGCCGAAGCGATTCGTGTGATCGCCGCCGGTATCCGCACAGGGTCGCGCCTGAGCGTCAGCACGGCGGTGGCGCTTCCGGCAGCTGTCGCTTCGTGGCTGTCGAAGTCCAGCGTCGGCGTTGCTGTTGAGGACGAGGCATCCTGGGGTGCGCGTGCCGCACGTCTGGCTGCGGACGGCGGGCGCATCAGGCTCGTGGGAGCGGCTGCGGCATCCGTTACAGCTCACACCGGCGGCTCGCCCGCGGTTGCGGTGTACACCGGGCCGGTTCTGTCGGCTGGGCGGATCGAACTGCTGCCGTTCCTGCGGGAACAGGCCGTGTCGATCTCGGCGCACCGTTTCGGCACGCCGCACCGCTACGAGATCGCGCCGCTCGTTCGCTGAGTGCTCAGGGCAGTGACAGCACCCGGAACGAAGAGTAAACTCGCCGGGTGCTGTTCACAGTGAGCGCACCGCGGGCGCGGAAGGTGGTCGCAGGCGCGTTGCGCGCCGGCGGCAGGGGCTGACCATCAGTCGGCCGAAACCCACCTCAGAAAGCACCTCCACTCATGCGTCCCATCGACGAGCGCGAGATCCGCGCATCCTTCATCAACGCCTCTCGCAAAGAGGTCTCATCCCTCACGCTGCCGCCATCCTTCGAGCAGATCGACTTCGACCGACTCGACTTCCTCGGCTGGTCCGATGCGAAGTTCGTTCGACGCGCCTATGTCGTCACCGAGATCGACGGCGTGCTCACCGGTGCCCTGCTGCAGCGGGCCGAGCAGCGTGTGATCGCTCGTACTCAGTGCTCGTGGTGCGAGGACGTGATGCTCCGCAACGACGTGCAGCTGTACTCCGCTCGCAAGGCGGGCGCAGCCGGCCGTAAGGGCGATGCCGTCGGCACGCTGGTCTGCGCCGAGTTCGGGTGCTCGCACAATGTGCGCCTGTTGCCGTCGCTCGCGTACGAGGGCTTCGACCGCGAGGGGGCGCGAGACGCCCGGATCGTGAAGCTCGGCGAAAACGTGCGGGCGTTCCTGCGCGCTGTAGTCGGCTGACGCGGGGCGGCTAGAGCACAGTCGTGAGGACGAGGGTGGATGCTGCTCGCGTGAGCGTTTCCGCCTGGTTCGTCTCCGTGCGGATCTCTGGCATCGGCTGATCGGGATGGGCATCGCGCAGGCCTGCTCGGATGTGATCGATCGACGACGGCAACGAGGCCACACCGCTGCTGAAGATCACCAGGCTTACACCGACGAGATCGCTCAGTGCCGCAGTGAGCGTGCCGACTCGGCGGGCGCGTTCATGCAGGATTGCCGTGACCGGCGCGGCGTTTTTCGTCGTTCCGCCGGCCACAGCAAGTACGTCGTCGAACGTGGCCCCTGGCGGGACAAGTCCCGCCTTGAGCGTCTGAGCGATCACCGCTCCATCGCCGACAAGATCGACTGCGCTGCGCGCGTTGCCATTGCTGTCTTCGAGGGTCCAATTGCCGAGTGCGCCGCCGAGGCCGCGCGGGCCCGAATGTACTCGCCCGCCGACCGCGAACGAGGCTTCGACCACGTGCCCGACGAACACGTGGGCGAAGTCCGCGTGTCCGTTGGCGTTGCCATGGAGAATGTCAGCCATCGCATGGGCTCGGGTGCTGGTCTCGACGAGGATACTCGTTTCGGTGCGCTGTTCCAGGCGCGTGCGCAACGGCACGTCGCTCCAGCCCAGAAGCTCGTGCCTGTGCAGGATGCCGGTTGAAGGTTCGACCCAACCGCCAGAGATCACGCCGACGCCCAGGAGCGGGGCCGTAGCGAGGCTGCGCAGTTCGTTGATCAGCACAGCGCAGAGGTCGACGACGTCGTCGACTGTGCCGTCGTGCGCCACACGTCGACTGACGACAGCCCGTCCGAGGAGGTCGGTGAGCGCGGCGTGTACGAACTGCACGCCGATGTGCACGCCGATGCTGACGCGTGAGTCCGGCACGATACCGACCGGAACACGCGGTCGTCCACGAGCCGAGGTGCTCACCGGCTCGCCATCGACGAGGAGTCCCTGATCGGTGAGATCTGCGACGATGCGGGTTACCGCGCCCTGGGACAGCCTGAGCGTCGCTGCGATCTCAGCCCGGGAGAGCGGTCCGCCCTCGATCAGGAGGCGCATGATCGTGGATGCGTTCACGGCACGCATCTCGGCAGGCCGCACCACGCGGTCCGAGTGTCGGATGCCTGTTTGCGATGCGAAGTTCATAGCCGTCATTATGTCGTGCTCCACACTCTGTTCCGAGATTTTCTCAAGAATAACTTGCCGACGGCAAGTTATGTGTGGTTTCATCGTCAATGTCATCCGAATCGACGAAGACGGAAGGAGCAGCGATGGTCAACAGAAGCACTGGCGCGAAGCACATGGGCGCGCTGTCTCAACCGAACAGCATGGCGCGACGCGTGCTGATCGGCGGGATCGCGGTCGTGATCGCGATTCTCATCTGGCATATGGCCACGACGCAGCTGAAGCTGATTTCGCCGCTGTCCCTGCCCAGCCCCGAGACGGTGTTCAGCCGGATCGTCACGCTCAGCTCGACGCCCTACCTCGGTGCGACGATCTGGGGCCATGCCTGGTCAAGTGTTCAGATCGTGCTCGGCGGCTGGCTCCTTGCCGGGCTCATCGGCGTCGTCCTCGGTGTGGGCATCAGCTGGTCGCCCATCATCCGCAACCTGACGTTCCCCGTCTTCCAGGCGCTGCGCTCCATCTCACCGATCGCGTGGATCCCGATTGCGCTCGTGTGGCTGGGGATCGACGACAGCGCGCGCATCTTCATCGTCTTCATCGCCGCGGTCGTCCCCTGGACCGTGAACTCGATGGACGCCGTACGTTCGATCGATCCGCTGCTACTGCGGGCGGCCCGCACACTGGGTGCCCGGCGACGCACACTGACCAGCGTCGTGCTTCCTGCAGGTCTGCCGACGCTGCTGGCCGGAGCGCGGATCGCGCTGGGCAATGCCTGGACAGCTCTGATAGCAGCTGAGCTGCTCGCTGCGACCTCTGGACTCGGTTTCCTTGCGCTGAACTCCTCACGGGCACTGGACACCCCGACCATGCTGGCGTCGATGGCTGTGATCGGTGCCTTGGGCATCCTGTTCTCGTTGCTGATGATTCGACTGTCGAAGATCATCGCCCCGTGGGCGAAGAACTGAAGGTGTGACATGACCGCTCTGACGACAACGCGTGCGATTCTGAATCCACTCACCAAACCGAATCGATCCAGCACGGCGGTGCCCCCGATATGGGTGGCCATCTCGCTCGCGCTCTTCGTTGTGATCTGGCACGTTGCCAGCCTCATCACAGGCCCCGCAATCGTTCCCGGTCCGATCGCCGTCGTGCAGACCATCGTTCTGCTGACGGTCGATCCGCTTGCCGGCCTCACGTTGCCAGGGCATGTGCTCTCTTCGCTGACGCGGTGGGGTTCAGGATTCCTGTTCGCTGTGCTCATCGGAGTTCCGGTGGGAATCGCCTTCGGCGCAATCCGCTGGGTCCGTGAAGCCTTCGCCCCGATGTTCGAATTCCTGCGTTACATCCCGCCGTTCGCGTGGATCCCTCTCGCAATCCTGTGGATGGGGTCGGGCCAGACGAGCGCTTCGTTCATCGTCTTCGTCGCAGCGTTTCCTGCGGTCGTCATCAGCACTCAAGTCGGCATCGTGAACGTCGACCCGAGGCTGCCCCGCGCCGGCATCAACCTCGGCGCCGGACGCGTCCGACTGATCACGCAGGTTCTCAGCCCCGTCGCTCTGCCATCGGTGTTCACCGGCATCCGCGTCGCCGTCAGCAATGGCTGGATGGCGGTCGTCGCCGCCGAGATGATCGGCGGCACGCAGGGTGTCGGCTTCCTGATCATTCAGGGGCAAGAGAACGGAGATGTGCAGGTCGTTATGGCCGGCATGATCGCCATCGGCATCACCGGTTCGCTGATCGATTGGATCGTAAACGTCATCAGCCGCCGCGCAACACCTTGGAGGAAGAGCAATGACGAGCAGCAATGACCGGAGCCAGGAGAGGAACGGTACGACGATGACCGAACGACCGACAGAAGAAGCGAAGCTCTCACTGCGCGCCGTCGCCAAGCGGTTCCGCACCAAGCGCGGCGAGATCGAGGCGTTGTCGCCAACGGATCTCGATGTCCTCGAGGGCGAGTTCGTCACGATCGTCGGACCATCCGGGTGCGGGAAGTCCACGCTACTGATGATCGCAAGCGGCCTGGAGACGCCGACAGATGGCGACATTCGCGTCGATGGCCGACCCGCGGGAGAGCCAGGACCCGATCGCAGCGTCGTTTTCCAGCAGTTCGCGCTGTTCCCGAACATGACCGTCGAGCAGAACATCGGCTTCGGACTGAAATGTCGCGGTGTGCCGAAGGCCGATCGTTCAGCCCCGGTCGCCGAGCAGATTGAGAACATGAAGCTGGGCGGCTTCGAATCCGCCTACCCCAGCGAGCTCTCGGGCGGCATGCAGCAGCGCGTGGCGATCGCTCGCGCGCTCGTTCTCGACCCGCCCTTGCTCTTCATGGACGAGCCGTTCGGAGCGCTTGACGCACAGACGCGCACACGCATGCAGGACGAGATGGCGAAGTTGCGCGCCCGCATCAGCTCCACCATCCTCTTCGTCACGCACAGCGTGGAGGAAGCGATCTACCTCGGTGATCGAATCATCGTCATGTCGGCGCGGCCCGGGCGAATCGCTCACGAATATCGCGTCGATCCGGCCAGCCCATGGAAGTCGCGTTCGATCGAGAGCGCGATGAGCGATCCGGAGTTCAACGAGCTCCGTGAACGCATCTGGCAACACCTGCACGGCAACTGAACAACACCGGCACCGCCGTCCCTGAAATCCCAATTCGAAGGAGAATGAACATGTCGTCGCACTTTTCCCGCCCGGCCGCTGTGGCACTCGGCGCGACCACCGTCGCGCTGCTCGCACTGACCGGATGCTCTCCGGCCTCCAACGCTGATGGCGATGGTGATGGAGGACCGACCGAGATCACCTTGACCTCGCAGCCGAACGGCGCGGGTCTGCCGTTCTTCATCGCCGAGCAGGAAGGCTTCTTCGAGGACGAAGGGCTCGCCGTCACCGTCGAGAACTATGCCAGCGGACCGGCTTCGCTCGCTGCCGGAGCAGCGAACGAATGGCAGGCAGGCTGGCTGGGCGCACCGCCCGCACTGACCGGGGCGAACACGTTCGGACTCATCCCCGCCGGGCTCATGATCCGTGAAGACACCAACCACATGATGCTGATGACCGCCGACGTGTTGGAGGGGTCCTCACCCGAAGAGGTGCTTCGCACCCATCCCGTAGCAACCTCCCAGAACTCACTCGCAGAGCAGGTCATGCGTGGGTGCGCGGAGTGGCTCGGCGTCGATGCGGCTGACGTCGAGATGGTTCCGCTCGACGGCGGAGCTGTGGTTCAGGCCATCGCCTCAGGTCAGGTTGAGGTCGCGAACAGCTGGGTGACACCCGCCTGGCCACTCCTCGAAGATCCTGACACGTACGTGCAGGTGTGCAATGCGGAGGACGCCGGCGTCGCGGTGACCGCGCCGATGGTTGTCACGCCGAAGTTCCTCGAAGAACAGCCGGAGGCTGCTGCCGCCTTCCTTCGCGCCACCACCCGGGCCAGCGACTTCATCATGGCGAATCATGAAGAGGCGGTTTCGTACATGCTCGACTACTACGAGACCTACGCCATCACCGGTAGCGAGGAGCAGGCGGAATGGGAAGTCACTGCGCGCACCTGGTACGGCCTGGACGACGCGATCGAATCGATCGAGTCGGGGGAGACGAGCAAGGCGCTCAACGACAGTGCGGAGTTCTTCGTGAACGCCGGTGTATATCCACAGGCCCCGCCGGTCGATGAGCTCCTGGAGCAGGGGCTCACTCTGCTGCAGTCGGCGCGCGACGGCGCGACCGCAGCCGACTGAGCGAACACGCGATCCGATACCAAAGACAGGAACCTACCAGCAATGACCATTCCCCCCAGTGCCACGTCAAGATTCCGCGGCAGTATCGGACGCACGGTCGCGGAGTCGACTCCCGCGTGGGAGCAGCCGCGAGCTGCACGAACGGGCTCGCCGAATGTGATCACGATCGTGCTCGACGACGTGGGGTTCGGTCAGCTGGGCTGTTACGGGTCATCGATCGCGACTCCGAGCATTGACTCTCTTGCCGAGCAGGGGGCACGCTTCGCGAATTTCCACGTCGCGGCCCTCTGCTCGCCGACGCGGGCGTCACTGCTCACCGGACGCAACCATCATGCCGTCGGCGTGGGGTTCCTTGCCGATTTCGACAGCGGTTTTCCGGGCTATCGGGGCGCCGTCGATCGAGAGGTGCCGATGCTGCCAGAGATCCTCCGCGAGGAAGGGTATGCCACCTACGCAGTCGGGAAATGGCATCTGACTCCGCCCTCGCAGCTCACCCAGGCGGGTCCCTTCGAGCAGTGGCCGACCGGGCGCGGCTTTGACCGGTACTACGGTTTCCTCGGCGGGGAAGAGGACCAATGGGCCCCGGAGATGTGGGAAGACCAGCACTACGCACCTCTGCCCGACGACCCGGATTATCACGTGAGCGCTGACCTGGTAAACCGGTCGCAGCGGTATCTCGCCGATCACATCAGCGTCGCCCCCGAGCGTCCCTTCTATCTGCATCTGGCGTTCGGAGCAGGTCATGCCCCGCATCAGGCGCCCGCGGAGTACATCGAGCGTTACCGCGGCGCGTTCGATCACGGGTGGGATGAGGAACGCGCGCGCATCCTGCAGAAGCAGATCGAACGAGGGATCGTGCCAGCGGGCACAGAGCTGCCCGAAGCGAACCCCGGCGTTCGCCGCTGGGATGTGCTGACCGCTGATGAGAAGCGTCTGTATGCCCGTATGCAGGAGGTGTTCGCCGCGTTCATGGAGTACACCGATGAGCAGATCGGACGGCTCATCGACTTCCTTCGGGAACAGGGCGTTCATGAGAACACGCTCATCGTGCTGCTGTCTGACAATGGCGCAAGCGGCGAGGGCGGTACGCACGGCTCGGCGAACGAGTACCGCTATTTCCTTGGACTCGAAGACCGATTCGAGGACACCCTGGCCAGAATCGATGAGCTCGGTAGCCCGCTGACGCACAACCATTACCCGTCCGGCTGGGCGCAAGCGGGAAACACTCCGCTGAAGATGTACAAGAAATACACCTATGGCGGGGGTGTCAGGGCGCCGCTCATCGTGCACTGGCCGGGCAATGTCGCTGACTCCGATCAGGTGCGACGCCAGTTCCACCACGTGACAGATCTCGTTCCGACGATCCTCCAGGCCGTCGGCGTGGATGCTCCGCAGTATCACCGTGGTGCGCCCGTGGAGCCCTTCGATGGCATCTCGCTCGGCTATGCGCTCGCCGAATCGGATGCGGTCGGCAAACGCGCGACGCAGTACTTCGAGACCGCGGGATACCGGGGCATTGTGAAGGACGGTTTCAAAGCCGTCGCCGTCCATGAACCCGGCGACGATTACGACGGCGATCGCTGGGAACTGTACGCACTGGAGAGCGACTTCAACGAGACCGTCGACGTCGCTGCCGAGCATCCGGCGCTTGTCCGCGAACTCGAGGAAGCCTGGTGGTCGGAGGCGGAGCGAAATCGTGTGCTTCCGCTCGATGATCGGATGCAGACACGGGTGCTCTCGCGTGACACCGGTCGGGAACGCGCACGGTACCGGCTGCTTCCGGGCAGCAGGCTGCCCAACGGATCGGCCGCGCCAGGATTCGGCGATCGGGAGTTCAGCATCACCGTGCGTCTGGACGGCTTCGCTGGAACCGAGAGTGGCGTGCTGGTGAGCTATGGACGCCGCGCCGCGGGCTTCTCATTCTTCATGGAGGATGGGCACCTGGTGTTCGATCTGAACAGGGCCGGAGACCACAGCCTGCTCCGCACACCGTACGCGCTGGCGCCGGGCACGGCCGAGGTCTCGATCGCTCTCACCAGAAGCGACGACGGGGCACGTGCGACGATCAGCGGCGACGGTGTCGAAGTGGCATCGGCGGTGTTCCCGGCTCTGATGCCGGCAGGACTCGGGTGCTTGTCGGTGCAGGTCGGCTACAACTATCCATCGCCGGTCTCCTCGCTGTATGAGCGCCCCGCGCGCTACACCGGGTCGATGGTGGATGCCGTGATCGAGTTCTCTGAAGTGCCGACAGGACTGTCGGCCCAGGACTGGCAGCGCTTGATCGCGGCAGAATGAGCCGAAACCGTGGCGCTCAGCCGAGCGCCACGGTTCGAAAGCCCGCGTTCCCCATCGATGAGTCCGGGGTGTTCTGCGAGCGGGCGGAGTTGCGGTAGCGGTTGCAGTACGAGATGTGGCACAGGTAGCTGCCGCCGCGCAGGAGACGCTGCTGCCCCGCCGCGGGACCGGTGGGAGACGACGCCGGTGACGCGGCGTAGAAGCCCGGGTCGTACCAGTCCGAACACCACTCCCACACGTTGCCCACGGTCTGCCAGACGCCGTAGCCATTCGGCTCGAAGGTACGCACCGGAGCCGTGGTGAGGAATCCGTCCTCGAGGGTGTTCTCTCGGGGGAACGAGCCCTGGAAGATGTTCGCGCGCCAGCCGCCGGCATCCACCTCGTCATCGCCCCAGGGATACTTCTTCGCAGCCAGCCCGCCGCGCGAGGCATATTCCCACTCGGCCTCGGTGGGCAGACGTCGTCCTGCCCACTCGCAGTAAGCGACCGCGTCGTTCCAGCTCACGTGCACGACCGGGTGATCGCCGAGTCCGTCGATGTTCGAGTCAGCCCCACCCGGATGCGCCCAGTCGGCGCCGCGCACGCCCAGCCACCACGGCGTTCCGGGAGGCTGTCCGAGGACATCGTCCGGCGGCGCCGCCAGAGCCAGGTGGAACACCGCTGAGAAACCGAAAGTCTCAGCTTCGGTCAGATAGCCGGTCGATTCGACGAACGCCGCGAAGGCGTCATTGGTGACCGTGGTTGCGTCGATCGAGAAAGCCGGGAGCGTCACCTCATGTAGCGGCGTCTCCCCATCACCCGGGTTACGGTCGCCGGAGGAATCGCCCATCAGGAACGTGCCTGCGGGGATGGCGACTTGCTCGATCGGATGCTGTCCGCCCGAGTGCGTGGCCGCGGATGCCGACACCGTCGCCCCGAGCGTCAAAAACTGGTCACGGGCAGGGGCGCCGCAGGTGCAGCCGGGGCCGCAGCTGCCGGAGGCGTCGTCGGTAGTCATCGCTCCCAGCTTAGATCGCGGGCGTCGTCACCCGGTTACAGCAGCTGGTCGCGCACCGCCAGCACGCCGGTCACCGTCTCGACGTGCGAGGTGCTCAGTGGCGACAGCCCGAGCCGGATGCCGTCGGGGAACCGGAAGTCGGGGATGACCCCGTCGGCCCACAGCGCCTGAGTCACCTCGGCCGACCGCTCATGCCCGATCGTCACGTGTCCACCGCGCAGTGCGGCGTCCCGCGGGCTCAGCAGCCGCACGCCGAGGGGAGCGAGCTCCTCATCGACAGCGCGCACGGCGAGGTCAGTGAGTGAGACGGACTTCATGCGGACAGCATCCATCCCCGCCTTCTCGATCAGATCGAGCATCCCCTGCATAGCCAGCATCCCGAGCACGGGAGGCGTGCCACTGATGAACTGACGGATGCCGTCAGCCGGCGCATACGCGGATCCCATCGCGAAGACGTCACCCGCGCCCATCCACCCCTGGATGGGCTGGCGCAGCGTGCCGTGGTGGCGCGCGTTGACATAGGCGAAGGCGGGAGAGCCCGGACCGCCGTTCAGATACTTGTATGTGCAACCGACCGCCAGGTCGACATCGCACGCATCGAGATCGACCTCGACGGCTCCGACCGAGTGGCACAGATCCCACAGCATCAGCGCGCCCGCTGCGTGCACGGCATCCGTGATCGCCGCCATGTCGGCCAGTGCACCGGAGCGGTAATCGACATGGCTGAGCACGACCAGTGCGGTCTGATCGGTGACCGCGGCGGCGACATCCGCGACCTGCACGCCGTGCACGGGGTCGACTGCCAGCCAGCGCAGCGTGAGCCCGCGCTCCGCGGCGACCCCCTCGGCGATGAAACGGTCGGTGGGGAAGTTCCCCTCTTCGATCAGGATCTCACGGCGATCGGGGTGCGCTGCGACCCCTGCCCGCATGAGCTTGTACAGCAGCACTGTGGTCGAGTCGGCGACGACGGTCTGGCCGGCCGCGGCGTCGAGGCAGATCCGGCCGATTCGGTCGCCGAGTTCGGTGGGAAGGTCCATCCACTGCTCGTCCCAGGACCGGATGAGCCGCGTGCCCCAGTCGTCACGGATGAACCGCGCGATGCGCTCGGGCGTCTCGCGCAGCGGCCGGCCGAGCGAATTGCCATCCAGATACGCCGTGACACCGGGTGCCTCGATGAACGCGTCGAGATGACGCGTGAGCGGATCGCGGGCGTCAAGATCCCGGGCTTCGGCGAGGAGATCGGTCATATCAAGCCTCCAGGTCGGCTGAGGTGAGCGGGCGGGCGAGACGCGGGTCTGTGTTCACAGGCAGAAGCAGGAGAGGGGCGTCTGCGAATGGGTCGAGCGGTGCGAGCGCTGTCAGCAGAGCAAGTCCGTCGACACCCGCTTCGTGCAGAGCCTCGATCTCAGCATCCCGCAGATCGACGGGAGTGGGACCGTTGCCCATATCGCTGCCGTAGATGATCTCGCCACCAGCCGCGGCGAATCGACGGACGTTGTCGACGACGTCGGCGTATGCCGAGTCGGAGTGGATCGCCATCGTCGAGATCCACGAGACGGATGCCGCCTGCGTGGCGATCTCTGCATCGGTGAGCCGCTCGGAGAACGGCGCGTGCGCGAGGCGGGATGCGCCCAGGCGTGCGACGCGCTGCGCCTGACCGGCGCCCTCGGCATGCGCCACAACAGGAAGGTTGTGCGCGGCGGCTTCGTGAACCACTGCGCGGAACAGCTCATCATCCAGCACCGGACCCGCGTCGCTGTTGCCGACGACCTTGATCCAGCTCGCGCCCGCTGCGGCCAGTGCGCCGATCACGGCGGCGGCATCCGTGGCATCCTGCACCTGGTGAACCGCACCCTCCGGAGCCCAGTCCCGATCGGCCGGATAGCCGCCGACCGCGGTGAGGAAAGGCCCGGCGTATGCGCACTGCACGCCGTGGAGGTCGGGTCCGCTGGACAGCTCGCGCACGACGTCGATGTTCGCGCCCAGGTCGATGACTCGGCCTAGCCTGCTCGAAGCGAGTGGGCGCGGATCGATGAGCTGCAGATGCACGTGATGATCGGTGAACCGGCCCGTGATGATGCCGTCGAGTCGCGGTGTGCCGGGCAGTGCGGGTGCGGGGTGCAGAGTGATGTTCCCGGCATCCGTCGTCAGCGTTCCTTCGCGCAGGGCCCGCCCGTCGAAGTACGTGACCGCCTTCATCACGCGCCGATCGTGGTGCGCACCGTGTACAGCTCGGGGAAGAAGGTCAGCTCCAGTGCGCGCTGCAGGAATCCGACCCCGCTGGACCCGCCCGTGCCGGGCTTCATCCCGATCGTGCGCGTGACCGTCTTCAGATGGCGGAAGCGCCAGAACTGGAAGTTGTCCTCCAGATCGACGAGATCTTCGCACGCTTCGTAGAGGTCCCAGTGCGTCTGCGGGTTCTCATAGATCTCCCGGATGGCGGGCACGAGCGACTCGTGCGGACGGTACGGATCGCGCACATCGCGCTCGAGGATCTCGACGGGGATCGGGATGCCCCGGCGGGAGGCGTATCGCAGAAACTCGTCGTACAGCGTTGGCCGTTCGAACTCGGTCGTCAGCATTGCCAGGTTGGCCGGATGGTCGCGGAAGATCTGCAGCATCCGCTCGTTCTTGTTGCCGAGGGCGAACTCGACCGCGCGGTACTGCACCGACTGGAAGCCGGACGAGTTTCCCAGCGCACCGCGGAACTGCGCGTACTCGGTGGGGGTGAGGGTGGCCAGCACCGACCACTGCTGGGTCATGACGTCCTGGATGCGCTTGACGCGCGCGACCCGTTTGAGCGCCTCGCGCAGATCATCGCTGGCCAGTAGATCGCGCGCGGAGGACAGCTCGTGCAGCAGCTGCTTCAGCCACAGCTCGGTCGTCTGATGCTGAATGATGAACAGCATCTCGTCGTGGTGCTCAGGTCTGCTGACCGGATGCTGCGCGGCGAGCAGCGTGTCCAACCCCAGATACGACCCGTAGGTCATCCGTCCGCTCAGGTCTGTGACGATGCTGTCTTCCAGCGCCCGTTCGTTTTCATTGCCCATGATGCTTTGAACGTTACGCCAATTCCCCCCATCCTCCCATCTTCCGAGTGTTCGGTTGTGGCTCTGAATTTCGCAAAAGTCGAGCCACAATTGGCCACTCGCAAGCGGGATTAGGGGGTTAGGGGGTGGTGTGGGCAGCCAGGAAGGCGAGGGTTTTTTGGAGGGCGGTCTGGGCGTCGGGCATATCCAGGTGGAACTGGTACTCGTGCGGAAGGGCGGGCTCGTGCGGGGCGGGCCAGAACAGGGTCGTCACGTCGACCCCGAGCTCATCCAGGCGTTGCGCCATCGGGATCGACTGCAGCCAGGTGAGCGCATCGCCGTTACCGCCGGAGATGTAGGTGGTCGGGAAGTCCTCGGTGACCCAGTTCACGGTCGACATCGTCGCCCCGGTGGATCCCTCTGCCCAGGTCTTCTTGCCCGCGTACGCCCACATCGAGGACTTCAGGCCCCAGCCGACGACGCCGTCGAGGGCGGCGAGGGCGGCGAGGTCGTAGACCCCGCAGTTCAGCACGGTCGCGACGACCTGATTGGCCTCCAGCGTGGGGGTGATGCCCATGATCTCGGCATAGTCCTCGCTCGTGACGAGCGTCGCCATCTGGCTGGCCAGTTGGCTGCCCGCGGAGTCGCCGGCGAGGACGATCTGGGATGCATCGACGTTCAGCTCATCGGCGTGGTCGTTGATATATCCGAGAGCCTCGTTCACCTGGTGCACGGCCTTCGGATAGACACCCTCGGGCCCGAGCGTGTAGTTCACGGCGATGGTCGTGTACCCCTCGGCGGCGAGGATGCGCATGTACGGGGCGACGTTCTCCTTGGACCCGGAGATCCAGGCGCCGCCGTGGATCCAGACGATGGTCGGCAGGGGGCCGGTGGCAGATGCCGGTGTGAAGACATCCATCGTCGTATCGACGCCGTCCGTGCCGTAGGAGACGTCGAGAGTCTCCGTGAGCTTCGTGTCCGGGACGTATTTTTCCATCTCGGCAGCGGTGGCGTCGCCGCCCTGCGTGAAGACGGCACGGATGACCATGGCGGACGGCCAGGGAGTGATCGCCCCGACGATCGCCACCACCACTGCGATGGCGACGATGATTCCGAGAGTGATCCTCGTCTTCCACCACCGCCGATGCGGCTTCTTCGAGTTGGCGGCGTCGTCTGCCTCGGCGTGCGTGAGCGTGGTCATGGAACCCCTTCCACGGATCAGTGTGGCAGGAAACGGGCTCTGCAGTCGACGACGGCTGGTTTCCGCGCGTTGCGATCGTCGGAGGTTGTTTCAGATGCAGGAGGAATTCGACTGAAACCTCCGTCAGGTGTAACAACCTCCGACAGGCGTGACGGTCAGGATGCCCCGGACGGGCGCCGCAGGCCCGCGATGATGCTGCGCAGACCATAGTCGAATGCCTGATTTACGTCGCCACCCAGGCGGAACGCCCCGGACAGCTCCATCTGCAGAAATCCGGTGGCCCAGGCGGTGAAGAGGCGTGCTGCGTCGAGGGCTTCAGCCTCGCCGACGAGGGCGGATGCGGCGCGGATGACAGGGGCGGCAGCCCGATCGAGTGAGGCCAGCGGGGCGGATGCGGTGAACATCAGGCGGAACCCCTCCGGAAAGGCGTAGGCGTGCGCGCGATAGACCAGCGCGAGGGATGCGAGGTCATCGCCCGCATTCTCTAGGCGTACGGTGAGCTCGTCCACCACGGCCTCGGCGACGGCGGCGATCAGCGCATCCCGATCCTTCACCCGTTTGTAGAGCGACGGTGCGCGCACCCCGACGCGCGTGGCGACGGCCTGCATCGTCAGCCCGGCGGGGCCGTTCTCCTCGAGGATCTCGCGAGCGGCTGCGATGATCGCTGGATAGGACGTGCGTTCCGGTGTCGGCATCCGAACCTCCATGGGTATTGACATTAGCCATCATAGCTACGTACTGTAGCCATGACAAGCGCCACACGGATGGCGGAGAAAGGACGCGACCATGAAGCTCGCACCGCACCTGCACCGTCTGGGCAATGACATCGTCGCCTCGTACCTGATCGATGTGCCGGAGGGGATCACGCTCATCGACGCCGGTTTGCCCGGGCATTGGCATGATCTGCAGAAGGAACTCCAGGCGATCGGCCGGCCGCTCTCCGACATCCGCGGGCTCATCCTCACCCATGGCGACAGCGACCACATCGGCTTTGCCGAGCGACTTCGGCAGGAAGCAGGCGTGCCGGTCTACGTGCACGCGGCAGATGCCGATCGCACGCGCACGGGCGAGAAGCCGAAGACCCCGATGGGGCCCGCGCGCCTGGGGCCGATGCTGGGTTTCCTGGCCTACGGGATGCGCAAGAACGCGATGCGAACGCGGTACGTGCAGGAGGTGACGGAGATCGCCGACGGTGCGGTGCTCGACCTGCCAGGCTCCCCGGTCGTGGTCGGGATGCCGGGGCATTCGCCCGGGAGCATCGCCGTCCACATTCCGGCGGTGGATGCCGTCTTCGTGGGCGACGCCCTCACTACCCGGCACGTGCTCACCGGCCAGCAGGGCCCGCAGCCGGCGCCGTTCACGGATGATCCGGCACAGGCACTGGCGTCTCTCGACGCTCTGGCGCAGGTTCCGGCATCCTGGATCCTGCCCGGCCATGGCGCGCCCTGGCGCGGCGCACCTGCGGAGCTTGCCGCCGCCGTCCGCAGCGCCTGACACGTTCGTCGGAGGGTGTTACACATGTCGGAGGAAAATCAGCAGAACCTCCGACAGGCGTAACAGGCTCCGACATCCGTAACGGGACGGGGGCAACAGCGCCTCAGCTGCCGGAGCGAATCATCTCCGCGCACTTCTCGCCCATCATCATCACCGTGATATTGGGGTTGACCGTAGTGATCTCCGGCATCGCCGAGGCATCCACCACGCGTAGTCCGGTCACGCCCTTGACGCGCAGCTGCGGGTCCAGGGGTGACATCTCGTCCTCGACCGGCCCCATCCGAACGGTGCCCACCGGGTGGTAGACCGTGTTGTGCGTGGCGCGGATGTATGCGGCCAGGTCCTCGTCCGTGACAGCATCCGCACCAGGCGCCAGCTCTCGCCCTGCCCATTCGGCCATCGCCGGCTGCGCGACGATCTGGCGTGCCTTGCGGATGCCGTCGATCATCACCCGCATGTCGTGGCCCTCGGGGTCGGTGAAGTAGCGCGGATCCACCTTCGGCTTGTCGCGGTAGTCGATCGATCGCAGCCGCACCGTGCCGCGCGAGCGAGCATGCGTCACGTTCGGAGTCAGACAGATCATCTCTTCGGCCGTGGGATAGCCAGCGCGATAGGTGTGCATGTCGAAGGGGACTGAGCCGTAGTGCATCATCAGATCGGGGCGGTCAAGGCCCTCCTCGGTGGGCGTGAAGATCCCGATCTCCCACCACTGCGTCGACTCACGAGGCATTTGCTTCTTCGATTCCCACTGCACGACGCCCTCGGGGTGATCGGCGAGATTCGAACCGACGCCGGGGGAATCCACGCGCACCTCGATCCCGACCTCGCGCAGGTGGTCTGCAGGGCCGATCCCGGAGAGCATGAGCAGTTGTGGGGTGTTGATCGCACCGGCCGAGACGATCACTTCGCGGGTGGCCGCGATGTGCGATGGGCGTGCGAAGGGGTTGTCAACGCTGATCACGCCGGTGCACACGTTCTCATCGGAGAACGTGAGCTCCTTCACGTGCTGACCGGTGAGGATCGTGAGATTCTCGCGGCCGAGGATCGGATGCAGGTACGACACCGAAGAAGATGCACGAGTGCCGTCGGCTTGACGGTTCACCTGGAAGAAGTTCGCGCCGTTGATGACCGTCTCGCCGGTGTTGAACTGCACACGCGGGATGCCGGCCTGCTCGCAGGCATCCAGCAGTGCGATGCCGCACGGGTCGACCGCGGGCACATTCATCAGATGTACGGGGCCGTCATGGCCGTTCAGGTCACCCTTCAGCTCGTTCGTCTCGAGCTTCTTGTAGAGCGGGAAGGTCTTCTCGGACTCCCAACCGGTCGCGCCGTGCACTGACGCCCACTCATCGAGGTCTTCGCGCGGCGCCCAGAAAGCGATGCACGAGTTGTGTGAGGAGCATCCGCCCAGCACCTTGGCGCGCGCATGGCGCATGAAGGAGTTGCCGTTCTCCTGCGGCTCGATCGGGTAGTCCCAGTCGAAGCCCGATTCGAGCAACTCCATCCAACGGTTCAGCTGCAGCACGACCTGCTCGTCGGTATCCGAGGGACCCGCCTCCAGCAGACCCACCGTCACGGACGGGTCCTCACTCAGTCGGGCGGCGACTGCAGCGCCGGCGGACCCGCCGCCGACGACCACGTAGTCGAAAGTGTGCGTCGTCTTCATCGTGACCAACTCCTGATCAGTGCTCGGGGAACCAGCCGGTCACCGCGGGGGTGAGGTTCTGGTAGATGTGCTTTGCTTCCTGGTACTCGGCAAGCCCGGTCGGGCCGAGCTCCCGTCCGAAACCTGACTGCTTGAACCCGCCCCACTCGGCCTGGGGCAGGTAGGGGTGGAAGTCGTTGATCCAGATGGTGCCGTGGCGGAGGCGTCGGGCGATGCGCTGGGCGCGTCCGGCATCCTGCGTCCACACGGCGCCGGCGAGACCATAGATCGTGTCGTTCGCGATCTCGACAGCCTCATCTTCGGTCGTGAATGTCTCGACGGTGACGACAGGTCCGAAGGCCTCGTCGCGCACCACGGACATGCCGCGCTTGACCTGATCGAGCACGGTCGGAAGGTAGTAGAACCCGTCCGCCAGATCGCCGTCCGGTGCCCGCCCGCCGGTACGCAGTCGCGCACCTTCGGCGACGCCGGCCTGCACGTAGGCATCGACCTTTTCACGGTGCTCAGCAGAGATCAGCGGACCAGTCTCAGCCTCGTCGTCGAACGGTCCGCCGAGGCGGATGGCCTCTGCCCTTCGCACCAGCTCATCGACGAAGCGCTCGGCGATCGACTCTTCCACGACCAGACGTGCCCCTGCTGAGCAGACCTGCCCGGAGTGCACGAACGCCGCGTTCAGCGCGTTGTCGACCGCAGCATCGAAATCGGCATCCGCGAAGATCACATTGGGGTTCTTGCCGCCGAGCTCCAAGGCGACCTTCTTCACGGTCGCCGCGGCATTCGCCGCCAGCATCCGGCCGGTGACCAACCCGCCCGTGAACGAGACCATGTCGACGTCTTCGTGCGTGGACAGCGGCCCGCCAGCGGTGGCACCAGCGCCGAGCACGAGGTTGGCGACGCCCGCTGGCAGACCGAGCTCGTCGAGCACGTCCATCATCAGGATCGCCGTGTGCGGGCTCAGCTCAGCGGGCTTCAGGACGAATGTGTTTCCGGCGGCCAGCGCCGGGGCGATCTTCCACGCGGCCTGCAATAGCGGGTAGTTCCACGGGGTGATCAGCGCGCACACTCCGACGGGTTCATGCTCGATGCGGCTGAGGACATCTGCGTCGCCGGCATCCACAATCCGCCCGGCATCCTGGGCTGCGAGCTTTCCGAAGTAGTCGAAGCAGGCCGCGATATCGTCCATGTCGATGCGCGATTCGACCAGGCGCTTGCCGGTGTCACGAGATTCGGCCAGCGCGAACTCTTCTTTGCGCTCCCGCAATCGCTCGGCCACCTGCAGCAGGAAATCGCCGCGTGTCGGCGCAGGAGTCGAACTCCACTCGCCGCCGTCGAACGCGCGACGTGCGGCGCGGATCGCCGCGATCGTGTCAGCCGCTGAAGCCTCGTCGACGACGCCGACGAGTGACCCGTCTGCCGGGCAGTGGATCTCTCTGGTGCCGCCATCGATCGCCGAGGTCCAGGTGCCATCGATGAACAGTGTCGCGGTCATGGGGTCTCCTTGGTTGTGTTCTCTGCGGAGGTGTTCGCTGAGTCGTCGGCACCGTTCGTGTCGGATGCCGGATCCTGGAAGTCGTCCTGCCAGTCGGTGACTACCG
Organism: Microbacterium wangyouchuni; assembly: GCF_051546305.1. Taxonomy (NCBI): domain Bacteria; kingdom Bacillati; phylum Actinomycetota; class Actinomycetes; order Micrococcales; family Microbacteriaceae; genus Microbacterium; species Microbacterium wangyouchuni. The sequence goes on from NZ_JBPTMA010000003.1 coordinate 490,693, forward strand.
GGAGTGCCTCTGTGAAGACGGGCTCCGCAACGTCGACCGTGATGCGCAGATACTCCAGGTGGGACTCGTAGCCGCTCAACACATCGGTGATCAGCTGGTCGGTCGTGTAGCCGTACACGTCGTAGCCGCGCGAGCCGGTGGCGGAGAACACTTCGAGCCGGAAGTACTGGCCGGACTCACTGACACTTCTGTAGGCGAAAGTCGGGAGCTCGTGACTGACCGGATACACCTGGTAGGTGAAGTCCTCGCTGCCGTCGTAATGCACGGTGAGCACCATCGAGGGCGCATCCAGCGACTCGATTTCGATACGTTCCAGGGTCGCCGGCACTCCGGCTGCCTGCAGTTCGTCGCTGACCTCCTGGAGTGCGGGCGCAACAGTCTTTTCCAGATACGTGATCACCTGTGCGCGCTGAGGATAGGTCGTGGAGCGCTTTAGCCGCTGGCGCCAGTTGGTCTGGGTTGGACCGAAGCGCCCAGGGATCGTCGCGAGATATCCCGCACGACGTTGCTTTTCAGCACCCAGTGAGCGGTACAGCGAGATCATCACCAGATACAGCAGCAGCGACACCGGCAGGCCGATGATCAGCGTCGCTGCCTGCAAGGTCGGCACGCCGCCGACCAACAGCATCCCGAGGGTCAGCAGGCCGGTCGCCAGCGCCCAGAAGACGCGCAGGAGCTTGCCCGCATCCTGCTTGGGGTCTTCCATCTTCGAGGTCAGGTTCGCCAGTACCAGGGCGCCGGAGTCGGCGGAGGTCACATAGAACAGCAGGCCGGTCAACAGCGCGACTCCGAGCACGACCGGGGCCGCCGGATACTGCTGCAATAGGTCGAAGAACGCCCGTTCCGGGGTGTTTACGGCCGACTCGGCGAAGGCGGCGTCGCCTCCGAGGATGATCTCGAGCGCGGAGTTGCCGAAGATCGATACGAAGATTGCAATGAACGCGAACGGGATCACCAGCACACCGACGATGAACTGGCGCAGCGTCCGGCCACGGGAGATGCGCGCCAGGAACAAACCGACGAACGGCGCCCACGCGATCCACCATGCCCAGAAGAACAGCGTCCATCCCTGCATCCAGTCATCGGGACGGCTCCACGCGAATGTCTCCATCAGGAGACTGGGGAACGTGGCGACGAAATCGCCGATGTTCATCACGAGGCCGTCCATGATGCGACGTGTCTGGCCGGTGATCGTGATCCAGACGAGCAGCACGATGGCGAGGATGACGTTCGCTTCGGAGAGTCGGCGGATGCCCTTCTCCACACCGCTCACGGTGGACACGGTCGCCATCGCGACAGCGAGCACGATCAGCGCGATCTGCATCGACACCCCATCCGGAGTGCCGAACAGCACGTGCATTCCGTAACTGAGCTGCACGACGCCGATGCCGAGCGTGGTGGCGATGCCGAAGACGGTGCCGAGCACGGTGAAGATGTCGACGCTGTGCCCCACCCAGCCGTTGGTGAACCTGCCGAAGATCGGCGAGAGCACCGACCGGATTGTCAGCGGCTTGTTGAGACGGTAAGCAAAGTAGGCGAAGGCTGCGCCCATCAGTGCGTACATCGCCCAGCCGACCGGGCCGTAGTGGAAGAACGTCCACACGATCGCCTGTCGTGCGGCGGCAATGGTCTCGCCTTCGCCCGTCGGCGGGTTCATGTACTGCGCAGCGGGTTCGGAGACGGCGAAGAACATCAGGTCGATGCCGATGCCTGCAGCGAACAGCATCGAGGCCCACGTGAACATACTGAACTGCGGCTTGGAGTGATCGGGGCCGAGTTTGGTGCGCCCCACCGAGGAGAACGCCAGAATCAGCACAAATACCACGACGATCGCTGCGGTGAGGACGAAATACCAGCCGAAGTTGGTCGCGATCCACCCGACCATGACGCCGATCACTTCGCCGGCCTGGACCGGGGCGAAGATCGCCCACAGCGCGATAGCCAGAATCGCCGCTGCCGAGCCGATCAGCACCGGCCAGCGGGGCGGCGGAACGGCGGTTCGTGTGCTGGCGGGCGTGGGCGGCGAGGTATCTTCAGTCATCACATCAGTTTCGTCGGGTGTCGCTCAGTAAAAGTGTCTGTCAGTTACGTGTTGCATTGACGATAGCAAAGCGCTGGACGCTCGTTTAGGTGATATTCGCGAGCACCTCTGCAGTGCTGCTGATCGTGATCTGCGGCGGATAGAGCCCCATCACGTGGACCGCCGCGGCATGGTTCTCGGCCGTCGAGCCTGCGCAGGCGTCGGCGGCGACGGTGATGTGCGCGCCGGCATCCGCTGCCGCCAGGGCAGTGGAGATCACGCAGCAGTCCGTCGAGACTCCGGCGAGGACGACGTGCGCGCCGCCGCCGACGATCGCCTCGATCTCCGGCCCCCACTTGCCGAAACTGGGCAGGTCAAGGGGCGGATGCGGGGACAAATCGCGGGCCGCGGGAACGAGGTCGAACAGCGCATCCGTCGGCGGCTGATCGGCGAACGGCCACGCCGCGAAGTACGCACCCCATGACGTGGAACGGTCGGCCGTCGGCATCCATCTGGTGACGAGTACGCGGTCGTCGAAAGCATCCGCCAGAGCGCGGATGCGCGGCATCGCCTCAGCGAAGAAGGGCGAGCCCCACTCCGAATCGGTCGCGGCGAAGATGTTCTGCGGATCGATGACGACGAGCCACGTCTGCCCACTCGCTGACGCTTCGACGGGCTCAGCGACCGAAGCGGGCTCAGCGACCGAAGCGGGCTCAGCGACCGAAGCGCTCATCTCTCCTCCTGCCGCCGGATCTTCCCGGCGCGAGCGAAGTACGTCACAACGAACGAGACGACGAGTGCGAAGAAGACGCCGAGGTTCGCGTAGCCCCAGTCATCCCTCAACCCGAACAGATCGAGGAAGTATCCCTGCCAGTCATTCCACGCGGCATCCGAGAACTGATTGATGACCAGGCCCCAGCCGATGACGCTGGTGACGACCATCGTGATGATCGAGGTCCAGTCCCAGGCGCCATAGCGGCCGTTGGCGTCGAAGAGGGCGTCGTCGTCGTAAGCCTTCTTGCGGCGCAGAATGTCGGCGATGAGGATGCCAGCCCACGAGGCCAGCGGCACACCGAGGGTGATGAGGAACGACTGGAAGGGGCCGAGGAAGTCCGTGGCGAAGAACACCACGATGATCGTGCCGATGGTGAGGATGACGCCGTCGATCGCCGCGGCCGAGGGCCGCGGAATGCGGATGCCGAGACTGATCAATGTCAGCCCCGAAGAGTAGATTCCGAGCACAGCGCCAGAGACGAGAGCAAGAACGGCGGTCAGCAGGAAGGGGATGAGCACCCAGATCGGAAGGATCGCCGCCAGCGCACCGATCGGATCCGCCTGCACAGCGTTGAAGAGGTCTTCGTCAGAACCCGCCAGCAGCAGGCCGAAGATCACCAGGACCACCGGTGCGATGGACCCGCCGATCGTGTTCCATGCGACGATCGCGCCATCGGATGCGGTGCGCTTCTGATAGCGCGACCAGTCGGCGGCGATGTTGATCCAGCCGAGTCCGAAACCGGTCATCACCATCACCAGTGCGCCGATTGTCTGAGCGAGGCTGCCACTGGGGAGTGCCATCACGGCGGCGAAATCGATGTGCGAGAAAGCGAGGATCACATAGAGGATCGTGACGGCACCGGTGATCCAGGTGAGCACCGATTGCAGCTTCATGATCGTGTGATACCCGAGAACGGATGCCGCGACGATGAGCGCGGCGACGATCACGGTGGCGATGATCTTCAGGGCGACGCTGTCGCCGTCGCCGCCGAGCTGCGTGATCACGGTCGCGGTGGCGAGCACGGCCATGATCGCCAGGAACGTCTCCCAGCCGATCGAGGTCAGCCACGAGACGATGCCGGGAACCTTCTGCCCGTGCACGCCGAACGCAGCGCGGGAGAGCACCATCGTCGGCGCGGAGCCGCGCTTGCCGGCGATCGCGATGAGGCCGCAGAGCAGGAACGACACCACGATGCCGATGACGGAGACGATCGTCGCCTGCCAGAACGAGATGCCGAAGCCCAGGACGAACGAGCCGTAGGACATCCCGAACACGGAGACGTTGGCTGCGAACCACGGCCAGAACAGGTCGCGCGGCTTAGCGGTGCGGTCGGACTCGGGGATGACCTCGATTCCGGCGCGCTCAATCAGTCCTGGTGCCGCGGCAATCTTCTCTGACATGCCATCATCTTGGCACCACTGCCGTGCCGATGGAATCAGATGCCGAGTGCTGATGAATCACGCGCGGGTGTCGATGGCGCCGGTCCCCGGTCCCCGGTCGGGGCGTGCGCCGGTCCCCGGTCGGGGGATGCGCCGGTCCCCGGTCGGGGAGGGGTCGCGTTTTGCCGCATGCGCGCACGTCGAGCGGCCCTTCGCGACACCTGCTGAATCGGGCGCCAGCGGGAGGGGTCGCAAAGGGTCGCTGCGCGGTGGTCGCGGCGGCCATTCGCGACACCTGCGACTCCTGGCCGGGCCCGCCCGGGACCGTCAGGCGGCGAAGAAGGCCTCCGCGACGCGAGTCAAGGCGTCGAGGTCGGCGACGCCAGCCAACTCGCGAGCGGAGTGCATCGAAAGGATCGGGATGCCGACGTCGACTGTGCGGATGCCGAGACGAGTGGCCGTGATCGGGCCAATCGTCGACCCGCACGGCACAGCGTTGTTCGAGACGAACTCCTGCGACTGCGCTCCGGCGGCCTCGCACCACTTCGCCCAGGCGGCAGCGCCCAGAGCATCGGTCGCATAGCGCTGGTTGGCGTTGATCTTCAGAATCGGGCCCGAGCCAAGAAGCGGCTGCACGACCGGGTCGTGCTTGTGCGCATAGTTCGGGTGCACCGAGTGTCCGACGTCGCTTGAGAGGTGCCAGGATGCCGCGAACGCGCGGCGCTGCTCGGTGGCATCGGCGCCGAGGCCGGCGTAGACCCGGGCCAGGATGTCTTCGAGGAAGGGGCCGGCGGCGCCGGAGCGCGACGCGGAGCCGAGCTCTTCGTGGTCGAAGGCGGCGAGGATCGCGATGCCCGGTCCCTCGAAGGTGTCTGCGGCGAGCGAGGTGAGAGCGACGACTCCGGCATGCACCGAGGCGAGGTCGTCCAGGCGGCCCGAGGCGAAGAAGGCGTTGTCCTTGCCGAACACGGCTCCGCGAGCGGAATCGGCAACGACGGCGTCGAAGCCGCGGATGTCAGCGGCGTTCACTCCGGCGGAGGCGGCGAGTTCGCCCAGCAGATCTTCGGCGGTCGGGTCGCCCAGGCCCCACACCGGCTGGGTCTGGAACTGCTTGTCCAGCGCCAGGCCGCTGTTTGCTTCGCGGTCCAGGTGAACGGCGAGCTGCGGCAGGCGCAGCAGTGCTCCGGTGTCGGCGAGCACGACGCGGCCATCGGCCAGGGCGAGGCGCCCGGCCAGGCGCAGTTCGCGGTCGAGCCACGAGTTCAGCAGCGGACCGCCGTAGACCTCGACTCCGGCCTGCAGCCACCCGCGGGATCCGGTGGTCGGCTTCGGCTTGAGTTTGAAACCGGGGGAGTCGGTGTGCGCTCCGAAGATCTGCGAGGGCGTGGTGGGCGAAGCATCCGCCGGCACCGCCCACGCGATTGTGGCGCCATCGCGGACGACGACGAACCGGCCACCGGCCTGCGTTGGCCACTCATCTTCCTCTTCGAGCCGAACGAATCCGACTTCTTCGAGGCGGCGGGCCACCTCTTCGGCGGCGTGATAGCTGGAGGGGGACGCGGCGACGAAGTCGGCGAGGTCCTCGGCGTGCGCGAGGGCAGAAGGCGTGACGGACATGCCTTCGATCGTAGCCGCGCCGGTTATGAGGTCAGCCGAAGTCCACGAGGCCGGCGCGCGCTGCCGTGACGATGATCTGCACGCGGTCGCGCACATGCCATTTCGACATGATGCTGCCGAGATGCGCTTTCACGGTGCCCTCGGAGACGATCAGCACGCGGGCGATCTCGGCGTTCGACATCCCCTGGGTGAGCCGGTGCAGCACGTCGGTCTCGCGCTCGGTGAGAGGTTCGAGTTCGGGTGTGCTGGATGCTGTGGGCTTGGTGTCACGTACGTGATCGATGAGCAGCGACGCGATGATCGGCGACAGCGAGCTCGCGCCGCTGTAGACCTCTCGAACAGCGGCGAGGATGCTCTCCGCGCTGGAATCCTTGAGCATGTATCCTGCGGCGCCGGCGCTCAGCATGGGAAGGACGGTGTCCCGGCCGGCGAGTGTCGTCACCGCAAGGATGCGCACCTCAGGCCAGCGTTCGGCGATGATCGCGGTCGCCTCAATGCCGTTCATCTCTGGCATCTGCACGTCCATCATGATGACGTCCGGGCGGTCTGCCTCGACGAAGGTGATCGCTTCAGCACCAGTGGTGGCTTCACCGATGACCTGGATCTCCGGATCGCGGGACACGAAGTGTGACAGTGCTGTGCGAACCAGAGGGTCGTCATCGACGACGAGAACACGGATTTCTGGCATGGGGGAAGCCTAACGGCGAAGCGGTACGTCACCGCGGGCCTAGACCTTTGGCTAGCAAGGTCTGACCGGTGGTCTGATGTGCAGGGTGTTGGTTGTCGAGAAGATGGGGGCAGTTATCCGACAAACGACTAGCTCGGGGTGGTGAACACTATGTCTTTTTGGCAGATGCTTGCAAAGGCTTTCGGTCTCTGACGCTAGCGCACCTGGCGAATAGGGGATACTGCAACTATGGCTTTCGGTCGGTCGCTGCGGAATGAACCTGGCGCCATCCGATTGACGCAGGGCGGACGGCTGAGCCCTCTCGAACGCGTCGCCACTCTGGTGGTCGTCGGCGGGCTCATTGTCGTTGACATCGTCGGCATCGTCATATTCGGTGCCAATCCCCTGACAGCGGTGGTCAGCATCGCGACCACAGCCGCTTTCGCGCTCTACCTCTGGAAGCCGTGGGTGGCAACCTGTGCGCTCGGCGTGGTGTTCGCGCTCTCGTTCATCACCGGCACCGGATCAGAAGTGATTCTCGCCGCCGCGATCGCGGCAGGCCTGGTCATGCGGCTGGGGCGAACCGTGCTGATCCTGTCTTACGCCGGCGGCTTTCTTGTCGCAGTCGCGATGATCGCATTCACGGGCACGGCTATTCCCGTCACCGTCGGGATCTACCTGATCATTGCGACGGTGGCAGGCGCGACCGGTTTCGCTCTTCGGGTGGCTTTTGATCGAGGGCATCGCCTCGAGCAAGAACTGGCCGAGCGTGCCGAGCGTGAGAAAGAAGCGGTCCTCGCTGAGCGGCGGTGGATCGCCGGCGAATTACACGACAGCATCGCGCACCACCTGACCGTCGTCGCACTGCATGTGCAGATGCTGGATGCCTCAGACAAGCGCAAAGAGTCTCAGGACGCGATCCGCGGCGCGGCGAAGAAGGCCATGGCTGACCTCCGTTTCGTCATCGAACTTGCGGATGATGGGCCGCGTTCGTCCGCAGCTCACTCGGGTGATCTGGCCGCGGCTATCGACGAGGCCCGGGGTGAAATCGAGTCCGCGGGCTATCCGGTGTGCAGCGAGGGAAACCCGCAGGATGAGCGACTGCCTCGTGTCGCGGAGATCATCCTGAGCCGGATTGTGCGCGAGTCGGCTACGAACATTCTGAAGCATGCGGGACCCGGAAACGTGAGCGTCCGGCTGATCGTCGACGATGACTCAGCGGCTTTGGAGATCTGCAGCCCGCTTCCGGCGACGCCCCGGCGCGATCTGCCCTCCAGCAGCACTGGTCTGAACCGCATGGCTGAGCGCGTGGTCGGAGGCAGCGGTGAGTTCAGCGCGGGCGTGGTCGATGGGCGGTGGGCGGTTGCGGCTCGGCTGCCGATCCGGTGACAGGGGCCACGGCATCCTCTGAGAGATCATTGGACGAAAGTCCAATGCGCTTGCGACCTTCGGCACTTCTCGTGGCTTTCATCGGTCAGTAGCGTGAGTGGCACCCCAGAAATAGACGTCCCCAGCGTCTGATCGCGGGCGCGGACTTGGTACTAGAGTCCATGCGCTCGCGATCGTCTGTTTTTACGGTGATTCGGGGCGATCCGCGTGGGGAACTGCCGGTCCGGGTGGCACGTGAGTTTGCCTGCTGTTTACCCGAACGAAGGACTGGTGAACGCCAGCCGAACGTTCACTCGAACGGCGTATTCACCGGGCGCTGCGGTGTCACAGTAGGTGCTGAACACCCCTCAGCATCGAAAGGCCGTCATGACCGTATCCACTGCCGATTTGGTGGTCGTCGGATCCGGGATCGTCGGTCTCGGCGCTGCCTACGCCGCCGTTCGTCGCGGCCTGCGAGTGATCGTCGTGGACCGGACGGCTGAGCCCGTCGGGGCGACGATCCGCAACTTCGGGCACGTGTGCATCGGTGCCCAGACGGGGATCGCACGCGAGTTCGCCGATACCTCGCGCGAGATCTGGCTGCGTTTGGCGACTGACGCCGGCTTCTGGGTGCGCGAGTCCGGCACGCTGATCGCCGCCCGCGACAGTGACGAGCTCGCCGTGCTCGAGCACGCGGCAGGTGCAGACCTGCGGATGCTGGATGCCGCTGAACTGCTCGAGCGCGCCCCGCTTCGTCCCGACTCGATCATCGGCGGAGCGCTCATCACACCCGACCTGCAGACGAATCCTCGCGAAGCCGCGGGCGCTATCGTCACTCACCTCTCCCGCCTCGGCGTCGAGTTCCGCTTCCGCACCGCGGTGACGGCGGTCTCGGCATCCGCTGTGCACACAACGCGCGGACAGATCGACGCGGGCCGGGTCGTCGTCGCGGTGAATCACGACATCGACCAGTTGCTGCCGGAGATCGCCGAACGTGCCGGCGTCGTCCGCTGCGCACTCGACATGATGCGCGTCGCCGCCAACCTGCCACGCACTCTTGATGCGCCGCTGCTGACCGGATGGTCGCTGCTGCGCTACGGGCGCTTCGCCTCCGCCGCGGCGGATCGGCTGCGCGAGCGACTGCACGCCGAGCATCCACAGCTCGCGGCCCTCGATCTCAACCAGATGTATACGCAGCTGCCGGATGGCACGCTCATCTTCGGTGACTCGCACGTGCGCGGCATGCAGCCGGGTCCCTTCCAGCCCGAGGCGGCGTTTGACGCATTCCTTGCCGAGGCGCGAACGCTGTTCGCCGCCGAGAGGTTCCGCGTCATCGAACGTTGGCAGGGCGTCTACGCCTCCGGGCCGGGCGAGTTCCTCATCGAGGAGCCGGAGCCAGGCCTGCACGTGATCGCGGCAACGACCGGCATCGGCATGACGACGGGTCTGGGGCTCGCCGAACACACACTTCAGACCGCATTTGACCGGGCATCGCAGCCCGCACAGGGAGGAACCCCATGACCGCCATCGAACTCGTCGTCTTCGACATGGCCGGAACGACCGTCCGAGACGACGGCGTCGTCGAGCAGGCCTTCGCGCGCGCTGCCGAGCGAACCGGAGTCGCCGATCGGATGCCGTGGGATGACGCCCTGCAATACGTCCGCGACACGATGGGCATGTCGAAGATCGACGTGTTCACCCACCTTTCCGGTGGCGACACGGACGCGGCTGTTGCCGCCACCGCTCAGTTCGAAACGGCGTACTCCGAGATCGTCGCCGAGCAGGGTGTGACGGAGATTCCCGGCGCTGCGGCCACGATCGCAGCGCTGCGCGACGCCGGACTCACGGTCGCACTCACCACGGGCTTCGCCCCCGTCACTCGCGACGCACTGATCGATGCCCTCGGCTGGCATGATCTGATCGACATCGCGCTGTCGCCGGTGGATGCTGGTCGCGGACGCCCTGCGCCGGACCTCATCCTCACCGCGCTGCTGCGCACCGGGACCTCGTCTGTGCAGGCGGTCGCCGTTGCTGGAGACACCAGCAGCGACGTGCGCTCCGGTCGTCGCGCGGGTGCGGGCTTCGTCGCCGGCGTCCTCAGCGGCGCTCACGCTCATGATGTGCTGGCGGATGCCGGTGCCGATGCGGTGCTCGACGACATCACCGCTGTGCCCGCGGCGCTGCGCGAACGCGGACTCCTCGGTGCTGGTCGCGACGCGGCCGTCGGCACCACCCTCGCTCAGGCGCTGTGACGTGCGCGTACTGCTGCCGCAGGATGAGCGGCACGACGTCGCGCTGAGACCCGCGGCGACGGCGATGGTCTGGGTCGGCCCCAGCCAAGCACATGAGACGATTGCTGTGCCCGGGGTCGCCCTGGGCCTGAAGGATGTGCTGGTCGCGATCGAGCTGTCGACCATCTGCGGCTCGGACGTGCACACGGTGCAGGGTCACCGATCGGCTCCCATTCCGCTTGTGCTCGGACACGAGAGCGTCGGGCGGGTGATCGCCATCGGTGAGGCGGGTGTGCTGGCTGCCGACGGCAGCGAGTTGCGCATCGGCGACCGCGTGGTGTGGTCGGTGACGGTGTCCTGCGGAACCTGTGAACGATGCCAAGCCGGGCACACGCAGAAGTGCGCGGTGCTCGCCAAATATGGGCACGAGCGCATTGAACCGCGCTGGGAGCTGACCGGAGGATTCGCCACGCATGCGCATCTGCGCGTGGGAACGGCAATCGTGCGGGTGCCGGAGGCGCTGCCGGCCGCGGTGTTCGCGCCGGCCTCGTGCGCGACGGCCACGGCCTGGGCGGCGGTCGCACGCGCAGCGGCCGGTCGGAGCTTGGAAGGGCTGCGTGTTCTCGTCTACGGCGCGGGTCTGGTCGGGCTGTCGGCCGCGGCAATTGCAGCGGATGCCGGAGCTCAGGTCAGCATCGTCGACCCTTCACCTGCGCGCCGCAGTTTCGCGGAGCGATTCGGGGGAGTGGGACTCGCTGCCGCTGTCGAGCCCGCAGACATCGTGATCGAGGCATCCGGCCACGCTGTCGCCGACGCGCTGGCTGCAGCCGACGTCGGAGGAAGCGTGGCTCTGGTCGGCAGCGTCTTTCCGGCACCGCCCGTGCCGCTGGATGCCGAAAGCATCGTGCGGCGTCTGGTGAGCGTGGTGGGCGTGCACAACTACACGGCCGACGACCTCGTCGGGGCAGTGGGTTTCCTGGCCGGTCGCGGACGTGCGTATCCGTTCAGCGAGGTGATCGGCGCGGTGCATCCGCTGCGCGATGTGGATGCTGCACTCAGCGCAGCATCCGCGCCCGGAGCGCCGCTGCGAGTCGCTATCGATCCGCGCTGACATCGGGCAGGCTGGTGTGATGCGCACACCAGCCTCGCAGAGCACCGCCGTGGGCGTAGCTCTGGTCGTCGGATCGTGCCTCTCGCTGCCTTTTGGCGCCGCCATCGCCACCCAGCTGTTCCCAGCCCTCGGCGCGTGGGGAGTGACATCACTGCGCATCGGGATCGCCGCACTTCTGCTGCTGGTGATCGTCCGCCCGCGCGTGCGCGGCTGGAGCAAGCAGCAATGGATCACCGCCGTGCTGTTCGGTGTCTCCCTCACGGGGATGAACGGCTTCTTCTACGCCGGAATCGAGCGCGTTCCGCTGGGCCCCGCCGTGGCGATCGAGTTTCTCGGACCGCTCGTGCTCGCCGCCGTTCTCACCAGACGCCTCCTCGACGGCGTCTGGGTCACCGTCGCCCTGATCGGCATGGCGTTGCTCGGTGTGGACGGCATCCTCGGCGCAGACCCGCTCGACCCCCTCGGCGTCTTCTTCACCCTGATCGCAGCGGGGTTCTGGGCGTTCTACATCCGCATGAGCGCCAGTGTCGGCAAGGCGATTCCCGGCAGTGGGGGTCTCGTGGTCGGGCTGCTCGTGGCATCCGTTCTTCTCCTCCCGATCGGTGTGCCCACGACGATAGCCGCGGCATCCGACATCACCCTGCTGCTGCTCGCGCTCGCCACGGCGGTGCTCTCTTCAGTGATTCCCTACAGCTTCGAACTGGCGGCGCTGCGCCGACTTCCGCAGCGCGTCTTCGGTGTGCTGCTGAGCCTCGAACCGGCTTTTGCCACACTCGCCGGATGGCTCGTGCTCGCCCAGAGTGCGACACCCTTGAGGCTCGCGGCCGTCGCGCTGGTGGTCGTCGCGAGCGTGGGAATCACCGTGGGTGCGCGCCGTTCCGCGCGGGTTGCAGGCGGCGCAGGCGGCGCGGGCGACACCGGCGGCACGACCGACGCCGATCGCACAGGCGCCGCGGATGCGACGAAGGGCCCGGAAGAACCGCCGGCGGTGTTCACCGGGACGATCCCGATCATCCCGAACTGACCCAGCACCCCGCTCACACGCTCGTCGGCAGCGGATAGCGACGCCGCAGGATCACCCGCTGCACGAGCGTCCACACGACAGTCACCGTCAGATACAGCCCTGCTGCCAGCGGCACGAACACCGCGAAGACGGCGGTCAGATAGTGCAGGGCGTTCATCATCCCGAGCATCCCGGGCGATGACATCGGGGAATCGTCCACGGCGACGGGGCGGAAGATGCGCCGCGTGATCTCGGCGACGACGATCATGATCGCGATGAGCACGCCGGAGACGACGAGCGTCGGAAGCGAGAACGGACCGGTGAACAGCATCGTGACCAGACTCGTGCCCAGCGACGCCCCGAACAGATCATGCGTGAGCAGTTCGTTCGCATGGCCGGCGATGTCGGTGCGCAGGAACAGCGTGTAGAGGATGCCGATCACCGGCGCCTGCGCGAGCACAGGCAGACATCCCGCGAACGGCGACGTGTTCTCGTCCTTGTAGAGCTGCATCGTCTCGCGCTGCAGCTTCTCGGGGTTCTTCTTGTGCCGCTTCTGCAGTTCGCGCAATCGCGGCGCGAGCCGGGCGCGGGTCTGCTCGGCTTTGGCCTGGGAGATCCCGACCGGGATGAGCAGCGCACGCACGAGCAGCGTCACCAGAATGACAGCGGCCGCGGATGCTGCGGTTCCGGCCAGAGGTTCCAGCAGTGCAGACAGCGCGGTGAGAGCGCCGTAGGCGGCGTCGAGGATCGCCGCGATGGGCCCGAAGGCGTAGATGTCCAAAAGATAGTCCGTTCAGAGTGAGGGGAGTGTCGGCGTGATGCCGTGCTCCCGTCACTGGCGGACGATCACACGGCGCGCACGACTCCCGGTGCTCGCGGACGCGGGTGGCCCGCGGCATCCGGATCACTCTGCGAAAGCAGCACGGATCGATCGATGGCGCGCAGCGGATGCGGCGAAGAGCCCTGGCCAGTCTCGGCGATGCCGAGCGTGATGGCGACGATGAGCGTCGCGACGGCCACGAGGGCGAGTGTCAGGCTAAGAGCGGCGAAATCGAGCGTTGCCAGGTCGGGCATCGCGAGCAGCCCGAGCGCGGACAGCACCAGCTGCACCACCTGCTCGAACCAGTCCGCCATGTCACAGAGATTACCAGTGGGCACCTGAGGCGTAGCCTCGGAGTATGAGCGATCTGCGTGAGGTTTTCGGCATCCAGCATCCGATTCTGCTCGGCGCATTCGGCGGGCTGTCCTCCGTCGCGCTGACCGCGGCCGTGAGCGAGGCCGGCGGCCTCGGCGCTTATGGGCTGTACGGCTACGACGGTGACCGCATCCGGTCCACCGCTACCGAGCTGCGCGCCGCAACCGACAAACCGTTTGCGCTGAACATCTGGCTTCCGACCGGAGATGAGGTGGCGCCCGGTCCGCAGCACACGGTCTTCGCGCAGGCGCTGGAGCCGTTCTACGAGGCCGTCGGCGTGGAGGTTCCCGCGCGTCCCGAGCGCTACCTGCCGCCGCTGGACGAGCAGCTCGACGCGATTTGGGATGCCGCTCCCGCCGTACTCAGCGTCGTCTACGGGGTGCCATCGGGCGACGTCGTCGAGGAGGCGCATCGGCGTGGGATCCGAGTTGTTGGCACGGCGACGACGGTGGCCGAGGCCGTCGTGCTCGCGGGTGCAGGTGTGGATGCTGTCATCGCCAGCGGCGCCGAAGCGGCAGGTCACCGGGTGTCTTTCCTGCGCACGCCGGAGCAATCTCTGGTGGGCACGTTCGTGCTCGTGCCGCAGGTGGTGGATGCCGTGTCGATTCCGGTCATCGCAGCCGGAGGCGTTGCCGACCGGCGCGGTGTCGCGGCGGCCCTGGCGCTCGGGGCATCCGGTGTGCAGGTCGGCACGGCGTTCCTGGGGACGCGCGAATCCGCAGCTAACGATGCGCACCGTGCGGCCATTCGTCGCACCGCCGCCGACGAGAGCGTCCTGACGAAGGCGATGAGCGGACGCCTGGCCCGCGGCGTCCGCAACCGCACCGTGCGGGCGATCGAGGCCAGCGGCACGATCGCACCGTTCCCGATGCAGAACTGGTTGACCGGGCGCTTCCGCGCTGAGGCGGGCAAGCAGAGTCTGGGGGAGCTGCAGTCGCTGTGGCTCGGCCAAGGGGCCCCGCTGGCGCGGTGGGATGCGGCGGACGAGGTGTTCGCTGAGCTGGTGGCGGGGCTACCCGACCACTGAACCAGATTCCCGACCTGGCTAGAAGTTTGGCTATAATGGCTAGATGGCTCAGCACAATGTTCTCGACGCGCGGAACAACCTCTCGCGATTGATCGCGGAGTCGCAGTCCGGCGAGGATGTGGTGATCACGAAAAGGGGCGCCCCAGTGGCGCGTCTGGTCCCGATCGGTCCGGTCGATCTGATCAGGAGTGGCACCGCACTGATCGAATGGATCGAGTCCAATCCGGTGCCAACGAGACTCTCTCGGACGAGCGCAGAACTGGATGCCCAGATCGCTGCAGCGCGGGATTCCTGGGAATGATCTACCTGGATTCGTGCATCCTCATCTATGCGCTGGAAGACCGGAGTGCGCGCGGGGATGCCGTGCGAGCCGCTCTGAGTCAGACCAGGTCGCTGGTGGGCGCAAGCGATCTCGCTTTGCACGAATGTTTGGTGGTCCCGTTGCGGGAGAAGAACGTTGAGCTCCGGGACCGCTACCTGGCGATCTTTGACCGACTGGAGCGGATATCCCTCGACGCCGCGGCATTCATTCGCGCTGCAGAGCTGCGCGCGGATTTCGGGCTCAAGACTCCGGATGCTCTGCACCTGGCTGCGGCGCAGCTGAGCGGATGCGACGAATTCTGGACTAACGATAAGAGGCTCGCCGCGGCATCCCATGGCCTCGCGGTCGATGTCGTGAATTGACCTCCGACCGACCGACAGGCAGACCCACCCTGCTGCGGCGTCCCCGCGCGCCTACCCCCTGCTCCGGTCGCAATTCGTGCTGCTAACAGTGGGGTTTAGCGACACGAAGTGCGACCGGAACGGGTTGTGAGGGTCTGGACCGGCGCGGGCCGCGCGACCCACGAGGGCGGCGCGGGACCGGCCGGAGCGGGTGGTGTGGGCGCGCGAAGCGCTACAGAATAACGGTCGAGCGGCCGTGCACGATCACGCGGTCCTCGGCGTGCCACTGCACAGCACGCGCGAGCACCAGCCGCTCGACGTCGGCGCCGCGGCTCTGCAGCTCGGCGGCCGAGTCGGAGTGCGTGGCACGTGTGACGTCCTGCTCGATGATCGGGCCCTCATCGAGGTCGGCCGTCGCGTAGTGCGCGGTCGCACCGATCAACTTCACGCCCCGCTCTTTCGCACGTGCGTACGGGTTCGCCCCGATGAACGCCGGCAGGAACGAGTGGTGGATGTTGATCACCGGAGCGCCGACCTGCTCGATGAAGTCGTCGGTGAGGATCTGCATGTACCGCGCAAGCACGACCAGGTCGACGTTGCCGCGCAGCAGGTCGAGCTGACGCTGCTCCATCAGAGCCTTCGCCTCGGCGCCTGAGCCGGAGGGAATGTGTACGAACGGCACACCGAAAGTGCGCACGGACTCGGCGAGATCGGGGTGGTTGGAGATGACCATCGTGATGTCGACGTCGAGCTGACCACGCTGGGTGCGCCACAGCAGCTCCATCAGGCAGTGGTCGTACTTCGACACGAAGATCGCCACACGCTTGCGCTTGGCCACGTCATGCAGCGACCACTCCATGCCGAACCGCTCGCCGACATCGCCGAGATCGGCTTCGAGCGCGAGGCGTGCGGCCGAGAGGCCGGGCAGGTGAATCACCGTGCGCTGGAAGAAGCGTCCGTCCTCGGCATCGGTCGAGTGCTGATCGAGCGAGATGATGTTCGCGCCGTGCTCAGCAAGCACGTTGGCGACGGCGGCGACGATGCCGGGCTGGTCGTCACAGGCGATGAGCAGACGTGCGGTATCGGGTTGAGACATGGATGCTCCTTGCAGAAGTTCTGTGTCGATTCTGCCCCGTTCATCCGGGGCTGGCGAATCGAGCGCGCCGACCGCAGTGCCGATACTCTGAGCGAGTGAACGCGAGCGAGGCCGGACTGGTGCTGATACCGCTGCTGGCGGTTGCCGCGCCCTTGCTGGCCCGCGGCATCCGCCCGGCGCTGCGCGTGCCCATCATCGTGTTCGAACTGCTCCTGGGCATCCTGTTCGGGCCGGCAGTGCTCGGCTGGGTCGAATCGGGTGTCGTGCTCGACAGGCTCAGCGATTTCGGCCTCGCGATGCTGTTCTTCATGGCGGGCGCCGAGATCGACTTCCGCGCTGTCTCCGGTCGTCCGCTGCTGCGTGCTTCGCTCGGATGGCTGCTCAGCCTGCTGCTCGGCATCGGTGTCGGATTCCTCATCGCCCCCGATGAGGGCATGGTCGTGATCGGCATCGCGCTCAGCTCGACGGCGCTGGGCACGCTCATGCCGATCCTGCGTGACGCGCGTGAGCTGGATACGCCGTTCGGTCGGGTCATCTCCACGATCGGCGCGGTGGGGGAGTTTCTGCCGCTGATCGCGATCTCGATCTTCCTCAGCACCCGCAGAGCGCCGATCGCCGCCGCGGTCCTGCTGGCTTTCGTCATTCTCGCCGCGGTTGTGGTGCTGCTCGCCCATCGCGCGCCGCACGGGCGTCTGCACGAATTCATTCGGGCCACGCTGCACACATCCGACCAGTTCGGTGTGCGATTCGTGCTGCTGCTGATCTCCGCCCTGGTCGCGCTCAGCGTCCTGTTCGATCTGGACATGCTGCTGGGCGCATTCGTCGCCGGCGCTGTCTGGCGCATCATCATGGCGAGGGCGCCGAAGCCGGATGCCGAAGCTATCGAGAGCAAACTCGAGGCGATCGCGTTCGGGTTCCTCGTGCCGGTCTTCTTCATCTATACCGGCGTCACCTTCGATCTCGCATCGCTCACCGCCTCACCTCTCGCACTTGTCCTGGTGCCGGTGTTCCTGATCGCGCTGCTGGTGATCCGGGGCAGTGCCGCACAGTTCTCGGCACCGTCGGACGCCGGTGGCAAAGACCGCATGTCGATCGCGATGCTGGCTGCCACCGGACTGCCGATCATCGTGGCGGTGACCGCGATCGGCGTGAACGAGAAGATCTTGGACCCGGCGATCGCCGCGGCGCTGGTGGGCGCGGGGATGCTGTCGGTGTTGATCTACCCGCTGATCGCGATGACGCTACGCGGCGACCGCGAGCGGTTGGATGCTATCGAGCAGGACCAGCCGCAGGGAGAATTGTGACCGCTTCGGAGATGCTGTCCGGCGCACGCGCCGCGCTCGCGGATGTGTCCAAGGAAGGCCTCGGCGAAGAACGCTCGTCCCGCTGGCGCGGGGATCGGATCGTTCGCGTCGGCGAGGCATGGCACGTCGGCGTGCTGCTGCTCACCGATGATCGCGTGCTCGCTACCGCCGAGATCCTGCGCGCCGCAGATCCCGGGCGTCGTGGCTATACGGCCGAGTCGGCGCGCGAGCGTGCTGCGCGTCGACAGATGGCGCTGCGTGGTGGTTTCACCGAGGGCGAGGTCGTCCACGTCGGCTGGTCGGTCATTGATGTGGATGTGGTGGATGCCGGCGGCTCATCCGGCCCGCTCGCATCGGTGGATGCCATCCCGCACGTGCGCTGGTCGCCGACGGGTGCGTACATGCCGCTGGACGCCTATCTCCGCGAACGCATCGAGCTGATGCGAAGCCTCTGACACTCGTCGGGAATACTTGCGTCCTCCGCGCGTTTAACTTGAGTGAACTGCACTCAACTTTCAGGAGAACGCACATGCCCAACGACTTCAGTGACACCGGCGCGGACTCGTTCGATGAGTTCCTCGCTCGTTATCTCGCGGGCGATCGAGCCCGTCAGACGCGATCGATCGACCTCAGCCGGTTCCTCACCGCGCGCACGCAGCAGATTCTGCAGAGCGCGGGCCGTTTTGCTCTGGAACGCGGACAGACCGAGATCGATGCCCTGCACATCCTGCGCAAGATCGTCGAGGACACCGCCGTCGCGCAGGCGATCGAGCGCATCGGGGTGACCCCGCAGCAGATCATTGACACTGTCGAGACCCGGTTGCCATCGCCCGCCGAGCGCGCCGGAGTGGATGTTGCGACGATCACTCCGAGCGCTTCTCGTGCGCTCTTCCACGCGTATCAGGTGGCCCGCTCTTCCGGCGCGACATACATCGAGCCCGTGCACCTCTTCTTCGCGCTCGTGCTCGGCCAGGACGTGCCGGCAGGTCAGGTTCTCGCACAGATCGGCGTGACGGCGGATGCTCTTACCGAGGGCGTCCGTGAGCACGTCGATGCACCGGTGGGCGGCGATGCCGCGCAGACCGGCGACGCGGCATCCGACTCGCCCATGCTCGACAAGTACGGCATCGACCTGACTGCGCGCGCCCGCGAAGGCGCGCTCGACCCGGTGATCGGCCGCAGCGAGGAGATCGAGCAGACCATTGAGATCCTCAGCCGCCGGACCAAGAACAACCCCGTCCTGATCGGCGAGGCCGGTGTCGGCAAGACGGCGATCGTCGATGGCATCGCACAGGCAATCGTCGACGGCACCGTTCCCGCACAGCTCGAGGGGCGCCGGGTGATTTCCCTCGATCTGCCGGGCATGCTCGCCGGAGCCCGCTACCGCGGTGATTTTGAGGAGCGTCTGACCAAGACGATGGATGAGATCGCCGCGCGCAAGGATGCGGTGATCGTGTTCATCGACGAGGTGCACACCGTCGTCGGCGCGGGCGGATCGGGAGAGGGCGGAATGGATGCGGGAAACATCCTCAAGCCGCGCCTCGCTCGTGGAGACCTGCACATGGTCGGTGCTACGACGCTCAAGGAGTACCGCCAGATCGAGAAGGATCCGGCGCTGGAGCGCCGCTTCCAGCCGGTGAAGGTGGACGAGCCCAGCATCAAGGACGCCGTGCGCATCCTCGAGGGCCTCGCGGACGCGTACCAGGATCACCACCGCGTGACCTACACGGATGCCGCGCTGCGCGCTGCCGTGACGATGAGCGCGCGTTACCTGCCCGAGCGTGTTCTGCCGGATAAAGCGATCGATCTGATCGATCAGGCCGGTGCTCGGCTGCGGCTGAAGCTGGGTCTGCCCGAGGACACCTCCGCGCTGATGGCAGAGCTCGCCGACCTCGAGGCGCAGAAGAACGCGGCCGTTGCGGCTGAGCACTATGAGGAAGCATCGCGGCTGCGCGATGAGATGGTTCAGACTCAAGCGCGGATCGACGCGGTCGAATCCGGGCACTCGGCTGACGGCCCGGCGATCGTCGATGAGCGCGAGATCGCCGAGGTGATCGCGCGGGCGACCGGTATCCCGGCCAGCCGCCTCACCGAGGGGGAGCGTGAGCGTCTCGCCGACCTGGAGAGCGACCTGCATGCGCGGGTGATCGGTCAGGATGACGCGGTCGCCGCCGTGGCACGTGCCGTCCGTCGCAGCCGCACCGGCATGGGTGATGCCCGCCGACCGGTCGGTTCGTTCCTCTTCCTCGGACCGACGGGTGTGGGTAAGACAGAGCTTGCGAAGGCTCTCGCTGACCGTCTGTTCGACGACGAGAGTGCGGTGATCCGCTTCGACATGAGCGAGTTCGGTGAACGTCACACGGTGTCGCGGCTCGTCGGCGCCCCTCCCGGATACGTCGGCTACGACGAGGCAGGACAGCTGACCGAACGGGTGCGGCGCAATCCGTACTCGATCGTGCTGTTCGATGAGATCGAGAAGGCGCACCCCGACGTGTTCAACCTGCTGCTACAGGTGCTCGATGACGGACGCCTCACCGATGGTCAGGGCCGCACCGTCGACTTCCGCAACACGGTGATCGTGATGACCTCGAACATCGGTAGCGAGTTCCTCGCCTCCCGCTCGGGTGCGCTCGGTTTCGTCTCATCGCAGGATGCCTCGGCAAACGGCTTCGCGTCGATGAAGGATCTGCGCGATCGCGTGATGGGCAAGCTCCGTGAGGCGATGCGACCGGAGTTCCTCAACCGCATCGACGAGATCGTCCTGTTCCAGAAGCTCACTCGCGATGAGTTGGCGCCCATCGTGCGGTTGCTTCTCAGCGCGAGCTCGGCCCGTCTGGCTGAGCGCGATATGCGTCTGCACGTGACGGATGCCGCGGTTGAATGGCTCGGCGAGCACGGCTACGAACCGGAGTTCGGTGCTCGTCCGCTGCGCCGCCTGATCCAGCGGGAAGTCGATGATCGCATCGCCGATCTGTTGGTCAGCGGTGCTCTCGACGATGGTGGCGATGTGCATGTGGATGCTGATGAGAACGGCCTCATCGTGAAGGCAGCCGTGCTCCAGGAGGTGTGACGGAACCTCGTCGTCAGTCGAACGTCAGCGCGAACCTGCGCAGTAGATCCTCGCCGCCCACATCCTGGGCGGCGAGGATCTCTGCTTTCACCGCGTCGAATTCGGCAGCATTAAAATAGCCGTTGTTTCGGTAGAACGTCATGCGGTTCGCGAAGTCCTGCGGACTCGGCTCGGGGTGGAACTGCGTCGCATACAGCTGCGTTCCCACCCGGTACGCCTGTACCGCGCAGTCGGTGTTGATCGCCAGAAGCGTCGCGCCGGGCGGGACGGCCACCGCGCTCTCCTTGTGCGCGGTGAAGACGGTCAGCGCGGGTGCGCTCGGTCCGAAGAGCGGGTCGGATGCGGCCTCATCGGTGGTGCGGATCTCGGATGCGCGCGTGGACTCGGGCCGCTCGAGCGTGAGCGCACCGCCGAGCAGCCGGGTGACGACGCCGATGCCGTAGCAGGTGAACATCGCGGCGGCTTCTCCGGACAGCGCGCGAGCGGCGATGCGCTCGAGGTCGGCTTCGACGCGCTGCTGCAACGGCGTCTTCACAGCATCCGTCACGTTGAACGGTGAACCGCCGATGACGAAACCATCGTGGCGGCTGAGCAGCTCATCGGTGAGTGGATCGGCGATGAGGTCGAGCTGATCAAGTGCTGCGACGCCGAGCCCGCGCTGGAACGACACATGCTCGGCGTCGGCGGCGCCGCGTTCCGGGCGCACGCAGACGTAGAGGATCGACGCCATCAGTTCGGGCCCATCACTCCGGTGCCGTGCTTGTGCAGTAGTTCATACGCCTCGGCGTAGGTCTCTGGCTCCGGGGCATCCGAATCTCCGAACCTCGCCTGCAACAGCCCGATGAGTCCGCGCGCGGGCGGGCTGAGCGGCTTGTCCTTGTGCACGTGGGCAGGATGCGGCGGTGCCTCCTGCGGGTTGGCGGGCACCCACTGCGGCATGGTCTCCGGCCAGTCATCCGGATGCCGCGGTTCGGTGAGGTTCACGATCGACAACAGATCGTTCGCCCCGGCGTCGCGGTGAGTCAGGGGTTCGAGGCCGTGCAGTTCGCTGAGCGTCTTGATGACAGCGCCGTGGTGCATCTCGTCGTTGATGATCGTGCCGCGACGGGTGTACGCCGACACGGCGATGGCGGGAACGCGGCATCCGAGTCGGTCGAATCCGAAGCCCATCTCGCCGGGTTCCTGATCCGTATACGGGGGCTGGGCGGCAGGAGGTGCGGCATGGTCGTAGGTTCCGCCGTGCTCGTCGAAGGTGATCAGCAGCATCGTGTTGACCGCGTTCGAACCCTTCGGCGTGCGCGAGTTCTTGACCGCCGTGTAGATCTCGTGGATGAGCGCCTCACCGGCGCGCACGTCCGAGATCGCGCTGTCGACGACCTCGACGCCGTCGATCTTGCTCCCGCGCAGCTTGCCGAACGGCGGATGGAAGTCGTTGTGGTTGAACGTCATCCGGGGTTCGATGAATGCGTACGCCGGCAGGGTGCCGTTTGCCGTGTCGGCGTAGAACTGGTCCATCGTGGCGAAATGTTCGCTCTTCCAGAAGCGCTGCAGCGCCGGTGCGTGCAGAAAGCCGGTGTATGAGACGAGTTGCAGTTCGTCGTAGTAGATCTTCCAGCTGAGACCGGCATCCTCGAGGCGGTTGAAGATCGTCGGGATCTCATCGGCATCGATCCACTTGTCGTAGCCGCCGCCGTGCTTGTTGGTGACGAATCCATGCGAGGACGAGGCATGAAAGAACGATCTGTTGCAGAACGTCTGCGATGGCACGGCCGCGAACCAATTGTCGAAGACAGCGAACTCTTTCGCCAGCGTCGACAGCACCGGCAGCATCTGCGGGGAGAAGCCGCCCATGATGTTCTGCAGCTGATCTGTGCTCGGCTTCTTGCCGTTTTGGAGCCGGCGATAGTTGATGAAGTAGTCCTGCACGAATCCGCCGTTGGTCGGCTTCGCACCACGGGGCGGGGTGTTGTACGGGGACGACATCTCCTCGACCCATAGGTGCTCGTTCTCTCCCGGGGCGACGTGCTCGAAGAGCTGGGTGTTGACGTGCGGGAACTCCTCGCCCGGGTCGGGATTCGGGTAGCCCATCACGTCATCCGTCGGGCCGTCGTACACGTGGGCGGGAATCACGGTGCCGTCGGGTGCGACGTTCGAGTAGTCCCCGAACGCGATCCCGTCGAAGCTCTGCCCCTCGGGCAGATCATCGGGGGTGTACAGGTGGCCGAGCAGGTTGTCGAAGGAGCGGTTCTCGCCCATGACGACGACGATGTGGTCGAAGCCGGGTGCCGATCGCGGCTCAAGCGCGTCGAAATGGCTGTCACCAGCGGCGAAACCGGCACGATATCCGGATGCTGCGCCGATAGCCGCACCGGCAGCACCACCGGCGGCAGCACCGAGAGCAGCCGCGCCGCCAATCTTGAAGAACTGCCGCCGGGAAGCATCCTTGGGGCCGTTGCGATCGCTGGACATGCAGATAAATCTATCGCCGGTCAGCGGGAGGAGTTTGCCGTGCGTCCGCGCACGATCCCGACGAACGCCTCGACGTCTTCGGTCGTCCGCTCGCGGGGCCAGGCGAGTGCGACGGTGGAAACCGGTCCGTCGACGAGCGGGCGGTAATCGGCATCCTTGCGCTGGTGCATCCGCGCGAGCGACATTGGCACGATGACGATGCCGACACCGGATGCGGCCGTCGCGATCGCTTCTCCGGTGGTGGGAAGCGGCGCGAAGCGCGGGGTCTGGATGCCGGGAATATCCAGCGGCCCGAGCACGTCGTCCAGCGGCGTGATGAGCACTTCGTCGGCGAGGTCAGCGGCGGTGAGCTCATCGGCTGCCAGAAGGTGCGATTCGATGGATGCCACGACCACCGCGAGCTCGTCGTAAAGAGGAATGAGGTGCAGGCTCTCATCGGTCAGCGGCAGGCGGATGAGGGCAGCATCCAACTCATCGAGGGCTGAGCGCTGCGTTTCCGCCTCGATCGGGACGAGTTCGAGCGTGACATGGGGCATCCGCTTCTTCCACGTGTCGATCCACTTGCCCGGTGTCGCACCCGCAACCGCTCCGAGGCGGAACGTGCGCGGTTCGGGGGCCGGGGGCGGCGGCGGTGCGGGCTGCTTCTTCGCGACTTTCTGCGGATGCTTCGCCGGCTGCCGCTTCGTCGATCGAGCGGGTCCGCCCAATGACGCGCGAGAGCGTGATCTGCCGGAATGTGCCATGGGTTCAGCGTACTCGCGGCTGCTCGCGCTCGCGGAATTCACGACTCGTTCACGCAGCCGTCAGAAGCGCGCCGCGCTGCGGTCGCCTGCGGAGCTTTAGCTGTTCGACATCGGCTGTCCCGCCGAGAAAACCCATGCACCCACGCCTGCGAAAGGTTCCCCATGCAGTCAACTCTGAAGCGCGGTCTCGCGATCGCCGCCGGTCTCACCCTCGCCTTCGGTCTTGCCGCCTGTGCCGCTGACCCGGCTGATTCCGCAACCGGCGGAGAAGCAACCGGCGGTGAGAGCGCGGAAGGCACGTTCGCCTCCGGCGACTCCGACACTCTTGTTTTCGCTGTTCTCCCCGACCACGAGGGCGCCGACCAGGACGCCCAGCCGATCGCCGACTGGATCGCTGAGATCACCGGTAAGAAGGTCGACTTCTTCCAGGCGACCGACTACACCGCCGTCGTGCAGGGGCTCGCCGCCAACCAGATCGACATCGCACAGATCTCGGCGTTCACCTACTACCAGTCGCAGAACGCCGGCGCTGACATCGAGCCCATCGGTGCGCAGATCACCCAGGATGGCGCTGAGCCCGGATACTTCTCGGTCGCTGTCGCGAACCCGGAATCCGGAATCACCTCACTCGCGGACTTCGCCGACCAGCCGGTCTGCTTCGTCAACCCGACCTCCACCTCCGGCTTCGCCGTTCCCATGGGCGGCCTGCTGGATGTCGGGGTCACCGTCCCCGCGAACGACCGCGTCTTCGGTGAGGCTCACGACCTCAACGCGAAGAAGGTCGCCGAGGGTGTCGACTGCCAGGTCGGCTTCGCACAGGACCTCGACGCCCAGCCGCTCATCGACTCCGGCGAGCTCGTCGAGGTCGAGAGCGTGCAGGTTCCGGCTGCGCCGATCGTTCTGCAGGCGGGCCTCCCGCAGGAAGTCAAGGACCAGCTCTTCGACGCGCTTGCCGACAGCACCCAGTCCGACCTGACCGACTCTGGCGTTGAGCTCAACGAGTTCCTCACCGATGGCTGGTTCGGCTTCGGCGCAGTGGACGACTCGTACTACGACCTCATCCGCACCCTGTGCGATGAGATCGCAGACGAGGTCGAGGCCTGCCGCGCCTGATCCCGGTTCCCGACGCACTGACAATCCAGGAGTAAACAGATGACGTACAGCGACACCCCCGCCGTCCAGATCGCAGATCTGGGTAAGACATATCCCGGAGCCGGAAAACCAGCTCTGTCGGGGGTGTCGCTGGCCGTCGATCCCGGAGAGATCGTCGTGCTCCTGGGCCTGTCCGGTTCAGGGAAATCGACGCTGCTGCGTCACATCAACGCGCTGGAGACTCCCACCACCGGTGCGGTCGAGTCTCTCGGCCAGACCATCTCCGCCCTGCGCGGGTCCGAGCTTCGGGCGCTGCGCGGGCGTATCGCCTTCATCTTCCAGCAGTTCGAGCTGGTCGGTGCCCTGACTGTGCTGGAAAACGTGCTCACCGGTGGCCTGTCCACGCTGCGCGGCCCGCGCGTCGGCATCCGTACCTACCCGCGCTCCATGCGTGAGAAGGCACTCGGACACCTGGAGCGGGTCGGCCTGCTCGATTTCGCATACCAGCGTGCCGACAATCTCTCCGGTGGTCAGCAGCAGCGCGTCGCCATTGCGCGCGCGCTGATGCAGGACCCGGAGATCCTGCTCGCCGACGAGCCGGTGGCATCCCTCGATCCCGAATCCAGCAGCCAGGTCATGGCGCTGATCCGCGAGATCGCCGCGGAGCGCTCGCTGACGGTGATCTGCTCCCTGCACCAGGTCGACCTCGCACTCAGCTGGGGTGACCGCATCATCGGATTGCGCAACGGCGCCGTCGTCCTCGACACCAGCACCGACGACCTGACGCGCGAAGAAGTGATGGAGATCTACGGTCGGGTTGCCACTACTACCCGCGAGATCCATGCGCTGGACGACGAGCTCGCGGAGGCCCGCGAGCAGGTGCTCAGCCGCGAGCTGTACCGTGCTGCCGCCCGCGAGCGCCTCGCCGAGGACTTCGCCAACGAGGAACCGGCATGACCGCACTTGCTCCACGCACGATCGAGTCACCGACCGCCCCGCGTGCAGCATCCGTGCCGCGGCCGGCTCCGCGTCTGTCCGCGATCGTCTCGTACGGCACCATCATCGCGATCCTTGCCCTCGGTGTGTGGTCGTTCATCGGCCTCGATTACTCGTTGAAGAGCCTCGACGTCACCGCCGGGAACATCAGCCGATTCCTCACCATGGCGACACCCATGCAGTGGCCGGGCTGGGAGGTCGCCGGCGAGCGGCAGGCAGACGGCACGACGGTGTTCGTCACCACCTGGGTCGGGTTCGAGCCGATCTGGGACATGTTCCTCACGATCGTCATCACCCTCTCCCTGGTGATCGCGGGTACGGCGCTTGCTGCGGTGCTTTCGGTTCCGGTGGCGTACGGCGCCGCGCGGAACACGACCCCGAACTCCGCCGTGATGGCGCTGTGCCGTGCGATCGGCGTGATCGCCCGTGCGATCCCCGACGTCGTCTTCGTCGTGGTCCTCGCCTTCCTCTGGTTCAACTCCGGAACACTCCCCGCGATCGTCGCGATCGGTCTGCATTCGGTGGGCATGATCTCCAAGATGTTCGCGGATGCCATTGAGCAGATCGATGAGGGACCGAGGCTCGCGATCCGCGCGGCTGGCGGTTCGAAGTCGCAGGAGTTCTGGTCGGGGGTCGTGCCGCAGGTGCTGCCCGCCTGGGTCGCTGTGACGCTGCACCGCGCCGACATCAACCTGCGTGCGACGGTCATCCTCGGCGTCGTGGGCGTCGTTGGCATCGGCTACGAGCTCAACGGAGCGCTGCACGGCGGGCCTGCGGGCATGCGTCGAGTGATCCCGCTGGTGGTCATCATCATCGCCCTGTGTGTGGCTTTCGAGATCGTCTCGTCGCTGCTGCGCGCTCGCCTGTTGAACGTCCGTCCGACCGGGAAGGGCGTTGGTGACTCGGTTGCCCGCGCGGTGTCGCGCAAGCCGTCGGCATCCGCCGGCGTCACGAGCACGGGCACGATCAAGACGCAGGATCGCAACGCCCGGATCGAAGCGGCCATGCACCGGCCGTGGGATCGGAGCCGCATCGGCAACACAGTGTGGGTGTGGGCCGGCATCCTCATCGTCATTGCAGCATTCCTTTACGCCGCGCCGGACGTGGCGAAGATGTTCGCCCCGTCATGGAGCGAACTGGTCAATCCCGAGCGCGACCGGGCGATCTGGCCGCCGCACTTCGGCAGCCGCAGCTGGGGCGACGTTCTGGCCGCGGTGGTCACGACCATTCAGATCGCGTTCGCAGCAACCCTGATGGCCACGATCATCTCGGCTGTCGTCGGGCCGCTGTCCGCCCGCAACGTCGCTCCGAACAGCTGGGTGCGCAATACGTTCCGCGGCATCGCCCTCGTCATTCGTGCGATCCCGGACCTGGTCATCGCGATCCTGTTCATCATCGCAGCCGGCATCGGGCCGCAGGCCGGTGCGCTCGCGCTGGGTATCGGCGGAGTGGGCCTGCTCGCAAAGCTCATCGGCGATTCGATGGAAGAGGTGCCGGGCGGCCCCGAGCGGGCGCTGTTCGCCGCCGGTGGCACCCGCACTCAAGTGTTCTTCTCCTCCACCATGCCGATGTCTGTTCCCGCGATGGTCAGTCACCTGATGTACCTGCTCGAGCAGAACATCCGCTCGGCGACCCTGCTCGGCATCGTCGGTGCCGGCGGTATCGGCTTCCTGCTGCTGAACGCTCTGCAGGGCCGACACTTCGACGAAGTGCTGGCCTATGTGCTCGTCATCATCGCGATGGTGGTCGTGGTCGAGAGCGTGTCGATGCTCATTCGGCGGTCGCTGAAGTAGACCGAAACGGTAATACCGCGCCGGGACTGTCACGATGGGTGGCAGTCCCGGCGCGGTATTCGTGCAGGTTCAGGTGAGGTGCTCAGGCAGCGAGCCAGAGGCCCCTGCGGTCGGTCGCGATGCGCAGGCCCGCGGCGACGGTCTCGTCGTCGCCGATGCGTGCTCCGCGGGCGATGCGTGCGCCCGCGCCGATCTCTGTGCGGACGCCGATGTGGGCGCCGTCGCCGACGGCAGCGCCAGCGCCGATGTGGGCGTGAGCGTCGATGTACGCGTTTTCGCCGATGCTGGCATCAGGTTCAACCCACGCTCCACGCACGAGTATTGCTCCGGCGCCGATGCGCGCGCCGGGTTCGACATAGGCGCCGATTTCAACCACAGCCTGCGGATGCACCTTCGCGCCGTGCGCGACCAGTCCTCGACCATTGACATGCTTGCGGTAACGCAGTGCCTTGCCCTGGTCGTCTTCGATGTCGATGTAGTTCTTACCCAAGATTCCTCCCGTGTCCGGACACCTCCGGATATATCAACAACCACGGCGAGGGCCGATTCATTCCCGAATCGAGATGATGGCTACCTCTGGCAACGCGGGCACCAGAACGTCACCCGTTCGCGGGTCGCGTCGGCGCCCTGTTCGCCGCGCAGGATGAGTGTGCCGCAGCGGCGGCACGGACGGTTCGCGCGGCCGTATACCCAGGTCGTCTGACCCCGCCGGTTCACCCCCGTGAAGGTCCGATCGAGCCGGTTCCGGTTGGCCTGGATCGTGCGCGCGCCCAGATCGAGCAGCGCTCGGGCGTCGACATCAGATGCCGCCGTGGTGGGCAGGATTCCGCGCAGGAAGAGGAGCTCTGCTGCGTACTCGTTGCCGAAACCGGCGACGTTTCGCTGATCGAGCAGGGCGACATGGATGCTGCGGGCATCCGCGCCCACGCGCCGCGCCGCCGCTGCAGCATCCCAATCCTCGGCGAGGGGATCAGGGCCCAGATAGTCGACGAGCTGTCCCTCGTCGCGGGTGGCGACCAGCTCGATCTCGGCGAGGTCGACGCCGACAGCCTCGCACTGCGGCGTGCCCACGATCGCGCGCACCCGGAACGCGGGATGCCGCCACTTCTCGCCCGCGCTGTACACGAGCCAGGCGCCATCCATGCGCAGATGAGAATGCAGCGTGTGCTGACCGATGCGCATCAGCAGGTGCTTGCCGCGGGGAACCACGCTGTGCACGGATTCACCGGTGAGATCGCCGGTCGCGAAGGCAGGAACGCGCAGGTCGAATCGTGTGACGGTGTGCCCGGCGAGCGCGGTGTTCAGCCGCTTCGCGGTTCGAAAGACGGTGTCTCCCTCAGGCACTCGGGTACTCCGGGTCTCTCGGCGTGTTCTGCTGCGCCGTCATGGCAGCCGGAGGTGGCGCAATGGGTCGCTCCGGAGCCGCCGGGACGGCCACTTGCGACACCTCCCGGCTGTCCTGCAGGCTGCGGGCGAGGATCGTGGAACCCGCGACAGCCGCCGGCATCGTGACGATCGCCCCGAGCGGCACCAGAAAACAGAGTTGGGTGGCGACACCGAAACCGATCACCCGTGCCCGTCCGCTGCCGAGCAATTCGGAGCGTGTGTAGGTCGTGATCCCGCGGGCATCGAAGGCACGGGCGGTGAGCTCTCGTGCCAGCAACCGTCCGGAGAGGATGACACCGGTGACCGAGGCGAGCACACCACCGACGATCGGCATGAAACCGAGCAGCAGCGTCAACAGCGCGACCAGGATGCCCAGGACGACCAGCCGGATGCCCTCACCCACGGTGGTCCAGAATCCGGTCTCGCCGCTGGGCTCTGGCCCGCCGAGCTCGCGCTCGACGCCGCGCCAGATGCGCTGGTAGAACGGATCCCCGATGGTCAGGGTGAGAGCGGTGAACACCGTCCCGGCAAGGGCGAGCGCGGCAATGAAGATCACGATGCCGAGGCCGACCCGCAGCAGTTCTCGCCAGGGCGAGAGCCAACTGTCCGCGAACGGGGTGATCCAGTCGGTGATCGAGCCGAGCGTGAACCCGAGGGGGATGAGCGCGGCCACCAGCGCGACGAAGGCGATGAAGGCCGGAATGAGCCCGAGCGCAAGCAACTTCGGGTGCGTGCGCCACATGCTGAACCCGCGAAGGAGGATGCGAACCCCGGCGAAGAATTCACGGATCAATAGGGGTACCTCGCCTGCAGATTTGTGATGGGTCGCTCACTGGCCATCGTAACTTCACAGCGCCTTGCGCAGCGTGAACCCGCGTGGGGTGGGCACGAATCCGGCCTCTTGCAGAGCCAGCGCGAACGGTGTCGCATAGATCGCCTCACCGTTGATCTTCTCCACGGTGAGTGTCTCCAGCCGGCGGGCGCGCGAGGTCGCTACGAGATCGGATGCAGCGGCCCGCAGGACCTCCGGATCATCATCGAATGCGAGCACAGTGCGTCCACCGCGTTCGAGGTAGAGCACGAGCGAACCGTCGACAAGGACGACCAGCCCGCCCGCTTTGCGCCCGGGCCGGTGGGAGACGCCCTCTCGTCGCGGCCAGCCGAGCGCCGCGCCGTAGGGGTTGGCCGGGTCGGTCGCGGCGAGGGTGATGGCTTTCAGCGGGGGTGGGTCGGCGAGGGCTGCGAAGGTGCGCAGGCGGTCGACGGTGGCGGATGCTGCGAACTGCGCGACGCCCAGCTTCTCGATGACGTACCCGCGGCGGCAGTGTCCGGCCTCTTCGAACCCGGCGAGTATTCGGTACGCCTGGGCGAAGCCGCCGGGCACGCCCTCTGACTGCACGGCGCCTCGGGTGACGACCCCATAGCGGTCGAGCAGCAGCCCCGCGGTGACGGTTGCCCGGCGCGCGGCATCCGCACTGGTCTGCGCTCCTGTGGTGGCAGGCAGGGCAGACCAGCGTCCGCCGGTGATCGTCGGACGCGGCGTCTGGCCGGAGAAAGAGACACCCCGGTAGGCGCGTGTGCGCGGCGCGCGGCGCACCGACTTGTGCGCCTGTGAACCGCCGGCGAGCAGCTGGCGCACGGGCGCGAAGGTGTCGTTCGTGATGCGGCTCGACCAGGTCAGATTCCAGAGGGCGTCGAGCACGGACTGCTCGTTTGGGGCTGAGATCATGTCGCGCAACTGAGCTGTGAAGTAGGCGCCGCCGGCGCTGAGCGCCGCGAGCAGGTCGGCTTCGAGGGACTCCGACGCGGCTCCCTCCGGCTCGGGCAGTGTGAATGGGGCAAGGTCGGCGGGATGCAGCGACACCCACCCGTCACGCCCTGGCAACGTGCCATGCCCAGACCAGACGACTTCGCCGCTCGCGGTCAGTTCGTCCAGCAACGCTGGTGTGTAGTCCCGCACTCGTGAGGGCAGCACCAGCGATTCCCAGGCGCTGGCGGGAATCGGCACGCCGGCGAACTGCTCGATGACGTTCAGCACGCCGTCGATGCCTTCGAGCGGACGATCCAGATGCTGCCATGCCGGAAGGAAGCGTGCGTAGGCCTCGGGGGAGACCGGCTCGACGCTGCCGCGGATCGCCGCAAGCGAGCGCATCCGCAGGCGGCGCAGCACTTCGGCATCGCACCATTCGGACTCCGACCCGGTGCCCGCCGCGTTCGGCAGAAAATAGCCGCTGGCGAGCCGTCCCGCCTGCTCGAGCCGTTGCAGAGTGTGGCGTGCGACGGCGCCACCGAGACCGAATCGAGCGGCGGCAGCATCCGTTGTGAACGGACCGTGCGTGCGGGCGAAGCGTGCGAGCAGATCACCGAGCGGATCGGCGACCGGCTCGAGGAAGGCGATCGGGATGCCCGTGGGCAGCGCCACCCCGAGCGCGTCGCGCAGGCGCCCGGCATCCTCGATCGCGGCGACGCGTTGGGTGCCGGCGATGGTGACGGAGATGGCGCGGCGCGCGGCGATCAACGCATCGAGGTGGGCATATGCCTCCTGCGTGCCGGATCCCAGACGGTCGGGGCTCTGGTCGGAGTGTCGCCCGTCCGACACGCCGTCGACGGGTACCTCCGTCTGGGATTCGGAACCAGCCTCGGCGGGCTGCAGTCGCTCGGCGACCTCAGTGGCATCCAGGGGCCCGAGCAGTCGGAGCAGATCGGCAACGCCCTCGAGCCCGCGCACGCGCCGTTCCGGGTCGAGCCGCTGGGCTTCGCGTTCGAACTGGGCGAGCACGTCCGGGTCGAGCAGTTCGCGCAGTTCGACCGTGCCGAGCAGCTCTCCCAGCAGTGCCGGGTCGACCGACAGTGCTGCTGCACGTCGTTCGGCCAGCGGCGAATCGCCCTCGTACATGAATGCGCCGACGTAGCCGAACAGCAGATCGCGCGCGTACGGGGAGGGCTGGGCGGGCTCGGTCTCGATGAGGCGGACGCGTCGCTCGGCAATCGACGTCGCGAGTCGGCGCAGCGAGGGGAGGTCGTAGACGTCCTGCAGAACTTCGCGCAGCGTCTCGAGGATCACGGGGAAGGTCGGATGGCGGCGGGCCACCTCGAGCAGCTGCGCGGAACGCTGTCGCTGCTGCCACAGCGGGGTGCGCTTATTCGGATTCATGCGCGGCATGAGCAGCGCACGCGCCGCGCACTCGCGGAAACGGGACGCGAACAGGGCTGATCCGCCGACCTCCTCGGTGACGACGTGCTCCAGCTCATCGGGTTCGAAGACGAACAGTTCGGCGCCCGGCGGTTCGGCGTCAGCATCCGGGATCCGCACGATGATGCCATCGTCGCTGGCAACGGCAGAGCCATCAACGCCCAGCCGCTCGCGCACCCGGGCGTTGATCGCCAACGCCCACGGCGCGTGCACCTTCATGCCGTATGGGGAATGAAGGATGACACGCCAGTCGCCGACCTCATCGCGGCCGCGCTCGACGGTCAGAGTTCGATCGGTGGGGAGGGTGCCGGTTGCCTCGCGCTGCTCGCTGAGATGCGCGAGCAGGTTGCGGCGCGCCTGCTCATCCAAGCCCGCATCGATCAGGCGCTGGGCTGCCTTCTCTGGCGGGGCGGATGCTACTTCTCGGGAGAACGCACCGAGCGCCTCGCCGAGTTCGAAGGGGCGGCCGATGCCGTCGCCGTGCCAGAACGGCACGCGTCCTGGCTGTCCGTAGGCCGGGATGACGTTGACGCGGTCGTGGGTGATCTCGGCGATTCGCCAACTCGTGGTGCCGAGGGTGAAGACGTCGCCGACGCGGGACTCGTAGACCATCTCCTCGTCGAGCTCACCGACTCGGCGTCCGGCTCCTTCGCCGGCGACGAAGACACCGAACAGGCCGCGGTCGGGGATTGTGCCGCCGCTGGTGACGGCGATGCGCTGTGCGCCGGGGCGGCCGGTGAGGGTGCCGGCATCTCGGTCCCAGACAAGTCGGGGGCGCAGCTCGGCGAACTCGTCGGAGGGGAACCGGCCGGCGAGCAGATCGAGCGTCGCCTCGTACGCCGAGCGCGGCAGCGTGTGGAACGGCGCGCTGCGGCGCACCGTCTCGAACCACTCCTCGACGCTGAGCGGGTCGAGCGCGCAGGCGGCGACGGTCTGCTGGGCGAGGATGTCGAGCGGATTGCGCGGCACGGCGATCGCCTCGATCTTGCCCGCCAGCATCCGTTCGGTGACGATCGCGGTGTGCAAAACGTCGCCGCGATGCTTCGGGAAGAGCGCGGCGCGGCTGATCTCGCCGACCTGGTGCCCCGCGCGTCCGACGCGCTGCAGACCGGATGCCGCGGATGGTGGTGCCTCGACCTGGATGACGAGGTCGACCGCGCCCATGTCGATGCCGAGTTCGAGGCTGCTGGTTGCGACGACACAGCGCAGGATGCCGGATTTCAGTTCTTCTTCGACGAGAGCGCGCTGTTCTTTGGATACCGAGCCGTGGTGCGCCTTGGCGAGCACGGGATCGGCGCCGGCCGTGGACCCGCCCTGTGCCATCATCGCGGCGGGCGGCGCCGTTGTTTCGGGAAGGGGCGCGCCGATACGCTCGGCGTAGATCTCGTTTAGTCGTCCGGTCAGTCGTTCCGCGAGACGACGCGAGTTCGAGAAGACGATTGTCGAGTTGTTCTCGAGAATGCGGTCGACGATGGCCTCTTCGACGTGCGGCCAGACCGATCCGGTGACCTCGGTG
Source organism: Microbacterium wangyouchuni (assembly GCF_051546305.1). Lineage (NCBI taxonomy): Bacteria > Bacillati > Actinomycetota > Actinomycetes > Micrococcales > Microbacteriaceae > Microbacterium > Microbacterium wangyouchuni. The sequence continues at coordinate 524,407 of NZ_JBPTMA010000003.1, forward strand.
TACTCGGCGGGATCATCGCCTGCGGCCGGCGCGCCGGGCGGTGGCGGCGGGTTCGTCATGTCGTCCACCGGGACCGTGACGCTGAGCTCGAACGTCTTCGATGCCTTCGGTGCCACGATCTCGACGGGCTCGGATCCGCCGAGGAATCGGGCGACCTCGTCGATGGGACGCACAGTCGCCGAAAGTCCGATGCGCTGTGCCGGTGGGGCATCCGGTCGATGTGAGCGCCGCAGCGAGTCGAGGCGTTCGAGACTGACCGCAAGGTGCGCACCGCGTTTGGTGGCGGCGACGGCGTGTACTTCGTCGATGATCACCGTGTGCACGTCGCGCAGCGTTTCACGAGCGCGGCTGGTGAGCATCAGGTACAACGACTCGGGTGTGGTGATCAGGATGTCTGGCGGATTCGTGACGAGTTTTCGCCGATCGCTGGAGGTGGTGTCGCCGGAACGGACGCCCACGCTCACTCCCGGAGCTTCGAGTCCCAGCCGTCGGGCGGACTGGCCGATGCCGACCAGGGGCGAGCGCAGGTTGCGCTCGACGTCGACGCCGAGCGCTTTCAACGGAGAGATGTACAGGATGCGCGTGCGGGCTTCGCCGTCGGCGGGGTCGGATGCCGGGGCATCCGCTGGCTTGTGAACTTGATGGGCACGGAAGACGCTGTCGATCGCCCAGAGGAATGCCGAGAGCGTCTTACCCGACCCGGTCGGGGCAACCACGAGCGCGTGCTTGCCCGCTGAGATTGCCTTCCATGCGCCGGTCTGCGCGGGAGTCGGCGCGCTGAAGGCGCCCCGGAACCAGTCCTGGGTTGCCGGGGTGAAACGGTCGAGCACGCTGCTCATCCTTCAATCATCGCCCAGGCCTCAGACATTCGTCTCTGACAGACGTGCAGCCGACGATGTCGGTTGCGCCGTTTCGACCCTGGACGATTTCGACAGACGGGGCCATGCTGTAGCCATGGCTGCGCACACGACGAACTATCAGAGCACTTTCATCGAGGTTTCGGAGGACTGCCCGATCGATCATGGCACCGAGCCGCCGATCGCGGAGAACATGTCGATCGCTGCGCTGCAGTATCGGCTGATCATGGAGCGTCCGTTCGAGCTGACGTCGGACGATGTGATCTTCGAGACGTATGCGCTGCGCAAGGGTATCGACGCCGACGATGCCGCGGCGCGGGAAGAGTTCTTCTCCAAAGGGCAGGCGTGCTTGCGGTCATCGCAGTTGGGGAAGCACTACGGCTGGGGGATCCTGCACGACGCCGAGGGGCGCGTCGGCCTGATTCCGCGTGACTCCGCTGAGTACACGGCGTCTGCCGCGGATTCGGAGCTTTCGCACATGCGCGCGATGCGCAGCAGCCGGCGCTGAGACCCCCGGGCCGCTGGCCCCGCACAACGCGCGCTAACGTGAGGTCCATGGATGACGCCGCGTTCGAGAGCCTCTACGGAAGCTGGGCGCCTTGAACACCGGCGGACGCGGCCCAGCTGTTCGACGGCTACTCGGGTACCTGGTGGATCGCCGGAGGCTGGGCTCTGGAGGCTTTCACCGGAGTTCGCCGGCACCACGAGGATATTGATCCGTCCGTGCTGCGCGCAGAACTCCCCCTGCTCCGAGACCACCTCATCGGACGCCTGCACGTGTGGGCTGCCTTTTCCGGTGCATTGAAGCCCCTCATCGATGGTGACCGTCCGAACGCACCAGCGGAAGATCTTCTTCCGGACGGCTGCGGGCAACTCTGGGTTCGCCCGAACACCGCCCATCGCTGGGAGTACGACATCCTCCTCAGCCCGGGCAGCATCCAGGAGTGGGTCTACAAGCGTGACGAGACCGTCCGGTTACCGATGGCCGAAGCGTTGTGGATGCGCGATGGCATCCGCTATCTCCAACCGGAGATCCAACTCCTCTATAAGGCCAAGGGGCAGCGGCCCAAAGACGATATCGACTTCGCCGCCACCCTGCCGTACCTGGACGTTGCACGTCGTGACTGGTTGCGCCAGGCTCTTGAACGGACGCTTCCCGGCCACTCGTGGCTGCGGCAGCTGTGATCAGCGCCACGCGTTCAGAAGCTACCGAAGCCCTTTCCGAGCACCTGGGAGCCCAACACAATGAACACAACGGTCATGATGGTCGCATTGTTCGCGGCGAGCCAGGTGCGCACACGAGCCAGAACCTGTGCAGCCTTGTCCGGCGTGATGATCGTGATCAACACGGGCGCGGCAACGGAGAGGGCGGCAACGACGGTGAAACAGGCGATGGTGATCATCGAACTGCCGAGGTCGACGCCGGCCCGCCCGATCACCGTTCCGGCCGCGCCAGCGACCAGGAGATTCTTCGGATTGACCGCGGCGAGGGCGAACCCGAGCCCCAGGGCGGCGATTGCACGCAGTGAATCGATCTTCGACATCCACGCCGGAAGTTCCGCTTCAACACCGACGGCCGGGCGCGAGCGCCATTGCCGAATGCCGAGCAGGATCAGCAGCAGACCGATCACCAGCTGAATCACTCCGATGACCGGTTGAGATTCGCCGGAGGAACTCGGCTCCGGTATCACCCCGGCCAGGAGCGTGAACACGGTCGTTGCGACCAGGATTCCGAGAACCCATCCGATGAGGAAGCCGATCCCCAACTGTTTGGACCGGGGCGACATCAGCATGAGGATCACCGCGATGATCGGGATCGGACTGATTGCGACCGCGACAGCATTGGGAAGGATGCTGCCCAGGATCTCAAGCATTCATGGATCCGAGCAGTTGCTGCTTGGCCAGCGTGAATTCCTCCGAGGACAGCAGACCCTGCTGGTGCAGCTCACCGAGCTGCTGCAGGCGCGTGACAACATCGGTGGCTGGCGCCGCGGGCATCGCCGGCGCGGGAGTCGTCACGGGCGCGAATGCCGCCTGTTGCTGCTGTTCCTGCAGAGCCTGCCGCTCGGCGGCGCGATTGTGCTGGCGCTGTGCGACGGCACCGCTCACCGCAGTCGCCGTGCCGGCGACGACTGCGGTCCGCGCGGCCATTCCCAGCAGACCGGGGCGACCGCCCCTTCTCATGATCGGCATGTCAGGCTCCTTCATCCGCGGCCAGTGAGGCCGCGACCAGTTCGTTCACCAGTGGGGCAGGAACGCGTTCCGTGCGCACCACTCGTCCCTGCGCGGCGGCGAGACGAGAAGCCAAAGCGGTCGCCCAGCGCATCTCGATCGCAGCAAGGGCCACCCCGAAGCCGGGCGCGACGCCAGCGATGGATTCAGCGATGTCTTCTTCGCCGATGAGTCCCTCGATCTCCAAGTCGAGTCCGATTCCGGACAGAGCGTTCGCGGCATCCTCACGCAGCTCGGTGACCCGCACCTCGCCGTCAGACATTCGCGTGACCACGACAAGGTCGACCACGCGAACCGTCCCGGTCGCCGACAGCTCGAGAAGCGCATCGAGGACGGTAGGCGCGAGGCCCTCTCCTTCGAACTCGACCACGTAGACATCAATCGGCCCGTACTCGAACCCGGCGGAAGCCTGGTTGTTCGTCATGATGCCTCGATCGTGGGGAAGGTCCAAGTGCCGTCCAGCACCTCAGGACGCGGACGATACAACCGAACGAGGTAGTTCCAGCCCTCCATGATCGGCAGCGCATTGGGCGCGCTGGGATCCCCGCCGAACCGGACAGTGACCGAACCGTCGGCGTTCCGCTGGCCGGTGATGTTGTTGACGCTGTATGCGCCCGCGGGGTTCTCCGCGAAATAGCCCTCCGAGTTGTACAGAGAGATCGACCAGAATCCGTCGACGGGAACGTCTCGGACTGTCAGCGTGTACTCGCCGACCGGGAGCTCCGGATTGACGTTGATGTAGAACGCCTCAGCCTCGGGCAGGCCGCCCCAGCCGGCCGCGGTGCCGAGCAGATGGCGGATCGGGTCGACATTCTCCTTCGCGCCGAAGCAGTTCTCCAGGCCGCCGAGTCCTTTCGCGAGCTCCAGGATCGCGCCGCGTGTCGTTTCGAAGGACGCCTCGTCGTAGGGCTGCATGGCGAACTGCCTGCCCGCGACGGAAGAGAGAGCGAACTGATCCTGCAGCGTGTTCACAGCCGCGACGTCGGCCGCATCCTCGGGGTCCACCAGGACGCGGGCCGCCGCGAGCACGAAGTCGCTTCCCAACTGGTCGGCGGTGAGGTCATAGGTGCCGGCGGAATGCAGCACGAGATTGATGTAATGGTCTTCATTCACCAGCATCACCGAGACGTACCGCTCTCCGGCCTCGGGGATGGTGATGCTCGCTCCCTGCGAGACGTCGATGATCGCGGCGCTGTACAGCGTGTCGCGATTCATCCGAATGACGGTCTGTTGATCCACAGGAGTCGGCGCCCGGTAGTGGTTCCAACGGTTGGATCCACCAGCCGACGCGGCGATACCAGCGAACATGCGGGCGCTTTCGACTCGCGCGAAGTCTGCGAAGGTGACAGGGACAGGGGAGTCGGCCATGGACTGCCTTTCTCAGGGATTGCGCTCATCCTCCGGTATCGCCGTTGGGGCCACATCATCAAGCGAGGATGATTTTTCCGGATGCCTGCGGTGAAGTCGCCGCGGACACGATGGAATCGATGTGGCACTACGAGCGAAAGGCACACCGATGACCAACCTCACGATCGGGTCCGCCATCGGCGACCCCGCAGCCGCAGTCGAATTGGACGCGCGTCGCTTCAACCGGCACACGTTCTGGTGCGGCCAGAGCGGCAGCGGCAAGACCTATGCGCTCGGCGTGGTCTTGGAGCAGTTGCTTCTCAACACGGAACTGCCGATGCTCATCCTTGACCCGAATGGTGATTACACGCGTCTGCGCGAGACACGCCCATCTGCGGATGGCGCGAGTGCGTCCCGGATCGCGGACGCCGATATCCGGGTGTTCCGTTCGGGCAGCGCGCCGGGCGAGCGTCTGCATGTTCGCTACACCGAGTTGTCGGCGGCATCCAAAGCGGCGGTATTGCACCTGGACCCGATCGCGGATGCTGAAGAGTACAACGTGCTGCTTCACGCCGAGGAAGATGCGCAGAGCTTTGACGGACGCGAGATGCTGATGCGGCTGCGGGCATCGGGAGACGCCAGCGAAGCCAGACTGGCGAACCGCATGGAGAATCTGCAGGTTCTGGAATGGGACCTGTGGTCTCGCGGTGCGGAATCTGTCGTCGATGTCATCGATGAACGTCCGCGCGTCACCGTTCTCGACATCGGCGGTTTCACGCACCCGGCAGAGCCGAAGGTGGCAGCGCTCGCCGTGCTCGAACAGCTCTGGGCGCGGCGCGAGGAGCGTCGCCCGGTGCTGATCGTCATCGATGAAGCGCACAACCTCTGTTCACCACAACCGCAGACCGCGGTCGAGAGGGCACTCACCGAACAACTCGTGCAGATCGCTGCCGAAGGGCGGAAGTTCGGACTCTGGCTGCTGCTCTCCACCCAGCGTCCGACGAAGATTCACCCCAACGTGCTTTCACAGTGCGACAACCTTGCACTGATGAGGGTGAATGCGCCGCGGGATCTCGCCGAATTGGCTGAGGTGTTCGGTTTCGCCTCAGAGGAGGCGATTCGGCATTCCGCGGAGTTCCTCCAGGGCCAGGCGCTGTTCGCCGGTGGATTCGTCTCTGAGCCGACGTTCGTGCAGATGGGCGAGCGGATCACCGAGGAAGGCGGCGGCGACGTGAAGGTGCCGCTGCGCCGAACTGAGTGACAGAAGTCCTCTACAGACGCAGACGGATCGCATCGCGCCGGTTGGAGACACCCAGTTTGCGATAGATTGCGCGCTGGTGTGTACGGATCGTGTTCACAGACACGAAGAGCGCTTCACCGATCTCCGTCGCCGTCATGCTCGTGTGTAGGAATCCGTAGATCTCGCGTTCGCGAGCGGACAGCACGACACCATGGTCGAGATCACTCATACCGCTCGACCCGTGCGACGCGAGACGCGACGCGATGAACTCTTCGTGCGCCGTACCGCTGCCGGCGTGGACGGCGAGCAAAGTGCGCAGTCCCTCATCCGCTATGGCAAACGGACGGATTACCCCTTCTGGCACCGCGACATCGAGCGCGCGTTCGAGGATGCGGTGCGCCCGGGGATCATCGCCGCGTTCGTGAGAGATCAGCGCGGCCGTCACGTGAGCGGAGGCGGCGACGTAGGAGATCGAGAGCTCAGCCCTGGACAGTGCGGAGAGCAAGTGCCCGGCTTCGCCGAGCCGACCGGCACGTCGCATGAGCTCTGCAGCACCGACGCGCACGACCGGTACGTTCGACTGAGCGCGGATTGGTTCGATGGCGGCAATCGCTTTATCGAAGTCGCCAGCGGCAGCGAACAGTTCTGCGCTCGCGAATGCCTGGTAGGTGTGCCACGGCAGACCGTGGACCTCCTGCCTGCTCACCCCGGCGATCGTCGCGCGTGCAGTGCGTAGTGCCATCGGCCGCCCGTCGATCGCGGCGCACAGTGCCACGTAGACCCGAGCGAGCGCCGTATATGACGCGTCGTGCCCACCTGCCGCGACGAGTGCGAGGAAGACCTGCTCTGCCTCGGGGATGCGGTTCTGCCAGTAGTCGGTGAACCCGCGCGCGAAAAGTTCGATGCCGCCGTCGTAATGCTGCCAGTCCTCCACGGCCTCGCTCTGCGCGAGCCCCGAGTCGATGCGCGTACGTGCCCGGGTGAGGTTTCCCGCGTAGCCCAGGGCGAACAGAAGATTGTTCGAGGCGCGGCGAGCGAGCACCACGAGACGTGCGGCATCCGCTTCGTGCAACGCAGACTCGAGCAACCGGACGGCGGACTGCGGATCGCGGCGCAGCCGCAGTTCGGACCAGCCGAGCAGGAACAGGCAGTGCGCATGCATTCCTGACGCGGTACCACCAAGTTCCAACATGGTCTTCGCTCTGTCGACCGCCGACGCGAGCTCTGAGTGCGCATCAGCGAGGAACAGAGATGCGAAGGCATGGGTGATTTGGGAATCGGCGTCCGTGCTCGCGGCTGCGTGCGCCTGGGAGGAGAGTAGATCGGCTCCGGTGCGGTCTCCCATGAGGTTGAGGCAGCATGCCCGGATCAGCAGGATCTCCGGATGTGCAGCGAGCGTCGCCGGAAGCGCGAGACACTGCACATTGAGCGACTTCGCTCCCGCCTCGATGATCACCCGCATCCACGAGGAACGGATGATACCGATCGCAAGAGCGGCATCATCCGCGCGCATGGCATGCATCACGGCTTCTGCGGGGAAGTGCGGTGTCAGCCAGCGTGCGGCCGTGACATCCAGGGCGCGCCGGCGTGAGCTATCGGCTCGTCCGAGGATGTCGCGACAGCGTGCCGCGAACTCATCGTGCCATCGGTAGATCCTCGAGCCGTTCTCGTCGACGTGCCGATACAGGAAAAGTCCTTGTGAAACGCAGTCCTCAAGGAGAGACTCGGCGTTGTCCGCGCCGCTGAGCGCACCGGCGAGCGCGGGCGTCAGCCGACTGCAGACGCTGGTCGCCAGGACGAAATCCGCGAGCCCTGGACTCAACCGGGGCAGCACGTTGCCGGCTATGTAATCGGTGAGCAGTCCTTCTGCGCCGGTGAGTGAGGGTTCGTTGCCCCCGGCCAGTCGATGAAGGTGCACGGCGATCGGCCATCCGTCGGTCGCTTCACGCAGCGCCGCGGCTGACGCCCGATCGTCTGCAGTCGGTGTACTGACCCCGTCCGTCATTATCTCTTCGGCCGTCAAAGCGAGATCGGCGGCGGTGAGCACGGCCGTGTGCTCTCCGGCTATCACGCGGGAGAACCAGGACGTCAGCTCCGGCGTGCCAGCGAGCGCGAAGCGCAGTCGGCCTGCGGTGAGTGCCGTGAGCACGTCGATCACACCGCTCGCCAGGGACGGGCCGGCGTGGTGCGCGTCATCGATCACGATGACCACGATCTCGTCGAGCGAGCCAGTGATCTCGGCGATGCGCCCGATCAACGCGCGGGCGTCCGCATCTGGGGTCAACGCCACCCGCACGGCAGTTTCGGATGGCAGTTCCGTGAAGCGACGCAGTGCGCTGAGGATGCCCGCGAGTACGAGGGCCTCGTCGCCGTGATCGTGGCGAGTCAGTGTCAGCCAGGCAGTCGTCGCCTCACGACGTCGCGCCCATTCCGCCAGCAGTACGGTCTTACCGTAACCGGAGGGGGCAGCGATCAGCGTCACCGCGTGATCGCTGGTGGACGCGTCCAGACGCGTGAGAAGCCGCTCGCGGGGGATCGTGCCTCGGGGAGATTGCGGAGGAGAAGTCAGGAACCACGGCGAAGGCGCCCAGAGCGCTTGCGACTGAGTGTCCATAACTCCAGATGATAGCGATCCGGCGACGTCTCATATAGGGGTGGATCCGCCGATGCGCATGCGGCACGACTGCATGCCGCAGGTGGTGCGATTGCGGCCGCGAACCGCTGGCGTGACCGACCGTAGTCGCGCTCATCCATCGTGCATGATTTTCATCGCGATTCCCGCGACGAATGTGCACTACGACACCATCGGGACGATGTGCACCGATACGCTCCGGAGATCGACGCTCGAACGATCGCGCGCCGATTCTCGTCCATTTCTCGTCCAATTCGAAAAGAAAGCTGGATCCGTCATGGGAATCCTCGAGTCCCTGTGGGACATCATCGTGCTGTTCTTCTGGTCGTTCGTGTTCATCGCCGCGCTCTTCGCATTCATTCTGGTCGTCATCGATCTGTTCCGTGACAAGAAGCTCAACGGCTGGGCGAAGGCCGTATGGGTTGTGTTCCTCGTCTTCGTTCCGCTGTTGACCTCGCTGATCTATCTCATCGCGCGTGGTGCCGGTATGCCCGATCGCATCAACGACGAGGCACGTCGTCAGCGCGAAGCCAACGAGGGATACATCCGCGACGTGGCGGCGATCAGCCCCGCGGACGAGATTCTGAAGGCGAAGACACTGCTTGATTCCGGAGCGATCTCGGCCGAGGACTTCGCAGTGTTGAAGGCGCGGGCGCTGGCTTCTTCCTCCGTCTGAGCCCGCGAAATGACAGACGCCGCGGCTGACTTCACGAAGGAAATCAGCCGCGGCGTCAGTCGCGAAAAGGCCCGTTAGCTGCGCGTGCGCAGCCGGCGGAACAGGACCAAGCTGCCGCCCAGGAACAGCAGAATTACAGCCGCGGACAGGGCAATGATCGGTGCGTCGGCACCGGTCGTTGCAAGGTCCGTGCCGTCTGCGTTCCCAGCGTCGGTTGCGTCTGCGGCATCCGTGCTGGTCTCATCGTTGTCGGCGTTTCCAATGCCCTGGTTGCCAGAACCAGAGACGCCGTCTGTTGCGTCGGTGGCGTCTGCAGCGTCGGTTGCGTCTGCGTCGGTGGCGTCTGCAGCGTCGGTTGCGTCAGCGTCGGTGGCGTCGGTGGCGTCGGTTGCGTCAGCTGCGTCGGCATCCGTTGCGTCGGTAGCGTCTGCGTCAGCTGCGTCGGCATCCGTTGCGTCGGTAGCGTCAGCGTCGGTTGCGTCGGTTGCGTCGGTTGCGTCGGTTGCGTCAGTGTCGGTGGCGTCGGTGGCGTCGGTGGCGTCGGTGGCGTCGGCTGCGTCGGCTGCGTCGGCTGCGTCGGCTGCGTCGGTTGCGTCAGTGTCCGTGGCGTCAGCAGCGTCTGCGTCAGCTGCGTCGGCATCCGTTGCGTCGGCATCCGTTGCGTCGGCATCCGTTGCGTCGGTAGCGTCAGCGTCGGTTGCGTCGGTTGCGTCGGTTGCGTCGGTTGCGTCGGTGGCGTCGGTTGCGTCAGTGTCCGTGGCGTCAGCAGCGTCTGCGTCAGTTGCGTCGGCATCCGTTGCGTCGGCATCCGTTGCGTCGGCATCCGTTGCGTCGGTTCCGTCGGTTGCGTCGGTTGCGTCGGTTGCGTCGGTGGCGTCTGCGTCGGTTGCGTCGGTTGCGTCGGTTGCGTCAGTGTCCGTGGCGTCAGCAGCGTCTGCGTCAGCTGCGTCGGCATCCGTTGCGTCGGTTGCGTCGGTGGCGTCGGTGGCGTCGGTGGCGTCTGCGTCGGTGGCGTCGGTTGCGTCAGTGTCGGTGGCGTCGGCTGCGTCGGTTGCGTCAGTGTCGGTGGCGTCGGTTGCGTCGGTTGCGTCAGCGTCCGTAGCGTCAGCGGTGACATCGATGATCGCCGCAGCGTCGAAGCCCTCTGTCTCCCAGAGCGCGAAGACCTGGCAATCGCGGTCGAGCAGGTCACCCGTGTCGCTCTGGACGAAGCGGTTTCCGTTGCCGATGCGGCTCAGCGCCAGCTCGTAGCCGCCCTCCTCCGAAGCAGGACCGCCACAGAGCGAGATTGTGACCGACGAGCCGGCGTCACCATTCACGGTGAGCATTCCATCGGTGATGGTGGCGTCTCCCGCGCACACTGTGACAACGGTGTCTGCGTCGATGACGATGGGGGTGTTCACGACGTTGGTCGTGACGCCCCACTGCAACGTTTCGCCGATCTCGATCTGGGAAGACACCGGCGTGACTGCCATGGCCGGGCGCAGAGCAGCACCGGCCGCGACGAGCTCGGCTCGCTCTTCATCGCCAATCCCCGTGAGGAAGCAGTTCATGCCGCCGGCGGAGTCGGGGTTTGTGATGCACCACACCATGTTCTGCAGGACGCTCCGCTCGAAGCTCGTCATGTCGGTGGCGCCGACCACGTCGTTACCCATGAAATCAGTGCCGGTGTACCCGAACTCGATGAGCGCGCTGACCGCGTCGATCTGGTCCTGGCTCAGCCGGGTGGTCTCGATGTCTTCGGGAAACGGAATGGTCACGGCGGTGCCGGTGTCATCCCGAATCTGCACGAGCTCGCCGCCGGCACCAAGGCCGCCGCACGTGTGCAGATCGGCATCGGTGCAGAACATCCAGGTGGTGACGGGACCATCGACGGTGGCGTCGTAGTACAGGGCGCACACGGCGGGGGTGGAGTCGGCCTCGGCGCGGCCGTTCGTGTCGTACAGTGGCACAACCTGGCCGGCGTTGTACGCCGCCAGACGGTCGCCGTTGACGGTGGCGAGGTTTTCGTAGCCGCTAACAGTTCCGCTCGTCGCTGGATCGAACGTCGTATCGCCCGCGCACAGCTCCGCTGTGAATGCAGAAGCAGGAGTGGCCGGTGCCTCGGCTGCATGGGCCGGGGCCGGGTTCGTAACAGCGAGGACAAGCGAGCCGGCAACAATTGCCATGGCTGTCAGGGCTGCACGCAGTCTTCGAGTTCGACCGGTGGTGATGCGTGTGTTTTTGAGCACGCCGATTCTCCTTAATCGTCAGAGGTCCGCAGCGCGAACATCGTTTCGAGGACGGCAAGCTACTGCGAGGTGCGCTGGGATGTGCGCACAGAGAGAGACATTGAATTATGCATTTTGTAAATGATGGAAGCAAATCTTTCCGTTGCGTTTAGTTGCACTCAAACGCAGCGACTCGAGCAGCTGCGCCCTATTGTGTAACCGGCCCGGCTTCGCGCTGCTGCATCCGTTCCTCATCGATCTCCAGCAGCAGGTCCAGCTCCAATCGCTTCAGAAACGCATCATCGTGACTGACGACGAGCACGGCACCGCGGTATGCGCGCAGCGCGTCGACGAGCTGATCGACCGTGTCGAGGTCGAGGTTGTTCGTCGGCTCATCCAGCACCACGAGCTGCGGCGCGGGGTCCGCGAGCAACAGCTTCGCCAGCGCGACGCGGAAGCGTTCGCCGCCGGACAGGGATGACACCGCTCTGTCGGCAGCGCCGCCACGGATGAGGAACCGGGCTAACCTGTTGCGCAGCTCCTTCTCCGGTATCGCCGGTGCCACCTCCATAATGCTCTCGACCACCGATGCCGCGTCATCCAGCCCGTCGATCCGCTGCGGCAGGTACCCGATCCGGTCGGTGTGCGCGGTCGCGGTGAGCGTGCCCGGTGCATAACTCCTGAAGATTTCGGGTTTCGGAACGTTTTCAGCACTATTGAGGCCGTTCTGCAGAGAATCTCCGGAGTTGTGCGCGGCACTCGCCACCAACCGCCGCAGCAGCGTCGTCTTGCCGACGCCGTTGCGACCGATCAGCGCCACGCGCTCCGGCCCCTGGATGATCCAGGACCGCTCCCCGTCCGCGATCGTCGCGATGCGGCGGGACGCCGACACATCCGGATCAGGTAGCTCGATCTTCATCGAAGCATCGCCCCGAACACGTCGGCCCGCCTCATCGAGCGCGGTCCTCGCGTCGGACTCTTTCTCGGCCACTTCGGCGCGCAGCCGTCCCGCCGACACCTGGGCGGCGGCCTTCCGGCCGTTGGCGACCATCTTCGGCACACGTTTCTCAATGAATGCCTTGCGCCCCATCTGCGCGCGCCCGGCCAGTTTCGTTTCCGCTTCGATCCGCTGGCGCTTCTCCTTCTTGAGTGACTGTTTGGCATCGCGTTCGTCCTGCTTCGCGGCATCCTGCTCGGCGTCGAGCCACGCCCGCCACTCGGAGTACGGACCGCCGAACACGCTCAGAGTGTTCGCGTACAGCTCGGCGGTGGCATCCATCAGCTCGAGAAGCGAGACATCGTGACTGACGACGATGAGTGTGCCTTTCCACGACCGCACCATCGCGGCGAGCTTCGCGCGCGCGTCACGGTCGAGGTTGTTGGTCGGCTCGTCCAGGAGCGTGATCGGCGCGCGCCGGAGACGGATGCCGGCAATCGCGACGAGCACGGACTCGCCGCCGGACAGCTCGCCGACCGAGCGGTCGAGGAATGACGGATCCAGACCTGCTTCGGCGAGGGATGCTTCGGCTCGAGCCTCGATATCCCAGTCGTCGCCGACCGCATCGAAGTGCGCCGGGTCGACATCGCCGAGCGCGATAGCGCGAACGGCGTCGAGCGCCGGTGCGACGCCGAGGAGTTCGGCGACGCGGCGTTCGACGTCGAGCGTCAGTTGCTGCGGTAAGTAGGCGACCTCACCGGCGGCATGCACCGCTCCCGATGTGGGCTGGAGGTCGCCGGCGATCAGGCGCAGCAGCGTCGACTTGCCGGATCCATTGCGGCCGACGAGACCGATGCTCCCGGCGCTGAAGGCGCCAGAGATCGTGTCGAGTGCGGTGGAGCCGTCCGGCCAGGTGAAGGTGAGGCGGTCGAGAGTGACCGCGGCGTGCGGGGTCGGTGTTGACATACGTGTCTCCGGAAAATGTGCGAGAGCACTGACACCGGGGGTGCACGGATCGACGCCGAAGATGGCGGATACGGTCCCTGAGCCTGTCAAAGGGTCGTCGGGTCAGCGCGCGGAAAGATGGGCGCGGAGGCGACGACTCAGATCAAAGAACTTCCAAACACGGCGGACAGGGCTCATCGATGCTACCCGGGCGTGTCGCAGCGCGCAACCGAAATTGCTCGGCGAGATCCCCCATAGGGCGGATGCTGAAGCTCCTGCGAACCCGTACCGTTGAAGTCATGGCCGACCATCAGATGAGCAGTAGCGAGATGCGCCAGCGATTGAGCTGGGGCGCCGGCATCGCGATCGGCATGGGTGTCGGAGTTGCGATGGGCTCAGCGCTAGACAACATGGGGCTCGGCCTCGCGATCGGCATCGCCGTCGGGATCGTCTTCGCTATTGCGATCGGCTCAATCGGGCGCCGTCGGAGGCGCGGTCCTTCGGCCGAGGATTCCGCAGCGGAATCCGCCGAGGAATCGGCCGAGGAATCCTCAGAAGAATCCGCCGAGGAGCCCGCAGAGAACCCCGACCTGGGCGATGAGGTCGACCCGAACTCAGCTCGCTGAGCCGTCGCGCCACTTCTCCAGGAACACCCGCACGTCGTGCAGTTCATCTTCTGAGATGCTGTGCGTGAGCCCCGGGTAGACGCGTCCAGTCAGCTCGGAGTGGTCGGGCAACCACTGCGCGGTGTGATCGATCAGGACGGCAGGGATCACGTCGTCATTCGTGCCGCGCCCCCAGAACACCAGCGGCCGGGATTCGCGCAGTTCCTCGTCATCGGGCAACTCACCCGGCGAGGCATAGCCGCTGAGGGCGACGACGGCGCCGAAGCGCGAAGCATCCAATCTCAGCGCCTGCAAGGAAACGGCCGCGCCCTGCGAGAATCCGAGCAGGGCGATCTTCGGGGCATCGGCCGCATGAGCGTCGAGCCACTCGAGCACAGCTTTCGCGGCGTGGGTCACGGCATCCGGATCCCTGCTCTCAAGACCATCGATCGGATACCACGAGCGGCCCGGCGAGGGCCACGGTGGAGACAATGGCGCCGCGAGCGACGCGACAGCAATGCCTTCGGGGAGGTGCGGGACCAGTCCGAACAGGTCGTGCTCGTCCGCGCCGTACCCGTGCAGCAGCACGAGCAAGGGCAGGCCGGTTCGGTCGTGGGTCGTCCAGCGCGTGGCATCCGCGTCGAGTTTCAGGTTCTGGCTCACAGTCTCTATCCTGCCAGCGGGCTCCGACACTGGTAGAAATGAGACATGGCGGTGCGCACCCCTGATCCTGATCCTGACTCCGAGGGCTCCGAGAATGACCTCTCGCAGTTCAGTGAGCTGCCCAGCGACGCGAGCAATCCGGCGTGGCTGAGTGAGGTCGAGCTCGCTGAGGCGAGGCGACGCATCCCGATGCTGTACGTCGAGGCTATTCCGGTGCGCACGGACGGTTCCGGGCAGGTCGCCGAGGTCGGAATTCTGCTCCGTTCCACCCCGCTGGGTGAGATGACCCGCACGATCGTCTCGGGCCGTGTCCGCTACGGCGAAACGGTGCGCGATGCGCTGTTCCGACACATCGAGAACGATCTCGGCCCGATGGCATTCCCGTTACTGCCGCCGCAGCCGTTGCCGTTCACGGTGGCCGAATACTTCCCGCTTCCGGGGATCAGCGCGTACCACGACGAGCGTCAGCATGCGGTGTCGTTGGCATTCGTGGTGCCAGTGACCGGGACGTGCGAGCCGCGGCAGGATGCCCTGGAGCTGACGTGGTTCTCTCCGGAGGCCGCTGCGTCCGACGCCGTCGCAGCAGAAATGGAAGGAGGGCGCGGCACTCTCGTGCGCCACGCCCTCGCCAGTCTCGGGCTGCTGCGGTAGCTGCCCTAGTTGTTCTTCCCACTGACGTTGTGGACGCGGTCGATGGGTGAGAGTCCTCCGATGCCGGTATGGGGTCTGTGGTGATTGTAGCTATGGATCCAGGCTTGGTAAGTGGCAGCTCTGGCGGCG